>MEMX01000019.1:0-5300 GCA_001768075.1 Anaeromyxobacter sp. RBG_16_69_14 | reverse complement strand
GCTGGGGGCCGCCGTCGCTCTCGCGACGAGCTGCGGCCGGTGTGAGGGAAGGCCCGTCCTGGGCAAGGAGGCGCCTCGCCCGGTGGCCGTCGTCAACGGCGAGCCCATCGCAGGCGAGGCCATCCGGCGTGACCTCGACCATGCGCGCGCCGGGGGCGGCGAGGGAGAGGCGCCGGACGGCGCGCTGCGGCGTCGCCTGCTCGAAGACGCGATCGATCGTGCGCTCCTCCTGCAGCAGGCGCGCGATCGCTCCATCTCCATCGGACAGGACCAGGTCGAGCGCGCGCTGCTACGGATGCGCGCCGAGTACCCGGGGACCCACTTCGACGACCTCCTCGCCCAGGAGCGGCTCTCGCAGGCGGAGCTACGGACTCATCTCAAGGAGCAACTCACCGTCACGAAGCTCGTCGCGGACGAAGTGTTCCCTCAAGTCCAGGTCGCCGACGGCGAGGTGGAGCGCTACTACGACGAGCACGCGAAGGAGTTCCACCAACCGGAACAGGTGCACGCTTTTCAGATCGTGGTCCGGACGAAGGAGGAGGCGCACAAGGTCCGGGAGGACGTGCGCCGACGGCCGCAGGCGTTCGGCGAGATCGCGCGCCGCTCCTCCATCGCGCCCGAGGGCAAGGCGGGCGGCGACCTGGGCTGGTTTGGCAAGGGCTCGGGTATGCCGGAGGTCTTCGACGCCTGCTTCGCCTTGCCGCTCAATACCATCTCCGAGGTCACGCCCTCGCCGTACGGCTTCCACGTCTTCAAGGTCACCGTCCGGCGGCCCGCAACGCGACGATCGCTCGCGGAGGCGAGTGCGCCCATCCGCGACCGGCTCCTGCGCGAGAAGCGGGCCCGGGCCCAGGAGGAATACCTCTCCGCGCTCCGCGGACGCGCTAGCATCCAGATCAATCAGGCGGCGCTCGACGCCGTCGCCCCATAACGCCAATATCGACCCCACATGCTCTCCCTGCTCATCCTGCTCGCTGCTCTCGACACACCAGCGCCTCACGGGCGCGTCCTCGATCGCGTCGCCGCCACCGTCAACGGCGAGGTGGTCACACTCACGGAGCTGGAGGAGCGCGCCGGAGCCGAGCTGCGCCGCGCGGACGCGCAGCCCGCTGGAGCCGCGCGCGCCAAGGCACGCGCCAGGGCGCTCAAGGCAGCCTTCGACGCGTTGACGGCGGAGCGGCTCTTCCAGGGCCAGGTGGCCGCGCTCGGCGTCGAGATCAGCGAACCCGAGATCGACGCCGTCATCGAGGACGTGAAGCGCCGGAACAACCTCGACGACGCGCGCCTCGACGACGCGCTCCGAGCTCAGGGGCTGGACCGCGCATCCTACCGCAAGGCGGTGAAGCGGGACCTCGAGTCCATGCGGCTCGTGCAGCTCAAGATCCGCAACAAGGTGAAGGTCACCGACGAGGACGTGAAGAACTACTGGCAGACGCACCCACAGGAGTTCCGCGCCGGCGAGGAGCTGCGGGTGCGGCACATCTTCATGGCGCTGCCGCAAGGCGCCGACACGACGGAGGTGGCGCGCGTGCAGGCCCTCGCCCAGAAGGCGCTCGCCCGCCTGAAGTCGGGAGAGGACTTCGGAAAGGTCGCCCGCGAGATGTCGCAGGGGCCGAGCGCACCGGATGGAGGCGAGCTGGGCTGGCTGCGCCGCGGCACCGTCCAGCCCGACGTCGAGAAGGCCGCCTTCGGGCTCCAGCCAGGACAGATTTCCGGGCTCGTGCGCACCCGGCCCGGGATCCAGATCCTCCAGGTCGAGGAGCGCCGTGGGGGCGGGGTGAGGCCGCTCGAAGAGGTGAAGGAGGAGGTCCGGGATCGCCTCGTCAACGACCAGGGCGACACCTATCGCGCCCAGTACATCGCCGAGTTGCGCAAGGACGCGATCGTCGAGGTGAAGTTGCCGGAGCTCAAGGAATAGGGGCTGGAATAGGGGCCTGCGGCTGTATCCTGTCAGCGAGGTGTACCGATGCGCATCCGCATCGCGATCAGCATGGGGGACCCATCGGGCGTGGGCGCCGAGGTGACCGCGAAGGCACTCGCTGGTCATCGCCGTCTGCTCATACCCTACATCTTCGGCGACGCGGGCGTCTTCGCGGCAGCAGCCCGACGCGCCCACCTCTCACTCCCGTCGGTGGATCCCGGCGAACCGCTGCCCCCGGAGGGCGCGCTCGTCCGCGTCACGAAGCTGCCGCGCATCGCTGCGACGCCGGGCAAGCCTATCCGCGCCGGCGGCGCGGCGCAGCTCGCATACATCGAGGCCGCTTACAACGCGGTGGTGAGCGGCCAGGCCGACGCGCTCTGCACGGCCCCGGTCTCGAAGGCCCAGGTGCAGAACGCCGAGAAGGGCTTCGTCGGCCACACCGAGTGGCTCGAGGCGAAGACAGGCGCGAAGCGTTCGGTGATGATGCTGGCCGGGACGCGCCTGCGCGTCGCGCTCGTCACGAACCACCTGCAGTTGTCTCGCGTGCCGACCGCGGTGACCGCGAGCGGCATCCTCGGCACCGTGACGGCGACCCACACCGCGCTGCAGGGGGACTTCGGCATCGCCAAGCCGCGCATCGCCGTCTGCGCCATGAACCCCCACGCCGGCGAGGGAGGCGCCTTCGGCGACGAGGAGAAGCGGCTCGTGCTACCCGCCATCAGCCGCGCCAAGCGCCTCGGCATCGCGGCCAGCGGGCCGTACCCCGCCGACAGCGTCTTCTTCCGCGCCGCGGCGGGCGAGTTCCACGCGGTGGTGGCCCTCTACCACGACCAGGGCCTCATCCCGGTGAAGCTGCTCGACGCGGTGGCGCACGATCCTGCCGTCAACGTGACGCTCGGGCTCCCGATCGTGAGGACGAGCCCCGACCACGGCGTTGGCTACGAGATCGCCGGCCTCGGCGAGGCGAACCCGAAGAGCATGTGGGCCGCGCTGCGGCTCGCTGCGCAGCTGGCGGAGCGGAGGAAGCGGACCCGGCAGGCGGCACCGGTGAAGCGAAAGAAGCCGGCAGCGCGCTGAAGAGCCCTTTCGCAGCGGCCAAGGCATCCTTGCGGTGGGGGTAAGGGGGGAGCGGCGGCCGCTCCCCCCTCTTGAGCACGAAAGACGGCGCGGCGAGTCTGACCGCCGACGCTACTGTGCGGCAGTCACGAGCACGCACGTTCCAGTCGGCGACTCGCCAGCGAAGACGCAGGGCGTCCCTTCCTGGCAATCCCCGTCCAGCTCGCATTGGTCGCCCTGTCCACCTGGCTCGCACGTGAGATCGGCGCCGCACGCTCGCGAGTAGCAATCGTCGAGCTGGGTGGCCACGGTACAGGGGTGGTCCGCGCCGCCGGCGGTGGAGGGCGCCGTGCAGGTACCCTCGCTGCAGATACCGCTCTCGCAGTCGTCGCCCCTTCCGCAGGGTTCGTCGGCACCGCCCGGTGCGCACGTGCCTGCCACGCAGGTCCCGATGACGCAGGCGCTGGCTTCACCGCACGGCGCGCCCAGGCCGCCCTGACAGCGAGCCGTGGTCGGGTCACAGGTCCCGTTGACGCACTCGCTGCCCCACGTGCAGGGCGCGTCCGGGCCGCCCAGGCACACGGCCGACTCGCCCACCGCGGTGCAGACGAAGTCCTGCGGGCACTGCGCGGTGGTCGGATCGCAGACCTGCGGGCCGCTGGTTCCCGAGCCCGCGTCATCGCCGCTCGAGCAACCCGTCGCCACGGCCAGGATCTTCTTGGTGCGGATCACCGGCCGCAGTATCCACTCGCTCCCCTGGTGGGCCGGGTGGTACCAGATGGATTTCTTTCCGTCGAAGTCGAGCGTCACGTTGGTCTGGCTGCACGCCGCGATCTCCCACGGACCTTTGATCTTGATGCCCGACTCGGATCCGCTCGGGACCTTGAGCGGCACGCTCACCTTGCCATCCGTGAGCACGACGTAGTTGTCCTCCCGCGAGACGTAGAGCCGGATCTGCGTGATCGTCCCGGGCGGCAGGTTCAGGAAACCAAGGTCGAGCGCGGTGCCCTGGAGCGTCAGCAGATCCACCGTCAGGGGGGTGGCCGGCGTGACGCTGGCCGGGCTGACGGTGACCCACCCGGCCGCGGTGCTGTGTGCGGTGACCTTGGTGATGTTCACCACGATCTGGCTGACGTCCGGGTTGGGCGCGTCGACCAGGGCCACCGCGAGTCGGCCCTGGCCGGCCGGAAGCTGCTCATTGCTGCTGTTCCTGGCACCGCTGCACGCAGTCCCGAGGCCGAACGCGCAGGTCACGAAGAGGCTGGCGAGGCGGGTGGGGTGTGGGCTCATGAAGTTTCTCCTCTCACTTCGAGTATGTCCCATGCTCCGGAGACGACGAGCCTGCCGCACGGAGGTTACGAGCCCACCGTCCCCGCCTTGCTCTCATCGCGTCGGAGCGCACATTCCACCCTCGCTCGTCGGCGCGGTAACGTCCGGAGTCGCCGGTCGTCTTTCCGGTCGTCCTTCCCGTCGTCTTTACCATTGCCGAGAGGAGCGACCGTCATCACCAGCAAGCGGCCTCAGCTCATCGCGCTCCGTGGCGCGGCGCCCATCTCGGACAGAGGCAGCGTCCCCGATCTGGCCGACGCCGCCGACCGCGAAACCGTGGAGCGCACGCTCGACGGCGACACGGAGGCCTTCGCCGGCGTGGTGCGGCGGCACGGCAGCAGACTGGTGGCGATCTGCGCGCGCGTGGTGCGGGATCGGCACGTGGGCGAGGAGCTGGCGCAGGAGGCGCTCGCGCGCTGCTACTCCAACCTCGGATCCTGGCGCGGAGACGGCCGCTTCAGGGACTGGCTCTTCCGCATCGGCATGAACTGTTGCCGCGACTACCTCAAGGCAGGCGCCCGCGCCGAAAGGCCGGCCGTGCTCGCCGGCGACGAACTCTCCACGGCGCGCGATCCCGAGAGCGAGCTGGGCGGCCGCCAGCTGATGGCTGCGCTCGAGACCGAGATCGCCCGCCTCCCTCCCGCATACCGCGAGAGCTTCGTCCTCTTCCACGGGGAGAATCTGGCCTACGACGAGATGCATGCGATCACCGGCGTCTCGGTGGGCGCGCTGAAGGTCAGGGTGCACCGCGCGCGACTCATGCTGCGCCGAGCGCTGGGCGATCTCTTGACGGGCTGATAGCGCATGCCACATGAACTGACGCTCGAGATGGGGGGCGCGGAGGGAGAGTTCTCCCCTCCGCTTGAGGCGCCGCAAGGCGCCGGACATCAGCTCGCAGCGGCGGCGGTGCCGCTGGAGAATCACATCAACTGGTCGCCGCGCACACCGGATAGCGCATGCCACATGAACTGACGCTCGAGATGGGGGGCGCGGG
>MEMX01000018.1:23370-23669 GCA_001768075.1 Anaeromyxobacter sp. RBG_16_69_14 | reverse complement strand
TTCGAACTCAGCAGGATCAGCCGGCGCGCCAGGGGCCGGAGGCTACTTCTGGTCGCCAGCGGGAATCAGGTCTGGCCCGCCGCCTGGGCCGAGCATTTCGTCGCTGGAGAGCGCGGCGGCCGCGCTACAGTGCGCACGATGCCACTTCTTCCTGTTGACGGGGCGGAACTCCACTACGAGGACACGACGGGCGGCGCACCACCGATCCTGTTCTCTCACGGTCTTCTATGGAACCTGCGCATGTTCGACGCGCAGGTGGCACACCTTTCCGGCCGGTACCGATGCGTCGCCTACGACCA
>MEMX01000018.1:18606-23244 GCA_001768075.1 Anaeromyxobacter sp. RBG_16_69_14 | reverse complement strand
GCGGCTTCGTGGGCCTACGCCTCGCGGCGCGTCTGCCGAGGCTCACCACATCATCCGGCGCGTAGCCAACGCTGTTCCAGAAGGCCAGTGCTCCAGCGTTCGTCGAGAGGACTTGGAGGTTCACCTTGGGACAGCCGAGCGACCTCAGTGCTAGCTCCGCCTCGGCGAGCAGGGCGCGGCCCACCCCTGCGCCGCGCGCCTCGAGGTGGGCGCCAAGTGATAGCGCATGCCACATGAACTGACGCTCGAGATGGGGGGCGCGGGGGGAGAGTTCTCCCCTCCGCTTGAGGCGCCGCAAGGCGCGGGACATCAGCTCACAGCGGCGGCGGTGACGCTGGAGAATCACATCAACTGGTCGCCGCTGTGAGTAGACCCAGCCGCGATGGCCGTCGTAGCCAGCCATGATGGTGCCCACGATTCGCCCGTCCAGCTCTGCCAGCCAGAACAGCCCGTCACCGAAGCCGAGCTTCCGCGCCACGTTGGCGCGAGGATCGCGCTGGGGTCTCGTGGGGTCGCCATACTCGGGGAACACGAGGAGCCAGGGAGCAACGAGGTCGTCAGTATCGCTGGTGATGACCGGGCGGATGTTCATGAGCGTTTCCTGGGGCATCGGATGCGCAATCGCTATACGCTATTCGGGAGGATGCTTGGGGACGCGCGTCACCGTGTGCGAGATGCCGGACGAGACCCCGGCCTTCGAGAGGGCCTGGCGGGCTCTGGTTGATCACTGCCGCGGCCGCGAAACGGGCCTGGTGCTCCTGCCGGAGCTTCCATTCTACCCATGGTTCGGAACGACACCGACCTTCAGCGTCGAGACCTGGCGCGCCGCCGAGGGAGCCCACCGAGCATGGATCGACCGACTCCAGGAGCTTGCTCCGGCGGCGGTCCTGGCCACGGCCCCGGTGACACGGGATGGGCGTCGGCTCAACGAGGGCTTCGTCTGGGACGAGGAGGCGGGGTATCGAACCGCTCACCACAAGTTCTACCTCCCGAACGAAGAGGGAGCCTGGGAAGCACAGTGGTACGAGCGCGGCGACGGCAGCTTCGAGGCCGTGCAGGTCGGCGCCGCCAAGGTCGGGTTCGTCATCTGCTCGGAGCTATGGGCGTTCCAGAGGGCGCGCGAGTACGGCAAGGCAGGAGCACACGTCCTGGTGACCCCCCGACTCACCACGCGGAGCAGCGTCGACAAGTGGCTCGCCGGTGGTCTCGCCGCTGCCGTCGTCTCCGGCGCCTACTCGCTCTCGTCCAACCGCGCGAGCGAGACGCAAGACTATGGCGGACGCGGGTGGGTGGTGAGCCCGGATGGCGAGGTGCTGGCCTCCACGTCGCCGGCCGCGCCGTTCGCCACGGTGGAGGTCGACCTCGCGCTCGCCGAGCGGGCTAAGTCCTCCTACCCGCGCTACGTCCTCGACTGATCACGAGAGACCTCTGGCCGCCATGTCGATGGCGGTGTCAGCGACCAGGCATCTCCGACCAGCCCTTGTCCGTGAAGCAGCGACTGGAAGTGTTCCAGCGGCGGGCGCTGGTAGTCCGCGTCGAGCCGACCCGCGTACCAGGTCGCACTCACGGACCAGCACTGGTCGAGCGTCATCACGCCAGCGAGCGACGTCCCTGCCTCCGTCATCCAGCTGCGCGCCCCCTCTTCCGACCGGAAGAACAGGATGTGGGCTCACGTGAATCCGATGTCCTCCCACCAGCGCCACGCCGGGCGCGGGAACGAGATGACACCGTCCCGCTCGACGAGCTGTCCCTCCGCGACCGTCAACACCCGGCTGTCACGACCGGGACCTCCCCAGTCGAGGACCCGTGCCTGTCGCAGGTCGAGCAGCCGCACCATCGCGAGCGCGTCCCAGGCGCAGTTGGCATCCCAGGCTTGGTCGCCTGACTCGACGCGGTACGCAGTGGACGCATTGGCGAACGGCAGGGCCATCCGAACCTCGCGCGTGGCCGCGTCGAGCACGAGGGCGTGCGCGGCGTGGAGCCGTTCCAGAGCCGCGCGCACGTCATTCCTCTTGACGCTCAGCAACTGAGCAAGCGACGCGGCGGTCGGAGCCCGCGCGGAAGCGACCAGCGCCGCATACACCCGGTGGCGGACCGCTCGGTCCAGGACTTCCAAGATCATGAGCGAACGATACCGCCAGACAACGACTCCCGTCAGGCCACCGCCCCCGCGGGCAGTACGTCTGCGAAGATGAAGCCTTCCTTGTCCTCTCCAAGGTCACGGATGGTACAGCTTGCACACCAGCTCCGCATCGATCGCGCTCGCGAGGAAGCGTTCCTTCCAGTCGGAGAGGAGCGCCTGGGTCCACTTGGTGAACCCTCCGTCGATGACCGGAAGCGCGCCCGGAGGTCCCTCCAAGCGGATCCGAAGCATGAGACCTGGGGCCGGCCGCGTACTGGAGCGCGGCCGGTGGCAGGTTGCCCCTCTTGCCACCCAGCAGGACCGTCACGGCGCCTGCTCGTGCGGCGGCCACGTGGTTGGCCTTGCAGACGCGCCGAAGAGCCTGGGCAGCGACGGCGTGGGCCGAGTCGAAGAGGGCGACGCTCGGGAGGGCAGCCTGGATGCGATCGGCCACGAGAGCGTAGTGGGTAGAACCGAGGACAAGGGCGCGGGACCCGGCCGGGGTGTGAGCCGCCGCGTCAGCGATAGCAGCCTCCACTGCTGGCAAGTCGGCGGCGCGACGCTCGTTCATCGGAAGAAGCACCCCGCAGGGAGACGAGGTCTGTCGCTTCGTGGTCTGACCGGCGAGCAGCGGAGTCGGGAGCAACGCCCGCGGCGAGGAACGCGAGACGTCAACCCGCTGACGTTGACGATCCGTGGGACGGCGGGTTCGGTTGCCAGGCTGTGTGACCGTGCCGATGATCCGGGTGCCAGCGAGGGGCCCATGAAGCGATGTCTGTTCGCCGACTATGTGGAGACGTTTCTGACGGTGCGTGAACTGCTCGCGGTGAACGACAACGGCGGCGGCAGTCTCCTGGATCTCCGGCGGGGCATCGAGCACCTGTTCCCGGACTCGCGAACCGCCGCCACCCTCGGGTTCGAGGACGCCATGGCCGGGCGGCCGTTGCGCGCGCGCGTCCACTTCTGTCGAATGCACGTGGGCGCAGCGTGCTTCACGTGCGAGCACGATGGTCCTAACTCGATCTCCGGCGGCGAGCAGAGCTGAGCGGGCTACGAAGGATCTCCGGGACGATCCCACGGCGTGGCGAAGGAGAGGGCCCGCCTTGCCTCTCACGGGTGGTCACGCGCCGTGCGCCGCGGTGCGGTGGCCGCCCTGGGCGACGTGGGCCATGGCGGACCCAGGCTGCTGTGTCTGGGGTGCCTGCTCCGCGCACGGCTTCACAGCGACGCGGTCGGCGAGGTCGATCTCGCGAGGAACTCCCTCAAGATCTGAAGGGTCGCCTCGGGCTCCTCGACGTGCGCGAAGGAGCCGCTCCGCTCCATCCACACGAACCTCGCCTGCGGAGTTTGCTCTCTTGCGCCGGCTCCGCTCACTGCAGGCCGAGCAGCTCGACCTCGAACAGGAGCGTGGCGTTGGGCGGGATGACACCGCCAGCGCCGCGCGCGCCATAGCCGAGCTCGGGCGGTATGAGCAGGGTGCGCGAGCCGCCGACCTTCATGGTCGCGACGCCCTCGTCCCAGCCCCCGATGACGCAGCCGGTGCCGATTGGGAAGGTGAACGGCTCGCCGCGATCCCTCGACGAGTCGAACTTGGCGCCCTTAGCGCCGTCGACCCACAGCCAGCCCGTGTAGTGCATCTCGCAGCTCTGGCCCCTGGTCGGCTGCGCTCCGGTACCAGGGACGGTGTCTTCGTACTGCAGGCCGCTGGGGGTCTTCATCATCGCCATGCGGTGAGCGTACCAGCGGTGGGCGTGGTCGGGGAAGGACAGAGATTGTGCCGCGCCTCCCTGGCGAGCGGGAACGCGAGACCTGCGGCTCGGCGCCGGTCTCACAGCGGTGACCAGTTGATGTGATTTCCAGCGGCACCGCCGCCGCTGTGAGCTGATGTCCGGCGCCTTGCGGCGCCTCAAGCGGAGGGGAGAACTCTCCCCCCGCGCCCCCCATCTCGAGCGTCAGTTCATGTGGCATGCGCTATCAGGGGATCCTGAACTCGCCCCGCGCCACCACCACCGCCGCGCCGCCCACCTCCACCGCGGCGACGCCCTCGCTCGACCCATGGCACCGCGCGAAGAGCCTGGACGGTCGCCCGACCTCGGTGCCCTGCTCCAGCACCACCTCCGAACCGTACGGGACCCGGCCGTGCCACGCCAGGTGGACCGCCACCGGACCGGCGGCGGACCCGGTGGCAGGGTCCTCGTCGATCCCGTCCCCGGGAGCGAACACGCGCGTCTTCCAGCTTCCCCCATCCCCGGCGAAGACGCTGAAGCACTGCCCGGGCAGGCCGGCCAGCCGGCGGAAGTCCGGTCGCAGCGCGCCCACCGCCTCTCGCGTCGGTGCGGCCACCAGCACGTGGCGGAGGCCGTTGTCGTACTGCTCGACGGGCAGCGCCGCCGCCGGCAGGCCAAGGGCCTCGAGCAGCGCTGCCGTGTCCGGATAGGCGCTCCGGACGGGCAGCGGCTGCCGCATCCAGCCGAAGACCACCCTCGCGCCCTCGCGCTCCAGCCTGACCGGCACGA
>MEMX01000018.1:16982-18564 GCA_001768075.1 Anaeromyxobacter sp. RBG_16_69_14 | reverse complement strand
GCTGTCCGAGCACGAAGGCCGTGCCCAGGGTGGGGTGTCCGGCGAAGGGGATCTCGCGGGTGGGGGTGAAGATGCGCAGGCGCGCGTGCCCACCGGCGCTGGGGGGCACCACGAAGACGGTCTCGGAGAAGCGCATCTCGCATGCCAGCGCCTGCATGGTCGCGTCGTCCAGTGACCGCGCGTCGGTGAAGACGGCGAGCTGGTTGCCGGTGAGGGGACGGTCGGTGAAGACGTCGCACACGACATAGCGAATGGCGCGCATGGAGAGAACATACACCTGCGCGATAGAGATCCCACACCGCGCCCGGCACCGGATGATCATGCGTGTCGAGGAGGTAGCGGCCCTTGGCGGAGCGACCGGCGATGTGAAACTGCCCGACGCGCTCGGCGGGGACGTCCGGCCAGGTACTAGTAAGGATCGAAGCCGTGGTTCCGCGCCGAGACGTGGATGTTGTTCACGTCGAGAAGGAACCCCGCAGTCTGCGCGGCCCAGACGGCAAGCGGCGTCGCTGGCTGGGCACGCTCCTGCACCTCGCGGACCTCCGTTCGTGCTACGCCCGCGTTCCCTACGGCGACCAGGCGATCTTCGTGCTTGCGGACGCTTTCCGCGCCGTGGGCGGATTTCCGGAGCAGCCGCTCATGGAGGACGTCGAGCTCATCCGCCGGCTACGACGCGTCGGTCACATCCGGATGGTCCGCTCCACGGTGCGCGTCTCGGGGCGCCGCTTCCAGGCGCGCCCTCTCACCGACTTCCTCCTGATGAACGTCTTCCCCCTCCTGTACCGGCTGGGCGTTTCCCCGCGGACGCTGGCGCGGATCTACGGCGACCCGACGTGAACGATGGCCGCGCTCACCGACCTGCCATTTTCGCCGCGGATGTTCCTGCGCGCCTATCCATGGCGCCGCGTCGATCCCGTCCCGCTGGCGCGCCGCCGAAAGCCCGTCGAGGAGGGCCGGGTGCGGTGACTAACCTTCTTCGTCACTTGGTGTGGTCGAGCGCCCGGAGGACGACCGCCGACGTCGGGCGCTCCTTGTAGGTCTCCGCGAGCGATCGCCACCGCACGTTCCCATCGCGGCCGACGATGAAGATGGCCGGCCAGGCGATCCCGTTCTCCTGGTCCTCCACGCCGTAGCCGCGGACGACGTCGCGCTTGGGATCCGACAGCAGCGGGTAGTTGACGCCCAGTTTCTCGGCCAGGGCCTTCGATCGATCGGGCGGATCCACCGAGATCGCCACGAGCTTCGCGCCGCGCCGCTCGAACTCTCCGATCTTCCCTTGCAGCTCGCCGAGCTGCTTTTGGCAGTACGGTCACCAGTCCCCGCGGTAGAAGACGAGCACCGCGGGCCCCGTGCGAAGGGCGCCCGCGAGGTCCCACGTTCCGCCGGTCGCGATCGGCAATGGAACCGCCGGCGCGCGGGCTCCCACAGCGATGGCGCGTTTCTCGATTTCAGGTGGCGAGCTGGTGCGCCCTGGGTTGGGCGGCAGGTGGCGAGGGCGGTCGGCGGCGCCAGCAGCGAGCGCACCGACAACCGCAAGTGCTGCGAAGGTGAGGCGCGGCATCGACATCGAGTATTCCTCGTT
>MEMX01000018.1:14443-16967 GCA_001768075.1 Anaeromyxobacter sp. RBG_16_69_14 | reverse complement strand
CCGCTCCCGGGCGGGTAAGATCTCCAGGCAGGCCGTCCCCCAGCCGGTGAAGAGCGTCGCCACGAACTCCTCCGGTAACTCTTCGGCCCGCATCTCTCGCGCCAGCCGCCCGTGGTCGTAGGCGACCGGCACGAACTCGAAGGGCTCGGCCTGCGCCGTATCCAGGAACGCGTACCAGACCTCGCTGCGCCCGTCGTTCGCAGGCCGGCCGAGTGCGCCCACGTTGACGCGCGCCGCCCCGACGCGCGGATTCGCGTGGTCACCACGCATCGGGTTCGCGGACCATGTGGACGATGCCGCATGGGCTCGTAATCCAGGCGCCGCGAAAGCCTTCCGGCAACGAGCGTGCGCTGTCTCGAGGCGTGCGCGCAGGGCCACCCTGGTCGCCGGAGGACGAGCCAGTGCGCCTACTCGAGGACGCGCTCGTCTTCCATGCGGATGGCCGCGAGCCGTCGAAGAAACGCCGGTAGTTGATCTCCTCCCCCGCCACCCGCCAGTGCGCCAGGCGATAGGCCTGGGAGCCACCTCCTTCTCCATCGCGCGCTCCTCCACCTTGGCCCGGTCGAACGGCTCGAAGTTCCGAGTCGCTGCCGAACACTCATCCGCGCAGTTTCTGTTTGAAGAAGTCCATGGTGCGCTTCCAGGCCAGGTCCGCCGCCGTCTTGTCGTAGCGCGGGGTGGTGTCGTTGTTGAAGCCGTGCTGCGTGCCCGGATAGGTGAAGAGCTCGTACTTCACCTTGTTGGCCTTGAGAGCCTGCTCGAAGGCGGGGATGCCGGCGTTGATGCGGTCGTCGTTCTCCGCGTAGTGGATGAGAAGCGGGGCCCTGATCTTCGCCACGTCCTCCGCCGGCGGCTGGGCGCCATAGAAGGGCACGCCCGCGGCCAGCTCCGGCGCGCGGGTGGCGAGGAAGTTCACCATGCCTCCGCCGTAGCAGAAGCCCACCGTGCCCACTTTGCCGCTGCACTCCGGGCGCTCTTCCAAGAACGCCAGCG
The DNA here is from genome assembly GCA_001768075.1 of Anaeromyxobacter sp. RBG_16_69_14. Taxonomy (GTDB): domain Bacteria; phylum Myxococcota; class Myxococcia; order Myxococcales; family Anaeromyxobacteraceae; genus Anaeromyxobacter_A. The sequence goes on along the minus strand of MEMX01000018.1, from coordinate 15,974 downwards.
CGGCGAGGAAGTCCTCGCGGGTCTTGGCCTGGTCGAGTTTCGCGAACAGCTCGCGCGCCTTGTCCTCGTCGCCGGGATAGCCGCCCACCGGCGTCAGTGCGTCCGGTGCGAACGCGACGTAGTTCTCCAGCGCGATACGGCGGGCGATGTCCTCGATATGAGGGTTGAGACCGCGGTTCTCGTGGATCACCAGGATGCCGGGCAGCTTGCCAGGCGCCTTGGCCCGCAGCGCGAGGTAGCCGCGCATCTTTCCCGAGCCCTTGGGCGAGCCGAACTCCACGGTGCTGGCCTTGAGCCGCGAGTCGTCCTTGGCGACCTGCTGGGCTTCGGCGAACTTGGGGTTGAGCGCGTCGAGCAGCATGCTGGCGGTCATGCCGCCCACCGCGAACTTCGCCGCCCTGACCAGGAAGGCGCGGCGGTCGATCAAACCGTGCACGTATCGATCGAAGAGGCCCAGCACCTCGGGGTGGAAATCGGACGCTTTCTTTCGCTCCATCGATCACCTCGGCACCAGCGGATCGGAGTCCCGCACGTTCCCAGTTCGGCGGCGAACGTAACGGCCGGGCAGGCGCCCGCGCCAGCCTTCGTCTCCACGCCGGTCTCACGGCACGATTCGGGCATCGACAGGGGGGCCGACGGCAAGCTAGGGCGCGTGATCACCCACCCCGAGGAAGGCCGCATCGAAGACCAAGCCCCTGACTTGCACCTGAACGAATAATCAGTTAAGGTTCGGGCCCGTGGGTATGGCGTCGGAGCTCGCGCGCGCGCAGCCGCTATTGGAGGCGCGCATCTGCTGCCTGGATCTCGATACGTTCTTCGTGTCGGTCGAGCGACTGCTCGATCCGACGCTGGAAGGCAAACCGGTGGTAGTCGGGGGACAGCCGGGAAGCCGCGGCGTGGTTACCGCCGCCAGCTACGAGGTGCGCCGCCTGGGCGTGAAGTCGGGCATGTCGTTGATGGAGGCCGGCAAGCGCGCGCCCAACGCGATCTACCTGCCCACGCGGCACGAGATCTACGGCACCTACGCCGACCGCGTGCGCGAGATCGCGCGTCGCTTCGCGCCCACGGTGGTGGTCGCCAGCATCGACGAGATGTTTCTCGATTTCTCCGGCTGCGAGCGGCTCTACGGATCTGGCGGCGCCGGCGCCGGGAACGGCGGCGAACACCGCTCCGCCGACGTTGCCATCGAGGGCGCGGTGCTGCAGCTGACCGCGGCGATCTTCGACGAGATCGGGCTGCCGTCGAGCGCCGGGGTCGCGACCAGCAAGGTCGTGGCCAAGGTGGCGTCGGCGCTGGCCAAGCCGCGCGGTGTGATGCTGGTGCCCGCGGGCGTCGAGCGCGCCGTGCTCGCGCCGCTGCCGGTGCGGTCGTTCCCCGGCATCGGTCCCGTCGCCGAGGCCAAGCTGCACGCCGCCGGCTACCATACGCTGGACGCGCTCGCCGAGGCCTCGGTCGCGGATCTGCAGAAGATCTTCGGCGCGTGGGCGGTGTCGATCTCGCGCGGCGTGCAAGGGCTGGGCTCGGGCGACCT
>MEMX01000018.1:10905-14410 GCA_001768075.1 Anaeromyxobacter sp. RBG_16_69_14 | reverse complement strand
TCCCGAGGGCGAGACCGTCGGCAGCATCTCCAACGAGCGGACGTTCCGCGAGGACGTGACCGACCCGGCGTCGATCGAGGCGGTCCTGTGCGGTCTGTGCGAGCGGGTCTGCTGGCGCGCGCGCAAGCGCCACGTCAAGGCTCGCACGGTGACCCTCAAGCTGCGCTACGCCGACTTCCACACGCTCACGCGTTCGCACACCACGACGGCGACCAACTCGGAGCTCGAGCTCTATCCCATCGTCAAGGAGATGTTCATGGCGGCGCGGACGCGGTCGCTGCCGATCCGCCTGCTCGGTACGCAGCTGTCGAACCTGGGCATGTTCGAGCAGCTCTCGCTCTTCGATCGCAACGAGCGGGTCGGCGCGGCCGTGGACAGCATCCGCGCGCGCTTCGGCTTCGCGGCGGTCTCGCTGGCGACCGCGCAGCGCGGTCAGCCCGACGAGGCGCGCGCCTTCCAGGCCGCGAGCATGCGTACGGCCGCATCGGGGTCGAGCCCGGGCACGTGCACAGTCCACTCCTCGGCGGTCATCTCGAACAAGTTGCCACTCGGGATCGAAGAAATAGACGTGCAAGCCCAGGAGGCGCGCGGCACCGAGGAAGGCCGCGAAACGTCGGAACACCCGATCACCTCGTCCGTGAGGCTCGCTGCGCGAGCGCGAGAAGGCACGGGCGCGCGGTGAACGCCGCCGGGCACGACGTTCGCCTGCGTGACGGTGGACGAGCCGAGCCGCTCTTGCGGACCCAGGGCAAGTGGGACCGTGCTCCCGGACGGCTGAGCTACGGGGCACGCGTGGGGAGGTCTCCCGCTGCCGACCCGTAGGGGCGAGTGATGATCTCGAGGAGGTGCCCGTCGTGATCCTCGAAGTACACTCCACGGCCGCCGTCGTTGTGGTTGATTTCACCCGGCCGCTGCTGGGCCGGGTCAGCCCAGTGCGCGAGATCGCGCCCGCGGATGCGACCGAGAACCTGGTCGAACTCGGCTTCACTGACCAAGAAGGCGTAGTGCTGTGATGCGACCTTGCCGTCGATCGCGTGGAAGTCGAGCGAGACGCCGTTGCCCAGCTCGACCACGAGGAACGGTCCAAACGAAGTGGCCGGGGGCAGGCCGAGCAGGTCGGTGAGGAATCCTGCGGAACGCTGCTTGTCGTGGCACCAGACAATCGTGTGGTTGAGTTGCACGCTCATACCACCATCGTGGCGACTGGGGCCAGGCAGCGCAACGTAATTTTCACTTACAGTCGCTAAGCTACTCGCCCGGTGCGCTGGTGCCGCTGTCAAGCGCGTCACCCCACCCGTGGCGCACTCGATCGAAAGAAGCCGCTCGAAGAGCGCCAGTGCCCGAGCGTTGCGCGCTCTGGCGTGGATCACGACCCGCGGCGCGCCGCCGAGGCCGGACCCGCCGCGCCCTGCTCGCCCTGCGCGCCTCGCAGGTCGAGGACCTGGGGCTCTCGGCGGCCCTCGTCCACCTGGCGGAGAGCTCGGTCGCGCGGGCCGGGATGAAGCTCGACCTGGACCTCGCCCCTCCGCCGGCCGAGCTCCCTCCGGACGTCGAGCAAGGCGTCTACGGCGTCGCCCAGGAGGCGCTCGAGAACGTGGTGCGCCATTCTCGCGCGAACCGCGCCCGCGTCCTCCTCCACGCCAACGGCTGACGCTCGCGGTCGCCGACGGGGTGCGGAGGAGTTCGCGTTCGAACAGGTCTGGTGGAACCTCGCGATTCGTGCGCCACCAGCTGTTGTGCCGGATGGCCTCGCGCTTGGCTCTGGCGGCGAGTTCGAGTTTCCCCTCGACGTCCTTCTTGTTCGGGTCGAACTCCGCCTGCCTGGGGTCGGACTTCCGACCGGGCCGGGTACTTGAAGGAGCAGACAGCCTTGCAATTCTTGCTTGTGGCTGATGTTCATGGGGGGGCTCGGCATGAGTATCACTTGTTGTGGAAGAGCGGTCATCGCCAGCTTCGCGGTTGCCGCCGCCTATACGCTGTCGGACGAGTCGTCTGCGCGCGCCGCGGTGCCGTCGATGCAGTCCGGGGCCGCCGAGTGCGTCCCCGGAAGGATCGTCGACTTTTGCAGCGTGACCCGTCCAGCCCATGGGTTCCTCCTGGACCAGGGCATGTTCACCGCTATCGATGCCCCAGGCGCGACGACGACGGTTCTCTTTCGCGTCCGCAACCGCGGGCAGATCGTGGGCGCCTGCGTCCTGCCCGACGAGACCCCGGGCGGGACGACCCACGGTCTGCTGGTGGACAACGGCGTGGTGAAGACGATCGACGCCCCGGGGCCGTCCGAGACCGAGCTCCTCGGAATCAACGACTGCGGCCAGATTGTGGGCACCTACTCGAATGCCCCTGGCGGGGCAGTCGCGGCATCTGGGTCCGGGTCTGGCGTGAGGGAGGGCGGTCGCCGGGATGAACGTTATCGGACGCGATCCGCAGCTTGGACTTCCTCCTACTCGCGCTCGCCTCGCCCGCGCCGTGTAGCCATGCAACTTGACGTAGGGCCAGCTTGCTCTCCCCGACCCCGTGGGTCATGTCGGGGTTGTCGTACCGCGTGGCTCCTTCAGTGTCAGGCGGTCGGTTGAAGGGCGGGTCGCGATGACGACGCCTTCATGGGAGGCGACGGGGTTCGTGCAGCCGCGCGACCGGGAGGGGCGCTTCGTGAACCTGGACGGCTCGGGGCCGAAGGGCCTCGGCGCGGTGTTCAAGTGGTCGGTGCTGGACCGCATCGCGAGGAAGCGCCGCAAGTCGCCCGACCGGGCGCCGGTGCCCAGGGTGAAGCCCGACCTCGCGCGCATCGCCTCCCCGCCCGGGCCTGGCGAAGCGGCGCGCCTGACCTGGATCGGCCACGCCACCTTCCTCGTCCAGCTCGACGGCGTCTCGCTCCTCACCGACCCCACGCTCGGCGAGAAGGTCGCTGGCGTTATCCCGCGCAACGTGGCGCCGGGCGTGCCGTTCGAGGAACTGCCCCGCATCGACGCCGCGCTCGTCTCGCACAGCCACTACGACCACCTCGACCTGCCCACGCTCAAGCGGCTCGGCGTGCCCGTCTACGCTGGCCTGGGGCTGCGCGAGCCCCTCGGCAAGGAAGGCCTATCCTGCACCGAGCTCGGCTGGTGGCAGTCGGCCCGCCTCGGCGCGGTCGAGATCGCGTTTGTCCCTGCGCAGCACTGGAGCCGGCGCGGGTTCGGCGACACCAACCGGACGCTCTGGGGCGGCTTCGTGGTGACGGGCTCGAGCGCGACCGTCTACCACTCCGGCGACACCGCCCTCTTCGAAGGCTTCGGCGAGATCGGACGCCGTTTCCACATCGACGCCGCCCTCCTGCCCATCGGGGCCTACGACCCAGCCTGGTTCATGTCGCCACAGCACCTGAATCCGGAGGAGGCGCTGCGGGCCTTTCAGGACCTCGGGGCGGCCACGTTCTTCGCCATGCACTGGGGGACATTCAAGCTCGCGGACGAGCCCCTCGACGAGCCGCCGCGCCGCCTGGAGGCGGAGCGGCGGCGCCGGG
>MEMX01000018.1:0-10895 GCA_001768075.1 Anaeromyxobacter sp. RBG_16_69_14 | reverse complement strand
GCGTGCGCGTGCTCGCCATCGGGGAGAGCGCCGAGGTGCGGCGCGCGTGACGGGGAGCGGAGCTTCCCCGGAGCGGCGCGCGGGCGTGGCTACATGTGCTGGGCGTCGTGCTTCTGCCGGTAGATCTGCCGCGACGTCCGGTTCTCCTGTCGGTTGATGCTGGCCTTCTGGGCGGGCGTCAGCGTGCCCCCGTTCGCCGCGCGGTCGCGGTGGATCTCGCGCCGGATCCGGGCCTCCTTGCGCTCGAGCCGGGCCGCCTCGTGCGGCGTGAGCTGGCCGGACTGGACGCCCCCGGCGATCCGCGCCTGCTGGTTCGCCTGACGGTGATCGACCTCGGCGGCGAGGGATGGGGCGGCGGCGGAGAGGAGGAGGACAGCGGCGGCGTGGAAGGGGGCTCGTCCGTCGACCCCGTAGGAGCCCACCGCCCGCCCGAGGGCGGCGGGTGCCGTGCTGAACGCCGTCCGGCAGGTCGCGGCGGTTAGCGAAGGATCGCCGGTGTCGCGACCTCAGAGGGGGTGCAACGTGATCTCGTTCAGGCTGGCCACCTCGGCCGATGATCCCTCCATCCGCGACCTGCTCGATGCTGCGCGCTTGCCCTCGAGCGACGTCGCGACCGCGGGCCAGGACTTCATCGTCGCCGTCGACGGACGCGACCTCGTCGCCTGCGTGGGGCTCGAGGTCCGGGGAGAGGACGGGCTCCTGCGCTCCTTCGCGGTGGAGGAGCGGCGCCGGGGCGTCGGGCTGGGCCGCGAGCTCTACCGGCGCATCCTGGCCCAATCCGCGCTTCGCGGGGTGAAGACCGCCTACGTCCTCACAACGACGCTCGAACGGTTCTGCGTCCGGCACGGGTTCGAGCGAATCGAGCGCAGCGCGTTCCCGGTGGCCCTGACCGAGAGCGCCGAGTTCCGAACGCTCTGCCCGGTGACCGCGACCTGCATGCGCAAGCGGCTGAACCTGGAGCCGCGTCACTTCCCCGCCGACGTCCTGCGGCTGCGCCCCGACGTGCCCGGGGCCGCGATGTGGGCCGTTGCGCTCGAGCGAACCATGCTGACCTACTTCGAGCTCGAGCCCCATGCCTGCTTCGAGCGCCACGGCCACGCCAGCGAGCAGATCACGATGGTGCTGGAGGGTGAGCTCTTCTTCGAGGTAAACGGAGACGATGAGATCGCGGTCCGCACGGGCGAGGTCATAGCGGTGCCCGCGGACGTCCCGCATGCGGTCAGGACAGGCGATCGCCCGGCGCGCGCCGTGGATGCCTGGTCGCCCATTCGCAGCGACCTCCTCCGCTGACCTGGAGAGCGACTCGTGCGAGCCACACGCGGTTGGGCTCATCTTCGCACGGGGCCACGGGCATCCAGGCCCGCCGCGCACGAGCTACACTGGCGGGCATGGAGTTCGCGGCCGACGGCGCAGGCCGGGTGGGCCAGGGCCTGGGCATGGCTAGTAGCGTCCGCGAAGGCGTGATCCCGAGCCCCACGGCGGGACGTCGGCTGCGCCGCTGGTCAGCGTTCACGTCGAGCAGCCGGCGTACGCGACGCATCGATCCAGCCGCGCCCCTTCGAGAGGATGCGCGCCCTTGCCTGCTCCGCAGGGCTGCCGCGCGAGCGCACCGCGGAGATCGCCCGTCGTGCGGCGGGCCGCAGCGACCGCTTGCGGTCGGCGAGCCGGACGAGGGCGTCGAGCGCCATGGTGCGCGCGACGCGGCTCTCGGACACCAGCGTCGTCCGCAGCACCGCGACCGCGCGCGCGAGCTGCGGTTTATCGAGCGGCAGCCGCGGGATCATCTGCGCGATGTGCCAGCGGACGTCGTGCTGCGCGAGGTCCGCGGGTCTTCCGAGGAGCGTCGAGGCGTGCGGTGCGAGGATCTCCGCGCGCTCGGCGCTCGCCTTCTCGAGAGCGTCCGCGGCCCGGAGCCGGACGAGCTCATGCGGGTCGTCGAGCGCGGCGACGAGCGCCGCGACGAGGGGCGGATCGTCGAGCGCTTCCGCCGCGATCGCGTCGGCCGTTCCCTTCGATCGCCGGTCGCCGCCACCAAGCTGGTCGCGAAGCGCCTTCATCGCGCGTCGCGGTCGCGGACGACGGCGGCACTACGGTCGCCGCTCGCGTCCTCCGCGGTGCGGGTCCCCGTCCAGTTCACGCGCACGCGCTCCAGCGTCGCGACGACGACGAGGAGCGCGAGCGCGGACGCGAGGATGCGGCGGACCGCGGTGATCACAGTGGAATCGTACAGCGCCGACTCGCACGCGTCGAGGACGCCCGACGACCGCAGCACGCATCGCGCCCCCTCGCGCGGGCTCGGCGCAACCGGCCTCGATGTCGTCCCAATCCACGGCAGCCCGAGGCGACCGCCGCGCTCGGCAACGCCGCGCGCGCCTCCATCGACGAGGAGATCACCGCGCTCCGCGGTGCCGTGCTGGCCGGAGACCATTGCCTCCTGCTCGGCCCGCCCGATCCCCAGACATTGTGCGCCTCCTCGCCAGGCCCCTGACTTCGTTGAACACGTCTTGCCGCCCGATCAACACGCGGGCAGTGACGAAGGTGCTCACAGCGGCGACCAGTTGATGTGATTCTCCAGCGGCACCGCCGCCGCTGTGAGCTGACGTCCGGCGCCTTGCGGCGCCTCAAGCGGAGGGGAGAACTCTCCCCCCGCGCCCCCCATCTCGAGCGTCAGTTCATGTGGCATGCGCTATCAGTCTCCGGGACACGTCTCCCCGGTTGCGCGGCTCGCCGCTGAGAAACGGGCGGTGTGCTGTTCGCTTGCGACCGCGGCAAGGAGCGCCGGCAGCGAAGGCGGCTTGGGGATGTGGTCGTCGAAGCCGGCCTCTGACGCACGCAGGCGGTCTTCAGCCTGCGCGTAGCCGCTGAGCGCGATGAGGCGCGTGGAGCGAAGCCCGTCGTCGGCTCGAAGAATGCGGGCAACCTCGTATCCGCTCACGTCGGGCAGGCCGATATCACACAGCACGACCTCGGGCTTCAGCTCACGGGTCCTCGCAATTCCCGATCGACCATCCGTCGCGACGTGCACACGATGCCCCTCCAGCTCCAGCACGTCTGCCAGGGACTGCGCCGCGTCGAGGTTGTCCTCGATCACGAGGATCTCGATGGGCTTCGTCTTCGTGGAGCGAGCGAGGTCGGATGCAGGTTGCTCGGGCACGGGCGACAAGGGCAGCCGGACGATGACCTCGGCGCCCCGGTCGAGTCCCTCGCTGCATACACGTACTGACCCTCCGTGTAGCCCCACGAGCGCCTTCACCAGGGCGAGCCCCAGGCCGAGGCCGCCCTTCGTGCGGGCCAGCCCACCGTCGGCTTGCACGAAGGGCTCGAAGAGCCGCGGCAGGAGGTCGGGCGAGATACCCACGCCCTCGTCTCGCACGCAGATCTCGGCCCATCCGTCAGCTCCCCCGACGTTGACGGTCACGACTCCGCCCTCGTGACCGAACTTGGCGGCATTCTGGAGCAGGTTGCCGACGGCCTGGACGAGACGCGTCTCATCCGCATCGATCCAGACTGGATCGGACGTGTCGACGTGCAGTGCAAGCCGACGCTCGTGGAACATGGCCCGATGGTCGTCACAGGTCTGGCGGACGATCTGGCGGGCGTCGACGCGCTTGCGCTGCAGCTGGATCTTGCCACGTGAGATGCGTGTCACGTCGAGCAGGTCGTCGACGAGCCGCGTGAGATGCTCGGTCTGGCGCCGAACGACTTCTCTGGCCCGCGTGGCCTGGGCGCTTCCAGGCGCTGCGTGTTCCAGGAGGTGGATGCTGTTGCGGATGGGCGCGAGCGGGTTACGGAGCTCGTGCGAGAGCACCGCCAGGAACTCGGTCTTGCGCCGATCGGCCTCGCGGAGCCCGGCGTTGGCATCTTCGAGCGCAAGCTCCGCGCGGCGGCGCGCGGTGACGTCCCAGACGACGGCCAGCGCGGAGGGCTCTTCCCCCTCGGTGGCCGGAAGGCGCACGACCTGGCCCTCCCAGATGGCGTCAGCGACGCCGGGAACGGGCGCGTCGTAGTTCTCGATCTTCCAGGGCTCCCCCGTCTCCAGGACCCGTTGAAGCAGCGCCTCCGCGCCCGCCTGCGCCGCTTCGGGAAACACCTCCCGATACGTCCGCCCGACCATGGGCGCCCCGGCGAACGCATGGAACGCCGGGTTGGCGAGCGTGTAGCGCAGCTCATGGCCCTGGACCACGGCGATGCACGCGCCGGCGCTGGTGATTACGCATTCGAGGAACTCGCGCTGCTGTCTCTGCTGCCGTTCGCTCTCGCGCAGGGCCTTCTGTGCCTCCACGAGCTCCGTGATGTCCTCGGATATGGACAAGACGGTCTGCACGGAGCCGTCGGCGGCGTACTCCGGCACGAACAGGTCGAGAATGGATCGCTGCCGACCATCGGGGTCCGCCAGCTCGGTCTGCAGCGTCACTCGCTCACCGGCGAAGGCCCGGTCCTGGTTCTCTTCCCATCGATCGCAGACCTCGGGCGGCATGCCCAGCTCGCGGGCGCTCTTGCCGACGAAGCTCCCTGGCGGCTGCTTGGTGACTCCCTGGGCGGCCTGGTTGATGTAGAGGATCCGATGCTGGCGATCGTACCGAGCAATAATGTGTGGATTGTTCTCCGCCAGGGTGCGGAATCGCTCCTCGCTCGCGCGCAGCGATTCGTATGTCTGTTTCTGCTCGATCAAGTCGGCGGCCTGGCGTGCCAGCAGGTCTAGTCGCCACAGACCGGACTCATCGGGCGTGTGCGGCTCGCTCCAGTGCGTCGTGAGGATACCGAGCGGCCGCCCCGCGCGGGTGCGCAAAGGGGTGGATTGCACTGCCCGCACTCCGGCAGCGCGCAACACCGGCAATGACGCGGTCCCGGCGAAGATCGGGCTGGTCTCCACGTCCGGAACGAGAACGCGCTCGCCCCGGCGCGTTGCCTCCCCGCAGACGGAGGCGACAGCCTCGGCCTCGTCGAAGAAGTCGAGGAACGGCATGTCGTGGCCGCAGTGGGCGACGATCTTGAGCGTGTCCCCCTCCAGCAGCTGCAATGTTCCCTTGCTGGCCGCCATGATGGCGACCGCCGCGTCCATCGTCTCCTGTAGCAATGGCTCGATGCTGGAACCTTCGACCACCCGCCCGCTCAAGGCGTGCATCCGCGTCAACGCCGCGAGGTCGGCAAAGACCCGTTCCTCGGCGCGCTTACGTTCAGTGATGTCGCGCAGCACACCTTGGAAGGTGCCATCAGACAACCGGCGGCCGTCGAGCTCACCGACGAACACCGACCCGTCCTTGCGACGGAAGCGCCACTCGCTCCGATGCACCCGGTCGTCGGAGAGAACGTCGATCTGTTCCTCGAGGCGGTGGATCTCCTCGGGGGCAAGCACGTCCACGAACGTGCTCGCGAGCACCTCTTCGCGCGTCATCCCGAGCATTTCGCACCCGGCGGGATTGACGTCGGTGTACCTGCCGCGCGTGCTCGCCACGAATATGCCATCACCCACCTGCTCGACAAGGTGACGGAACCGGTCCTCGCTCGCGCGGAGCGCCTGCTCCGCACGCTTGCGTTCGGTGACGTCCCGCGCCACGACGACCGACCCCACGATCTCGCCATCCTTGAGGATAGGAGCGAAGCTGTAGCTCCCGACCCATGTCTCGCCGGTGTCCCGCCGTCGGAGGGTGAACTCGACGTCTCCGGTCGCCGTCTCGCCGCGCAACGCTCGCGACACCGCCCACTGCTCCACCGGTACGGGCGAGCCATCAGGCGCCCACACCTCCAGCGTGGCGGCGCAGTCCGAGAGGGCCTTCGAGCACTCGGCCTTGCTCGGGAATCGATGATAGGTCGCGAACGCCTCGTTCGCGTGGACGAAGCGCCCCTGCGCATCCGAGATGAACACGGCATCGGTCATGCTGGTGAGCGCTGCTTCCAGTGTTGCCTGGCTGGCGTGCCGCGCCTCCTCGGACTCCACCGTGAGCGCCTTCTCGAAGATCCTCGCGATGCTCGTGATGATCCCTTCCGGGCGCAGGGTCGCGACCGGCGAAAGCCCGGCCGGCTCGAGGGGTACGCCGCCGACGCTGAGCTCGCGCGCGGTGATGAGCAACCCGGTGCCGCTCTCCATAGGCACCGGCGCGATGCTGCCCTCCCACCACGTCTCGCGTCCGTTCAAGACCTGCGCGTGCCGAGGAACTTCAACGCGGTGACCGGCGCGAGCGCGGGTGTGCATCGCAAGCGCCGTGTCGCGCGTTTCCGGGAAGAGGTCGATGATGTCGGCGCCGAGGACGTCGTCGAGCGACAAGCCAGTCGAGTGGAGCCACTCGGCGTTCGCGCGAAGGATGCTTCCATCCGGCGCCACGAGGCAGCGGCCGACCCCGGGCTCCTCGAAGAGGAGATCGGTCAGAGAGAGGCTAAAGGAGGTTCGCTCTTCAGCCACGTACCACCGTCCCCGCCTTGGGTGACGCCCCCCTTCGAGGAGTGGAACAGCTAGGGTACCACTCGCCCGCCGAAGTATGCCGACAGAAGCACGATCGGTAGCGCCCTTACTTCGTCTGGTGGACGAGCAGCGCACGTGCCCGGGGTAGTTCGCCGACAGCTTGATTCGCGTCACCCTCATGTCCATCCGCCCGACCCGGATGGGTGGGCGGGTGGTGTTCTCCAACTTGGCCGTTGCAGGTTCCGTCTGGCCAGTGTTCCGTGCCTGAATGGCCCCAGCCGAGACGCTACCCGCGCCCGATGGCTCGGCCACGTGGGAATGGGACCTGCGGCAGGGGACCGCGCTCTACAGCGCCGCTGCGGTCGCCCTCGTTTTCGGACCGAACCATCCCGAGGGGCGTCTCGATCGTGTGGAGTGGACGAGCCGCATCCACCCAGAGGACGCGGCACGCGTGACGAGCGCGATCGAGCGCGCGCTCTCCGGCGCGGAGGAGCGCTGGCAGCTCACCTATCGCGTGCGGCTCGCCGATGGGAGCTTCAGGCCGATCCGCGACCGGGGCTTCATCCTGCGCGTGGACGGGGGAGCCGTTCGCGCGCTCGGCGTGCTCGAGGAGCGGGACGGACCGGACGAGCCCTTCTCCCTCACCTCCATGGAGGGCGAACAGCTCTACCGCGCCTTGTTCGACTTCATCCCTCAGCTCTGCTGGACCGCCGACGTCTCCGGCTGGGTCGACTACTACAACCGCCGCTGGCACGAGTACACGGGCACGACCCCGGAGCAGATGGAGGGGTGGGGCTGGATCGTCGTCCATGATCCGATGGACCTTCCGCGCCTACTCCGAATCTGGCGCAGTGCCCTGGCCTCCGGCCAACCGTGGGAGGATGAGTTCCGCCTGCGACGAGGATCGGATGGAATGCTCCGATGGCACCTCTCGCGGGCCATGCCTCTGCGCAACGCGGACGGACGGATCGTTCGATGGTTCGGCACGAACACCGACGTGCATGACCAGAAGCTGGCCGCCGAGGAGTACTCGCGTCTGCTCGCGAGCGAACAGCACCTGCGGCGAGAAGCCGAGGCCGCGAACCGCGCCAAGGACGAGTTCCTCGCCGTGCTCTCCCACGAGCTGCGCACTCCGCTCTCCGTAATCTTGAACTCGACGCACCTGCTGCGAGCGGGTGTCACGGCAGAGAAGCAGGCCACCGTCCTCCAGCGGATCGAGGCCAACGCGGAGCTGCAACTCAAGGTCGTCTCCGACATCCTCGACATCTCCCGGATCATCGCCGGCAAACTCAAGATCGACTCCGCGCCGGTCAACATCGCAGACACGGTACAGCGCGCGATCGAGGAGGTCCGCCCGTCAGCCCTTGCGAAGGGAGTGGTGCTGTGTCCGCTCGCGACGACCCCCGAGTCGTGGGTCCGCGGCGATTCAGTGCGCATCATCCAGATGTTGCAGAACCTCCTCAGCAACGCCGTGAAGTTCACCCCGGCAGGGAGGTCGGTCGAGGTCCGGATTCAAGCTCAGCCCGAGCACCTCGACGTGGTGGTGCGCGACGAGGGCGTGGGCATCTCCTCCGAGTTCCTGCCGCGGCTCTTCCAGCGGTTCAGCCAGGCCGACGCCACCAGCACGCGACGTCACACGGGCCTCGGGTTGGGGCTCTCGATCGTGCGCGAGCTCGTCGAGCTGCACGGCGGCACCGCCTTCGCCCACAGCGACGGGCCGGGGCTCGGGGCGACGTTCACCATTCGCCTCCCCAGGCCGGCAGAGCAGGAGGCTCCGTCGATGTCGGGGGTTGGGCCGCTCCTGAAGCCGCTCACCCCCGTCCCGCTCACTGGTTTGCGCGTCCTGGTGGTGGACGACGAGCCCGACGTACGCGCAACGCTCGCGGACATGCTCCTGACCTGCGGTGCCGCGGTGACCACGGCCGGCTCGGTGCGCGAGGCGCTGCACGCTTTCCGCGTCGGGGCTTCCGACGTCGTCTCAGTGACATCGCCATGCCCGAACAGGACGGGTATGAGCTTCTCGCACGCATCCGCGCTTTGCCTGGAGCTGCTGCGCGTACGCCCATGCTCGCCCTGACTGCCTACGCCAGCGTCACGGACCGGGAGCGCGCGGTCACTGCCGGGTTCGACAGATACCTGGCCAAACCTGCTTCCGCGGCGCAGCTGTCCCACGCCATTGCCGAGCTGTTCCGAGACAGCCTGCTCAGCTCCGCCTCGGCGGGTTAGTCGCCTCGACAGAGTCGGCGCGCCACCGCAAGTGGATCACGAGTTCGAGGAATACCGACACCTCACTCGAAACCGGACGCGCTCGCGTCCCTTTCGCAGCTCGAACCAACGCTCCTGCTGCCGTGCCCGGAGTCACCGAGCGGCCCACTCGCTCTTCACCCCTTCTTCATCTCCTCGCCCACCTCCCGCCGCGACGACGGGGAGCGAGGTGTGGGCGAGGACGTCCGCGAGGAGCGCCGGCAACGGGTGGTCGATGTCGCCGATGTGCCCGCCCGCCTCGGCGCCCTCTGCCACCAGGAACTCGGCGCCCCACTTCTCGTACATCCTGGCGAGCCGTCCCGAGGAGACGATGCCCGCGAACGGCACGTCAGCGTCGCGGCAGCGCTTCACCACGTCGCGCGAGATGCCGGCGCCCTGCACGATGAACGAGATGCCCTCCTCGAAGACCTGACCGACGGGGGTGTTCACGGGAAAGCGAACGTTCGCGAACGTCCGCGAGCGCGACCGACAACCCGACGCATACCTGGTTCGCAGCCCTTCCTCGCTCGAGACGCTCGGCCGCTGTTCGCGAACGTTCGCGGACGCACGATGGACGGCGCTTTCGCCGCCAGCGCTGTATCCGAGGGCGCGCAAACGTGCGCGACTCTGTACGGCCTCCTACTTGCACCACCGCCGGATCGATGCGCGGCAGACAAGCATGCGCTCGCGAAGGAGGTCGTCATGCTGTGGACCATTGCGGTCATCTTTCTCGTTCTATGGGGGCTTGGCCTCGTGAGCTCCTACACCCTGGGCGGATTCGTCCACCTCTTGCTGGTGCTGGCCGTCATTGCGCTGCTGGTGGGCGTCATCCAGCGTCGGCGGGTCGTCTGAATCGCGGAGGGTCAGCACGAACCGCCGCGAAGCCGAGCACCTCGTGAGAACGAAACTGGGGGAACCTGCTGCCCTCAGCCAATTCGATCAATTCGGCGCATACTAGTTGCGGGCCAGACAAATATGCCCCCGGGAGGAGAAGCCATGAAGTCCAGCACGAGAGACCAGGCGAAGGGCAAGTTCGAGAACCTGAAGGGCAAGATCAAGGAGGTCGCAGGGATCATCACCGGACATCGCAAGCTGGAGGCCGAGGGTAAGGACCAGAAGCTCGGCGGCAAGGTCCGGGAGAAGCTCGGCCAGGTCGAGAAGGTCCTCGGCAAGTAAGAAGCTGCCGCCGCGCCGCCGCGACGGGCGCTCACGAAGCTCGACGGAGGTCCTGTGACGATGGAGGCCTGGGGGATGGCGCTAGTGGTCCTGGCGGCCGTCCTGCTGGGCGCTGCGATCCCCATGCTCGTCCAGTTGCGGGCGACCCTGCGCGCGGTCGAGAACCCCACCCTCGAAGAATAGGTGAGCCGCTGTCCCGAGCTGGGCGGAGCCTCGATCACCTCGTCGATGGCGGACGGCGACCAGGAGACGGCGTTCGTGATGGAGAAGCCCAGCCGTAGCCGATCGCTCTTGAAGATCGGCTCGCCGATGACGACCGCGAAATACCCCGGCGTATTCTCGATGCGAGAGTTGGAGGTGGACTGGCCGAGGGCCTGCGACGCCAGCCGGGACCAGACGAACCCGCTCGCCCGTCGCAAGATCGCGCCCGAAGACCAGCATGAAGATGGTGAGGAAGAGGAAGGCGAGGAGCCCAGCGAGCGCGGTGACGACCCCGCCGATCGCGGAGAGGAGCGGGGTCACCGTGCCGGCCACAGGGCGGGCCAAGCCCCCGGGAGCGAGTCGGGGCCTGACTTCCGGGCTGGGATCCGTGTTCGCGAACGTTCGCGGACGCACAGCGTACGGCCCCTTGGCAAGGGCTCCGGATCCCCGGGCCCCGCAGACGTGCACCTCGCGCCGGCGCTCGACGGGCACGACGCGTGCACACCCTCGCTGGCGGCTACAACGCTCTGACAGCGCCGCGGGCGTCCCAGGCCCGGGCCGAGTCAATTCGAAAGCCATCGAGGAGGAAATGATGAAGACGAGCAGAGAGAAGCCCAGTCGGATTGCAACCGTGGTCCTGGCGACTGCGATCCTGGCAGGGAGCGCAATCGCAGCCGCGCCAGCGCGCGCCGCCGATCTCATCGGCAGCTCGCTGACGCTCGAGGCGTACGGGGGGTGGCAGAACCTCAACGTCAACAATGCCGCCACCAGCGTCGCCAACGCCACCAAGGGGAACGAAGGCACCGCCATCATCGGCGGCGACGTCCTCGCCAAGCTGACGCTGTTCGGGGTCGGGCTCGCGCTCGACAAGACC
>MEMX01000017.1 GCA_001768075.1 Anaeromyxobacter sp. RBG_16_69_14 | reverse complement strand
ACGAGGGGCGGATGCGCCGGCTGCCGCTCTCGAAGGATCCGCAGAAGGGCTTCGGAGGGGCGCGCTGGTCCCTCGTCGCCGGCCTGGGCGGGCAACGTTTCTTCGGTCCGTCCTCGGCGACCGGGCTCTTTCCGCCGGCGGTGCTGGGCGGTCTCGAGATGCTGGTGCGAGACGACCTCGGTCACGGGCTCGCCTGGGGTCTCGACGCGGCGCTCGGCGGCGGTAGCTCCACGCTCGGCTTCGCGGGCGACGACGTCGCGCTTCGCTTCATCGAGGTCTCCGGCGGCGCGTCGATGTGGAAGGACTTCCAGGCTGGGCCGGTCACCCTCTCGGCGGGCGCGCGGCTCGCATTCCTGACCTCGGACGCAGCTTCCCGGGGCGCCCCGATCTCCCGTCCCAGTACTTCTTCACGCTCACGCCCGGCCTCACCGGCGCCGCGGCGTGGCACCTCTCCGACCGCTTCGCCGCCGTGGCACGGCTGCGCGGTAACTACCTCTTCTACAACGTGGACCGCAACATGAGCCTCGGCTACGCCGAGCTGCTCCTGGGGGTCGAATATGCGCTCGGCAATTAGCGTTCGCGCGGCGCTTGCCGCGCTCTCGATGCTGGCCGGCTGCGGCACCTGGTCGAACGAGGACATCGCCTTCGTGGAGGCGCTCCCGACCTCGCAGGCGGTGCCACGCCGCGGCGCCGGTGAGGCCGGGCGTGAGCGTGAAGAAGTACTGGGACGGGAGATCGGGGCGCCCCGGGAAGCTGCGTCCGAGGTGTGGGCGTGGGCGAAGCCCGCCGGCGACGGCCTCAACGCGCTCGTCGACCTCATGCTGGGGTTCGTCGATCTGGTGAAGAGCATCACGCCCACCACCCGGGCGCCCGACGGGCGTACGTGGGGCCCGTTCGATGACCGGAAGCACCCCGGCAAGGAGGTGCGGATCACGATGTCGCGCACCCGCGACGCGGCCGGAGTCCCCACCTACAGCTACCTGTTCGAGGCCGGACCGAAGGGCGGCCCGTTCCAGCCGGTGCTCGACGGCGCCTTCCGCGGCGAATCCGCCAAGGCGGGCCAGGGACAGTTCGCGCTCCACTTCGCGACGCTGCGCGCGCTGGGGATGGACGACCACCCGGAGACGGACCCCACCGGCGACCTCTCCGTGCAGTACGACAAGACCGGCGACCCGCGCACCGTCGGGCTCGACGTGAAATCGCAGAGCGGGAACCTGGCCGCCTTTGACTACGGGTACGCTGGATATGCCAGCGGCCACGGCGCCTTCCACTACGCCTTCACGAACCAGCAGCAGCAACAGTACGTGGTGAACGCCTTCTTCGACGAGACGGGGGAGGGACGCGCCGACGTGGCGGTGGTGCTGAACGGGACCACCTTCTCCTTCTCGGAATGCTGGGACGTTGCCGGCTGCATCACCCACGTGGACGACGAGTATGCCGGCAGGCCGCTCACCCCGGACGGCATCAGCAGGCTCTGCAAGGACGGGCAATGCCCCCAGGGGCCGTGCCCTTCGTTCTGATAGCGCATGCCACATGAACTGACGCTGGAGAATCACATCAACTGGTCGCCGCTGTGAGTTCATCCCGCGTCATCCTCCGGTGGCTCCTCGTCGCCGGAGGCGCCCGAGAGGTGACGCTCCAGCTCGGCGCTGGCGTGCGCATGCTCGGCCGCGTCGATGCGCCCGATCTGCAGCATGCGGTCGAGCACCCGCCTCGACCGGCGCGCGAGCCATCGGGAGGGATGGCCGAGGTCCGCCCGGCGGGGAGCGGGGAGCATCGCGGCGAGGAGCGCGGCCTGCGCGGTGGACAGCTCGGCGGCCGCGACGCCGAAGCGTTGTCGCGCCGCGGCCTGCGCGCCGAAGACGCCGTCTCCCCATTCCGCGACGTTGAGGTAGAGCGCCAGGATGCGCCGCTTCGACACCTTGCGCTCGAGCTTCATCGCCAGGACCGCCTCCTTCACCTTGCGCCAGGCGCTCCGGTTCGTGCCGAGCCAGAGGTTCTTCGCGAGCTGCTGGGTGAGGGTCGACGCGCCGCGCGGCGCCCGGCCTGTTCGCAGGCTGTCGTCGGCGGCCGCGCTCACCTCTCGCCAATCGAAGGCGCCGTGCGCGTAGAAGCCCGCGTCCTCGGAGACGAGCACGGCTTGCACCAGTCGCGGCGAGATGCGGTCGATCCCTACCCAGGTCTGGCGGAGGTGGAAGCCCCGCCGCGCCGCCCGCGCCTCGGCGCGGCGCTGCTCGATGACGGCGGTCGTGCGCGGGTTCCTCGTCGCGACGGACGCGGGATCGGGGAGTGCGATCCAGAGTACGGCGACCGCGGTCCCGAACGCAGCCGCGGCGGCGCCGAACAGGAAGGCGAGACGTCGCACGAGCGAAACCTTAACACCCCTCCACTTGGTTCCTTGACCCACCCGGGCGCTGCCGCTAATCGGGCTCAACCCGGAACATTCTCCGAGGCCGGTCAAGGCCGGGAGGGAACCCATGGCAGACGTGAAGAAGTACCCAGAGCGCGATTTCTCGAAGGTGCGCGGACTGACCGGCATCTCCGACAACCAGATCACCGAGCACCTGAAGCTCTATGCCGGCTACGTGAAGCGGACCAACACCCTCACCGAGAAGCTCTTCGGAATTTGCAGCGAGGGAAAGGCCTCCGGCGCGGACCCTGTCTACGCTGAGCTCACTCGCCGCATGGGCTTCGAGTACAACGGCATGGTCCTCCACGAGTACTACTTCGGGAACATGAAGGGTGGGGCGCAGGCCGAGCCGCCCGCGGGTGGCAAGCTCAAGAAGGCCCTCGAGGCCTCCTTCGGTGGCAAGTACGACACGTGGCTCTCCGACTTCCGCGCCGTCGCCACCATGCCTGGCGTGGGCTGGGTCATCACCTACCAGGACCCGAGCACGGGCTGGCTCTCCAACCACTGGGTGACGCTCCACAACGACGGCAACCCGGCCGGCTACACGCCCATCCTGGTCATGGACGGCTGGGAGCACGCGTTCATGCGCGATTACCAGGCCACCGAGCGCGCCAAGTACGTGGACGCGTTCTTCAAGAGCATCGACTGGGAGGCGTGCGAGAAGCGGCTGAAGTGAATTGAGTGCGGAGCGGTGAAGGGAGGGGCGAGGGGAATGTCTCCTCGCCCCTCCGCTGCGTGTGCGGGCTCCTGGCGGAAGCGGCGGTCGATTTACGCCCCGGCTGGCGATCCGCTACGCTCTGCGCGTGCTCGTTTCCTCTGGTCGCCGCGACGCCATCCGCACGGATCTCCTCGCCTGGTGGGACGCCGGGCATCGGCAGCTGCCGTGGCGCTTCCCGCAGCACGGCGCGGATCCCTACCGCGTGTTGCTGGGGGAGGTCATGTTGCAGCAGACGCAGGTGGCGGCAGTCATCCCGTACTACGTCCGCTTCCTCGAGCGCTTCCCTACTCTGACGGAGCTGGCGCAGGCGAGCGAGGAGGAGGTGCTCGCGCTGTGGAGCGGGCTCGGCTATTACGCCCGCGGCCGGCGGCTCCACGCGGCGGCCAAGGTGGCCCTGGCGCGCCACTCCGGGCTACCGGCGTCGCTCGAGGCGCTGTCGTGTTTGCCCGGGCTCGGCCCTTACACGGCAGGCGCCGTGGCGAGCATCGCCTTTTCGATACGGGCGTCGTGCGTGGACGGAAACGTCGCGCGGGTCCTGGCGCGCCTCTTCCTCGTCGAAAGTGCGCCGGAGGAGCTGATCACCCGGCGGCGTCTCTGGGCCCTCGCCGGCGAGCTGGTCCCGGCCGACCGCCCCGGCGACTTCAACCAGGCGCTGATGGACCTCGGGGCGACCGTATGCGGGAGGCGCGCGCCGGCTTGCGCGCGTTGCCCGCTGGCGCGGCTGTGCGCTGCGCGCCGTGCCGCTCGGGAGCTCACCATCCCTCCCGCGCGCCGGCGCCCCGAGCGGGTGCGGCTCGACCTCGCCTGTGCGGTCGTCGAGCGGGGCCGCGCACTGCTCCTGGCGCGCCGCCCGGCGGATGGCCTCTTCGGAGGTCTCTGGGAGCTGCCCAGCGCGGTGGTGGCGCGAGGAGGAGATCCCCGCGCGGCGCTCCGGCGCGAGCTCCTGGAACGGCTGGCGCTGCGCGTCGCGCCCGGCGAGGAGCTCGCCGCCGTGGAGCGCACCCTCACGCACCGGCGGTTGCGCCTGGTCGCCTACCGTTGTCGGGCGCGCGGCCCGTGGCGTGGGGAGCGCCTCCACCTCGTCGGGCGCGAGGCCGTCGATCGTCTCGCCCTCGCCGCTGCCATGCGCGCACTTCTCGAGGCGCTGGGGCTTGGCCCTGGAGGCATGAGCGCTCGCGGGCCCTCGGCGTCCTCGCCGAAGATATGCTAGCGCCTTGGCAGCCGGAGCGTCTTCGACTAGGGTGCGTCACCCGCGCGATGGTTCGCGACGAAGCCCCCCGACACCTCTAAAGAGGGGTCGGGACCCTTCGACACCCTGAGGTGCCGAAACCGCTTGACACCTTGAGGTGTCACCGTATAATTCGCGCCCTTCATCCCGAAGGGTTTTCTGGTCGTAGCGAGCGCCCCAAGAATTTCACCGGGGCGTTTTCATTCAGGAAAGACTTCTTTCGAATGCCGACGATCAGCCAATTGGTACGCCAGGGCCGTGAGCAGCTCCACACGAAGCGGAAGGCGCCTGCTCTCAAGGAGTCTCCGCAGAAGCGCGGGGTCTGTACCCGCGTCTACACCACGACGCCCAAGAAGCCGAACTCGGCGCTCCGGAAGGTGGCCCGCGTTCGCCTCACCAACGGCTTCGAGGTGACGAGCTACATCCCCGGCGTCGGCCACAATCTCCAGGAGCACTCCGTGGTCCTCATCCGCGGTGGCCGCGTGAAGGACCTCCCCGGCGTGCGCTACCACATCATCCGCGGCACTCTCGATGCGGTTGGCGTCCAGGGCCGCAAGCAGAGCCGCTCCAAGTACGGCGCCAAGCGCCCCAGCTAGCGGCAAGGAGCGGATTCGATGCCTCGTCGTCGCGAAGTCGAGAAGCGCAGGATCCTCCCCGATCCGAAGTTCCAGGATCGGTTGGTGGCGAAGTTCGTCAACAACCTGATGCGCAAGGGCAAGAAGTCCGTCGGGGAGAAGATCATCTACGGCGCCTTCGATCAGGTCGAGCAGAAGCTCAAGGACGACCCGCTCAAGATCTTCAAGAAGGCCCTCGACAACGTGAAGCCGGCCGTCGAGGTGAAGAGCCGGCGGGTCGGCGGCGCCACGTACCAGGTGCCGGTCGAGGTTCGCCAGGATCGCCGCGTGGCGCTCGCCATGCGCTGGCTCATCGACTACTCGAGGGCGCGCGGCGAGAAGACGATGGTCGAGAAGCTGGCCGGCGAGCTCATGGATGCCGCTTCCAACCGCGGGAACGCGGTCAAGAAGCGGGAAGACACGCACAAGATGGCCGAGGCGAACAAGGCCTTCGCGCATTATCGCTGGTAACCAAGGAGAGGATTCCGAGGAAAGACGGGTAGGGCGGGCTCGTCCCCGCCGACGGAAAATGGCGGGGCTCGTCCCCCGCCGTAGCGGTTCTCCCGCTCTTTGACAGCTCGGTCAGGTCTTCACGCCCCGAGGCGGCGGAGTTGGTTCGCCTTCAACGTCGCAGGTTCAGGAAGAGAACGGAAATGCCCCGCACCAGTCCTCTCGAGCGCTATCGCAACATAGGCATCATGGCGCACATCGATGCCGGCAAGACGACCACGACCGAGCGCATCCTCTTCTACACCGGCGTCACGCACAAGATTGGCGAGGTCCATGAGGGCACCACCGTCATGGACTGGATGGAGCAGGAGCGCGAGCGCGGCATCACCATCACCTCCGCAGCGACCACCGCCTTCTGGCGCGAGTATCGCATCAACATCATTGACACTCCTGGTCACGTCGACTTCACCATCGAGGTGGAGCGCTCGCTGCGCGTCCTCGACGGCGCGTGCGCCGTGTTCGACGCGGTGAGCGGCGTGGAGCCGCAGTCCGAGACGGTGTGGCGTCAGGCCGACAAGTACAAGGTTCCGCGCGTGTGCTTCATCAACAAGATGGACCGCGTCGGGGCCGACTTCTTCATGTCGGTCGACACCATCAAGGAGAAGCTGGGCGCGAGGCCGCTCGTGCTCCAGCTCCCCATCGGCGCCGAGGACAAGTTCCGCGGGATGGTCGATCTCGTGAAGATGAAGGGCATCGTCTTCGACGACGAGACCATGGGGGCGAAGTACCAGGAGACCGAGATCCCCGCCGCTCTCTTGGAGCAGGCCAAGGAGTACCGAGCCACGCTCGAGGAGGCGGTAGCCGAGTTCGACGACGTCCTGATGGCGAAGTACCTCGACGGCCGCCCCCTGTCGAACGAGGAGGTCAAGCGGGGCATCCGCCAGGGCACCATCGCGATGAGCTTCTTCCCGGTCATCTGCGGGAGCGCGTTCAAGAACAAGGGCGTGCAGCAGATCCTGGACGCGGTCGTCGACTACTTGCCGAGCCCGCTCGACGTCCCTCCGGTGAAGGGCATCGACCCGAAGGGCGTCGAGGTGCTCCGCAACACCGCCGACAACGAGCCGTTCGCGGCGCTGGCGTTCAAGATCATGAACGACCCCTTCGTGGGGAACCTCACCTTCTTCCGCGTCTACTCGGGCAAGCTCGACGCCGGTTCGTACGTCTACAACGGAAACAAGGACAAGAAGGAGCGCATCGGCCGGCTCCTCCAGATGCACGCCAACAAGCGAGAGGAGATCAAGGAGGTCCTCGCCGGCGACATCGCAGCGGCGGTCGGCCTGCGCTCCACGACGACGGGTGACACGCTCTGTGACGAGGAGAAGAAGGTCATTCTGGAGCGGATGGTGTTCCCCGAGCCGGTCATCTCGGTGGCCATCGAGCCGAAGACGAAGGGGGACCAGGACAAGATGGGCATGGCCCTGAACCGGCTGCAGATGGAGGACCCGTCGTTCCGCGTCCACACCGACGACGAGACGGGACAGACGATCATCCGGGGGATGGGCGAGCTCCACCTCGAGATCATCGTCGACCGCATGCTCCGCGAGTTCAAGGTGGAGGCCAACGTCGGCAAGCCGCAGGTCGCTTACCGCGAGACCATCACCCGCCCGGTCGAGAGTGAAGGTCGCTACATCCGCCAGACAGGCGGCCGTGGGCAGTACGGCCACTGCTGGCTGCGCCTCCACCCGCAGCCGCCCGGGGCGGGCTTCGTCTTCGAGAACGCCATCGTGGGCGGCGTGATCCCGAGGGAGTTCATCACCCCCATCGAGAAGGGCATCGTCGAGGCGATGCAGGGTGGCGTGCTCGCCGGCTTCCCCATGGTGGACATCAAGGTCGAGGTCTTCGACGGCAGCTACCACGACGTGGACTCGTCGGAGATGGCGTTCAAGATCGCCGGTTCGATAGGATTCAAGGACGGCTCCGCCAGGGCTGGCCCCGTCCTGCTCGAGCCCATCATGGACGTCGAGGTGGTGACGCCGGAGCAGTTCATGGGTGACGTCATCGGCGATCTCAACTCGCGCCGCGGCAAGATCCATGGCATGAATCCGCGTGCAGCAGCTCAGGTGATCACGTCCCAGGTGCCGCTCGCCGAGATGTTCGGCTACGCCACCGACCTCCGCTCGAAGACGCAGGGGCGCGCCACCTACACCATGCAGTTCGCTCATTATGCGCAGGTCCCGAACAGCATTGCCGAGACCATCGTCACGAAGACCAGAGGTGTCGCCGTCGCGGCCAGGTAGCCCCGGGAACTGATTCGAGAGAAGAGAGGACCGAAGACCATGGGCAAGGAAAAGTTCGAGCGCAACAAGCCGCACTGCAACGTGGGGACGATCGGGCACGTCGATCACGGGAAGACCACGCTGACGGCGGCGA
>MEMX01000016.1:65602-66934 GCA_001768075.1 Anaeromyxobacter sp. RBG_16_69_14 | reverse complement strand
TTGCCGCTCCTACAACGGCCGCGACGCGGCCGGAGCTTCGGTGACTCTGTTTGCCGTTCGGGTAAAGCCAAGAGTACACTGTGCGATCCGGGTGAGGCTCACGCCTCACCCCCTCCGCATCACCGTACCACGCGCGACGAGCGTGGGCGCCTCGCGCCCGGCTAGAACCCGTCTGCGCCGAAAGAACGAAGCGAATGGCCAATCGATTCAGCGTGAAGATCCCGGTGACCGAGAACCCGAACGAGAAGGAGGTCGCCGCGGTGCACGTGAAGGAGATCGCCGAGAAGGACTTCGAGGCGGAGGTGCTCGGAGCGGCCCTGCCGGTGGTGCTCGACTTCTACTCGGCGGACAGCAAGTCCTGCGAGGCGCTCGCCCCCAGATTCGCTGCCGTCGCCCAGAAGTTCGCAGGCAAGGTCGGGTTCGTCCGGATCCTCCGGCAGGGTGGCGCTGGCCTTTCCGCGAAGCTCGTGGTGACCGGCAGCCCGACGGTCGTGTTCTTCAAGGGCGGCAAGGAAGCCGGTGAGCGGCTGAGCGGGGAGGAGATCAAGCGCACCGAGTTGAAGTCCCGAGTCGAGGCGCTGCTGGCTTGAGCCCCGCGCGTGAACAGGGGAAGCTGCTTCCGGTGACGAAGATCGGAGATTTTCGATGCGCTCGCGTCCGGCATCGACGAATCTCGCGCCAGGCCTTGGCACTTGGCGCGAGACCGTCCTCGAGCTCGCGCTGAACGCAGTCCTTGATTCGGAGGTGAACATGGCTGACGAAGAGGTGCTCCCCTATCGCCCGTTCAAGAAAAGCGAGGACGCCCCCATCCTGTACTGGATGGCCTACCGCTGTGGCAAGCAGGGTGGGTACGCGGGGACGGCCGTCGTCACGACCACTCTTCCGGTGTTCACCGCTGCCACGGAAGAGCGGTTGAAGGACATGGCCAAGGAACTCGGATATGGCCTAGAGTTGGTTGCCACCAGTTGAAAGCTGTCATCGTCATCGCGCTCATCCCCGCATTCGACCGACGAGTGCCTCTCGGCCCGGCGCAAGCTCCGGCGCAAGCTGAAATCGCGAGCGAGCACCGCGTGAGCGCCTGCAGGAGCGCGTGATGGGGTGGGTACTGCTCGCCGGTCTCGCCTTCGCCTCTGCCTTCGTACTCCGTTTCGCGAGGCGCCGCCGCGCACTCTTCACGGTCCTGCCATCCGAGTCGATCTCCACGATCCACGTCGAGATGACGAAGAGGCAGACCGCGAAGAAGAGGGCCGCGCTGGACGCCGCAACAGCGGCGCTGCGCTGACGACACCAGCGAATGGCATCGGCGGCTTCGCGGACGGCGGCCGGACCGCG
>MEMX01000016.1:59453-65564 GCA_001768075.1 Anaeromyxobacter sp. RBG_16_69_14 | reverse complement strand
CGCGCGTCGGTAGCGGGAACCCGGCGCGCTCGAGCAGACCCTTCAGCTCCGACTTCCCCACCGCCTTCTTGTAAGCCTCACCGGGCTCCACCACCCCGCGCTTGACGAGGTCCAGCAGGGCGTCGTTCAGCGTCTGCATCCCCTGGCCGCGCGCAGTCTGCATGACGGAGGGGATCTGGAAGGTCTTTCCCTCCCGGATGAGGTTCGCGACGCTCGAGGTGCAGAGCAGCACCTCGTGCGCAGCCGCGCGCCCGCCGCCGATGCGCTTGCATAGGATCTGCGAGATGACGCCCTTGAGCGACTCCGACAACATCATCCGCACCTGTTCCTGGCGCTCGTGCGGGAACTGATCGATGACGCGATCGACGGTCGAGGGAGCCGTGTTGGTGTGGAGCGTGCCGAAGACGAGGTGCCCGGTCTCGGCGGTTTCGATGGCGATGGCCATGGTCTCGAGATCCCTGAGCTCGCCCACCAGGACCACGTCTGGGTCCTCACGCAGCGCCGCGCGGAGCGCCCGCTTGAACGACTCCGTGTGCGTGCCCACCTCGCGCTGGTTCACGATGCAGCGCTTGTTGGCGTGCACGAACTCGATCGGATCCTCGACGGTGATGACGTGATCGTCGCGGTTCCTGTTGACGAAGTCGATGAGCGCCGCGAGCGTGGTCGACTTGCCCGAGCCGGTCGGCCCCGTCACCAGGACGAGACCCTTCGTGAGGAAGCACAGCTCGAGTACCGCGCCCGGAAGGCCCAGCGCCTCCGCGGTCGCGATCTCGTTCGGGATGAGGCGGAGCACGGCACCGATGCCCTTGCGGTCCGCGAAGACGTTGACGCGGAACCGCCCGCCGGATGTCTCGTACGCGAAGTCCGTGTCGTGACACTGCTGCCATTCCTCGCGGTTGCGCGCGGGCGAGATCGACCAGAGCATCTCCGCGAGGCGTAGCGCGGAGACGGGCCCGTAGCCGGCGAGCGGCACCACGTCCCCGTCCACACGCAGGGCCGGCACGCTCTCGGACGCGAGGTGGAGGTCCGAGGCACCGCGCTCCACCAGCGTGCCGAGGAGCGCCTCCATCGCCGCGAGCGGGTCCTCGGGCACGGGGATGTCCCGCGCCGCCGCGACGATCGCAATGTGCGCCGCCGCCCCGCCACGGCCGGGGCCGGGGCCGGTGGCCGACGGCGCGGGCCCCGGAGCGGGCCCCGGTGCCGCTCTGTCGCCGACTGCGACCTCGTCCACGGGTTCCAGGGGTAGGCGCGCCTCCTCGCTCTTGAGTACCACCGCGGTGAGCTTCCCCTCCCACGCCTCGATGCGCACCTGGACGACACCAGCTGGGGCGACGTACCGGAACGACGTCTCGCCGGGCTGCGGAAACCCACGCTGCAACTCGTTCGGCATGATCTCGGCGAACGCGCTCACGATCTGCTGCGTCGTCAGTGGCTGCTGGATGAGACGCACGCAGCTCGAGGCCGTCCGGAGGAGCGCCCCCGCGCCGGTCTCGAAGACGAGATGAGAGGCGGGGCTGGAGAACATCTTCTCGATGAAGGAGTCGAGCCTGGGCATGGTCAGCCATCGACGAGCGCGACGCGCGTGATGTGCCGCTTGTGGACGAGCAGGACGCGAGAGTCCACGTGCAAGGGCAGGAAGAGCGTCCCGTCGTTCAGGAAATCGGCGAGTCGAGCGCGGTCGGGCGGCAGCAAGTAGGTGACGAGCCCTCGCAGCGCGCGCCCGTCGTCGAGCGTGAGCTCGATCGCGTGCTCGGTCGGGATGCTCAGCTCGTCCGCGCCGGTACGCTCCGCGTCCGCGTCCACCTCCGCGATCATCACGGCAGCGCGGTTCAGGAAGGTCATCGCCTGCGTCTCGGTCTCGAGCGCGGGGATGAAGTCGCTACCGCCGTTCAAGAGGTCGGAGAGCCGCTCGCCGCCCGCGTGCCCGGGAGCGGCCTCAGCCAGGAACAGCGTCACCTGGCGACGCAGCCCGCCTGCCAGCGTGGCAGCCACCGCGACGCGTCGCTTGGGAACGGTCAGATCCGCCATCTTCGCTCGAGCCGAGTCTCCCCACCGCGGGTCTCATTGTGGGGCCCTTCGCGGGCGGATGTCATAGGCTCCTGCTAGCTTTCGCACCTCGCCGCCGCAAGAAACCGGGCGACGCGAACGAAAGGGGCTTCGCCATGGTGAACAAGGTCATCATCCTCGGAAACCTCGGTAAGGATCCCGAGGTCAAGTACACGTCGGGCGGCCAGGCGGTCGCCAACCTGCGGATCGCCACCTCCCGCAGCTGGACCGACAAGCAGTCCGGCCAGCGCAAGGACGAGACGGAGTGGCACGACGTCGAGGTGTGGGGAAAGCAAGCCGAGCAGTGCGGCGAGTACCTCTCGAAGGGCCGTCAGGTCTACGTCGAGGGGCGCTTGAAGACGGACAAGTGGCAAGACAAGCAGTCCGGCCAGGATCGCTACAGGGTGAAGATCATCGCCGAGAACGTCCGCTTCCTCGGCGGCGGAGGCCAGCGCTCGGCCGCGCGTCCGTCGAGCGACGAGACGGGTGGCCCGCCGCCCGGGTTCGAGGAGCCTGCTGATGTCGGCGGCGGCCACGGTAGTGGCTCGGGTGGAGAAGACATCCCGTTCTGATCCTCGAGACGACGGGGAACGGCATCGCCAGCATGGTGGAACAGGGTCCCGGTCCCGGGCGGGGCTTCGCAGATGGGCCCCTTGCTCACATTGCGCACATTGGCGCCCCGCGGACGAGGGTTGCCGTGCTGCATCGTCGCGCGCTCATGGTACGATTCGGGGCCTTCGCGCATGACCCCTTCGATCGTCCAGAAGTACGAGCGCATCCTCCAGGCCGATCCGCGATCGCGGATCTTCGTCGAGCTCGCGCGTGCGCTGCTCGACGCAGGAGACGCGCAGCGCGCGGCGGAGGTGTGCGAGCGGGGCCTGGAACACCATCCCGACTCCGTCCAGGCCCGCGTCGCCTGGGGCAAGGCGCTCCTGGTGCTGGGCCGGACCGACGAGGCACTGGCGCGCCTCGAAGAGGCGATCGCCGCCGATCAGACCAACCCGTACGGCTACAGCGTGGTGGGCGAGGCCCTCGTCCGAAACGGCCTCGCCGAGCGCGCGCTGCCGCTGATGGAAAAGGGCGTGGCGCTGCACCCGGGCGACGGGCGCATTCGCAGGTGGCTCGTGGAGGCGCGGCGAGCGGTGACCCCGAGGGCCGAGGCGGCACCTCGGCCGGAGGACGAAGCACCCTCGGCCGAGGTCGAAAGCTCGACCGAAAGCGAAAGCGAGATCCCGAGCGAATTGGCCTCCCCAACCCTGCCATGGGAGAGCGCGAGGGATGTCACCGCCGCGATCCCTTCGGCCGCGCCGGCGGAACCGCCGCGGCCTCTCGACCCCGACCCTGGCTGGGACGAGCGCTGCCAGGGTTCCATCCCTCCGAGCGATCCCCTCTCCCTGCTCTCCCCCTTCCCGCCGGAAGAGGAGATGACTCCTCCGAACGGTACCCCGAACTCGATCCAGCGTGCGGTCCCCCTCACACGGCCCCCTCACGTCGTCGACGGCGCCCCGCAGCGTCGGGGAGGGCCAGAGGGGGCGACCGTCCAGGACACGCCAGCCTCGCAGTTCACGCCTCCCCCCCTCCGCTCCGATGTCCGGTCGCCTTCTGCCCCTCGCCGCGCCGACCCGGAGGACCGCAAGGCCACCGCCGCAGGGAGCGTGCTCGACCTCATCCCGGACGCTCCTGCTGCCCCGCAGGAGGCGGACCGAGCTGGCGCGTCGGGTCCTGGGGCCTCTGGTGCCCTGGAAGAGGCGCCTGTGCCGCGCGACGCGGAGAGCGAGGCCGAGGCCGCGGCGCGCACCTACGAACACGAGCTCCGCGAGAAGTTCCTCGCAGAACCGCCACCGCGCCCGAGCTTCCTCCGCAGGCACGCGCTCGCGGCCGCCCTGCTTGCGATCGCGTTGGCCATCGCCGCCGGTGGCGCGATCTTCGTCGCCGTCCGCACCAGCCGCCGCGCCGACGAGGCGCGCGCCGCAGTGGAGGCGGCTCGCAAGGGCCTCGCGCGCGACACGGTCGGCGCGCTGCGCGAAGCTGCGCGCGTGCTCGCGGGCGCGCGCCGGGCGGCGCCAGGAAGCGCCGACGCCGGCGCGCTGGAGGCGGAGGTGACAGGTCTGCTCGCGCACGACTTCGGCGACGCGAACGCGCGCGGCACAGCGCGAGAGCTGCTCGCCACGGGTCACGCCGGTGGAGGGGCCCTGGCGGCGCGCTGGCTCGTCGCCGAACCAGGCGAGAAGAGTGCGGCAGCGGAGGCGCTCCTCGATCGCGCCGCGGAGGGGACGCCGCTCGCGCGGGCGCTCGCCGGCGAGATCCTCCTCGCGCGGCGAGACCGCGATGGTGCCCGCTACCAGCTGGAGGCGGCCGCCCGGTCCAGCCCCCCGCTGCTGCGCGCGCTCACGGCGCTGGGCGACCTCGACCTCGCCCGCGGAGATATCGAGGCGGCGCTCGATCGCTACGCGCTCGTGCTGCGCGCGCATCCCACCCATCCCCGCGCCGCCCTCGGCGCTGCCGAGGCGCGATTGCGGCTTGGCCGCGATCTCCCCGTCTCGCTGCGCGAGCTGGAGGCGGTGGCCGCGGACCCGAGTAGTGCACCGCCCATCGGCGGCCAGCTGCGCCTCGACCTGCTCCTGGCGCGCCTGCTGGCCGCGAGCGGGCGCACCGCAGACGCCGAGCGACGACTGGGCGAGGCGGCGGCACGCGAACCGGCTCGCGCCGAGATCGCCGCCGCCCAGGCAGAGGTGTTCGCGCACACCGGAGATCTCGACCGTGCGCTCCGCTCCGCAGAAGGAGCAGCGCGTCTCGCGCCAGCCGACGCGAGCTACCGCGAGCAGCTGGCGCGCCTCCAGCTCCGGCGCGGCCGATACCGAGAGCTCCTCGCAGCGAGCGAAATCGCCCCCTCCCGCGCGCTCCGCCTGTACCGCGGCATCGCGCGGTTCGAGCTCGAGCAGCCCGAACAGGCGCGCACGGAGCTCGAGGGCACGCGCCGCGACGGCAAGATGCCCGCCGAGGCGGCTGGATGGATGGCGCTCGCCGAGCTTGCGGCGGGACGCAGGGCGCGCGCGGCGGTCATCGTCACGGCGCTCCTCGCCGTCGCGAGCCCTCACCCGCTGGCGCTCCTCGCGCGCGGTCGGCTCGATCTCGCCGAGGGCCGCCCGGATGTGGCAGAGCAGCGTTTCCGCGAAGCGGTGGAGCGCGACCCCGACCTCCTCGAGGCGCGCTGCGACCTCGGCCGCGTACTGCTCAAGCGAGGGCGAGCGATCGAGGCCGGCGCCGTGCTCGAGAAGGCCGTGGCACGGAACCCCTACTTCCTCGACGCCCGCCTCGAGCTCGGCCACGCTCGTCTCGCGACGGGTGACACGGCGGGCGCAGTGCGCGAGCTCGACACGGTCGTGACCGCGCGGCCGCATGACGTGCCGGCGCTGCTCGCGCTCTCTTCCGCCCATCTCCGCGCGGAAAACCCGGTCCAGGCTCGCCGCACCGCCGAACGGGCGCTCGCGAGCGTGCCCAGGAGCGCCGTCGCCGCCCTCGCCGCGGGCAAGGCGGCCGCTGCGCAAGGCGCGACGGGCGATGCGCGACGGTTCCTCGAGCGCGCCGCGAAGCTGGGCGGAAAGGCGCCAGAAGCTGCCGAGGCGCGGCGCGCCCTGGCGTCCCTCAGGCGCCGCTGATTTCCGTGGCCTCGCTATCGTCGCGAGGTCAGCAGGAGCCCTACGGGGAAGCTCACGACCGCGTCCCGGGCAGCACCCGAGCGATGGTCTCGAGCAGGGTCTTGGGGTCGATCGGCTTCGTCACGAAGGCGTTGGCGCCCGCCTCGAGCCCCTGCTTCCGGATCTCCTCCGACCGGTCGCCGGTGAGCATGATCACGGGGACGTCGCGGATCCGAGGGCGCTCGTCCTGCCTCAACGTCCGCACGAACGTGATGCCGTCCATCGGATCCATCTTGACGTCGGCGATCACCAGATCCACGGGCGACAGGCGGATGAGCCGCAAGGCGCGCTCGCCATCCGTGGCCTCGAGGAAACTCGGCCGCAGCTCCAGGAGGAAGGTCCGGACGATCGTGCGCACCTTCCTCCT
>MEMX01000016.1:53053-59346 GCA_001768075.1 Anaeromyxobacter sp. RBG_16_69_14 | reverse complement strand
CGGCGCCTTGCGGCGCCTCAAGCGGAGGGGAGAACTCTCCCCCCGCGCCCCCCATCTCGAGCGTCAGTTCATGTGGCATGCGCTATCACGACCGTCGCGCGGACCGCCGGTGGAGCCCGGTGGTACGGGGCCGCAACGGGTCGCAGCGAGCCGCAGCGGTCAATTTGACGGGTCTTCCGGGAACCCTGGGTCAATAGTACCCGGAGGCGCCCGGCGAGGCCACAATGGTCATCCTATCACTCCTGCGCTCGCGCGATAGACCTCGTCCCCTCGACACGACACCGGCGAAGGCGCTCATGTCCCTGCACATCGACCGACTCGGCCTCAAGCGGACGCTCTTCGTGACGTTCGGCGGGGCGTTCCTCCTCTGCCTGGCCTTGACCGGCCTGGTCGTGAACCGGGTGGCGCGAACGGAGCTCGAGAGCGCGCTACGGGTCCGCGCCGCGAGCGCTGCCCGGCTCACCGCGAGCCGGCTGGCGAGCGCGCTCGCGGCAGGCAAGAGCGACGTGCTCGCGGTGGAGATCGGGAACGCTCTTCGCGAGCAGAATGAGGCCTACGCGGCGGTGCTGAGGGCCGATGGCTCGGTGGCGGCGCAGGCGGCCAGCCCTTCCTTCTCCGGTCGGATCGAGACGGCGCTCGCCCGCCACGCCCGAGACCCCCGCGCCTCCTTCTTCCTGCAGGACGGAGTCTACGCGTTCTTCGAGCCCGTCCGTGTCGCGCAGCAAGGCGAGACACCGCGCCCGGGAGGTACCGAGTCGAGCTCGCTCGCCGGCCACGTCGTACGTGGCTACGACGCAGCCGAGATCGACGGCCAGGTGGCCCGCCTCGAGCTCGCCCTCATGACTGTGGCAGGGCTGGCCAGCCTGGCGCTCGGCGGCCTCCTGACATGGCTCGGCCACCGCCTGGTGATGCGGCCGCTCACCCGGATGAGACAGGTCGCCGCCCGCATCTCCGAGCGTGACCTGGGAGCCCGCGCCCCGAGGCTCTCCGACGACGAGATGGGCCTGCTCGCAGACGCCCTGAACGGCATCGGGGAAAACCTCACCGCGACGTTCAGGCGCATGAGCGGCGTCTCGGAGGGCGTAGGACAGGTCATCGAACGCATCGCGAAGACCAGCTCGCAGGTGTCGGAGGGCACCGGCACCGTGGAGGCGCGCGTGGCCGAGACGGGCGCATCCATGAGCCAGATGCTCGCATCGCTCAGGGGTATTGCCGGCAACGTCGAGGTGCTGGCGCACAGCGCCGACGAGTCCTCCGCCTCCATCCACCAGATGGCGGCCACGAACGGCGAGGTGGCCGAGGACATCCAGGCGCTCGCGGCCAGCGTGGAGGAGACCACCGCTGCCATCGAGCAGATGACCGGCTCGATCAAGGAGGTGGCCAGGAACGTCGAGGACCTCTCGGCCACCGCCGAGGAGACGAGCGCCTCCATGACCGAGATGGACGTCTCCATAGGTCAGGTCGAGAACAACGCGAACGAGACGGCCAAGCTCTCCGAGCAGGCGATGAAGGACGCCGAGCTCGGCACCGTGGCGCTCTCGCGCACCCTCGCCGGCATCGGGCGCATCAAGCAGTCCTCGCGGGAGGCGGCCAGCGTCATCGACTCGCTGGGGCGCAAGATCGCCACCATCGGCAACATCCTGAGCGTGATCGACGAGGTGGCAGAGCAGACGAACCTGCTCGCGCTCAACGCCGCCATCCTGGCCGCCCAGTCGGGTGAACACGGCAAGGGGTTCGCGGTGGTGGCCGACGAGATCAAGGACCTGGCCGAGCGCGCGAGAGCCTCCACCAAGGAGATCGCCGAGCTCGTCCGCTCGGTGCAGGACGAGAGCGCGAACGCGGTCGCGGCCATGGACGTGGGCGTGCGGAACGTGGATGAGGGCGTGCGGCTCGGCCAGGAAGCGGAGGCGGCGCTCAAGAAGATCCAGGACTCCTCGGTGAAGTCCACGCAGATGGTGAAGGCCATCGCCCGCGCCACCCTCGAGCAGGCGCGGGGCTCCAAGCAGGTGACGACGGCCATCCTCCGGATCGCCGAGACGGTGCAGCACATCGCCGCCGCAACCGCGGGGCAGGCGCAGGGCTCCGAGCAGATCGTGAAGAGCGCAGAGAAGATGAGGGTCATCACGAAGCACGTCGAGCGCTCCAGCCTGGAGCAGGCGCACGGCTCGAAGCAGATCACCAAGGCGATCGAGTCGATCGGCGACATGGTGAACCGCTTGAACCGTGCCCAGAAGGAGCAGACAGCAGGCTCCGAGCAGGTGGTGGGAGCCGTGGACCAGATCAAGCAAGTGGCGGAGGCGCAGACCTCCTCGGTGAAGGACCTGGCGGCGTCGATCTTCGACCTGGCGCAACAGGCCGACCTGCTGCGCGACGAGGTGGCGCGGTTCAAGCTTTGATCGAGGACGTGAAAAAGGCCAGTCGCGAGTCAGAATAGAGCAATCATTTGTTCAAGGGACAGAGCAGGGGATGGAAGCGGAGGACACGAACGTCCCCCGGGGCAGCAGCACTCCTATCGCGGCGATCGGCACGAGGTCGGCGGATTGCCTGATGGCCCGGCACGCCTGCGGTGCGCTCCAGCACCGAGACGGGATGCCATTTCGAGAACGGGCGGGATCACCTCCCACCTGCTCGGGCGTTCTCTCGCCTGGACGCAGCGCACCGCACATGAGCCGACATTGGTTCTGAACTATCTCTAGATTGCCTTATTCGGGCCATGCGCGCATTGTTTCCTGCCATGCCGACCAGGTGCTTTGCGAATCCTTGCCCGCCCGAGGGCGCATGACTCCCGTGGATCCCGCTCGGACGTCGCGAG
The DNA here is from genome assembly GCA_001768075.1 of Anaeromyxobacter sp. RBG_16_69_14. Lineage (GTDB taxonomy): Bacteria > Myxococcota > Myxococcia > Myxococcales > Anaeromyxobacteraceae > Anaeromyxobacter_A. The sequence goes on along the minus strand of MEMX01000016.1, from coordinate 56,534 downwards.
CGGCCAAGGTCACGGACCCCACGGGCGTCACGGGGATGCGATGAACGTCCTGATCGCTGACGACAGCCCCACGATTCGCGCGCTCCTTCGGGTCTTCCTGATGGAGCTGAGGCCAAACTTCTTCGAGGCCACGGATGGCGGGCGAGCGCTACAGCTCATTCGCTTGACGCCCATTGACCTCGTGATCGCCGACGTCCGGATGAGTCCGATGGACGGCATCACGTTCGTGCGGGATTTGAGGCGGGATGAGCGCCCTCGGATTTGCTCCGTCCCGGTCGTCATGCTCACCGGTGAACGCTCCGAAGAGGTCAGGAAGCAGGGGATCGAAGCCGGGGCCAACGCCTTCGTGCTCAAGCCGGTCGATCCCAAGGTCCTGCTCGAGACGATCACCCGAATACTACCCGGGCCGACGCAATGAGCCTCCCCCTCGCGCTCCTCGTCGACGACAGCGAGTCAATCCTCACTTTCGGGCGCGCCGTGCTCGCGGGCCACTTCGACGTCGAGGTCGCGTCTCACGGCCGTGAAGCCCTCGCGAAGGCTGCCAAGCTCCGGCCAGATCTGATCGTCCTCGATCTCTCCATGCCGGAGATGGACGGCAGCGAGGTCCTCGCCCGGCTCAAGGCCGACCCGCAGCTCTGCACGACCCCGGTCGTCATCCTCTCGTCGGAGTCGTTCCGCGAACGGGAGTGCCTCGCCGCCGGCGCCGACGCCTTTCTCGAGAAGCCGGCGGCCGCGGACCACCTGCGCTCGACGGCCCTCCGGGTGCTCGAGGAGCGTCGCAGACAAGAGCGCGCCAGGGGCCTCGCCATCCTGCCCATGGGGGCGGGCCCCCATGACCTCGCGCTGCCCCTCGAGAGTGTTCACCGCGTCCTCTACCAGACCAAGCTGAAGCAGCTGCCCGGCGCCCCTTCCCTGGTGAGCGGCTACTTCGAGCTCGAGCAGGAGCCGGTGGGCGTCCTCGACCTGGCACAGGTACTCCGGGTGGAGCACTCGACGCCCCTTCTCGAGCGCATCCTCGTCGTGATGAAGCAGTCGGGGCTCTCGATAGCGTTGAGCGTCGATCGCGTCCACGACCCGGAGGAGATCCCGGCCGAGAGCATCCTGCCGAGGGAGCCGCTGGGCGGTGCGGAGGCCGACGTGCTCGATCCCGCGCTGGTGGCCTTCGTCCGCCATGGCTCGGGGACCATACCGGTTCTCGCTCCCCTGTCCTTGCTGTCTCCGCGCTTGCTGAGCGCACTGCCGGGTCTCCTTCGAGACAGGCCGCGGGACAGACCACGAGAGAACCCGGAGGAGTCATCGAATCCGTGAACACCGCCTTCCCCGCGCCTGCCTGGTCGCAGCTGGCCTCCTGCATCACCCGGTGGACCGGCTTCCACCCCGACGCCGTCTGGACTCGCTCGGTCCATTCGGCGCTGCGGCCGCTGCTCGACGAGGGTGTGTCGATGGAGGAGCTCGTGGCGCTCGCTCGGTGCGACGACGCCGAGATCCGGCACAGGCTCACCCAGGCGGTCCCCGTCGGCGAGACGTTCTTCTTCCGCGTCCCCGACCACTTCGAGTTCTTGCGACGGACGCTCGTCCCAAGCTGGGCCTCCGAGCCTCAGCGTACCCGGTCGATCTGGAGCGCGGGCTGCGCTGGTGGGGAAGAGGCCTACTCGCTGGCAGCGACGCTCCTGGCGGCCGGTGTGGCGTCGTTCCAGGTCGTGGGGACCGACCTCGTCGAGGCGAACATCGCGGCCGCGCGCTCGGGCTGCTTCGGGTCCTGGTCGGTGCGTGGTGGTGTCAGGCTGCTGGAGGACCCCTTCGTTCCCCAGATCCGCCCCGGAGTTCGCGAGGTTCGTCCGGAGCTGCGCGCCCACACCCGCTTTCACCTCCACAACTTGCTCGATCCCCCTCCCGCGCCGGGGCGCTTCGATCTGATCTTCTGCCGGAACGTCATCATCTACTTCGCGCCCGAGGCCGCCAGCCGCGCGCGCGCCTCCCTGGTGTCGGCGCTCGCTCCGGGCGGTGTGATCGCCTTCGCGACGATGGACGTCGGGGCGCCACCGGCCGAGCTCACCCGCATCGGCGCACCGGAGCTCCAGCTCTTTCAGCGCCCGTCCCTCCCCTCCCAGCTGTCCCAGGACGCGCGCGCAAGTGCGCCGACCTGTCCGCCGTGTCCGACGCCGGCCAGGAGCGAGCCTCCACCTCTCGCCCGCGCCACGACCGTGCTACGCGCCACGCCACCGAGCACCCCGGAACCACCCGCGTTCGAGCCTGTATCGCTCCATCTCAGAGCGCTCGCGCACATCGAGCGGGGCGACCACGCCGGAGCGCGCACGCTCCTCGTGCAACTGCAGCGCTCGGCGCCAGGCTACCTTCCGGGGATGCTGGAGGGAGCGCTGCTGTGCGCGCGCGAAGGGCGTCGCGGCAACGCCCTCGAGCTGATGCGTTCCATCCTCGAACGCGCGCTCGCCTTGCCGGCCGAGCTGCCCATCCCCGGGCCCGAGACGCTGCCCGCGAGCTTTTACGCAGCAGCCGCCCAGTCGTACCTGGGCGCGGAGGCCCGACGTTGAGAGCCCCTCTCCTTCACGACCATGACCCCGCGCTCGAGGAGATCCTCGAGAAACGCGCGGAGCGCGCGCGAGCCTCCGCGGACGCCGAGCAGACCGCGGCGACCATCCCGGTCGCGGAGTTCAGCTCGGGGAAAGACCGCTACGCCATCCCCCTGTCCGCGCTGCGAGCGGTGCTCCCGCTCAAGGCGATCACCCCGGTGCCGGGCTCGCCCGTGCATGTCATCGGCATCCTGCGCTTCCAGGGCCAGCTCATCACCGTGGTCAGCCTGATGACTTTGCTTGGGGTCAAAGGATGGCGCCACGACTGCGCCGTGCTCCTGGTCGTCGAGCTCGAGGGCGGACATCGCCTGGCCATCGACTGCGAGCACATCCCGCGCATCGAGGCCATGCCGCAGCGAGCGGTGGAGCAGGCCCGATCGCGGGACCGTGGCCCCGTCTACGACGTCACCACGCCCGGATTCCAGACGGTGGGGTTCATCGACCTCGCGGCGCTCCTCGCTCAGGTTTTGGGGGCGACCCATGGATGACTCGGTCCTGAAATCCATCATCGCGACCTTCTCGGCGGAGGCGGAGGAGCTCGCCGAGCTGCTCACCCGGGCCCTCCTGGAGGTCGAGAAGCCGGACAACGGCGAGGAGGCGCTCGGCGCGGCGCACGCCAGGCTACGCCGCGGCCTTCACACGTTGAAGGGAAGCGCGGCCACCGTCGGGTTCGTCGAGCTCTCGGCGCTGGTGCACGAGATGGAGGAGCTGCTCGTCGCGCAATCGCAGGTGACCGCGCTGTCTCGGCCGCTCGTCAACGCCTTCTTCTCGGCGCTCGACACCGGGCTGCAGTGGGTCCGCGCGAAGGCCAGCCAGCGCGCCGACCTCCCGGACCTCGAGGCCATCCGCGCGACGCTACGGGCGGCAGGCGCGAGCGCGAACGCCGGCGG
>MEMX01000016.1:41406-53041 GCA_001768075.1 Anaeromyxobacter sp. RBG_16_69_14 | reverse complement strand
CTGAGGCGCCGCGGCCGGCGAGCCCCGGCGCTCCCGCCGCCAAGGCCCCAGCTCGCCAGGTCGGACCGCGGCGTCGCTGGGGTCCGCGCAACGCCGCGGCTCCAGCCCCGGAGGAGGAGATCGCGGCGGACGGCTGGCGGGTGAATTCGGCGCAGGTCGCCTCGTTGATCGGGGACGTCGAGCGGCTGCGAGAACTCTCGCTGCGACTGGGCGAGCAGAGCCGCGACGTCGCCAGGTGCGTCGAGATGCTCCCGCGCGGCCTGGTCGGGGAGGCTGCCGACGACCTTCGGGGACGGCTTCTCGGAACGCGCTTCGGGCTGTCCGGCGACGCCGCGGAGATGTCCGCGCTGGTGGACTCGATGGAGGAGAGCCTCAAGGCCATATGCACCCTGCCGTTCCAGATGCTGATCGAGCCGTTGCACCGCACGGTGCGCGATCTGGCGTTCGAGCTCGGCAAGGAGGCGAAGGTCTCGGCGGTCGGCGCCGAAGCGGCGCTCGATCGGCGCCTGCTCGACGCGCTCCGAGCGCCGCTGCTCCAGCTGGTGAGGAACGCCGTGGACCACGGCATCGAAACGCCAGCCGCGCGCGAGAAGGCGGGCAAGCACCGCGAAGCGATCATCGCGATTCGCGTCGAGCAGGTCGGCAATGAGGTCTTCATCGAGGTCTCGGACGACGGGGCGGGCCTGGACGAGGAGCGCATCCGGAGCACCGCCGTGAGCCGCGACATCATGAGGGCCGAGGAGGTGGCGCGCCTCGACACGAACCAGCTGAGCGATCTCATCTTTCGCCCGGGGTTCACCACCCGCAGCACCGTGACCAGCGTCTCCGGCCGAGGGGTCGGCCTGGACATCGTGGCCGAGTCAGTGCGAGGTATTCGTGGTCGGATCGAGGTCCACAGCGTGCGCGGCCAGGGGACGCGCTTCGTCCTGACCTTCCCGGCCGAGCTGGGAAGCTCCCCTTTGATGGTGGTCGGCGTGGCCGACCAGGTCTTTGGCATCCCCATGCACGCCGTGCGCAAGGCGTTGCCCGCGCACCCGTCCAAGGTCCGTGCTGGCCGCTCGCGCATGGGGCTGGAGCACGAGGGGGCCTTGCTCCCGCTCGAAGATCTCGGCGGACTGCTCGGGATCAGGCAGCCCATGTCGCCGGGCCAAGGGCAGCCCGTCCTCATCGTCAGCGCGGAGGGCCGCGAGGCCGCCGTGGCCGTGGACACCACCTTCGGCGATCAGTGGCCCGTGGTACGTCCGCTGCCCAAGGAGGTCCGACAGCTGGAGCAGTACCTCGGTGCCGCCACCCTCTCGCGAGGCCAGTCGATCCTCGTGCTGAGGCCGTCCTGGCTCCTGGAGAGCCGCACCGCGAGGTCACCACGACCCGCCGCATCCTGGTGGTCGACGACTCGCTGACTGCGCGCGCGGTCCACCGCGCGGTGCTCGAGTCGGGGGGCTACACGGCTCATGGCGCGGCCAGCGCAGAGCAAGCGCTCGAGCACCTGCGTCAGGGGACCTACGAGGCGCTCGTCTGCGACGTCGACCTGGGAGAGGGAATGGACGGAATCGCGCTCACCGCGCTGGTGCGGTCCCGTCCCGAGCTCAACGACGTCCCCGTCGTCCTCGTCTCGTCCCATGACCAGGAGGCGGAACGTCGCCGGGGCCACGAGGCCGGCGCGGACGGCTTCATCAGCAAGAAGGACTGCGTCGCCGGGATGCTCCTCGCGGAGATCGGCAATGCGGTCGGGCGTCGGAGGGGCAAAGCGTGAGGGAACGCCGCCCCATCCGCGTCATGGTCGCCGACGACTCTCCCACGCTCCGGCACGCGCTCCGGCTGCTGCTCGAGGAGGACCCGGAGATCAGCGTCGTCGCCGAGGCGAGAGACGGAGACGAGGCCGTCGCCGTCGCTCGGCGCGTGGCTCCGGACGTCATCACCATGGACGTGATGATGCCCGGTCTCGACGGCTTGCGCGCGACCGAGGAGATCATGGAGGTCGCGCCCACCCGCATCATCGTCATCAGTCAGCTCGCCACGCGCGAGCAGGACCTCGCCTTCCGGGCCCTGGCGGCGGGCGCGCTCGAGCTCTTGCCCAAGCCGGCCGTCGAAACCGATCACGACCTGCGACGCTGGGGCCTCGCGGTGCGCCAGACCGTCCGGCTGATGCACGAGGTCCCGGTCGTCACCCGACGCCGCAGCGCCTCGCAGTGCGCAGGGAACGTCCGCCCCGGCAGGACGCGAACGCTCGACGCCTTCGGCCTCGTCGCCTCGACGGGGGGCCCCCAGGCGATGGTGGCGATCCTCGCCAATCTGCCGCCCCGGCTTCCGATCGCGCTCCTCGTCGCCCAGCACATCGCCTCCGGGTTCCTCGACGGGATGCGGCGATGGTTCGCCGAGTCCACCCGCCTCGAGGTGCGCGTCGCGCGGGACGAGGAAAAGCCGCGGCTCGGCTGCGTGTACCTGCCTCCGCCAGACTGCAACCTCGTCTGGACACCGTCGGGGATCCTGAGGACACCCCGCTGCACGCAGAGCGTCTGCCCGAGCGGCGACGAGCTCCTCCTCTCGCTCGCCGAAGCGCTCGGGCCGCGCGCCGGAGGCGTCGTCCTCTCCGGCATGGGCGAAGACGGAGCGCGCGGGCTCCTGGCCATCCGCCGCGCCGGAGGCTTCACCCTGGCCCAGAGCGCGGCCACGGCGGTCGTGAACGGGATGCCGGGCGCCGCGCAGGCGCTCGGGGCAGCGGAGGCGCTCGTCGCGCCGGAGGAGGTCGCCACCCTCCTCGTCGCCGCATGCTCGCCGGGCCTTGCCGGGGACTTGACCGTTGCGCATGGGCCGCGGAGATGAGGGCGTCCGAACCCTGGCATACGCAATGCCGTTCAGCATGCAGTTCACCGCATGCAATGTTCACGGAAGGAGCACCAGATGTTCGGTGAGAAGGGTCTGAAGAACACCCTGTCGCTTCGCTTTCTGCGCTGGATCATCCCGCTGCTCACGCTCTCGTTCCTGCTCTTCGGCGCGACCGGCTTCTTCGCGACCCGCGACTCGCTGGTCCGGTTCTCCAGGCAGTCCTCGAGCCTGCTCACCGATCAGACGAAGGTCGCCCTCGTCAACTGGATCCAGGATCAGATCTACCTGGCCCAGACCATCGCAGCGGACCCGAAGATCGTGCGCGCGGTCCTGAACCCCACGGACGAGCAGGCCCGCGTCGAAGCGCACTCGTACCTTCAGCAGCTCCACGATCGCTACAAGCACTACGAGAACATGCCTGTTGCCATCCGCCTCCCGCCCGGCAAGACGTACCAGATGAACGTCAACGGAGAGCAGAGGGTCATCAAGAACGGGACGTTCCTCCTCGACACGGTCCAGGGGAGCACCCTGGGGAAGTGCGGCCCCGACTTCAGCTACATCAAGAGCATCTTCGAGGGCGCCCCGTACTACGTCAGCGAGGTCTATCCCAGCATCCTCCGAGGCAATCCACTCTTCGTCGTGTCCGCACCGGTCAAGCACGACGGGCAAGTGATCGGCGTGGCCCTCTTCGGGGTCCGCATGGACTACTTCACCGATCTCTTCATCGACCCGGCGAAGGTCGGCGAGACGGGTTATCTGATGATGTTCGACGAGACCGGCAAGGTCATCGCCCATCCCGACAAGAAGCTCATCCTCAACGAGTCCGAGTCGAAGAGGGTCGGCAAGATCACAGCGAGGATCTTGCAGGGCACGGACCCCTCCTTCTTCGACACCTACGAGGGCGTCGAGAAGCTCTACGTGGTCTCCCGGCTCGCGAAAGGCTCCTTCGGGCAGACCGCACCCGCCACGGCAGGCTCGAGCTTCATGCGCCACGACTGGTACATCGTGTCGGGGCAGCCCGTCTCGGAGATCGTCAAGACCTCGAGGACCCAGGCCTATCTCTATTTTCTGTTCGCCGTGCTCCTGTCCGCCCTCGTCGCGGTCGTGCTCTACAAGCACACCCAGCGGACCATCACGCGACCCCTCGCCGACCTGACGCGCGCCGCGGCCGAGATCGTACGGTCGGGCGATCTCACCCAGAAGATCGACGTTCACTCCCAGGACGAAATCGGGGAGCTGAGCCGAACGTTCAACGAGATGGTCGACAAGCTTCGCGACATGGCCACCAGCCTGCGCCAGACGCTCACCAGGCTGCGCGAAGCCGTCGGCGACCTCGACACGGCCAATTCGCAGCAGCGGGAGACGATCACGCGGCAGGCCGCCGCACTGCAGGAGACGCAGGTCACCGCTCAGGAGATCAAGCAGACGTCGAACATGGCCGCACAGAAAGCGGAGGCGGTGCTCAAGGTCACGTCCGAGGCGGACGAGATCGGCCGCTCGGGCGAGACGTCGATCGAACAGAGCCTCAACTGGCTCACGGGCATCCGTTCGGAGGCGGAGGAGATCTCGACGAAGATCGGCGAGCTCGGGACCCGCGCCCGCCAGATTGGCAACATCACCCAATCCGTCAGGGACCTGGCAGATCAGTCGAACATGCTGGCGCTCAACGCGGCGATCGAGGCGGTGCGCTCCGGCGAGCACGGCAAGGGGTTCGGGGTCGTCGCGCGAGAGATCCGCAACCTGGCGGACCAGTCCATCCAGGCAACACACCGCGTCAGCGACGTACTCGACGGCACGACGGACGCCATCAGCGCGGCCATCGCCATGTCGGAGAAGGGCTCACAGAAGATCGACAACGGGCTCACTCAGATGCGTTCCTCCGGCGAGAACCTGCGCCGCCTCTCCGGCATCGTCCGGGACAACTCCGCGGCGGTCCGTCAGATCGCCGCCGCGGTAAGCCAGCAGGATGCCGGGATCGCGCAGATCTTCGGAGCCGTCACCGAGCTGTCGAAGATCGTCGACGACACCATCAAGCGACTCGAGTCCACCGACCAGGCGGCCGAGGTGGTAAAATCGGTCACTGATCAGGTCTCCGAGATCATCAAGACGTATCGCGTGTGAAGTCGCGCGCAAGGTGGCTGGCTCGAGAGGCACCTCGGGAGGTGCTCGAGCTGCTCATCGGGCCGGTCATCGAGCACGGGCACGGCCCGCCGCGAGCGGGTGGGCCATGCCCGTGCCCAGCAGCAGCCAGCAGCAGAAGTCAACCGTCACGGCAGGCAGTCGCAGCAATAACCAGTAGTCGACGAGGGAATGCAGATGACCAAGGAGACGCAACTCGTGAAGGACAACAGCAAGGTCGTCGAGGCCACGCCACGCGCGGTCGATCGCAGGGGGTTCATGAAGGACCTGGTCGTGGGAGGCGCCGCCGCGCTCGCGGCGGGCACCTTCCTCGCCGGTCCTCGCAGGGCGAGTGCGTGTCCGGATGACGGCAAGCTCGGCGCCGTTCCGGTCGATGTCACGCTCGGTTCACCGATCTGCATCGGCGAGCTCAAGAGCCTCAAGGTGACTTGCCTCAGCGAGGTCGGCTGGTGGGACACCCCCAAGTTCCTCGCGGACATCAACGCTGCCGGCGGGATGAGCACCAACCAGTGGGGGATCCCGTTCGACCCGAAGAACGCGGGCGGCTACTCGGCGCTCATCGAGGCCGAGGGCCTCGACGGCAAGGTCCACACGATGCTGCTCGACACGGGGTGGGACGTTTCGTACATGAGCTGGGTCTTCAAGCGCGAAGGGGTGGCCGCAAAGCTCGAGAATCGCCTCGTCGAGCGGGCGATCCTCTCCCATGAGCACCTCGACCACTTCTGGGGGCTCCCCGCCCTGTGCGCCCTCGACAGGCGCATCCCGCTCTTCGTCCCCTCCACGCTGACCGCCGACGCCTGGAAGTTCATCCGAAAGAGCAAGCACAACGGCTCGGTGGCACCGCTCGCTCCGGGCAGCCTCCACGTGCATTTTCCGGGCTTCGCCTCGACAGTCCTCGACATCCCGATCATCCTCGGCGTTCGCGGCGAGCAGATCCTCTACTTCAACGTGAAGGACAAGGGGCTCGTGATCGTCACCGGGTGCTGCCACTGCGGGATCAAGTCGGCGATCGACTTCGCCAAGACCAACATCGCCACCGAGACCGGGAGATTCCACGGCCTCTTTGGCGGCATGCACATCTCGGCGCTCGAGGTGTGGAGCCCGACTGCCGACCAGATGCTCGACTCCATCCAGGGAGCCCAGTTCGATGTCATCGGGAGCAATCACTGCACGGGCATCATGGCCGTCGAGAAGATGCTCGAGCGGGGCTTCCCGGTCGCCATGGGGAGCGCCAACTTCGGCAGCAAGAGCAACCGGTACATCGGGAACGGCGACTCGCTCAGCTTCTAGAAGGCGCTACCGGCTTCGGGCTACGGTTGCACACGGGCCGTAGCGCGCAGCCTGTGGCCCGTAGCCCGAGCGGCAGGGTCGACCCAGCGGTGCTGTAGCCTTTTCCTTGATCCGTCTGGTACCCCAAATATGTAAAACCTTGCCGCTCGGTACGGCGATGTCGGCCCCTGGGTCGAGCTCGGAGGTCGGCCGGGGGCACATTCCACTCGGCAGTGTTAAGGAAGCGAGGGGCGATGAGCGAGTCGGCGCGCGAACCCGGCGCCCCGGCAGGCGGTCGAGAGAGCGATCGCAAGGTCGGCCCCCCATCGACGTTCCCCGGGGCTCACCCTCCGCGCGTGCTGGTGGTCGAGGACTCCCGCACCCAGGCCGAGTGGCTGGCCCGGGTGCTCGAGGGCGAGGGCTACCACGTGCAGGTGGCGGCGGACGGGCGCGAGGCCATTCGCCGCGTGGGCGCCGAGCCAACCGATCTCGTCTTCCTCGACATGGTCCTGCCCGACATGCACGGTCTCGAGGTGCTGCGCGCGCTCAAGTCGTCCTGCGGCGACCAGTTCATCCCGGTCATCTTGCTGTCCGTGAAATCGGATCTCGACTCGCGCGTGGCGGGGCTGCGCATGGGCGCCGACGACTTCCTCGCCAAGCCCTACGCCGACGCCGAGATCCAGGCGCGCGCCGCGGCGATGCTGCGCATCAAGGCGCTGCAGGACCAGCTGCGGGTGACGACGGCGAAGCTCGAGCGCCTCTCGGTCACCGACGGCCTCACCGGCCTCTACAACCACCTCCACTTCCAGGACCGGCTCCGCGAGGAGATCGGCCGCAGCCAGCGCTACGACAACGCTCCCGCGTCGCTCATCATGCTCGACCTCGATCATTTCAAACGCGTGAACGACGAGTACGGTCATCCCTTCGGCGACCGGGTGCTACGCGGCACGGCGGAGGTCATCAGCGCGGCCATCCGCGGCCCGGACATCTGCGCGCGCTACGGCGGCGAGGAGTTCGCGGTCATCCTCCCCAACACGCGCCTGCGGGGGGCGCTGGCGGTTGCAGAGCGCTTCCTGAGGAGGATGCGCGAGAAGAGCTATCCCGTCGTCGGCGCGAGCGGTGCCGACGACCCCGGCGGTGAGGTCCGGGTGACGGCCTCGGCCGGGGTCGCGGTCTACCCCACGACGGAGGTCAACACTGCAGAAACCTTGTTGAAGTACGCAGACGACGCGCTCTACCGCGCAAAGCGCGAGGGACGTGACAGGGTTTGCTCAGCATCACCGTCCCACTACAGCGCTGCCAGCGCGTATGCCGCCGAGCGCGCCAAGGCACCGCCGTCTTCCGACAAGTCCGGGTAGTAGCCGAGGAACGGCTTTCGCCTCGCGCCGGGGTTCCGCTGGTACGCCTTGATGGCGTTCGCGTAGGACAGCCGCGCCCGCTGAACGTCCCGCTGCGCCTCCCGGCACCGTCCCAGGAAGTAGTGGCCGATGACCAGGTCCGGGTCCAGGAACAGCGCCCGCGAGAGCGCCTGCGCCGCCGCCTCCGCATCTCCCGCCCCGAGCCGCTCGACCCCGTAGAACAGGTGCGTCTCGGCGTGGAGGGGCTCGATCGCCAGCGCCGCCTGGTAGCTCTCGCGGGCGCGCTCGGGTTCGCGGAGGAGGGAGTACAAGTTGGCGAGCGTGAGCCGCAACGCCAGATCCTGCGGGTGGCGCGACAGGAGCCCCTCGAGCAGCTCGCGCGCGGCGACGAAGCGGCCTCCCTGGAGCAGCTCCGCTGCCCCCGCCAGCTCCTCCTCCGAGGTGCGCACGGGTGGGCCCTGGAGCGGCGCCGCTCGCGCCTGGCGCGCCGGCGGCTGGGGCGCAAGGGGCGCGCGCGCGGTCCGCCGCGCCTGGCGCGCCGCGCCGGCGGGACGGCGGTACAGAAACGCGCCTGCCACTTCCGTCAGCTCGAAGCCGTCGAAGACGCGGAAGAGCGACTCGGAGTAGCCGAGGAACAACAGCCCGCCCGGCGCCATGGACGATCGCAGCCACGAGAGGACGCGCTGCACCGTGGCCGTGTCGAAGTAGATGAGGATGTTGCGGCAGAAGACGAGATCCCACCCACCGGCGCGCGAGCTCGGGTAGCCGCCCGAGGCGAGGTTGTGAGTCTGCACCCGGACGAGCTGGCGAAGCTCTTGGCGCGCGCTGTAGGCCTCGCCCTCCCGCTCGAAGTACCGGTGTCGAAGGTCCGCCCGCACCTCGCGCATCCGCCGCGCCTCGAAGCGACCGGCCTCGGCCGCCGCGACAGCGCGGGGGTTCACGTCGCTCCCGAGCAGCTCCACGTCGCGCGGCCGCGCACCGGCCTCGAGCGCGGACATGCCGAGCGAGTAGATCTCCTCCCCGGTGGCGCAGGCGGCGGACCAGATCGACACCGCCCCGCCCTCCGCGCGGCGACGGGCCAGCAGATCGGGCAGGAGCGCCGCGACGGCAGCGAACTGGCGCTCATCCCTGAAGAAGCTGGTCTTCCCGACGGTGACGAGCGGCAAGAGCTGCCGCAGCTCCTCCTCGCCCGCCTCGGACTGCAGGGTTTCCAGGTAAGCCCCGGCCCCGCGGAAGGCGGCGCCCAGCTCCTGGGAGCGCGCTTCCAGCGCGAGCCGCAGCGCACCGAGCCCACCGGGACGCACGTCGAGTCCTATCGTGCGCTGGAGCAGGGCGGCGAGCTCGGAGAGGTGCTCCGGGCGGATGGCAGGCTCCCCCTTCACCGTACCATCCCCAGTACCATTCCCAAGAGCAGCGGCGCGATCTCCTCCAGCGCGACCAGCCGGTCTGCGCCCGCCTCCAGGGCCGCACGCGGCATGCCGAAGATCGCGCTGGTGGCCTCGTCCTGCGCCAGCACGCAGGCCCCGGCGCTCTTCAACGCGCGCACGCCCACCGCTCCGTCGCGGCCCATCCCGGTGAGGACGACCCCGCAGGCGCGGTCCCGGTAGGCCCGGGCCGCCGAGGTGAACAGCGTCGTGACCGACGGTCTGAAGAGCTCCGCCGGCGGCGCGTCGGAGAGGTGGGCCACGCCCGGCGAGAGCACGAGATGCCGTCCCGATGGCGCCAGCAGCACCCGGCCGGCTCGCAGCGCGTCACCCTCGCGCGCCTCTCTCACGTCGAGCCCGGTCTCCAGCCCGAGCCAGCTCGCTAGACCGCTAGTGAATCCGTCGGCGATGTGCTGGACCACCAGGATGGGCACCGGGAAGGAGGCGGGGATTGCGCCCAGCACCGTGGCCAGCGCGCGCGGCCCGCCGAGCGACGCACCGATCACGACCACGTCGGGACGAGGCGCGGAGAACGGGGACGGGCTGCCGGGGGGCAAGCCGCGGGGGTGCCGGATGACCGGCACGCTCGCGAGGAGCCGGAGCTGCGCGCGGAGCCGCACCCCGTACGCATCCAGGTCTCCCCCGGGGTCCGGCTTGTCCAGCACGTCCAGCGCCCCGAGCGACAGCGCCCGGAACGCGGCGGCCGCGTCGTGGTTGGCGGTGAGCACCAGGATGGGGGTCGGGGTCTTGGCCATGATCCGAGCGATGCCGGTGAAGCCGTCCACCGGCATGCCGAGATCCATGGTCACCACGTCGGGCCGGAGCGCGCTGGTCAGTTCGGCGGCGGCGCGTCCGTCGCCCACGGTCGCGACGGTCTCGAGCCCGGGATCGAGGTCAATGACCGCCGCGAGCGCCTCCCGAAAGACCTCCGAGTCGTCGGCGACGAGCACGCGGATGCGAGACCGCGATCCGCTCACCCGACTACCCCACACAGGCGGTCGAGCGTGGCGGCCAGGATCTCGGGGTCGAGCTCTCCCTTGATCAGGTAGGCGTCGGCACCCGCGTCAACGCCGCGCCGCTTCTCCTCGGGAGCCGACAGCGACGACATGATGGTGATGGGCAGGCGCGCGAAGCGGGGCGAGGCCCGAACCCGCTGCGTCAACCCTATGCCGTCGAGCAGCGGCATCTGCACATCGGTCATGAGCGCCTGGTACGAGCCGCCCTGCAGCTTCTGCCACCCATCCTCGCCGTCCCGCGCCTCGTCCACGTCGTGCCCGAGCGCGGTGAGCATCGCGGCCTCCGCCTCGCGGGCGATGGCGCTGTCGTCGACGAGGAGGATGCGCAGCCGGCGCCGTCCCCTCACCGGCTCCGACTCCGGCGCCGGGAGACGGCGAGCCGCGGCGAGCAGCTCCGTCGTGGAGAGTAGCAAGGCGACCCTGCCGTCCTCGAGCAGCGCCGCGCCCGAGACGAAGCGCATGCTCTTGACGAACGCCCCCGGTGACTTGACCGCTACCTCGCGCTCGCCGTACAGCCCGTCTACGGTGACGGCGAGTCCTTCCGAGCCCTGCCAGAGGAATGCGGCGGCGGGGCGGGGGCCGAGAGGCGCGCCCTGCAGCGCAAGCAGATCCCCGAGCGCCGCCACCGGCATCAGACGGTCGCGCTGCCGCACCGCGGTGATGCCGGCGATCTCGGTGCGATCGGCCGGTTCGATGCGGCCGACGCTCAGGACGTCCATGGCGGGGATGCCGTAGACGTCCTCTCCGACGCGCACCAGCAGCACCTTCATGAGCGACAGCGACTGCGACATGCGCAGCGTGAAGCGGGCGCCCTGGCCGGGCGTGGCGTCGACCACGACCGAGCCACCGAGGGCCAGGATGCGCCTGCGCACCACGTCGAGTCCCACGCCCCGGCCCGAGGTCACGCCCGCCTGGTCACGGGTCGAGAAGCCGGGGAGGAAGATGAGGTCCAAGGCAGCGCGGGGCGAGAGCGACGACGCCTGCTGCTCTTCCAGGAAGCCCTTGCGGAGCGCGGCGGCTCGCACGTGGTCGGGATGGATGCCCCGCCCGTCGTCCTCCACCGTCACGGCCAGATCCCGCTCTGCGCGCGCGGTGATGATGATGCGGCCCGTGGGCAGCTTGCCCGCTCGCGCGCGCTCCTCGGGGGTCTCGAGGCCGTGGTCCACGGCGTTGCGGAGCAGGTGCACGAGCGGATCCTGGAGGGCGAGGAGGATCGCCCTGTCGACGCAGGTCTCGCCGCCCAGCACCGTGCACTCGATCCGCTTTCCCTGCTCCTTCGCCAGGTCCCTGGCCGCGCGGGGCAGGCTGGCGAGGATCCCCGAGAGCGGGATGAGCCGCGCGGCGTCCACGCGCTCCGCGAGCCGCGCGAGCTGACCCTGCGTCGAGGACTGCGCGTCGAAGTGCCGGCGCAGGAGGCGGAACGTTTCGCCGCGCAGGATGTGGACGTCGTTCTCGAGCCGATCCGCCAGTCCGCAGTTGCCATCCCGGCGGAGATCCTCCGTGGCGCACAGCAGGCGCTCCGAGACCCCGCTCCAGCGCGAGAACAGGCTCGCCAGCTCCCGGGCCCGGTGGCGGCCGCGGTTCTCCTCCACGAGCACGTCAC
>MEMX01000016.1:41010-41397 GCA_001768075.1 Anaeromyxobacter sp. RBG_16_69_14 | reverse complement strand
CGGCGATCTCGTCGAGCCGCTCCACTCCGACGCGGATCGAGGCGAAGGGCCGGTCGCCGCTCAGTTCGGGCCTTGGGGCGTCGCGTACGCCGCCGCTCACAGCGAAAGCCGAGCCGGGGGCGAACGGGGCGCCGGCGTCGCCTCGGGCGGCCATGGCGCGGAGGCGCTCGGCGAGCGAGCGCGCCGGCTCGCCGCCGTCCGCCGGTCCCTCGAGGAAGGCAGGGATCGCGTCGCACGCGGCGAGCAGGGCGTCGAGCCCAGGACCGCCGCCGATGGGAGGAAGCGCGCCGAGCAGGTCCTCGGCCGCGTGCGCCACCTGCGAGATTCCGGCGAACCCCATCATCCCGGCCTCGCCCTTCATGGTGTGCAGCTCGCGCGCGACCTCGT
>MEMX01000016.1:33260-40993 GCA_001768075.1 Anaeromyxobacter sp. RBG_16_69_14 | reverse complement strand
GCGCCGCGCTCGAGCTCCAGCAGCTTGCCGGAGATCTTCTCGACCCGCTCCGCGGTCGTCTCGCGGAACTTGCCGAGGAGCTTCTGGCGGACGTCCTCCGCTTTCATGGGTCGGGGCCGCTACTACGCCTGGAAGCGCTTCACCAGATCCGCGAGGCGCTCCGCCAGCTTGGTGAGCTCCGCCGCCGCGCCCGTGGCCTGGCGCGACCCGGTCTGCGCCTGCCGCGTACCGCCCTCGATCTCCGACATCGACTGCACGACCTGTTCGGTCGCGGTCCGCTGCTGCTGGGTCGCGAGGTTGATGACGCGCGCGGCGTCGGTCGTCTCCTGCGCCCCCGCCAGGATGCCGTTCACGCTCCCCATCGCAGCCTGGCCGAGCTTCTCGCCCTCGGCGGCCATGCGCTTGTTGGAGTCCGAGGCGCCCTTCGCGGTATGCGTCGCCTCGCGGATCTCGGTGATGAGGTTCTTGATCTCCTTCGTGCTCTCGGTGACGTTCTCGGCGAGCCGCCGCATCTCGCTCGCCACGATCGAGAAGCCGCGCCCGGCGTCACCGGCCTTGGCGCCCTCCAGAGCGGCGTTGATCGCGAGCAGGTCGGAGCGATCGGCGACCTCGTCGATCACCTCCACCACCGTCCCGATCCGCTCGACACCGCGCGAGAGCTTCGAGATGGCGTCGTCCACCTCGAGCGCGTTCCTGCGCATGGCCTCCATGGAGGACATGAACGACTTGATGGCGGTCTCGCCGACCCGCGTCGCCGACAGCGTCTGTTCGGCGATGGACGCCACCATCCGGGCGTTCTCCGCGATCTGGTGCGACGCGCCCTTGAGCTCCTCCATGGTCGCCGTGGTCTCGTGGATCGCCGAAGCCTGCTGGGACGTCGAGGACTCGTTCTGGGTGGCGGCGGCCAGGACCTCCGCGGCGCTGCTGGACAGCTGGAGCGAGGCGTCGCGGATCTCGGAGACGAAGCTCTTCAACGTCTCCATCACCTGACCCACACCCTCGGCGAGCGGCGCCAGCGCCGCATCGCCGGCGGAGAGGCGCAGGCCCCCCGAGAGCTCGCCCTGGACCACCAGGCGCACCATGCCCTCGATGGCCTCGTCGACGCCCCTGCTCAGGACCCGCAGGCGCTCCGCGCTCTCCTCCACCCTCCCTTGCCCGCGCCGGATCGCCTCCTGGGCGGCCTCCGCGATGCGGCGCAGCAGCGGGTCGCGCAATGCCCCCGGATCGAAGCCCGTGCTGGGCTGGCCCGCGGCGAAGGCATCCAGCGCCGACGCGATGAGCTCGGCCTCGCCGTGGGAGTCGCTGCCGACCTTCTTCACCCTGCGCTCGGCTCCCGCCGCGCGCGCCCGCTTCTTCGTGGTCTGGATGGGCATGGTCTTCCCTGGCGATCCTTTAGGTGTCCGTCCCGCCCACGAGCGCGCGCAGGTCGACGAGGACCGTCGGCTCGTCACCGAGCATGGCGAAGCCAGCGACCGTCCCCGCGTGCAGGCAGGCGGCCGCGAAGGCCGGGACGGGCCGGAGGTCGGCGGCGGGGACGCGCCTGACGCCGAGGACCTCGTCGACGACCAGGGTCCGCTCCCCCGCGTCGCCGCAGTCGACCACGATGCCGCGCCGGCGCGTGCACGGCTGGCCGAGAGGCGAGCACGCCACGGTCGCCTCACCCCCGGAGCGCGTGGGGCCGATGCGCCGGACGTCGCTCACCGCGGCACAGTAGATCCGGCAGTCGACGCGGAAGATGAGCAGCTCGCTCGGGGCCTCGTTCACGCCGGAACGCTCCGCTTGCGCGCCGCCTCGATGAGCCTCGGCAGATCGATGACCGCGATCGACCCCAGCGAGTCCCGGCCCACGGCGGCCAGGAACGCGGAGATCCCGCCCCCGTCGGCGAGTGGCGGCTCGAGGTTCACGATGTCGACCAGGCCGTCGACGGCGTCCGCGACGATGGCCAGGTGCCACGGGCCCGACCGGACGATGGCGGTGCGCGTGCTCGGGCCGGTGACGACGGGTGCCTTGCCGACGAGCGAGGCGATGTCGAGCACGGGGACCACCTCGCCACGATGCGTGAATACTCCTCGCAGGAAGCTCGGGGCAGCCGGGAGACGCGTGATCGGTCCGAGACGGACGACCTCCGTCACGAGCGATGCCGCGAAGGCGTACCGGCCCCCCAGGATGCGCAGGCCGAACAGGCAAGTGTCCGCGCCACCGTCTCGGACCGGCTCCGAAACTACGCCGGGCGCGCCCGCGACCCCTTCGCTGGACTCCATCCCGCGGAGTATGGCCCGCGCCGCATCGAGCGGACAAGGCGCCCAGGTGCGCACAGTGCGGTCCTCCGGCTACACATCGGTCAGCGCACACGGCAGGGCCGGATGCTCGCGAGCAGACCCGCAGGCGGCGTCACCTCCACCTCCCCGCCTCGACGAAGGAATAGTAGCCACCCGTCCCGACGATCACGTGGTCCCGTGCCATCACGCCCACCAGCTCCGACGCCGCTCGCAGCCGCTGGGTCAGGTCGTGGTCCTCGGGGCTGGGGCTCGGCTCCCCGCTGCTCGGATGGTTGTGCACGAACACCACGCCGTGCGCACCGATTCTCACGGGCTCCCGCAGCGCATCGCGCGGTGAGACGGGGCACTGGGTCAGGGACCCTTCCGCGATCTTGGCGCTCTTGATGAGCCTCCCGCGGACGTCGAGGAGCACGGTGTGAAACTCCTCGCGCTCGGCGTGCGCCACGTGTCGCATCAGCTCCCAGACCCGGCTGGGCTCGAGCACGCGCTCGCCGCGCTTCGGGGGCGACCACGCTCCGCGACGACCGAGCTCGAAGGCCGCCGCGATCGCAGCGGCTCGCGAGGGACCGATGCCGGGCTGCTGCCGGAGCTCGTCAGCAGAGGCCCACGCGATCTGCGACAGCGGGAGCGTGTCGAGGAGATGCTGCGCCGCGTCACGGGTCGAGTTCATCCCCGCGGTCGGGCCGAGCAGGATCGTGAGCAGCTCCGCGTCGGCCAGGGCCCGCACGCCGAGCTGCTGCAAGCGTTCGTGGCATGCCTCCACGGATCGCTTGCTCATGGCGAAGACCAATCATCACGAGCGTCGCGAGCTCTGCGTCCGAGAAGCCGCGCGCCGGCAGCGAGGAGCCGCTCGCGAGGGCGGTCGAGGCGCGCCAGCGCGCCGGAGGAAGGCATGGGCAGCCGTGAAGCAACCGGCGTGCCCTGACTCACCTTTCGCCGTCTCAATCGTGCGTCGCCGGGAGAAGGGCCGCCGCTCGGTCGGACGGTCCGCGGAACGGGCCAGCGAGGCGGGGGGGAGCGTCGGTTCCCTCCGCGCCAGCCGAAATCGTCGCGCGGCTCGACCGCTTCTCGGGGGTGATAGATCAGCGTGTGTGCCACCCGCTGACATCGCACGCCGGGCTTTTTCACGGGCGGGGTGGATCCTCGGGGCGGGTCTACGTAGACTGGGAGCGAGAACGGCTCCGCCGGCTGCTCGCCTGCCTTCGTCCATGCACGCCCCGCTCCCACCGCTGTCCAAGGACTACTTCGCTCGCGTTCACCGCGCCCTGCGGATGGTGCGTGCATGTGGTCGGCTCATCGTGCGCGCCGCGTCGGAGCAGAGCCTCCTCGACGACCTCTGCGCGCTCGCAGTGCGAGAAGGCGGGTATCCGTTCGCGTGGATCGGCTTCGCCGCCGACGACGAGAACCGGAGCGTCGAGCCCGCGAGCCACGCCGGTCGCGACGACGGCTATCTCTCCTTCGTCCGCGCCACCTGGGGTGCAGGGCTACGTGGTGCCGGGCCGGTCGGCGCCTGCATCCGCACGGGCGCGCCGGCGGTCGTCCGCGACATCGAGGATCCGGCCTTCGCGCCGTGGCGTGACGAGGCGGCGCGCCGCGGGTACGCCTCGGTGGGCTGCTTCCCGCTGCAAGGCGAGGGGCGCGTCCTCGGCGTCCTCGCGCTCTACTCCGCCGCGGCGGGTGCCTTCGACGACGATGAGGTGGAGCTGGTCGCCGACCTCGCGGACGACCTCGCCTTCGGGTTGCGCGCACTTCGTGCCGACGCCCGGCGCCGCGAGCTGGAGGCCTCACTGGAGCAGCAGCTCTCCCAGCTTCAGCGCCGCGAGGAGGAATACCGCACCATCTTGCAGACCTCCATCGACGGCTTCACCGTGGTGGACACGTCGGGTCGCTTCCTCGAGGTGAACGACGCCTTCTGCAGCATGAGCGGCTACGCGCGCGAGGAGCTGCTCGAGATGCAGGTCGGCGACCTCCCCACGGTCCCTGGCGACCACAGCGGCCACCTGATCGACCTCGTCGACGGCACGTCGAACCGGGCCCGCATCCGACATCGGCGGCGCGATGGCCGCTGCGTCGATGTCGAGGTCAGCGCGAGCTTCTTGGACCTGCACGGTGGTGGGCGGCTCGTCGCCTTCCTGCGCGACGTGACGGAGGAGGCGCGCGCGGAGGCGGAGCTGCGCACGGCTCAGGCGCGCCTGTACCGCGTTCTGGAGAGCGCTCCGGTGGGGCTCTGCGCCACGGATGCGGCAGGCGTGCTCACCCTCGCCGAGGGCCGTGCCCTGGCGGTGCTCGGCAGCGATCTCGCCGGCCGCTCCGTCACCGAAGTCTTCGGAGAGGGCACCCCATGCGCCGACGCCTGGCGGCACGCGCTCGCCGGCGAGACCGTCACCACGCTGGTGAAGGAGGGCGGCAGAGCGCTCGAGGCGCATCTCTCGCCCATGCGCGGTCCCGACGGCGCGATCACGGGCGCGAGCTGCGTCGCGCTCGAGGTGACCGAGCGCGAGGAGGCCGCAGCCGCGCTGCGGCGGACCGAAGAGCAGAGCCGGCTCTACCAGCAGCAGTTCCTGCAGGCTCAGAAGCTCGAGGCGGTGGGGCGGCTGGCGGGCGGCGTCGCGCACGACTTCAACAACCTCCTGTGCGCCATCAACGGCTACGCCGATCTCCTCGTGAACGAGCTCCCCGTGGGCGACCTGCGCCGCGAGGACGCCGCCGAGATAGCCCGGGCGGGGCAGCGCGCGGCGGCGCTCACTCGCCAGCTCCTCCTGTTCAGCCGGCGCGAGCGGCCCCTGCTCGAGACGCTCGACCTGTCCGAGGCGATCTCAGCCGTGTCGCAGATGCTGCGCCGTCTCATCGGCGAGGACGTGCTGCTGCTCACCGAGCTCGCGCCCGCGACGGTGCGCGCCGATCGCGGCCAGCTGGAGCAGATGGTGGTCAACCTGGTGGTGAACGCGCGCGACGCCATGCCGGACGGCGGCACCCTGACGCTCTCCGCCAGCGCCGTCGCCGACGCGCCCACCTGCGCAAGCGGCCCGAGCCCGGAGACCCGCTTTGCCATGCTGCGCGTCAGCGACACCGGTTGCGGCATGAGCGAGGACATCCGCGCGCATCTCTTCGAACCCTTCTTCACGACCAAGGAGCGCGGCAAGGGCACCGGGCTCGGCCTCGCCACCGTGTACGGCATCGTCCAGCAACTGGGCGGCCGCATCGACGTCGAGACCGCCGTCGGGCAAGGCACGACCTTCACCATCCTGCTCCCGCTCGCGCCCGCCACCATACCGCGCGAGGCGCCCCGCCCCGCGCGAGCCAGCCCGGCGCACGTCACCAGCACGGTGCTGGTCGTCGAGGACGACGAGGCGGTACGGCGGTTGGTCAAGAGGGTGCTGCGGGAGCGGGGCTACCAGGTGCTGGAGGCGTGCGACGGTATCGAGGCGATGCGCCTCTGCGAGAGCCATCCGGCGTCCATCGACGTGGTCCTCACCGACGTGGTCATGCCGGGCATGACGGGCGGCGACGTGAGCCGCGCCATCGCTCGCGTTCGGCCGGCGGCGAAGGTCCTATACATGTCGGGGCACGCGGAGGACGTCGTCGCGCGGCAGGTGCTCGCGGCAGCTCGCGCGCCGTTCTTGCCGAAGCCCTTCACACCCGAGCTCCTCGTGCGCGCCATGGACGACCTGCTCGCACCGCCCGACCAGCCGTGATTCGTTCCCGACCACGGCCGCCCTCCCCGATCCCGCAGGCCGGGGCTCGAAGTCCCACCGCGGCTACTTGGGCTGGTCCTTGATCGCCTCGGCGTCGATCGTGATGGCGACCTCGTCGCCGACGACGGGGCCCACCTCGATCGCCTTCGAGTAGGTGAGCCCAAAGTCCTTGCGGTTGATCTTGGTGCTGGCTGCGAACCCGCGGCGCGTCTCGCCCATCATTCCCTTGGCCTGAGGCGAATACGTCACGTCCCAGACGGTGGGCTTGGTCGTGCCGTGGATGGTGAGGTCTCCGCTCACCCTGAGCTTGTCCTCGCCGGCCTTCTCCACCTTGTTCGACTTGAACGTCATGGTGGGGTACCTGGCGGCGTCCAAGAAGTTGGGCGACTTGAGGTCGGCGTCGCGGGCGGCCACGCGCGTGTCGATCGTGTTCACGTCGACCGTCGCCTCGACGGACGACCTGGTCAAGTCCTTCTCGTCGAGCTTGACGGTTCCGGTCGTCTTGCCGAACTGGCCGCGCACCGTGGAGATGACGAGGTGCCTGATCGAGAACTGCGAGGACGAGTGGGCGGGGTCGATGGTCCAGCTGCTGGTCTCGGCGCCGGCGAGCGCCGGGATCGCCACCGTGAGCGCGAGGGCAAAGGCGAGGGCGAGGAAGCGCTTCATGTGCTCTCCTTCTCGGGAAAGCCGCGCCGAGCCTCCGATCCGCGAGGGCCAGCGCCGCAGTTGGGATTCACGGGCCGTGATCGTGTAATCCGACGCACCGGCCGAGTCCATGTCTCCGGCGGGGCGTGCGCCACGTCGCCTTGGAGTGCAATCGCCGACCGACAGCGGAGGATGGAGCCCAGCCCGACCCGCGCCAGAGCCGCCAACGATGCCCGTGTCGGCCTCGTCGACCGAGCGCCTACCGTTCTCGGGCGGCCGCCGCCAGCGTCACGACCCGATCGACCGCCAGATCGAGGAAGGCACCACCGCCGGCGCGCGAAGAGTCACGGCAAGGACACCCGGTCGGGTGCCGGCGCCAGGCACGGGCGCTGGACGGGCAGTCACACCGCGACGAACCCCTACCTCGTCACGGCGCACACTACGTCGCCCCCGATACCCGCGCGAGCTCCGCCTCGGCCTCGGCGAGCGCGGCGAGCGCTTCCACCTCTCCTCGCCGGGCCTCGATCGCGCTCCGCCGGATGAGCAACACCTGGACGAGGTCGAGCTTGCCGGATTGGTACGCCTGCGTCGTGAGCGCGAGGTTCTCCTTCGTCGCTCCGACGACGTCCGCGTCGAAGGCCTGCGCCGCCTCGCGCGCCGCATCCACGCGCCGCGCGGCGAGGAGCACCTCCTCGCGGACTCGCCGCTCGGCGGCGCCGAGTTCGCTCTCCGCGCGCGACAGGCGGGCCGACGCGGTGCCGCCTCCCGCGGGATTGCGGTTCCAGACCGGCAGATCGAAGGCGACCGTTCCGACGACGATGTCGGCGCCCTCCTCCCGCTTGAAACCCGCCCCGAGTCGAGGCGAGGGGAGCCATTCACGAGCTGCGAACTGCACCTCGGCGTGCGCGGCGTCCACCTCGTGCCGGGCGGCCGCGAGGTCCCCACGCCCGGCGAGGGCTCGCTCCACGAGCGCCTCGGGTGCCGCGCCGCCTCGTCCGGCCGGCACGAGGTCGCCGGCGAGCCGCAGCGCGGCGCCGGCAGGCGTTCCCGTGACGAGCCTCAGCTCCGCGCGCGCCGCGTCGACCGCCTGGCGCGCCAGCGCGACCCCGCGCGC
>MEMX01000016.1:32469-33244 GCA_001768075.1 Anaeromyxobacter sp. RBG_16_69_14 | reverse complement strand
ACCCGCGCCGCGTTCAGCTCGAGCCGCGAGCTGTCGCCGAGCTCGAGCCGCTTCTCGGCGACGCGCGCCGCCTCGCGCGAGAGCGCGAGGTCCTCCTCGGCAATCGCGGAGAGCCGCTCCGCCGCCAGCGCGCGCGCGAACGCGATCCGGGTCTGCGCCAGGATATCCGCGCGCCTCTGCGCGAGCGCTCCCTTCGCAGCGCCTGCCTCGGCTCGCGCGGCGTCGATCCGGGCGCCGCGCTGGCCGAAGAGCTCTACCCGCTGCGACAGCTCGATGTCCACGTCGGTCGAGCGCTCGCCGCCCCTGCTGCGCGGCCCGGCCGCGATCGCGACCTCCGGGTTCGCCTGGAACGGAAGCCTCGCCCCCCCGAGCCGCGCCCGCGCCGCCCGGAGGTCCGCCTCGCGAGCCGCGATCTCGGGGTTGCGCTCGAGCGCGAGCGCGACTGCCCTCTCCACCGTGAGGGCGTCCTCGGCCGCGGCGCCGCCCGCGAGCAGCGCCGCGATGGCCACCGCGGTCCTCATGACTCTCCTCCGGCCGCCGCGGCGCCCAGCTCTCCCCGCGACGCCCGACTTGGCGCCTCCCGGGGCTCGAGCGTCTCTATCGCCTCCAGGTCCACCTGGCCCGACCGCCTGCCCGTCCCGAACACCGTGAACAGCACGGGCAGGACGAGGAGCGTGAGCGCCGTCGAGGACAGCACGCCCCCGATCACGACCGTCGCGAGCGGCCGCTGGACCTCGGCTCCGGGGCCGGTCGCGAGCGCCATCGGCACGAAGCC
>MEMX01000016.1:5126-32395 GCA_001768075.1 Anaeromyxobacter sp. RBG_16_69_14 | reverse complement strand
CCACCCCGCGGTCGACGAGCACCCGGATGCGCGACACGAGGACGAGGCCGTTCAGCACCGAAACCCCGAAGAGGGCGATGAAGCCGACCGCGGCGGAGATGGAGAACGGAAGGCCGCGCGCGAGGAGCGCCAGCACGCCGCCGACGAGTGCGAAGGGCACGCCGCTGAAGATCCTGATCGTGTCGCCGGCGTGCCCGCTCGAGAGCTGGAGCAAGAGGAACACGAGCGCGAGGGCCAGCGGCACCACGATGAAGAGGCGCGTCCGGGCGCGCTCGAGGTTCTCGAACTGGCCGCCGAACCGCACGAAGTAGCCGGGCGGCAGCTCCACCTTCTCCTCGATTGCCCGCTGCGCCGCCGCGGCGAAGCCGCCCAGGTCCGCGCCGCGCACGTTCGCGCTCACCACGATGCGGCGCTTGCCCCATTCGCGCTGGATCGTGGTGGGACCGGACACCTCCTTCACCTCCGTGAGGCGTCCGAGCGCGACCCGTTCGCCGCCGGGCGCCGTGACGAGGATGGACCCGATCCTCTCCGGCTCCCGGTACTCGTCCGTGAGCCGCACGCCGAGTTCGAAGCGCCGGTCGCCCTCGCGAACCTGGCCGACGTTGCGCACGCCCATCGCCTCGACCGCGTCGAGGACGTCGCGCACCGGGACGCCGAAGCGGCCCGCGGCGTCGCGATCGACCGAAATCTGAACGACCGGCTGGCCCGTCACCTGCTCGACTGCGATATCCGCCGCGCCGCGGATCGCGCGCAGCACCTCCTCGATCTCGCGCGCCTTCGCCTTGAGCAGGTCGAGGTCGTCCCCGAACAGCTTCACGCCGAGGTCGCTCCGGACGCCCGAGACGAGCTCGTTGAGCCGCATCTCGATGGGCTGCGTGAAGGAGACGCGCTGGCCGGGCAGATCGGAGAGCTCCGCGTTCATCGCCTCGACGAGCTCTCCTTGCGTCCGCGCACGTTTCCACCCCTCGCGCGGCCTGAGCGTGACGAACACGTCCGAGACCTCGATCCCCATCGGATCGGTCGCCACCTCGGGCGTGCCGGTTCGCGTCCAGACGTGCTCGACCTCGTCCGGGAACTTCTCGAGGAGCACCTTCTCCATCTGCGTCCCGACGCGCACCGACTCGTCGAGCGAGACCTCGGCTAACCGGACCGTGTTCGCGACGATGGTCCCCTCGGAGAGCCGCGGCACGAACTCGCTCCCGAGCCTCGTCGCGGCGAAGCCCGCCAGGGCGAGCAGCACAGCCGCCGCTCCCAGGACCGCGCGGGGGCGGCCAAGCACGAAGGAGAGCGCGGGTGCGTAGAGGCGCTTCAGCCACCCCACGAAGCGCGGCTCCGCGTGCGCCCCCTTGCGCAGTGCCAGGGACGCCAGCACCGGCGCCAGCGTCATCGACAGCGCGACCGACCCCAGGAGCGCGAAGATCACCGTGAGCGCCATGGGCCGGAAGAGCTTCCCCTCGACGCCCTCCAGGGTGAGCACCGGCAGGTACACGAGCGCGATGATGAGCTCGCCGAAGAGCGTCGGCTTGCGTACCTCGACCGACGCGTCGCGCACCACCTCGCGCACGCTGCGGCCGGCCTTCTCCAGGCCGAGCCGTCGCTCGGCGTTCTCGACGAGGATGACCGAGCTGTCGACGACGAGGCCGAAGTCGATCGCGCCGAGCGACATGAGGGTGCCTGCGATCCCGAAACGCAGCATCCCGCTGAAGGCGAAGAGGAGCGAGAGCGGGATCGCGCTCGCGACGATGAGGCCAGCGCGCAGGTTGCCGAGGAAGGCGAAGAGGACGGCGATGACCAGGATCGCCCCCTCGAAGAGGCTGTTCCGCACCGTCTTCAGCACGAGATCCACGAGGTCGGTGCGCTCGTAGACGACCTCCGCCCTGGCACCCTTCGGCAGGGTCTTCTGAACCTCGGCGAGGCGCGCGGCGAGCGCCTTCGTCACCGTGTGGCTGTTCTCGCCCATGAGCATGAAGCCGAGCCCCAGGACGGCCTCGCCCTTCCCCTGCGCCGTCACCGCCGCCCGGCGGATCTCGCGCCCCACCTCCACGCGCGCGACGTCGCGGACGCGCACCGGCACGCCCTGTCGAGCGGCGATGACCACCTTCTCGATGGCGCCGCCGTCCGTGATCGCGCCCACGCCGAGGACGAGGCTGGCCCCGCCCGCCCGCTCGACCACGCCGCCGCCCACGTTTGCGTTGTTCCGTTCCAGCGCCTGGTAGAGGTCGCCGAGCGACAGCCCGTACTTCTGGAGGCGGCGCGGATCGACGACGACGTGCCACTGCTTCTCGTCGCCGCCCCAGGAGTTCACCTCGGCGACGCCCGGCACGCTCCGCAGCTGCGGCGCGATGACCCAGTCGTGCAGCGTGCGCAGCTCCTCAAGGCTCTTCCCTTCTCCCTGCACGAGATAGTGAAAGACCTCCCCGAGTCCGGTCGCCACCGGCCCGAGCGCTGGCCTCGCGATGCCCTCCGGCAGCGCGACGCGGCCGAGCCGCTCCGAAACTTGATGTCGCGCGAACCAGAGGTCGGTCCCGTCCGTGAACTGGAGCGTGACCTGCGAGAGGCCGAACTTGGAGATGGAGCGCAGCTCGTCGACCTTGGGAAGGCCCGCGAGCGCCTGCTCGATGGGGGTCGTGAGCTGCCGCTCCACCTCGAGCGGCGCGAGCGCCGGCGCGACGGTGTTCACCTGCACCTGGACCGGCGTCGTGTCGGGGAAGGCGTCGATCGGCAGGTCCCGGAAGGAGAGGACGCCGGCGAGCGTGATGGCGACCCAGGCGGCGAGGACTGCCCAGCGATGGCGGAGGCTGAGATCGATGATCCGCGTGAGCATGGCGCGCTCCCTCACAGCGGCGACCGGTTGATGTGATTCTCCAGCGTCACCGCCGCCGCTGTGAGCTGATGTCCGGCGCCTTGCGGCGCCTCAAGCGGAGGGGAGAACTCTCCCCCCGCGCCCCCCATCTCGAGCGTCAGTTCATGTGGCATGCGCTATCAGTGCCCGTCGGCGCAGCCGGCGCCGATCGAGTCCTTCAGGATCTCGGTCTTGAGGAGGAACGCGCCGGTCGTCACGATCTCGGTCCCCGCCGCGAGCCCGCCCGCCACCTCGACGGCGTCTGCTGTCCGGCTGCCGAGCTGGACGCTCACGGGCTCGTACTGCCCCGGCCCGGTGCGCACGAAGACGAACTCGTGCCCCTGGGCTCGCTGGACCGCGCCCCGCGGCACGAGCACTGCGGCCCGCGGCGCCGCGAGCTCGATCGTTGCTCGCACGAAGGCTCCGCCTCTCAGGGCCCCGTCGCGATTCGGGAGGTCGACGCGGACCCGGACCGCGCGGGTCTGCGGATCGACGGCGGCCGCGACGCGACACACCCGACCCTCGCGCACCTCACCCGATCCCTCGACGCGGAGGGTCACGCGCTGCCCCGGCCGGACCGCGGACGCCTGCTCCTCCGGGACGTCGAGGACCGCCCAGACCGTCCTCAGATCCGCGACCTCGACGAGGATGTCGCCCTGGCCGACCGCACGGCCCACGGCGGCCTCCCGCGCGACCACGGTCCCGTCGAACGGGGCGGTGAGAGCGTACCGACCGCCGCTCCCGGCGTCGCCCGCACCCGCCGCGCGCAACTCGGCGCGCGCAGCGTCCTGCTCCGCCTTCGCCGCCGCGGCCTCGGTGCCGGCCTGCTCCACGTCTCGCCTCGAGCTGATGCCGCTCGCCAGGAGAGCCTGCTCGCGCTCCCGCGCCGCCTGTGCCGCCTCGAGCCGCGCCTTCCCGGCCGCGAGGCGCGACTGCGCGCCGCCCACCGGGCCGGAGGAGAGGACGACGAGCGGCTGTCCCCTCTTCACGGCGTCGCCGATGTCGACCTTCACCTCGGTGACCCGCGCCTCGCCCCGCGCGGAGAGCCGGGAGAGCCGGTTCTGGTCGAACTGCAACTGGCCGACCACCTCGATCGACCGCGCGAAGGGGCGAGATTCCGCGCGCACGGTCTCGATGCCCGCCTTGCGCTCCGTCTCCGCCGAGGCGAGCCGCACCTTGGTGCCGGGCTCGGGAAAGGCCGGAAGCTCGTGCCCCGCAGCCTTCACCTTCTCGGGGTGACAGTAGGGGCAGACCGACTCCGGGTACCCGTGCTCGCGGCAGAAGTCGCCTGCGGCGATGAACTTCGCGATGAGCTTCGGGTTGCACTTCGTGCACTTCGCCTCCGGGGCCGCGTGCTCCTTGCACCACGGTTCGGCCGGTGCCCCGGCTGCCTTCACGACGGGAGCGTCGAAGCGCAGCTTCGGATTGCACTTGAGGCACTGCGACTCGGGAACGCCATGCTGGTCGCACCAGTCGCCGAGCTCCTTGAATACGGCGACGAGATCGGGGTTGCACCTCGTGCACTGGTCCGCCAGCACGCCGTGCTCGCACTGCTTCGGCGCGGACGGAACAGCGACCGCCGCCGCGCTGGCCGCGACCTCGGGCGTCGCCACCTCGCGGGCGTCGGGCTGGGCCCGCTTCGCATCGCCGTCCTTTCGCGAGCAAGCGGCCAGCGAGACGGCGGCGGCCACGGCGAGCAGCACGGGAGGGCGGATCACTTCACACCCTCCTTCGCGAGCTTCGGGTTGCACTTCGCGCACTGGCTCTCGGGGACGCCGTGCTCGCTGCACCAGTCGCCCTTCGCCTTGAACACAGCCTCGAGCTTCGGATTGCAGCGGGTGCAAAGGCTCTTCTTCACCCCGTGCTCGCACTTCTCCGCCACCTTGGCCACGCCCGCGGCCTTCCCGGCTGCCGTCCTGTCTTCGGCGTGCACCACGTTCGAGCTCACCGCGAGACCGACGACGAGGACCATCTTCGAGACGAATCGACGCATGCCTTCCTCCTGCCGCGGAATGGCCGCGGCGGCAGCGGTCCGCTCGCGCGGCGCTGCTCTTCACGTTCGGAGACACCACATGGCTGGAGGAACCCTGGCTCAAGGCCTCGGGCAGACCACTCCCGCGAAAGGCGCGTCAGGACTGCGGAGGGTGGAAGACGCCGCTCAGGACGAGCGGCAGCACGGGGGCCGCCCCGACGTCGGGACCGACCGCTCCGGGCGGCGTGTCGAGGGGGTTGTCGATGCCCTGGGACGGCGCCGCGAAGGACGGGAAGACCTTCGCGCAGGCACAGGCCCCCTGCGAGCAGTTGGGCGTGCAGTGGTGTGGGTCGACCCCGCCGTCGCACTCGCCTGCGCACTCGTCGGCGCCCAGCGCAGCGGAGACCACGTGCGGGAGACCCGACGCGAACGCGCCCAGCGCGACCACGAGAACAATCCGGAGCAGGCGGAGCCCGCTCACCGGCGCGATCCTCCGCCCGCCGGGAGCACCTCGGCGAGCGCCGAGCGCACCCACTCGTCCGCGAGGCTGTAGTACGCGAGCCGTCCCTCCGTCCGGAACCTCACGAGCCCGAGCCCGCGCAGGAGCTTCAGCTGTTGCGACGTGGCCGCCATCGAGCGGCTTGCGATCGTCGCGAGGTCGCAAACGCACAGCTCTGCGCGCAGGAGCGCGAGCAGGATCCGCAGCCGGGTCGGGTCGGAGAGCGCGCCGAACTGGTCGGCGACGCGCTGCAGCGTGTCGGCGTCCGGAGCCGCCGCGCGCTCGCGAGCCACCTTCGCCTCATTCACGCAGACGACGCCGCATTCCCCTTCGTTCTGGGGCGCAGGGCGTCTGGCGCGAGCGCGCTGGCGTGCGATTCCTTCCACGGTTGCGAAACTACTTGAGCAGGCACGCCGTGTCAACGCGGCCAACCGGTCCCTCCGGCAGACCGGCTACCGGACTCCTGGCCCGCGTGGGGACCCCGCTGTCCTGGCGAGGCGAGTCGCGCGGTCTGGCCGCAGCCTTCACCAGCGCAGGGCGCGCCTCGGGCGACGGTGCCATCAGTTCATCAGCGCCCGCGCTCGCGGGGTAGGCGGGGAGGTTCTTCTTCGGTACAGGCAGGACGAAGCCGTCGACGTAGGCCATGTTTCCTCCTCGGGCCGGGCATTCGGGAGGGGGCCCTGGGCCGGCCGACAAGTGCTGCAGCCACGTCCTTAGGAGATCGACGGGCATCGACCCGACGGGCCTCCGCTGCTGCGGAGCGGAGGCTCGATCAGCCCCTTCTTCTGCCTCGGCCGTAGTACAGCTGGCGCGTCTTGTGGTCGAAGTCAAGCCGGTGGGCCAGCCATTCGACGGCCCTTTCGCGCTCCCAGTCGCGCAGCTGGCATATCAGATCAATTACCCCGCCGCCAACGTCCGGGCAGGTCGTGCAGAAGAAACGGTTGCGCGCCACATCCAGGTAGAGCGTCGACGCCTCTGACCCCGGATGGCGTTCGCCGCGAAAGCAACCACCTACATTGCCACGGACCTTCAAGCCCAATTCCACGGCAACTTCCAAGATGGAGTTGGACTCCTCGATGCGTCTTGTCTCGGCTGGATCCACAGAGAGACCTCCAAGTCCACCGGCTGCAGGAACACCAGCGTCCAACCCGCCGATCGGGCCCAGTAGCGACCCATCCTGTCGGCTCCCCGCTCCTCGAGCGGTCGCTGCTAGACCTACCTGCACGGCAGGGCCAATCTCGCCCTCCCGTGGCCTCGATCTGCTCAGCTCTCACAGCGGCGACCAGTTGATGTGATTCTCCAGCGTCACCGCCGCCGCTGTGAGCTGATGTCCGGCGCCTTGCGGCGCCTCAAGCGGAGGGGAGAACTCTCCCCCCGCGCCCCCCATCTCGAGCGTCAGTTCATGTGGCATGCGCTATCAGCCGATCCTCTCAGCCCATCCTCTCAGCCCATCTTGGCCGGGCTGAACCCGGAGACTCCATGGGCGGGAACTTTTCCAGCAACTCCTTCAGCATGCTGACGTCTTCCGACGCGACGTTGGCGCCGTACTCTGATACCTGGAAATCCAGCTCATGCTGCAAGGATGACAGCATCATCAACGCATCCAGATAGTAGACCAGTGCGGGATCCTGTCGGAAATCCGCCTGGTACTGCGCCAGCAGGCTATCGGCATCCAACTCCTTGATCTGTCGTATATACGACTGTAGGTCAATACGATCGCGCAACAATGCATCCATGATGCTGATCGCATTCTGAACGATGGCGACCACCGGCTGGTGAATGACGTGGGGCATTAGTTCTTCCTTGTCGGCTAGTTGGTGCTCACGCGCAGGCGCCCCGGCGGCTGCCCTGCAGCCGGCAAGAAGCCGCGCGATGCGGGCAGTGCCACCGGGCACCTCTGGAGCCAAGGGACCAGCCGGGCTCACTGATGGGCCAGCAGTTCCACGGCCCGGGCCGTGATGGCCATGCGCACCCCCGCGCCGCCCGTGGGCCGTTCGACACGCTGAGGCTCCACCAGCCCCAACCGCATCAGTGCGAGCAGCCGATTCTTCACCCCTTGCGAGGAGATACTCAACATCCTCCCGAACTCGTGGCAGTGAAATTCTCCAGGCTGGCGGTGGTGGCACGTGCCGGTACAATGCGTGCCGCCCTTCGATTTCATGACCCGCAGGATCTCGAGCAAGTCCCCCGTCAGAGGCTGCTGCATGCCACCCCCCAGCTCCTGTCAGGTCATGCGGACGACGAACGTCTTGGTCGCATGCACGAACTTGTCCAGTTCCGAGGCCATGCCGCTCGCGATCTCCAGCGACTTGGCCTCGTCGCCTGCGCCCACCGCGTTCTTCAACGCAAGGGCCATCTCGTTGAGATCCCAGGCCATCTCGCCAGCCTTGACGGTCGAGATGAAGGGCATCCTGAGCACCTTTTCGAGCGCGGCACCTTTGTCCGTCAGTGAATTGATCCCATCCTGGGTGCCAGCGCTCAGCTTGGACGCGTCCGCCTTGACCTCCGCGATGGCGCTCAGCGCATCTCTGGCAAAGCTGCGTCCCTTGCCCACCACGTTCGGCCTCTCCTTCTCGATCATTGACGCTTTCTCCTTCGAGTCGATTGAACATTGAAACACGGACTGCACCGGGCTACTTGTGGTCGCGCCCCTCCTCCCAGGCACGCTCCTTGACCATGACCTTTTCGCGCGGCGGTAGCCGCTCGATCAACTTGTCGGCAATCGAAAGCATGGCCTTCGCGGTCAAGGACTCGGGGTACTTGAAGACGATGGGCACCCCCGTATCGGCCGCATCGGAGCATTGACCGTCCAGGGGAATGCCTCCGAGAAACGGGATGCTGAATGTCCTGGCGAGCCGCTCGCCACGGCCCTTGCCGAAGAAATGATCGACCCGTCCGCAGTCCGGGCACTGGTGGTAATTCATGTTCTCGATCAAGCCCAGGATGGGCGCCTTGAGCTCCTTGGCAGCGTTGATCGCCCGGCTGCACACCTGTGTGGAGATCTCCTGGGGCGTGGTGACCACGATCATGCCGTCGAGATTCGGTATCGACTTCATGATGGTGGTCGGTTCGTCGCCAGTGCCGGGCGGCAAGTCCACCAACAGAAAATCCATCTCGTACCATTTGATCGAGCTGAGGAACTGGCGCAGGACACGGGCCTTGTACTGCCCGCGCCACATGATGGGGGTCATGTCAGTCGGCCAGATCAGGGCCACCGACATGACCTTGAGACCCTGCTCGGTGACGACCGGATCGATGCCGTGGCTGCCGTGCAGCAGGTCCCGCATCTCGGTCTTGACGCCGGTCATCTTCGGTACGCTGGGGCCATGCACATCGGCGTCGAAGATACCGACAACCATGCCCTTGTTCTTGATGGCTGCAGCCAGGTTCACGGCGACGCTGGTCTTGCCGACCCCACCCTTGCCGCTGAGAATGGCGATCTTGTAGTTGATGTGCGCCATCGCATCGCGAATAGGACCGTGCATGTGCCGGTGGTTCGATCTGTGTTGCTGTGCGTGCTCCAAAGTTCCTCCCCGTTGAAAGCGCCCTGGGCCCGCCCCGTCAGGAGCAGGTCAGCAACTCGAAGGTACGGCTTCCCAGCTTCATTTCCTCTGCATAGGCCAGCATGTGCTCTGGCGTCTGGCCGGTGATGGCCCTGAGCTTGTCCT
This sequence comes from Anaeromyxobacter sp. RBG_16_69_14, assembly GCA_001768075.1. Classification (GTDB taxonomy): domain Bacteria; phylum Myxococcota; class Myxococcia; order Myxococcales; family Anaeromyxobacteraceae; genus Anaeromyxobacter_A. The sequence continues at coordinate 23,414 of MEMX01000016.1, read as the reverse complement.
GCCCCTTTTCGAGAACATCGAGGTCCTGGGCGATGGAGCCGGGTATCCCCGGGCTCCTGAGAATCATCTGGGCGGTGGCCCAGTCGGCGGCAACAGGATCGTCGGAAGCGATGATGCCGAGATCGGGAACGAAGGGGATGTCGGAGAAGGGGTACTCATCCGTTTGCGGCGTGACCGATCTCAGGAAGTTGATGTAGAAGGCCCCGCCCCGCAGCTTGCCGTGAACGGTGTGAGCCGCCTCGACGACCACTTCTTGGAAATCGGGGATGCCCTCGGGCTGGATGCGGATGGCCGCGTTGGGGCAGGCGAATAGACACCCCAGGCAACTGTTGCAGGTGCGGGCGTCGAAGGCGATCTTGCCAGGCTCACCGGCGACCGCGCCCGTGGGGCAGAAGGGCACGCAGAGGTCGCACTCGTGGCAACGATCGGCGAGGTGCTGGATCTTCAATCCGGCGTGCAGCTTGAGCTTGCCCGTGCGCGTCAGGAAGCCAAGCCCCAGGTTTGCCAATGCTCCCGACAGGCCGAGCAGCGGATGGGCGGTGACATGGCAGACGACGATGAGGTTGCTCACGTCGGTCAGCATGCTGGAGATGTCGATGCCGGCCAGGTGTTTGCCCTCGGCCGGCCATAGATTGCCCTCTTCCTGTGTATAGCCGGAAGCGGGCATCAATTGCTGATGAAACATTTCCCCGGAGCTGAAGCCCTGCATCGAGGCGCCGTCGGCCCAGCCGTAGCCGTCGAAACGGGATCCCTTGAAGAGACTGCCGCCGTCGGTCAGCAATGACGCAGCACCCAGGGCACGAGTCTTCTCGAAGAGCGTGCTGAAGATGATCGGCGGGAGGTAGTGAGAATAGCCGATTTCGCTCAAGTTGAACTTGATGGCAAGGCTGGCATTGGGGACCACCAGCCTCTTCACTTCTTCCAGTTGCATCAGACTGTCGAGCTGCGAGATCAGGTTCCTGCGAATGTCTTCTGTTCGGCCTTTGATCCAATAGACGTTTGCCATAGGTGCGCTAGGTGGCCATCTCCTGGTCGCTTGAAGCCCGCGTGCCGCGTTGGTCCTGGTCGTCGCTGAGAGAACGGGCAGGGTCGGGACCCCACCCCGCCCGTTCACTCGCTGGCCCGGCGTGACTAGGTCGTCGGATCGAAGCTCTTCCAGTCCTTCAGCCACTTGCCGATCGAGTCACGGCGGAACTCGAACTCACGGGCAAGGTGGTGGCGCTGGAACACTTGACGCATGGGATGCACCGTCATGGGGGTCTTGCGGACCTGCCACTTGGCAATGTTGTCCGGGTTGAGCTCCGGTTCGTACTCGATCAGCTCGTAGCTCATGGTGCCCATGCCGATCTTCTCGCCCGCTGTGAGCTGGATGCGCGGAGTGAAGGCATTGACAGCCTTGAACTTGTCCTGGCCTGGCTTCAGGCCCAGCTCCTCGGCGCGCGAATTGGGGCCGATGGGGGCCTTGTCGATCAGGTCGCAGGCGGCGGTGTCGATGGCTACCGGATCCAACGACGCGAACACGCCCACATCCGGCGCCACGTAGTTGCCGTTCCACGGGAAGCAGTCGCACTCGGGGGCGATGTCGAAGGCATAGGACATGTAGCCGACCTTGCCAGGCTTGAAGGTCTTCATGACGCCCAGGCAAGCATCGGACATGGCGATCTGCGCCAGCGGGAAGTAGTCATCGCGGAAGCCGATGCCGGCCATACCGGTGAACATGCAGGTCACCTGGCAAGAGTAGCAAAGGGCGCACTTCTTGTAGTCGAGGTCCACCCCGCTTGCGCTGACCTTGATGGCCTCCTCCGGGCAGCTGTCTTCGCACATCTTGCCGTACGGGCAGTCGGTTCCCTTGCAGGCATCCTTGTTGACCTTGGGGTAGCCGATCGCGTCGGCGGGGTCGCCCCAGAAGGCCAGGTGGGTCTGGTACTTGCCGCGCTTGGACTGGCCGCCGATACCGAAGTTCTTGATGCAGCCGCCGAAGGCGGTGATGGGGTGCCCCTTGGCATGCGCCAGGTTGATGCAGGCGTCCGCCTCGTACAGACCACGGCCCACGTAGGTCTCCTTGAGGATATTGCCTTCCGGGATGTCGATCCGTAGATCGTCTTCGCCGAAGAATCCATCGTGGATGATGAAGGGGGCGCCCAGGCTGGACCAGTTCAGGCCATGCCTGTTGGCGCCTTCCTGTTCCATCTGGCCGGTGCAGCGGTTGTTGAAGAGGTGGTAGGTGAGGGTGGTGCTGTCGGTGACGAACGGCCTGCCGCCGCAAGCCTTCACTTCTTCGACGATGGCGGCGACGAACTCCGGCCGCAGACACGCGGTGCGGTTCCACTCGCCGCAGTGCACCTTGATCGCGACGCTGTCGTCCTTCGCGATGCACTTGTTGAGCCCGGCCGCGTAGAAGAGATCCTTCGCCTTGCAGATGGTGCTTTCCGTCCAGTTCGTTGCCCCTGCAGCTGCAAACCAAACCTTGGATTTCGCCATGGGTGTGGACCCCCTCTAGTGTTTGCTTATGGTGGACATCTTCACGATGCCGCGTCCGGATTTCAAGAGCAGAGCTTCCGACGTCGCGCCCCATGTAGTCATAGATGCAGTTACGATCCAATTAATATTTACATGCATCTGCAACGTGGTTGCTTGCAGCCGTACCGGAGTTCTCGATATCCTGGTAAAATTGAAAGATGCGTTCGAGATGATCTCGAAAGAAGACCGTCTTCGAATCCCTGCCTGGCGTGAACATGCCCAGCTCTTTGGCCATCAGGAAGAAGTCGTCTTCCGCGATATGCTGGGTGCGAAACACCAACACGGCTGAGATCAGCAGGCCGCGCGCATAGAGCTCCGATTGCCGGGTCGCTTCCCTCAGATCCTGCTTGAACATCCGGCGGTGCATGGCCTCGGGATAGTTCAGGCCCACGGCCTCCACGATGTCTCCAAAGGCCAGTGTCTTCTTGTTCCGGGCCGCCTCGGTCAACATTGCCAGGATCCGACGTGGACGGTCCTGGGTGGGGGCCGCCTTGGCTGCCTTGAACTGCAAGAGCGACTTGAGCGTGACCATGCTCCGAATGTTCGAATCATCTCCAACGTCGAAAACCTCCAGGATTCCTTTGTCGATCAGCAGGGAGATGGACTGCGCGTCCATCTGCAACGAATCACCCGCTTGCTGTATGGGAACGCAGCCATGACGTTCCGGGTCCTTCCGCCACAGACCTTCGTATTCCGCGAGATTGTATTTCTGCCTCAAGCAGCCTCCTTGAGAGTATCTCGCCCAGTTTCGATGTGCCGCCCAACACCCTCCTGCCCCTCCTCGGGGAGAAGGATTTCCTCTTCGACTTGCTGCTCGCCAAGGAGCGCTCGGCGACGGGCCGCTCGCCTTCGCCTGGTCCAGTTCCGGGACCGGTGCTTCCGACCTGAAGGGCGGCGGTGGCGGGTGAGCGTCCCGGCGCTCGTTGCGTCCGATCCGCCGACACTGCTCTGGCCGAGTCCGATGATGACACTGAGCTCGCCGATCGATTGATCGTCGTCGCCTGCCTTCTTCGCCTCACTTCCGCCTGCGGCGGACGAGACCTGTGGCACCGAGAGCCGTCGCACCTGGGGGGCGAGTACCGCGGGAGGGAGCGAGGCGACGTCGGGCGGAAGCTGGGAAACGCTTGTCGATCCGGTCCACTCGGCAGCGGGCGCGGCCAGAATTTCCGGAACTGACAGGGAGGGAACGCTGGAGGGCAGCGGGGCGGCTCGCGGAGAGTGTGCCCCCCCGGCGACTAGGAGCGCTGCGAGGGCGCCAGCCGCTAGGCCAGAGAGGATTCCAGACATGCGGGGCTCCTTGGGGATGTCTGCGCCGGACATGCATAAGTCGCATAGGTTCGCGCCACGTGTGCACCGATGCTCGACGGGAGTCGACGACCGATGCGCGACGCCGGCGACGAGACACGGAACTGCCGCGCCAGTCCAAGCGGCGTGAGCGAACGGGAGCGTTCCTTCGGCCAAGTGCACGGTCCCGACCGTACTGCATAAGAGATACATATGCAACGCTATTACATATGTATTCTACTCACGGCAAGAGCGGACGGGCCGTCGAAGGCTCTTCTTGGTTCCGGGTGGACGCGAGAGCCGTCGTTCGCGCCATGCGCTCGCGATCATGACGCCAACACCACCCCACTCCAGCCACGCACGGCCGTAAAGGTGACCCGCGAGAGCGAGCAGGCCACCGGCCAGCGCCCCGAGGAGAGGCGACCACCGCTCGGTCCGGCGCGCGCACCACGCGCTTGCCGCGATCGAAATGCCGAGCGCCGATGTGAGGAGCAGGGTGTGCTGCGCCTCCGTCAAGGCGAGACCTACGCCCACGAGGGAGAGGAGCTTTGCGTAGCTCGCGAGACATACGGGGCAGAAGGCGCAAGCGATGACCGGGGCCAGGGTCGAGATGACCGAGAGCCCACGCGGCGGTTCGCGCGCGATGGTCCGCCCCTCGCCGTGGGGCTCGCCGCAGCCGCACGCGGTCCCATGCGAGGGCGCAGAAGCGTCGTCCGGTGTGACATCCGAGAGCATGGCCCACTCCTGGCTGCGGATCCTGGCTGCGGCAGCGTCGTGCCGCTCGGGTTCAACCACGCCCCGGTCGCAGCGCGTGCGAGGTGGACCAGCTCAGGAACAACGATCGCAGAGGCCCCGGATCTGGATCTCGAGGGCTCGCGTGGCGGAGCGGGGAATGCCCTTGCCCTGGGCGATGCGGACGCTCGCCTCGGAGAGGCATGCGATCTCGCCGCATTCGACGCAGGTGAAGTGTGGGTGCTCGGCGTGGCCGCTCTTGCTCTGCGCGCTCTCGAACCGCCAGACGTGGTCGCCCAGATCGGCGCGCCTGACCAGGCCGACCTGGGTCAGGTCGGTTAGGTTGCGGTAGAGCGTCACTCGGTCGATACCGCTGTCCGCCAGCGCCTCCACCAGATCCGCGTGGCTCACCGGCCGGGATGCCGATTCGAGGAAGCTGAGCACCGCGAGACGGGCAGGCGTGGCGCGCAGCCCCGATGCCCGCAGGCGGCTCCGGAGCGCCGCCACCTTGGACTGGGCGGGAGTGGGGTGTCGTCCTTTCACGGCCGCGATCATACCTGGTTCTCATGACTTTTTGTCCTTCTCCGCTTCAGCGCTCGTCGAGGGAGACGAGGGACATGTTCCCGCTTCGGTCGGCGAAGGCGGCGGCCACGCCGCCGGGTGCGACTGCCAGTCGATCAAGCGGCAGCTGCCCCTCCCAGACGACTTCTCCGCGATCGGACGACGCCGGCCACGACCGCAGGGTCCCGTCCTCCGAGACGGAGAGGACCCGGTGTCCGGCCCACCCGACCGCGGTCACGGCGCCAGCGTGCCCCTCGAGCACCTTGGGTTTGCGTCCGACCGGCCCCACGCCGCTGAAGTCCCAGAGCGTGACCTCCGAGCCTCCCGCCGCCACCAGGGTGGAGCCGTCGTCCGAGAATGCGAGCGCCTTCACCTTCATGGGGTAGCCGGACATGGCGCATTCGGCGCCGCTCTCCACCTGCCAGATGTGCAACGATCCGTCCTGGTTCCCGGACGCGAGCCATTTGCCGTCGGGGCTCGGCACCAGGGCGAGGATGGAGCCGGAGTACTCGAGGAAGCGCGGGGCGACCGGCCTGTCGGGCTCCAGCAACCGCACGCCGCCGTAGCACGCGGTCACGAGCCGGCGCCCCATCCAGCAGAGGGCGCTGATCGTGCTCCCGTGCCCTCCCTGGTCCGCCAGGAGCTGCCCGGACCGATCGTAGACGCGTGCCGTCCGGCCAGCGCCCACGGCGAGCTGGAGCCCGTCCGGTGAGAAGGCCATGTGCTCGATCCAGTCGCGCCCCGACGGAGTCTCGAACACCGGTTCGCCCCCGGGGCGGCAAACCCGCACCCGACCGTCCTGCCCCCCGGTCGCGAGGAGAAATCCATCGGGCGACCAGGCCAGGGACAGCGCCCCCCCTGGATGGCCTGTCGGCTCGGCCAGCAGCTCGCCGGTCGATGCATCGAGGACGGTCACCGTGCCCGCGAGCGTGGCGGCGGCGAGCACGCGTCCGCTGGATACGAAGTGCAGGTCGGCAGCGTGGTCGGCGAGCTGACGTGACCAGACCCTCACGAACCGGCCCGGCATCACGCGAGGCACCGCCGGAAGCCCTTGTCGATCCCCGCGACATCGAGCCCGCGCCCTATGAGCACGATCTTGCTGCGGCGTGGCGCTCGGCCCCAGGGGCGTCCCTCGCTCGACTCGAAGAGCATATGCACGCCCTGGAACACGAGCTGCCGGTCGGATCCAGCCACGCTCAGCACGCCCTTCATGCGAAAGATGTCGGCGCCACGTTCGGCGAGGAGCTTGCGGATCCACTTCTCCAGCCGCCCGGCGTGGACGTCTCCGGGGACGTCAAGGCCCACCGAGCTCACCGAGGTGTCGTGCTCGTGCGCGGTGTCGGAGAGGATGCTTGGGTCCACCTCCTGCGCATGCCCGAGGTCGAAGGCGCGGATCCCGAGGACGTCGTCGAGCGGCAGCTCGCAGCGGACGGTGTGATGACAGCGCGCCCACCGGTTCATGGCCGAGACCCGCGTCGCGAGCGCGGAGAGCTCCGGGGCGGAGACCAGGTCGGCCTTGTTGAGCAGGATGACGTCGGCGAAGGCGATCTGCTCCTGACACTCGCTGCTCTGGTCGAGGTGCAGGGCCACGTGGCGGGCATCCACGACCGTGACCACCGCGTCCAGCTCGAACTGTGCCTTCAGCTCGTCATCCACGAAGAAGGTCTGGACGACGGGTGCCGGATCGGCGAGGCCAGTGGTCTCGATCAGCACGTGGTCGAAGCGATCCCGCCTCCGCATGAGGGTGCCGAGGATGCGAATGAGATCGCCCCGCACCGTGCAGCAGATACACCCATTGTTCATCTCGAAGATCTCCTCGTCCGCCGAGACGACGAGGTCGTTGTCGATGCCTACCTCGCCGAACTCGTTCTCGATGACGGCGATCCGCTTGCCGTGGTTCTCGCTCAGGATGCGGTTCAGGAGCGTGGTCTTGCCCGAGCCCAGAAACCCGGTGAGGATGGTGACAGGGACGCGATCGGGGGTCGTGGCGCTCATACGGGACTCCTGGTAGTGCCCGCCAGTGAGAACGGGCTGTCGGGTGGAGCGGGCTCGACGAGCCCGGCGGCTTCGAGATGGTGGGGCGCGAGGGCCAGGGCGCGCGGCGCATCGAGCACGACCCGCCCGGCGTGGACGAGGACGAGCCGCCTTGCGCGCGCGGGGAGGCTGCCAAGATCGTGGGTGACCCAGATGACGGCCATCGGCGGAGCCTCCGCCGCCGCCTCGAGCGCGCGCACGAGCCGCCTCGCCGCGACCGGATCGAGCCCGCTCGTCACCTCGTCGCACAGCAGGAGCTGTGGCTCGCAGACCAGCGCAGCGGCCAGCGCTACGCGCTGCCGCTGGCCAAACGAGAGCTGAGCCAACGGCACCGAGGCCATCGGACCGAGCCCGAGGAGGTCGAGCATGGTCGCAGCGCGGGCGCGAGCATCGGCACTGGCCACGGCGCGGCGGCACAGCCCCCACGCGACGTCGTCGAGCGGCGTCGCTCCGATGAGCTGGTCGTCCGGGTTCTGGAGCACGAGGGCGACGCGCCGATCGAGCCGACCGGCGAGCGGTCCCGGCAGCAGCGGCATGCCCAGGCGCGAGGCCTCGCCCTCCATCGGCGGCAGCAGTCCTGCGGCCGCCCGCAAGAGCGTGCTCTTCCCCGATCCGCTCGGGCCGGCCACGGCGATCCACTCGCCCGGTGCGAGATCGAGCGAGGGTACGACCAGGCGCGGTATGCCGTCGGCATACGCCAGGGACACCTCGCGCATGCGGAGCGCGGGGCCGGTGCAGGTGTTTGACATGTCCCGATGTGCGCGAAGCGCGCGGGCCTCGCCGAGCCGGCTCGCGCGGTCCATCGCCTCGGCGAAGCCGCCCGCCAGCACCGATCCGATCCTGCTCAGGGCAGCGCTCCGAGAGCGCCGCCCGTCGCGCAGCGCCATGACTTCGTTCCGGCGTTGGAGTGAGCGGAGCAGGAGGGTGCCGTGGGCAAGCGCCGCGTCCGCCAGCTCCGCGACCGCCTCGAGCGCCGCGCTCCCTTGCGCGAGCCGACGGACGTCGCGCCAGTCGACGGCAGCGGCGAGCCACGCCATCCAGGCGATGCCCGCAGCCGGCCGGGCCGCCAGGGCCAAGGCGGCTGGAAGGGGAAGACCTCCCAGCCAGGCGAGCCCGGCGAGCAGCGACCCCTGCGCCACCGCGGCTGCGAGGAAGACGGCCCCCGGCCTGGCCCGGAATGCCAGGAGCCCTGCGACCGCCGCGACGCCGAGCGCGGTCGAGCCTGCGGGCGGGGCCGCGGCGTTGGCGATCAGGGCGGTGCCGGCCAGTGCGAGCCTGGCCCAGGGACGGTGCATTGCGAGGGCGCGCTCGACCGCGGTCAGGCGTCTGGCGGGGGGTATGGGCCGTTCACTCTGCACGGCTCCTCCGTGGCGCCGCACCGCGAAGCCGCGCCCAGCCTCGCCCGAGGACGATCCCGACGACGAGACCGCCGACGAGGAAGGTACTTCTGCCGACCTCCTCCTCCGGGCGTCCCGCGATGGGCGCGTCGGCCACCCGACCGGCCATCCGGGCCGCGCCGCCAAAGACCACATCGTCGGCTCCGGGCAACTCGGCTGCTGCCGGATCAGCCGAGAGCATGCCGAGCGCGAAGAGAAGCAGCGGCAAACCGACGCCGCGCTGGGTGGCGGAAGCGTGGTGAAGCCGAGCGGGGACCAGGGCGGGGCGGCGGCGCGCCAGCGCGGCCACGAGCAGCGCGCTGGCCGTGCCCTCGAGCAACGCGAGCGGTAGCTGGACGGGGGCGAGCCCGACGCCGACGACGGTGAGCCAGTGCGTGAACGGTTGCTGCTGCGCCAGGGCTGCAGCAAGCGCCACTGCGTCGACGGCGTAGACGGCGAGGTGGCCCAGCGTGCAGGCGAGGAAGACAGCCAGTGGCCCGCGGAGGCGGATGAGGCCGAGAAGCGTCGCCGCCGATGCCGCCGCCGCGGGGCCGACGAGGCCGAGCGTCAGGGCGTTCACGCCAAGCGTCGTGAGACCACCGTGGCCGAACAGCAACGCCTGGGCCGCGAGGACCACCGTCGCCGGGATGAGGAGCGCGGATCGCCCGAGCAGGAGGCCGAGCACGGGCGTTGCGCAGAGATGGGAGGACATCCCGGCGATGGGGATCGGCACCGGCACGAGCGTCGCCGCGAAGGTGACCGCCGCGGCCATGGCCGCGAGGGCGCGGTCCATCTCCGTGGCGCGGCGGAGACGGGCGACGCCGGCGGCGAGCGACGGAACCGCCGCAGCGGTCCAGACGGCGGCATGGGTGAGCGGGAGCGTTCCTTCGGCCAGGTGCACGGCGAGAACCTAATGTGCCCGAACCGTATATGCAACTTGGTTGCAATAAATCGCCCTCGGGACCCCGTCCGGTGGGCAGCCGCAGCGCGACACCCGGACGACCCGCCCATGTGAGGCGGCGCGCGTGAGAGGCCATCCTCTGGTGAAGCTCTTGCTTGGCGTCCGCGGGAGGTCCACCTTTGGACGACGAACGTAGCTGCCGGGTCGACCGCGTTCTGTTCGGCCGTCCGTGATCGTTCGGCTCGCTCATCGTGTCTCCATCATCTCAAGCAGCGGTGGCTGATCTCCTCGGAGCTGGCCGCCGCCTGGACGCAGGCGAGCGCCGTGCGCGGGATCCGCTGGCCCTCGCAGGCGGCGAGCTCCGCGGCGTGGGCGGCCTCCGCCTGGGCGCGCCAGCGCGCTGCCAGCGCAGGATCGCGGAAACCCCGCTCCTGGAGCTCGAGATCGACGAGGCGGTCGAGGATCTGACGACAGTCCTCGCGAGTGGCTCGCCCGCCACCGCATGCTGTCGCCGAGGAGAAGAGCGAGAGCAACGCGACGAGCGCGATCGTTCGCCTGGGCATGGAAGTCACCGCGTGAACCGGACGCGGATGGGCGGGGACTCGGTCTCGATGGGTCGACCGGCCGGATCGGTGGCGGGCGTGAAGTGCGTCCGGAGCGCACACTCCACGGCGGCGGCGCCGAAGCCGTGGCCGGGATCGCGCACGATCCGGGCGGAGACCGCGGTTCCGTCGGCGCGGACGACCACCTTGACGACCGCGACCTGCTCGTCGATCTGCTCCACCTCGGCGTCGCGCGGCCAGGGACAGCGCCAGTCCTCGTCCGCGAGCGCGACCTGGCGCGAACGGTCGGGCTCGCCCGGCGGCGCCTTCGGGTCCACGTCGCGCGTCTCGACGGGGTTCGGATTCGTGCCGGTCGGCGACGTCACGCCGCCCGCGTAGGCCTGCGCCGTGCCCGTGACGAAGGTATCGCCGGTGAGATCGAGAGGGGCGCGAGGCCCTTCCTCCTGGGCGATGATCCGTCCGGCCTGGGCGGGCGGTGGCGGTCGCGGATCTGCACGCCGGGGCAGATGCGCAGCTCTGACGGGCGGCTGGCGCGGCGGTGGCGGAGTCTGCGGTGGAGCAGGTGGCGGCGGGGGAGATGGCGGTGGCGAGAGCTCGACGACGCGCTCGCGCCTGAGCTCCTCGTGAAGCCGCGTGGCGAGCTGAGCGCTCCATGTCTCCAGCGAGGACCCCGAGGCCGTGGTCCACGCGAGGAGCCCGAGGTGGACGGATATCGCGATCGCGCCGGCGAGCACGGAACGGCCCAGGGGGCGGTCGACGCGACCCGCCAGCACCACATCCACGATCCGCGGAGAAGGCGCACCCGTGGGCAGAGCTCTTGCGGGTGAGCCGCTCAAGGCCTTCCCCCCTCCTCCGGCAGCGCCCCGAACGCCACCCGTGTGATGCCGGCTCGCTTGAGCAGGTCGAGCGTGTGGATGACATCGCGGTGTGCCACCGCGCCGTCGGCGTTGATGACCGCCCGGAGCTCGGGGTCGCGGGCGACCGATTCCTGCGCGCGCGCGAGCAGTGCGCGGTCATCCGGAACGGGCTCGCCATTCAGGAGCGTGCCGCCGCGCGCCGGGAGCACGACCGAGAAGATGACCTGCAGCTCCTCGCTCTTGCTCGCCCTGGGCAGGTCGAGCGGCACCGCGGGCGAGACCACGATCTTGGCTGTGACGATGAAGACGATGAGGAGGACGAGGACGATGTCCACGAGCGGCGTCACGTTGATGGCGACGATGGGGCTGCCGTTGTCCTGGGACGCGCCTGCCATGGCTCTAGCTGGCCTCGGAAGCAGGAAGGGGCGAGGGCGCGAGGCTCTCCTGCCCGCGCCCTCGCCGATCCTCGCCGCCGCCAGGAGGTCGCGGCTTTCCCGAGAGGTAGGCCAGCACCAGGCTCGAGAGCGCCTCCGACTCGCAGAGCAGGGTCGCGACCCGGCGCTGCAGGTAGTTGTAGAGCGCGATGGCCGGCAGGGCGACGGCGATGCCGACCGCCGTCGTCACGAGCGCCTCCGCCACGGCCGTCATGACTCCCTGAGAGGCGATCTGTGCCGCCGCGCTCGGTCCGCCGGCGTGGCCGGGGGCCGCGTGACCCAGTTCCTCGAAGGCGTGGATCACGCCGACCACGGTCCCGAAGAGCCCCACGAACGGCGCGTTGTTGCCGAGAGTCCCGAGATACACGAGCCTTCGCTCGAGCAGGTTCCGCTCCAGCGCGGTGGCGCTCTCCATCGCCTTCGCCACCGCCTCGGGGCCGAGTCGCGCCAGGCGCAGCCCCGCAGCGGCGATGGACGCCGCCACCGCGCGCGAGCGGCCGAGGTCGGTGATGGCTCCTTCGATGTCGTCCTTCGCGAGGCGCAGGTCCATGTCCTGCGCCAGCGCTGCGACGGAGCCGTCCCTGGTTCGATAGAAGAGCCACCGCTCCAGGGCGATGGCGAGGCTCGCGACCGAGAGCGCCGCGAGGAACCAGAGGACCCAGGCCGCTCCCGAGCCGATGAGGACCTGTTTCACTGCTTCGACTGCGTTCATGTTCTCTTCCTCGCGGCGGTGCCGCAACCAACGCGCGGGTGGTTCATCCTCGGCGGCCCGACCCGCACGGCCACACCGTTCCCGCCGCGATGAGGATGTCCGGACCGCCGCTCCGCGACGGTCCTCAAAGCGGGGGGAGCGCCGGCTCCCCCCGCACCCCCAGACGAAATCGCGGCGGTGCCGCAACGAAGAGGCAGATGGCCGTCCATCCTCCGCTACTTCGCGGGTTCTGGATGGGTCGCGAGCATCTTCTCGTGCTCTGCCTTGAGCTTCTCGTGCTCCTTCGTGAGCTTCGCGTGCTCGAGCTCCATCGCCTTGTGTTCCTTCCCCATCTTGAGATGGTCGGCGCGGATCTTCTTTGGCTTGCCCTCCCCTTCGTGCTTCGCCTCCAGAGCGGCGTGTCGGGCCACCAGGTCTGCGTGCTTCTTCACCACGGCTGCGTGTCGCTTGATGAGCTTCGCGTGAGCGGCCTCCAGGGCGTCGTGCTTGGCGTCGGGGGCCGATCCCTTTCGGGCGTCGTGCTCCTCCTTCCAGCGAGCATGATCCTCCTCCATCTTCTGGTGCTCTTCCTCCATCGCCTTCTCGGCCTCTTGGAGCTTCTGGTGCTCTGCAGCCAACCCCTCATGAGGGCCTTCCGCGGCGAGCGTGGGAGCGGCGACGAGTGCCATCGCGATTGGGATCACGAACAACGCTTTCATGCTTTTCTCCGTGTTGCTTCGAGTTGCACTCCGCCAGCGCGGAGTGGGATCGCCGCAGTCATGTATGACGCGCGGGCGCTGCGCGCCGCGCGTCTCGCCGTCACCGGGGCGAATCGTAGTTGCGCTGCGTGAAGCAGAGGCCGTCGGCGTTGAGGTGTCCCATGGTGCTCTCGCTGTAGGTCAAGGCCTCACGGTAGTTCCGCAGGGCCTCGGCCGCAGTTGCGGCGGCGGGGTTCACCGGGACCGTCCCGGGGTCGAAGCGCATCTGCGGATCCGTCGGCAGCGGGAAGATGCTGGAGTCGACACAGGACCGCCACGGCAGCGCGGCACCGAGGCTGTCCTCGAATCCCGTGCTGAAGTTCGTCACCCTTTCCATGTCGTCGAGGGTGGCGGTGGGAGGGGTGGGGGTGACGCCCACGTACTGCGCGGCGATCTGATCGAAGTGTGCGGGCGAGTCGTGCACGAAGTTCTCCCAGAACGCGTGATCCGTGTGGAAGGTGGCCTGCGCGACGGTCGTCGCGTTCTGCTTCAACGCGACGCCGCGAATGAACTCCTCGCCGTCGAACGCCTCGCCCTCGTTGTCAGGGTTCTGGCAGTTGATATTCGTCACGGGCGACTTGAAACCGAAGCGGAAGTTCACCACGGTCGGAAGCTGGCTGAAGTCGTAGGGCGCGCTCTGGGTACAGCCCGTCCCCTCGGTCCCTTTGAAGGTGGCGGTTCCCACGAACAGGACGGTGTAGCCGTTGGTGATCATGTCCTGGTAGTCCGGGAGGTCGGCTGCATCGAGGTTCACGTTCTGGGCCGCTGCCGTCGCGGGGATGATGTCGAAGCCGAAGGCGTAGCGCTCGGCCGGGTCGAAGGCGGCGTTCCCGTTCTTGTTCTGGCCGGTGAACGCGGTGATGGCGACCGCTTGCTCGTCCGAACCGCCCTTGCCCAGCAGGGGCCCGCCCTTGTGCAGCTCGACCGCCCACGGGCCGTCGGTCTGCGCGACGAGCGCGTCGGTCTGCGACTGGTCGCCCGGGTTCTTGTCGGGGTTCTTGGAGAGCTTCACGTGATCGAAGGTGGCGAGCACCTTCGTGAACTTGACCTCCCAGCCGTCCACGAACGCCGGGTCGTCGGGCGTCGCGGGAGGAAATCCGTACCCGTTGAGCGCCAGGACCTCGCCCGAGGCCGTCACCAGGATGGCGTTGCCACCCTGGTCTTCGCATGGCGCGGTGAACGGCTGGAGGACCCCCAGGCCGTCGGTCGGGGAGCCGCAGGTCTTGATGGGTTGAGGGTTGCCGTCGCTGCTCGACGAGCCGCAAGCCGACAGGGCTGCGGCGGCGGCACAAGCCGCGAGGATTGTGATGTGCGAACCGAGCTTCATGTCCGTTCTCCCGTGCAAGGCAGGACCGTCGCGAGCACCTGCTCGGTCAAGGTGACTGCCAGTTGAAGAGGTAGGTGCCGCTCGCCGCGCGCAGGCCGCCGTAGAAGGCGAGGTCGGGCTGGCCCTGCGAGCGATCGAGGAACTTCCGCTGGGCCGGATTGTCCGGATCCGCGGCGATCTGGGCGAAGTCCACGTTCCTGAACCAGGCGCGCGGGTCGACGCGCACGAGGAGGGTGCCGCCCTGGGCAAGGGCGAAGTCGACGGAGATGGGCGTGACGATCCGCTGCTTGCAGAGCGGGCTCGAGCCCGGGAGCGCAGGGTTGCCGACGGGGACGGCACGGTTCTGGCCGATGGTGAACTTTCCCGTGAACTCGATCGGGGTGCCGGTGCCCTGTACCGCCGTCCCGGCGACGTCCGCGAGAACGGTGCGGTCGTCGGTTGCGTCCACGGCGGTCCCGAAGAGCCAGATCTCGCCCGTCTGCGAGCGATCGGTGGTCCCTTCCCCGTCCGCGGGGAACGGCTGCGCGTCGGGGGAGATGACGTCCACGTCGAGCGGGCTCGTCACCTGCCCGGAGTAGATGCCGGGAAGGACGCAGCTCGTCGCCTGGGAGCCCGACGACGGCACCGAGCGGTTGAGATAGACGCCGCCGATGTGCAGGCGCGCCCTGGTGAGCGTCACCTGATAGCCGAGCGCGTTCGTGAAGACGAACGGCTGCCCGCTCACGGAGTCGGCGGGGCCCGCGGCCGCGGCGTGGAACGTGACCAGCTCGCCGCCGGTGCCGCCGCACGCGCAGAGCGCGAGGACGAGGAGCATCCGAGCGCGCCTCATGAGCCACCTCCCAGCAGGACTTCGAGCGTGAGCATGAGCTGGCGCGGTGCGCCCGCAGTGAAGTGGCGCACGGGCACGAGCGTGGGAGCGGGCTGGCTGTGGAAATCGGAGGCGTAGTTGAACTCGCCGAGCCGGTACTGTGCATCGAGGAGGTTCGTGGCGGTGAGCGCGAGCCTGACCGGTCGCCGCGCCAGGGAGACGGAGGCGTCGACGGTGACGATGCGGTCGCTGCGGTCGCCGAACGGGAGAGGGCGGCGGCCGACGAAGGTGACCCCGACGCCGGTGCTCGCGACGAGGGGCACGCCTCCGGGACTCCACGGCAAGCGACGCCAGACGGAGGTGTCGCTCCTCACCACCAGGTCGGGGACGTACGGGATGAGGAGGCCCGTGTCGTCGAAGGTGGCGCGGACGAGCGTCACGTTGAGCGACTCGTCGAGGAAGCCGCCGGTGAGGCGCGCCGCGGCCAGCAAGCCGCGCCGGGTGCTGCTGCCGCCGAGCACGTTGCGCCCGGCGCTCTCGCTGAAGATGAGGTCCTTGTCGACCTTGGTCTCGAAGACGCCCGTGCGGAGGGCCAGAGCGGTGCCGGCCAGATCCCGCGTGTAGGAGGCGCCGAGGTCGATGGAGCGCGCGCTCGCGAACGGCGTCTTCACGTCCTGCGTGATGAACTGGGGGTCGATGGAGCGGACGCCTTTTCCGTAGCTCCCGGAGAAGGTCAGATGGGCGACAGGGGTGACGAGCGCGGAGACGCGCGGCAGGAAGGCCATGCTCGAGGTGGTGGCGGGCTGGACCGGCTCGCGGTGAGCCCCGAAGCTCTCCTGGTCGAGGCAGCTCGCGTCCAGGGGAGGGTTCGTCAGCGATGGATGCGCGACGCTCTGCACGGCGCAGCGGTTCAGGATGTCGAAGGTGAAGAGGTCGAGGCGCGCCCCTCCCCGGAGCGTGAGCCACGAGAGCGGGTTCAGCGAGAGGTCGCCGTAAATGCCGATGTCGGCGACCTGGGAATGCAGATCGAGGTCCACGTGATAGGGAGCGTTCGTCGCCGCCTCGATGCGGTACTGGGTGCCGTCCGTCACGTCGTAGCGCGCGAAGTAGCCGAGCTCCGCCTCGTGGCGGCGCCCGAACGCGTCGAGGGACGTCCTCGCGAATCCCCGGATCCCTGCCGTGGTGGCCGACGTGGATTGGTCGATGAGGTCCCCGCGCTGGGTATGGAGGGTCTGCTGCGGATCCTGGACGTCGAGGAGGAAGCCGGTGGTGTTCTCGCGGGACCGAGCGCCGGAGAGGATCGCGAAGACCTGGTTGCGGTAGACGACCGATCCCGAGCGACTCTCGATCTCGCCCGAGACGGAGAAGCGGGTGGCGTTCCCACCCTGGCCGAAGTCGTAGGTGTCGAAGAATGCCTTCCGGCCCGCCCCGAGGTCGTCCTCCCGGATCACACCCGCGGAGTGCCAGCGGGCCGAGTACCCCTGCAGCGTGAGCCGGTACGTGGTCTCGCCCAGGTGACCCTCGTACTGGCCGATGGCGGATCCACGCGTCGCGTCGCGGTTCTTGCCGAACCCGTCGGTCTCGTAGAACTCGGCGGCACCGAAGGTGCGGCTGGATGATCCAGGCGGTCCCCACAGCGCGAGGACGCGTCGCGTCGCGTAGCTGCCATAGCCGACCTGGAGCCCGACCCCGCGCTCCTCGAAGCCCAGCTCGTACTCGGCGCTCCCCGCCACCGCGAAGTTGCCCTGTCGTGGGTCGTAGGGCCCCTCCAGCACCCGCAGCGACGAGACGACCTCCGGGATGATGAAGTTGAGGTCGGCATAGCCGTTGCCGTGCGGATTGCCGACCTGGTTGGCCGGCACGCCCGCGACCGAGAACTCGACGTCCTGGCCCTCGCGGGCGTCGAATCCGCGGAGGAAGACCTGGTTCGCGTGCCCCTCGCCGCCCTCGTTGGAGAGGAGGATTCCCGGGGCGAGCTTCAAGAGCTCGGCGGCGGTCTTGCGCGGCACGAGCGAGAGCTGACCCACGGTGACGTCGTAGTCGGAGGCTCCGCGACTCCTCGGCCGCGCACGGCCCCTCACCGTGGCCTCGAGCTCCTCCCCTTCCTGCTTGGCGGGAGTCTCGACGGCCGGATGCTCCGCGCCGGCCTCGCCCTGGGCCGGCGGCCGCGCGGTCGCGGGTGGGCCCGGCGGCGTCGCCAGCTCCGGTGGTGGGAGCGGCGGGAGGCGAAACGCGAACGGTATGCGGATCCGGGCAGCGACGGGCTTTCCGCTCTCCTCGGCGGGCGTGAAGGCCCACTGGCTCACGGCTGCCATCGCCGCGTCGTCGAACTCCTTCCCGCCCGATTCGAATACCTTGGGATCCCCCACGCGCCCCGAGGTGTCCACCGTGACCTCGAGCGTCACGCTGGCCTCTCGGCGCTCCGCCAGCGCTGCCGGGGGATAGATCGCCTCGGAGCGTTGCACGACTTGCGGCGGGCGAAGGTCCTCCTGGGCCTGGGCCTGGGCTTGGGCCGTGGCGCGTGTCGGCGCGGCCAGCTGCGCGGCCGCCAAGGCGAGAACCAGATGCCGAGCAGCTCGACGCGTCGTCGGTTTGTGAAGCGACATCTCCAAAGGACGAACCTCCAGAAAGGACGAACCAGCACGGGTCTACGGAACGGCAGGCGCTGGCCACACGCACGAAGCGCGCGCGGCCTTGCCGGATGCTCCGGGACGAACGAGTCGCTACCGGTGCGTGTCGCTACCGGTGATTGACGGAGCTACGCCTCTGTCGCTGGCGCTCGCAGATGCGCGAGGGCGCCGATCCAATGCGCACGCCTCGACGACGCGCACACGAAGAGCGACAGAGTGGTGATCTCCGATGCGAGGCGAGCTAGTCTAGGCGGGGGGCGATTGCTTCGGCGCGAGCCGATGGAGCGCGAAGCGGCCCGCAGTCGGTGCGCCGTCAGGCGGGAGCGTCGCGAGGATCGCGCGAGGAGGGGTGTGAGGCGCTACGACCCCGTGGAGCACCGCGCGATCGCGTCGTTGCGAGCTTAGTACGCAGTGCTCGTGCCCGTGATGCACTTCAGGCGCGTCGGCAGCAGCGATCCCTGGTAGGCGTTCGTTCCGGGCGTGGGCCTGGACATGGCCATGCCCGGCGGCAGCCTCCGGATGGACGAGCTCGCCGTCGAGTGGGCAGACCGCGTGCTGGACCAGCAGGAGGTGGGTCGCGCCTGCGAGCTGTCCGGCGACGAGCAATGAGGCCAGGACCGCGACAGGGCGGCCCCACGCTCTCGTCGTTGCTCGCTCCGCACGCGCTACCATCCGCCTCTTCGTCTCCTTCCAATAGCGCTCCATCCATAGACTGGCCCCGCAATCGGAGCAAGCCCCTTCCTTGGACGACAGCGAAAGGTCACGGGTTTCAGCCACACCGAACGGCTGCCGCCAGCGTCACGACCCGATCG
>MEMX01000016.1:1653-5079 GCA_001768075.1 Anaeromyxobacter sp. RBG_16_69_14 | reverse complement strand
ATGGGGGGCGCGGGGGGAGAGTTCTCCCCTCCGCTTGAGGCGCCGCAAGGCGCCGGACATCAGCTCACAGCGGCGGCGGTGCCGCTGAGAATCACATCAACTGGTCGCCGCTGTGAGGAAGGTACCACCAGGGTCGAGGCGCGGCTGGGACTCGAGGCAGCCCGTCATTCCAGAGCGACGACAACCCCGTGCCCCCCCCAGACGATCACCGCCAGGCCACGCACGGTGCGCTCGGTTGATCTGGCCGTTAGGTCACACACCGGGACGCGGCACGACGACGGGGCGCGATGGCCCCTGTGCGAGAATGGAGGGTTGCAATGAAGACGTTCGTGACGGGAGCAACGGGCCTGCTGGGAAACAACCTCGTCCGCGCGCTGCGAGCGGAGGGGCACCAGGTCCGAGCCCTGGTTCGCTCGGAGGAGAAGGCGCGGCGCCTGCTGGGAGACACGGGCGCCGAGCTGGTGGTCGGCGACATGGAAAACGTTCAGGGGTTTGCCGGCGCGCTCGCGGGCTGCGAGGTGGTGTTCCACACCGCCGCCTACTTCCGCGAGTACTACGGCGCCGGCGACCACTGGCCGAAGCTCGAAGAGATCAACGTACGCGGCGTGCTGGCGCTGGCCGACGCGGCTCGGACGCGCGGGGTGAGGCGTTTCGTCGATACGAGCTCGGCGGGCACGATCGGCATGAGGGCCACCGGTGAACCCGGTGACGAGGATACTCCCCCCGCGGCGATCGCCGCGCGCAACCTGTACCTCAAGAGCAAGGTGGTCGGCGGTGCGCAGCTCCGCGCCTTCGCGCAGCGCACCAGGTTCGACCTGGTTCAGGTCCTCCCCGGGTGGATGTTCGGACCGTGGGACGCCGCGCCCACGGCGAGCGGGCGGATCGTGCTCGACTACCTTTCGGGCCGGCTGCCGGCGATCCCACCCGGAGGGAGCCACATCGTGGACGCGCGTGACGTGGCTGCGGGAATGATCCGCGCAGCCGAGCGTGGGTCAAGGGGCAGCCGGTACGTCCTCGCGGGCGACTTCTTCACCTTGGGCGAGGTGGCCGACATCCTCGCTCGCGTCACGGGGCGGCCGGCACCGCGCGCGCGAATCCCCTATCCCGTGGCCTGGACCTATGCCGCCGTCGCGCAAACCTGGGCGCGGCTCACCGGCGGCGAGACCCTGGTGACCCTGGCGGGCGTCAGGCTCATGCACGCCCAGTTGCGTGTCAGCTCGGACAAGGCAAGGAACGAGCTCGGCTGGCGACACCGTCCGCTCCTCGAGACGCTGCGAGACGAGGTCGCCTGGTATCGGGCGCAGGGCCTGGCGATCGAGCCCACCTCAGCCGGCCGAACGGCAGTGACCCAGGGTGCCGGCCCGACGGCATGAGGCACAGGCGCGCACCGAGCGGCTCACAGCAGGGGCGGGCCGTCGCCCGCCCCTCGTGCCCGAAGTGAATTCGGGCACTTCACCCCACCCACCGCCCCGCTCACGCGGTCGGCCTGATAGCGCATACCACATGAACTGACGCTCGAGATGGGGGGCGCGGGGGGAGAGTTCTCCCCTCCGCTTGAGGCGCCGCAAGGCGCCGGACATCAGCTCACAGCGGCGGCGGTGACCCTGGAGAATCACATCAACTGGTCGCCGCTGTGAGAAGTCGAATCTTTCGACGACTTCTCAGAGCACGCCGTCGACGCTCCACATGAGGTTGTCGAGCTCGAGGGCGAGCTGACTCCCCGGCACGCCCGTGTTGCAGACCGCGGCCCACTCGTGCTGTTCCGCCGTGCGCACGAGGATCGACTGCGTCCCCGCCAGCGTGCCGTCGTGCCAGCGCGTGCCCACGCCGTTCACGGCCCAGCCCTTCGCGTAGCCCGGGTTCACGGTCGAGGGCGTCGCCATGGTGGCAATCGTCGCCGACGAGAGCAGGTCGGGGGGACTCGGGAACCCGTCGACGCGCAGCGCGAACTGCACGAGGTCGACCGCGGTGGCGAGCCACCCGCCGTGCGAGTCCATCCGCCGCACCGGCAGCTCGTACGGCGCCTGCAGGTCGCGGCCCACGTACATCGCCTCGCCCGCCTGCCGCTCCGAGGCGCGGTTTCCGGCGATGAACATGTCGTTGACATCCCCCGGGGCCAGGATCGCGCCGCGCACGTGGTCCTGGTAGGGCTGTCCGGTGACCGCCTCGATCACGCGTCCGAGCACGCAGTAGCCGAAGTTGGAGTAGCGGTACATGACTCCAGGCGGACCGGCGAGCGGACGGTGATCCAGCGTCCACGAGATGAGGTCACCCGCCGAGAGATCGGAACGCGTGAACATCGGATCGCTCGCGTCGTTCTGCCAGCCGCCCACGGTGTGCTCCAGCAGGTGCTGGATCGTGATGTTCGTGACGTGCGCGCCGTAAGGCGTCGTGCCAAACTGTGTCCCCAGGCGCGCCCCTGCTCCGAAGACGCGGTCGCCGAGCGCGAGCTGCCCGCGTTGGATGAGCCGGAAGATCGCCGCGGAGGTGATGGGCTTGCTCACACTGGCGATGCGAAATCGCGTGGCGGGCGTGACCGTCTCGCGCGTGATGGGGTTCGCGTAGCCGAAGGTGTGGGCTGCGACGATGCGCCCCTGGCGCGCCACCGCGAGCGACAGTCCGGGCACCGCCCACCTTTGCATGAACGGGACCACGACCGCGCTCACCGGGTTCGCGCTCTGGCGATCGTCCGCGGCGTCCTCCCAAATCGTCGTGTACGCCGATCCCGCGCCGGAGCCGTAGCCGCTCACGTCCACGAGGCGGAAGCCGCGGTTCACCTGGGCGTCGAACTCGCCCTGGTAGGCCGTATCGGGGATCCCGTGGCGCGCCTGCCAGCCGTGACCCGGCGACTGCTCCCACACCGCCGCGAAGCGCGGCGCGCCACCGAGGCCATATCCCGCCACCTGCACCAGCCGATAGCCCTGCCCGAGCAGGTCGTCGAACTGCCGCTGATACGTCTCCGCGTCCAGCCCGTGGCGCGCCTGCCAGACCGGTCCGGCGTACTCGTCCCAGATGCAGGCATAGCGTGCCTCGCCGCCGATCTCGTACCCCGAGACGCAGCGCAGGCGGAAGCCGCGGCGTGAGAGCGCGTCGAACAGCTGCTGGTACTCTGCCGACGTGAGGCCGTGGCGCGCGATCCAGGGAAGCCCCGCCTCCTGTTCCCAGACTGCGCTGAAGAACGCGCGATCGCCGAGGTTGAAGACGCTGACGTGCGTGGGCCGGTAGCCCTCCTGCCCGAGCGCCGTGATGGCCTGCTGGTAGTCCGGCTCCGAGATCCCGTGGCGCGCCTGCCAGGCATTGCCGCCGCGCCGGTACCAGATGCCGGCGTAGCGCGCCTGGCCCCCCACCGGATAACCCGACACCTTGACCAAGCGATAGCCTCGGGCGACGAACTGGTTGAACTCACCCTGGTAGTCCGCAGCCGAG
>MEMX01000016.1:416-1645 GCA_001768075.1 Anaeromyxobacter sp. RBG_16_69_14 | reverse complement strand
ACGGGCCTGCCAATCAGTGACGATCATATTTCTTCCCCGCGCCGTCTTCTGTTCATTCGCTGTCGCGGCACCGCAGCCCTGGCGTCGGCGAGACCGGGGGGTGCAGCACGTCGCCGCGACGGCGTCGTGGAGAACCAGAGGAACGGGTGCGAGCGGGCGTGACGGCGGTGACCCATCGTGGATCTTGCCTGCCGAGCCAGCGCTCGGCGGAGACCGCCGAGGGCAAGCACGACAAAACGGCGATAGGCGAGTCAGACGCGGTAACGAGACCCCGGTTCGTGCGCGTGTCCGCGTTCCAACTCGTCCGGGGCGGCCGGGCGCACCGCGAGAACCCTCGCGTGGACGTGGAGCGCCTTCCCCGCCAGCGGATGGTTGAGGTCGATGATCACGGTCTGCGGCCTGACCTCGCGTACGACGTACCGGATCCTGGCCCCGTGCTCGTCTCGCGCAGAGTGCTCCATCCCCTCCCGTGGCTCGAACCCTCGGGGGAAGACGCTGCGCGGCACCTCTTGCACGCCCTCCTCGTCGCGCTTCCCGTAAGCGTCCTCGGGGGCCAGGACCACCTGGCAGACGTCGCCCGCGGCGAGCCCCTGCAACGCGCGCTCCATCCCCAGGATGATCTGGCCCCGCCCCTGGATGAAGGCCACGGGCTCGCCAGGCGCGGTCGCCTCGACCAGCTCCCCATCCCCATCGTGGATCCGGTACTCCAGGGAAACCACGCTGCCGTCGCCGACCTTCATGGAGTCCTCTCCGTTGGCACCGAGGCGCCGCCTGCGCCCCTCACGCTCGGCCCTCACCTACTCTACAAGAAGCTAGAATCGCGCACCGACACCACCCGCGATCCGAAACAGGTCGAGCTGCTCGAACTCGCCCGCGGTGAAGAGCGGCCCTTCGTAGAACGGGTGTACATCGCACGTCTACTACCTCCGAGAAGCGTCGAGGCGCGCGACGAGTTCGTCGGGGGGTGCGGATGACGCGGGCGCTTGCGCGCTCTCCCTCGACGGGGCCATGCTGAAAGGGTGAGCTCATGCACGGCTTTCGCGGCCGCCATCGCGGTCCTCGCCTGCGCGGCTTGCTCGTCAGGGCCGCGCACGCATTCCGGCCTCGATAGCGAGCGTGATCGACGCGGCGAACCCGCCCTCCCTGTACGGGGCCCCCTGGGGGGCGAGTTCCACCTCGCCGCGGAGACGCTGGCGGGCGAGCGCGTCGAGATCGGCGGGCCGGGGCCG
>MEMX01000016.1:0-349 GCA_001768075.1 Anaeromyxobacter sp. RBG_16_69_14 | reverse complement strand
CGTGCTGGCGCGCCACCCGCGCGTGATCGCCTATGCCGTCGCGCTCGACGTCGACCGCGAGGCGGTCGCGCGCTACGTCGCCATGACACCGCCACCGGGAGCGCCCCTGGTCCTGCTCGGGGGTCACGCCGCGGCTGCGCGCCGCGGCCTCGACAGCGTGCCCACGTTCATCGCCCTCGATGCGCGCGGCCGGGTGACCGGGGCGATCACGGGCCTCTCTCCTGGCCTCGGCCCGGCCCTGGATCGCCTGTTGCGCCATGCCGAGGGCGCGGTCGGCGAGAGGGAATGATAGCGCATGCCACATGAACTGACGCTCGAGATGGGGGGCGCGGGGGGAGAGTTCTCCCCT
>MEMX01000015.1:62356-65478 GCA_001768075.1 Anaeromyxobacter sp. RBG_16_69_14 | reverse complement strand
CGATGCCGCGCTCGGCGAAGAGCCGCTCGGCGGTGTCCAGGATGCGGTCCTGCGTCTCCCGACCGGGCGGGGCCTCGCGTGGCGTGGCGTTGAGCATGCGCTTAACCCATTTAAGCGATAGCTCAAGGCGGCGTCAAGTGTGCCCGAGAGTGCTCTTCACGCCTCATCGCGAATGCTGCGTGTGCACCCCCCGAACGAAGCGGCCGCGGCAACGAGCCGCCCGCGCGCTGCGAGCAACTTCACGAGGTCGGCGTCGATTGCGTCGATCGCCGATCCTCGAGCGACCTGAGCGCCGGTCCTGCCGCGGCGTGGGGATCGAGCGAGGTCTTCGGGTCGGACATTGGGTCAGCGTGGCATGCCCGGCGCGCCAGCGCCAGGCGGGAACGCAGAGCTCACCAGATCGACGGCGTCGGCGAGCCAGCGTCTTCGCATCTCGGGCGTGCTCGTCGCGACCACCGAGTACGTCCGTCGGCGCACGTCCTTCACGCCACAGAGATCGAAGACGCAGCGCTTCCAGATCGACTCGAGCGGATCTCCGAAGACCTGCTGCTCTCGCGGCGCGGGCGTATTCGACGTGTTGAGCACAAGTGCAGTCCGGGCGCGCAGGAGCCCGACGGGCACGCCCTCGCCGCTGTCGCCCTCCTCGAACGCGTAGGCCACCCCGGGCCTCACCACGCGGTCGACCCAGCCCTTGAGGATCGCGGGCGGCTGCCCCCACCAGTTCGGATGGATCACGACGATCCCGTCCGCCGCGGCGAGCTCGTCACAGTACCGGCAGAGAGAAGGCTCGAGGCGCGCTTTCTTCGAGAACTCGCCAGCAGGGAGGATCGGATCGAACGCCTCGGCGTACAGGTCGTGGAGCACGACAGCGTGCCCTTGGCCCCTGGAGGCCTGAGCCGCTGCCGCCGCAAGGGCGTGGTTGAAGCTCGCCCGGTCGGGGTGGGCAAGGACGATGAGGATGTTCACGTGGAAACCCCTCCACGGCCGTCGAGGGCATGAATCTCGCGACTGCGCGGCCGGCCGATGATGGCGCCTACCGACGCGAGCGCCAAGCCGGCAAAGTAGAGCGAAAACTTCGAAACCGTCAACACACTCGCCAGCGTGGCCAGGGCGTCACCCTGCATCGGGAAGTGGAGCAGGAGAAGGGTGATGGCGGTGTTCTCGAGGTAGTCGGCCCCTGCCCCGAGAAGCGCCACCCATCTCCACTTCCCCAGCGCTCCTCGCTTCAGCGATGCCCAGAACAATGCCGCGAAGAGCGCAGGGAGCAGCAGGTCGACGGTCCACAACATCTCCAGATAGCTGCGGCGCCCAAGGGTGCCCAGCGCCTCGAAAAGGCGTCGTGCTTCGTGAGACGAGTACCCGGTCATCCGCATGTCGAGGATCGGCTCCCCGCTCGCGAGCGCGCGCATGCGCGGAACGCTGATCGGAAAGTCGAAGGCATTCACCCCGATCATCGCGAGCAGGGTGAGCCCGAGGAGCGCCCACCACCGGCGCGACGAACGGTGGGCGCGCGATGGGGGTCGGTGATCCGTGGAGTACCCCAAGGCCCTCAGGGTAACCGGCAGGCCTTCGCGGATGGTCGGATACGTGAAGCGGAAGCCCGAGGCCACGAGGTCGGACGGCTCCGATTCGACGTCTCGGACCAAGGTGTCGAACAGCACCCTTCCCATCAACCTCGACAGAAACCAGCCTGGAGCGCGGGCCGGCGGCGCAACCCCCATCAGAGCTGCGGCATGCGCGAAGAATTCGACGAGACGCGCGCCGCCCGCCTCGTCGACGAGGATCCATGACCTGCCGGCCAGGTGCGCCGACCCGAGGTCCGCCAGGTGAACGATCGCGCGTGCGACGTCCCGCGCATGGATGAGCGGGAGCTGTTTCTCGGCCCGGTGAGGCAACAACATCCGGCCGCGCGCCAGCCGCGGGAACACCGTGGCGGCGAAGCTCTTGCCGGGCCCGTACACGGTACCCAGGTAGAGGAACGTGCCAGGAATCTTGGAGGCTTCCACCAGGCGGCGGACCGGGGTTCCGACGCGGCCGAAGCCGACGGGCGGCGCTCGGAGCGGTGACGCCGCATCGATCCGGCCGTGGGCGTTGGGCGCGAGGTCATCGGTACCGCTGACCGATACGAAGAGCGGACGCTCTCCGGCCGGGAAATCACGGAGGCAAACCAGGAGCTCGCGGGTCATCGCCTGGCGGGCGGCAGAGGCCGCCCCGCGGCGTCGCGGATGGGGAGGTGGTCCAAGCCCCTATCCCAGGTCCGGAAGCGAGCGGGTCGGTCACCCAGCGCGCGACGGAGGACGCCGATGCTTGCCCAGGCTGCGCGCACGCCTCCGACGGGTGGTCGCGGCGCGACTCCGATGCGGCGCCCGAGGCGGCGTTCGACCGGCCTCCTGCCACGATTGAATGGCAGTGGCATTGCGCCGCCCCTAGATTGCGCCGCCAGGAGGGAGCGCCATGGAACAGCAGCATGGAGTTGCGGTATCCCCGCTGGCCACGCCGGACGCGGAAGCGGTCGAGGCGTTCGGGAGCCGGCTCATCGGCATGCTCGACGAGGCTGGGACGGCGCTCATGACCTCGATCGGCCACCGCACGGGGCTCTTCGACGCGATGGCGCGCCTGCCTCCCGCGACGAGCGAGGAGCTCGCGCGCGAGGCGGGGCTGGACGAGCGGTACGTGCGCGAGTGGCTCGGCGCGATGACGACGGCGAGGATGGTCGAGTACGAGCCGCGAGGCAGTCGGTACCGTCTGCCCGCCGCGCACGCGGCGCTCCTCACGCGCGCCGCCGCGCCCAACAACTTCGCGGTCTACGCGCAGTACGTCGCCCTGCTCGGGTCCGTCGAGGACAGGATCGTCGAGTGCTTCCGCAGGGGGAGCGGCGTCCCGTACTCCGCGTTCGACCGTTTCCACGAAGTGATGGCGGAGGACAGCGGGCAGAGCGTTGTGGGCGCGCTCGAAGCGATCGTCGGCCTCGTGCCCGGGCTCGAGGAGGACCTGCGGAGCGGGATCTCCGTCCTCGACGTGGGCTGCGGCTCCGGGCGGGCGCTCGTCGCGCTCGCGCGCGCGTACCCGCGGAGCCGGTTCACGGGGCACGACTTCTCCGAGGAAGCGATCCACGCCGCGCG
>MEMX01000015.1:51526-62304 GCA_001768075.1 Anaeromyxobacter sp. RBG_16_69_14 | reverse complement strand
CCGGGCCAGTCGGCGACGAGCGGTACGAGCTCGTCACCGCGTTCGACGCGATCCACGACCAAGCCGATCCCGCCGCCGCACTCCGCGCGATCCAGCGGCGCCTCGCACCGGACGGGATCTTCCTGATGCAGGATATCCGCGCGTCGAGCGCCCTCGAGCGGAACGTCGATCACCCGCTCGCGCCGTTCCTCTATGCCGTATCGGTCATGCACTGCATGACCGTCTCGCTCGCGCAGGGCGGGGCCGGGCTCGGGACGATGTGGGGCGAGGAGCGCGCGCGGGCGATGCTCGCGGACGCGGGGTTCGGCGAGGTGTCGGTCCACACGCTGCCGCACGACATCCAGAACAATTTCTACGTGGTGCACACGGCTGGGTGACGGACACGTACAGCTCGCTCACGCGTGGATCCGCTCTCCCATCGGCGGCGTGGTGGCGTCCGTCGCGACTCAGGAGGACCCGATCCGGAATCCGGACCTCTGGGATGGCCAAGTCTCCAGGCAGGTGCCATGTACAAGGCGGAGCCAGCAGAGCCCGTTCGCGGCGCGGCGCTGGAAGCATCCGGGCGGCCGCACCCTCTCGACGCCAGGCTGCTCGAGCTCATGCAGCGCGCGTTCTCTTCCCATGCCGGCTCCGACGGCCGCATAGACCTCGGCGAGTTGCAGACTTCCCTCGAGATCCAGAGCGAGGCCCTGGCGCGACGCGTGCTTGTCGTGTTCGATGACGACGGCGACGGATTCGTCAGTCGCGAGGAGTTCCTCGAGGGCGTCCGGCGCCTGGCGTTCGGCAGCGTGCACCAGAGGGCCCACCTGGCCTTCCGCCTCCACGACCTCGATGGCGACGGCGTGATCGAGCGCTCGGAGCTGCGCGAGATGATCGCGCTCGCGATGGCCGAAGAGGACGCCGGGTTCAATCCGCGCGACGCCGACCGGCTCGCCGACACGCTCCTCAAGGCCGCGGATCGCAAAGGCGACGGACACCTCTCGCACGAGGAGTTCGAGACTGCGCTGTCCCGCCATCCACCGGTCTTCGCCATGATCGGCCGTTGCGTGGCGCAGTGGATCGCCCCCAACGAAGGCTTGCTTACGGGCCTCGAGGATCGCCGGGCCCGGCTCGAGCGCTGGTGGCGCTACGGCGACAACCACCTGGCGCTGCTCCTGCTGCTGACAGCCTGGGCCGCAGCCAACATCGCGCTCTTTGCGCATGCGTTCGCCGCCTACCAACCGCGGGGAGTCTGGGTTCAGGTCGCTCGAGGTTGCGGCGCCTGCATCAACCTCAACGGCGCGCTGATCTTCATCCCGGTGATGCGCCGCGTGCTGACCTACGTGCGCCGCACGCCCGGGCTGAACGCGCTGCCGCTCGACGACGCGCCGTCGATCCATCGCTTCCTCGGGCACGCGCTGCTCGCCCTCGCGCTGGTGCACACGGTGGCGCACCTGACCCACTACTCGGCCACGCAGAACGCGCTGCTCGGCTCCCTGTTCGGTACGCGCGCGGGCGCGAGCGGCCTCGCGCTCCTGGCCGTGTTCCTCGTGATGTGGGTGCTAGCGCGTCCGGCCGTGCGCCGCTCCGATCGCTTCGAGCTCTTCTACTTCTCGCACCTGGCCTACTTGGCCTGGGCGGTGCTGGCGCTCCTGCACGGACCGGTGTTCTGGATCTGGGCAGGGGTGCCGCTGGTCGTGCTCGGGCTCGAGCAGCTGTGGCGCGCGTTCCAGCGCTCGCAAGCGACGGAGATCCTCTCCGCACAGGCGCTGCGCTCGAGCGTGACGCGGCTCTCGATTCGCCGCGCTGCCGGCTTCGAGCATCGGGCGGGCGACTACGTGTTCTTGCGCATTCCGCACGTCGCGCCTCACGAGTGGCATCCGTTCACCATCAGCAGCGCCCCCGATTCCGAGTTCCTGACCTTCCACGTGCGCTCGCTGGGCAACTTCACCAAGGCCCTGTGGCGACTGGCCGAGAGGCGATCTGCTGAAGGCGACGTGAGCCCGCTGCCGGTCTACGTGGACGGGCCGTACGGCGGCGCCAGCGGCCAGGTCTTCGCGTCGCGCCATGCGGTGCTGATCGGCGCCGGCATCGGCGTGACGCCGTTCGCGAGCGTGCTGGAGAGCCTGCTGTTGCGCTGCGAGCGCGGCGAGGTACCGCTGCGCAAGGCGCATTTCTTCTGGCTCAACCGCGACCCGTTCTCCTTCGAGTGGTTCGCGGATCTGCTGCGTCGTCTCGAAGCTTCGGATCGCGCACGCAGGATCGACATTCACATCTGCATGACGGGGCGCCGCAGCAACGGGATCTCCATCGCGCTGAACCTGGCGCGCGAGGTGTCGTATTCGCTGGGCAACCCGGATCAGGTGACCGGCCTGCGCACGAAGACGCGCATCGGACAGCCAGACTGGCGTCGGGAGCTGTCGGCGATCCGCACGCTGCACGCCCCGGATGACGTCGACGTGTTCTTCTGCGGCCCCCCCGGGCTCGCACGGCACTTGCGCAAGGTGTGCGGCGAGCTCGACATGCGTTTCCGCCAGGAGCCTGGCTGATGGCCTTCCCGACTCCTGCCACCGATCGCCTCGACCAGCTGCTCGTCGCGCTGCGGCAGTTCACGCGCGAGCGGAGCTGGGAGCAGTTTCATGACCCCAAGAACCTGTCGATGCTCCTGGCCTCCGAGGTCGGCGAGCTCCTTCAGCTCTTCCGCTGGGTGCGCAACGACGAATCGGACGTGTTCGCTGCCGACCCCGACAACAGGCGCCGGATCGAGGAGGAGCTCGCGGACTGCGCGATCGGGGTCCTCTTGCTCGCCGACCGGCTCGGCATCGATCTCGCCGCGGCCGTGCGGTCCAAGATCGAGCTGAACCGAGCGAAGTACCCAAGCCCCGGCGCCAAGGAAGAGTAGGGAGGGGGTTCGTTCCCCATCGCATACCAGGAGTGTATTTCAACAGGCCACCAGCCGGTCGAGGAGCTCGTTGACGGGCGTGGCCTCGAGCTCCTCCTGGTCCATGAACAATGCGCGGATGGCCCCGGCCTGGCCGGGGGGGTAGCGCGTGGCGAGGGCAACCTGGAACTTGCGCTCGAGCAGCGGGATGCCCTCCCGGCGCCGGCGGCGGTGGCCCACCGGGTAGTCGACGGACGCCTTCGCGGTGGCGGTTCCGTCCTCGAAGAACACCTGCACGGAGTTGCCGACAGCGCGCTTCTCGGGGTCGTAGTACTCCGCAGTGAAGCGCGGCTCCTCGGTCACCCTCATCTTGGCGCGCAGCGCGTCGATGCGGGGGTCGCGAGCGAACTCGTCCTGGTAGCACTCTGCCGTGATCTCGCCGTGCAGCAGAGCCACCGCGACCATGTACTGCAGGCAATGGTCCCGGTCGGCCGGGTTGTGCAGGGGCCCGTCCTTGCTGATGATACGAAGGGCCGGTTCCTGCGTGGCGAGCTCGATACGCTGTATCTGCGCTATCCGATCGTCCCGATCAATCCCGTCGAGGCGGTCCCTGATCCGGGGGTGGAGCGAGACGGCGCACTCGACGGCCGTCTGGGCGTGAAACTCGGCGGGGAAGGACGCCTTGAAGAGCACGTTCTCCATCACGTACGACCCGTAGCCGCGCTGCCGCTCGAGCGCGGCGCCCTCGAGAAACACGTCGCAGAAGCCCCACCGCGGGGCGCTCAGGGCGCTCGGCATCCCTGGTTCTCCGCAGAGCGTCATGAGCGCGAGCCGCACGGCGCGGCTCGTGGCGTCGCCGGCCGCCCAGGACTTGCGGGAGCAGGTGTTGGGCGCGTGGCGATAGGTGCGCAGGCTGTGCCCGTCGACCCACGCCTGGGAGAGGGCATCGACGATCTGTGCCCGGGTCGCCCCCAGGAGCTGCGACACCACGGCCGTGGAGGCGACCTTCACCAGTAGTACGTGATCGAGACCGACGCGGTTGAAGCGGTTCTCGAGCGCCAGGACCCCCTGGATCTCGTAGGCCTTGATCATGGCCGTGAGGACGTCGCGCACCGTCACGGGAGCCCGGCCAGCGGCGACGTCACGGCGGGAGACGAAGTCGGCGACGGCCAGGATGCCACCCAGGTTGTCCGACGGATGACCCCATTCGCCGGCGAGCCAGGTGTCGTTGAAGTCGAGCCAGCGCACCATGGTGCCGATGTCGAAGGCCGCCTTGACGGGATCGAGCACGAACGAGGTGCCCGGCACGCGCGCGCCGCCGGGCACCACGGTCCCGGACACGATGGGGCCGAGATGCCGGGTGCACTCGGGGAAGCGGAGGGCGAGCAGGCCGCACCCGAGCGCGTCCATGAGGCAGTGACGGGCTGTCTCGTAGCCGACCTGGCTCTCGATCCGGTGGCTCACGACGTACTGCGCGACGTCCAGGAGCTCCTGGTCGGCACCCGGGCGGACGTTCGGATCGGCGATGTGGGACGCCATTCACTCCTTCAGATCGCGGCCTGGAGGTCGGTCTGCAGGGCCGCAGCCTGAAGAGTGTACAGTACGGTCACGCGCGGCGCGGACGCGCGGAATCGACGCCAGCTCTCGGGCCCGGACCTACGCGTGCTTGCCGGCGAGGAGCTCGTCGAGCTTCCGCTCGAAGGCGTGGTAACCGAGGTGCTCGTAGAGGGCTTCGCGGGTCTGCATGACATCGACGACCGCCTGCTGCGTGCCGTCGCGGCGCAGCGCCTGGAAGACGCCGAGGGCGGCCGCGCTCATGGCGCGGAAGGCGGACAAGGGGTAGAGCGCCAGGCTCACGCCCGCGGTGCGCAGCTCCTCGGTGGTGAAGAGGGGCGTCGCCCCGAACTCGGTGATGTTGGCGAGGACGGGAACCCTCACCGCATCGACGAAATGCCGGAACTGGGCGAGCGTGGTGATCGCCTCGGGAAAGAGCATGTCGGCGCCGGCTTCCACGCATAGGCAAGCGCGCTCGATGGCCGACTCCAGCCCTTCCACGGTCGCCGCATCCGTGCGCGCCATGATCCCGAAGAGTGGATCCGTCCGGGCGTCCACCGCGGCCTTGACGCGGTCCGCCATCTCCCCTTTCGAGACGACCGCCTTGCCGGGGCGGAGCCCGCAACGCTTCGGCTCCACTTGATCCTCGATGTGGACCGCGGCTGCCCCGGCCTTGATCATCGAGCGGACCGCGCGGGCGATGCTGAAGAGGCCACCCCAGCCAGTGTCGATGTCCACCAGGACGGGCAGATCGCTCGCGTCGGTGATGCGGCGGACGTCCACGAGCACGTCTTCCATCGCGGTGATGCCGAGATCGGGGAGGCCGCAGGAGCTGGCGGCCACGCCACCGCCCGACACGTACAGGGCCTTGAAGCCGACCGCCTGGGCGAGACGTGCAGCGTAGGCGTTGACGGTGCCGACCACCTGGAGGGGCCTCTCCTCCGCGATCGCCGCACGGAACCTCGAGCCGGGAGCCGGGCGTGGATGCATTTCGATCCCCTTCTGGACCTGCAGTCGCCCGCTTTCCATGCTCCTCGAGGTCATGCTCTTACGGTCGATGACCCGCAGCAAGGGCTGCGCCAACACTCGACGTTCGCCTGGCGGATCGGGGACGAACCTCCTGCCATCGTGGAAGGATCTGTGCTTGGCCGAGCCTGGAGACAGCCCGGGCGCCGAGCCGACCTGTTCAACGCGAAACTGATCTGTTCCAATACTGAAACATGGAACAGGTGACCGATCGCAGGCCCATCATCTGGGCCTTCAGCCTGACCAGGCTTCGAGAGCTCCTCGAGAGCGTGATCCCACAATACGAGGCCGCCGCGGAGATCCGCGTCTTCCAGAAGGGCTTCGAGGAGGCTCTCGCCGCTGCGCGGCAGCTCATCGAGACGGGCGCGGAGGTGGACGTCTTCCTCTCCGCTGGCTCGAACGGTGCCTATCTGCGCGAGCGCGCAGGCGTGCCCGTCGTCCTCATCACACCCACCGGCTTCGACATGCTCCAGGCGCTCTCGAAGGCGCGGCGGATGTCCGATCGCGTCGCCATCGTGACGTTCGGCGCGGTGACGGCCGAGCTGGAGCAGTTCAAGGACCTCTACGGTCTCGAGATCGAGCAGCGCGCCTACACTGCGAGGCTGGATGCCGAGGCGTGCGTCCGGGAGCTGGCGGGGAAGGGCATCGAGGTGGTCGTCGGTCCGGGCATGGTGACCGACCTCGCCGTGCAGGCCGGTCTCAAGGGCGTCTTCCTCTACTCCCAGAACTCGGTCCGCGAGGCATTGGGCCGGGCGATCGAGATCGCGCGCATCGCGCGCAGCGAGGAGGCCAAGCGCGAGCGCATCAACACCATTCTCCGCCACCTCGGCGAGGGCGTGGTGGCGGTCGACATGAACGAGCGCATCCAGTCGATCAACCCCGCCATGGCCAGGCTGCTCGGGGTGAACGGTGAGGGCGCGCTCGGCATGCGCCTCTCCGGAATCGCTCCGAGCCTGACGCTCTCGCAGGTGCTGGAGAGCGGAAAGGAGGAGCTGGAGGAGATCCAGAAATCCCGCGGGCGAACGCTGGTCGTGAATCGCATCCCCCTGCGAGAGCAGGGCGTGCAGACCGGGGCAGTGCTCACCTGCCAGGACGCGACAGCCATCGAGCGCGTGGACCGGACCCTGCGCTCCCTGCACCGCCCCCGCCACTTCGTCGCCAGGTACCATCTCGGCGACATCGTCGGGGAGTCCCCCTCGCTCCGGCGGATCAAGGCGCTCGCCGAGCGGTACGCGCGAACCGAGGCCACCGTGCTCATCACCGGGCCGAGCGGTACCGGCAAGGAGCTCCTGGCGCAGGGCATCCACAACGCCGGCTCGAGGCGACAGCACGCCTTCGTCGCCATCAACTGCGCCGCGTTCCCCGAGACGCTACTGGAGTCGGAGCTCTTCGGCTACGACGAGGGCGCCTTCACCGGATCGCGCCGCGGCGGCAAGCCCGGGCTCTTCGAGGCAGCGCACACCGGGACCCTCTTCCTCGACGAGCTGGGTGACGTCCCGCTGCCCTTGCAGACGAGGCTCCTGCGCGTGCTGCAGGAGAGGGAGGTGCTGCGGCTCGGCAGCAACGACCCGACGCCCATCGACGTCCGCGTCATCGCGGCGACCAACCGGGATCTCAAGGAGAGCGTCGCCGAGGGCACGTTTCGCGACGACCTCTACTATCGGCTGAACATCCTCCACCTGCACGTCCCGCCCCTCGAGGCCCGGCGCGAGGACATCCCTGCCATCGCCGCCCATCTCCTCCGGGGCGCCCTCCTGCGCCATGGAGCGCCCGGCCGGCACGCCCAGGTCCTGAAGCTGCTCCTGCCGCTGCTGGAGAGGTACCCCTGGCCCGGCAACGTGCGAGAGATGGAGAACGTCCTCGAGCGCGTCGCCGTGCTCTTCAGCGACCTAGAGACGGCCGAACCCATGCACGCTCGGCAACTGAAGCTGGTCGTCCCCGAGCTCTTCGAGGGCAGCGAGACCGTTCGCAAGGGCAGCTTCAAGGCGGAGCGGCAAGAGGCCGAGGAAGCCCAGATCCTGCGCGTCCTCCAGGACTGCGGTGGCAACCAGACCGAGGCCGCGCGGCGACTCGGGATCGGGCGCACGACCCTCTGGCGCAGGCTGAGCGCTCACGGCAGGCGTGTTCCATTGGCGAAACGCTAGGCGTTTCAGAATGGAACACGGGCGCAGCCGGCGCGGGTGTCGCCGCTTTCATCCGCTCGTCCGCTCCTGCCGCAACAGAAGGGCAGAACGAGCCCTGTGAATGTCTCGGTACGAGCGCAACCGACGTGGGCGTGGTTCTTGCTGCCGCTTCCTCGATCTGGCGACCTAGCGACCTGGCCTGGCCGCCGTCCCGCGAGAGAAGGAGAAACCACGTGAATCCAGGCTCTGCATCACCCCGGTTGCCCGGTACCGGCAGCGGGGCTCCCCGGCCTCAGGGCAGTGGCGCGCCGAGAGTCATTAAACGGTACGTGAACCGCAAGCTTTACGACACCGTCGAGTCTCGCTACGTCACGCTCGGCGAGATCGCCCACGCGATCAAGGCCGGCGACGAGGTGCAGGTCGTCGAGGAGCGGACCCGCAGGGATCTCACCAGCGTCATCCTCGTCCAGATCATACTGGAGGAAGAGAAGAGGGTCTCCAGGACGACCCCAAGCCTGCTCTGCGAGCTCATCCGCAATGACGGAGGGCAGGCCCAGCACCCCCAGGCCCAGCACCCGACGGAGTGCACGGCAGAGCGCACGCAGGCAGATCTGCTCGACAGAATGGAAGCGATCCGGACGGGAACTGAGCAGCGCCTTCACGCCGTCATCCACCGCGGACAGCTGACTGGCGTTCGTGCCAAGGAGATGGTGCTAGACGCGCAGCAGGCCGCCCTTCAGCTGCAATATGAAATGAACGAGCGGGTGGGGGCCGCGTTCGAGGTGGTGGCAGCCCTCGGGAAGCTGAAACGCGAGATCGCATACGCTTCCAGGCGGATCGAGGACCTCCAGGAGCGCCTGCGCGGATTGCGCGGGGAAGCTGGCGCGGTGGGCTCGGAGGAGGACGCGGGACCGCGCGAGCTCGTGTCGTGAACGAGTAGCTGGGAGAGGGTCGGGGAGAGGGGCAGGGGAAGACTCCCGGGCCCGCCCCGAGCCGGGCGTGGTGCGATGGTCCTTCGCGGTTGTCGCTAGCCCGGCGTCGCGGTAGGGATGCAGCGCATGCCGAACGAAGACGAAGTCCTGCTGACGGAGGCGCGCGCCGGCGACAAGGCCGCGCTCGGACGCCTGCTCGAGCGGCATCAGCGTCGCGTGTTTCGCTTCGGGATGAAGATGTGCGGCGGCGAGGAGGACGCCAAGGACGTCCTCCAGGAGACGCTCATCGCGGCCGCGCGGGGCATCCAGGACTTCCGCGGCGCGTCGTCGGTCTCGACCTGGCTGTACACGATCGCGCGCAGCTTCTGCATCAAGACGCGTCGCACGAGCAAGTTCGCCCCCGGCCACCTGGAGTCTCTGGAGGACCGCGCGCGCGAGGTGGGAGACCTTCCCGACGCCGGCCGTGGACCGGAGGAGGCGGCCGCAGGGAGCCAGATGAGGGAGGCCTTGCAGGACGCCATCTCCTCGCTCGACCCGATGTATCGCGAGGTCCTGGTGCTGCGCGACGTCGAGGGGCTCTCGGCGCCCGAGGTGGGGGAGATCCTGGGGCTGTCGGTGGAGGCCGTGAAGAGCCGGCTGCACCGCGCCCGCGTCGCTGTGCGCCAGCACATCGCGCCGGCGCTGGGAGCCGCGGAGCCCGGTGCGCTCGCCCCGGCGGAGAAGGCGTGCCCCGACGTGGTCGAGCTCTTCTCGAAGCGCCTGGAGGGCGAGATCAGCGGGAACGTCTGCGCCGAGCTGGAGGAACACCTCAAGGCTTGTGACCGCTGTCGCGCGCGTTGCGACTCGCTGCGGGCGACGCTGTCCTTGTGCAGCCAGTCGGGGGATGAGGTGCCCCCGCGCGTGGAGCAGTCGGTTCGCGATGCGCTGCAACGCTTCCTCGCGACGCGCGCCTGACTGGCCTCGCCAGCTCGCTCCTCGCACGGCTACCCCGCGACGACCGTCTTGACCTCGAACTTCGGCTGGGCCTGGATGGCCTGCTTCACCGAGCACTTTTCGGCGACGCGGACGAGCGCCTCGCGGTACTTCTCGGGGAAGGACGGTGGCACCTGGATCTCCAGATCCACCGCGACGAGCGCGCCCGCCTCGTTCACGCGCGAGCGCTCGACGATGCGGATGCCCTCCGCCGAGATCTCGCGCTTGGCGCAGAAGCCCTGCACGAAGACGCCGGCGCAGGTGCCGATGGCCGCGAGGAAGAGCTGGAAGGGGGAGGGCGCCGCGTCCTCCCCGCCGTCCTCCACGGACTGGTCGGTGTGCACCACGTGCTTGCCCACCTGGGCGTCCACGCGACGCGCGCCGGGTAGGGTGACCACGATCTCGGAAGCGGAAGCCATCGGCTGTTCCTTTCGCGATTGTGGGCCCGGCGCGCCAGAGCGCCTGGGGGACCCGTCACGCTGTCGGTGTCTTGGGGTCGTCCTTGCCCGCCCCGGACCGGGGCGGCGGAGGCGCTGCTCAGGTGGGCACGCCCATCCGTGGCAGGATCCACCTCTGGACCACGATCCAGCCCGCGACGAGGAGGGCGAAGAAGAGGATGTCGTTCATAGACCTTTCGAGCCACGTGCGGCAGATAGGATTCTACTCGATCCGCGCGAGGACGCGCCCCAGCCGGTCCTTCACCTGCTCGGCGACGGGAGCGATGGCCGGGTTTGCGGCGGCGATGGCCTGTGTGGGGTCGATCGCGAGCACGACGGCCTTCCCGTCGTCGCCCTCGTACACGACCACGTTGCAGGGCAGCATCGCGCCCACCTCCAGGTCGGCCGAGAGCACCTTGTGCGCGAGCTGGGGGTTGCATGCGCCGAGGATCTTGTACTTGCGGAACTCGACCCCGATCTTCTGCTTCATCGTCTCCTTCACGTCGATCTGTGTCAGCACGCCGAACCCCTCCGCCTTGAGGAGGTCGGGGATGCGGACGAGGACGTCCTCGTAGCTCTGGCGCGTCACCTTCTTGAGCGTGAATCCGGGCATGGTCGCCTCCTGTCGTGTGCCGTATAGTGTGAGCCTGCGGGGGCGAGAAGGAGTCGGAAAAGGGGGGACCGGGTCTGGAATTGCGTGTGCCCTCCTGTTCACGCACCCGGTTCGCGCGCCGGATTCGTGCGCCAGATGAACTGCCAGGGAGGAGGCCGACATGCAGCTCTCCACGGTGCGAATCGAGAAGCCCGAGGACGTGAACCTCATCCTGGGGCAGTCGCACTTCATCAAGACCATCGAGGACCTGCACGAGGCGCT
>MEMX01000015.1:35849-51447 GCA_001768075.1 Anaeromyxobacter sp. RBG_16_69_14 | reverse complement strand
CAGAGCGGCAACGATCAGGCCCTCGTCGAGCTGGCGACGCGCGCCGCGCTCGCCGTGGCGGCGGGCCACTGCTTCGTCGTGTTCCTGCGCGAAGGCTTCCCCGTCAACGTCCTGAACCAGGTGAAGGCCGTTCCCGAGGTGTGCCGCATCTTCTGTGCCACGGCGAACCCGGTGGAGGTGGTCGTCGCCGAGACGGAGCAGGGGCGGGGGATCCTGGGCGTCGTGGACGGAGGAAGCCCTCTCGGGGTCGAGAAGGAAGACGACGTGCGAGACCGCAAGCAGCTGCTGCGCAGGATCGGCTACAAGCTCTAGGAAGAACTCGGCTACGGGCTACAGGCTACGGGCTACGACTCGTCGGCACCCTGGCCATCCTCGTTTGCGAAGGGGTCGGCGGAGCCGCCGATAGTTTCCCCGCCGACCGACGGCCGCGCGATTATGGTCACCGTTCGTGACCATCCTATCCCCGTAGCCTGAACGGAGGAGAAGAGCCCATGCGGATTCGCCTCGTCGCGATCGGCCTCGCCTGCTGCCTCGCGCTCACGTCGGCCCGTGCCCAGGACCTCGGAGGGACGCTGAAGAAGATCAAGGAGACCGGGACGATCTCCCTCGGGCACCGGGAGTCGTCGATCCCGTTCTCGTACTACGACGACAAGCAGCAGGTGGTCGGCTACTCGCACGAGCTCACGCTGCTCGCCGCGGACGCCGTCAAGAAGGAGCTCGGGCTGCCCGATCTCAAGATGAAGCTGACGCCGATCACCTCGCAGAACCGCATCCCGCTGGTCCAGAACGGCACCATCGACATCGAGTGCGGCTCGACCACCAACAACCTCGAGCGGCAGAAGCAGGTGGCGTTCTCGAACACCATCTTCGTCATCGGCACCCGCCTCCTGACGAAGAAGAACTCGGGTATCAAGGACTTCCCCGATCTGGCCGGCAAGAACGTGGTGACCACCGCCGGCACGACCTCGGAGCGGCTCATCCGCAAGATGAACGAGGAGAAGAAGGTAGGGATGAACGTCATCAGCGCCAAGGATCACGGTGAGTCGTTCCTGACGCTGGAGAGCGGCCGCGCTGTGGCCTTCATGATGGACGACGCGCTCCTGGCGGGGGAGATGGCGAAGGCGCGCCGCGCTGGCGACTGGCACATCGTGGGCGCACCGCAGTCGCGCGAGGCCTACGGGTGCATGATGCGCAAGGACGATCCGCAGTTCAAGAAGGTCGTCGACGCCGCCATCGCGAAGGCCATGACCTCCGGTGAAGCAGAGAAGCTCTTCAAGAAGTGGTTCCAGTCGCCCATCCCCCCCAAGGGTCTGAAGCTCGATCTCCCCTTGAGCGACGACATGAAGCAGCTCTTCAAGAGTCCGAACGACAAGGCCCTCGACTAGACCAGGACGGCGAGCTCCGCCACGGCGGCGAGGCTCCACGTGACCTGGGCCCCCGGCAGCAGGTGGACGCCGACGGGGTCCGCCTGCGTGCAGCCGGGGTCTGCAGGGTAGCAGGGCACGCCTACGGTACAGGTCGTCCCGCCGGGCCACCGCCGCAAGGATCGAACGAGCTTCGGGGCAACGCGCATGTCCTACCAGTGGAGATGGGGGGTCTTCCTCGATCCGGTCCCGTCCAGCGGCGCCACCTACCTCGGGTGGATGCTGACCGGGCTGCAGACGACGGTTCAGCTCTCGCTCACGGCGTGGCTCATCGCCCTCGTGGTCGGTTCGCTCATGGGCGTGCTGCGCACCGTCCCGAGCCGCTGGCTCCGCGGGATCGCCACCGTCTACGTCGAGGTCTTCCGCAACGTCCCGCTCCTGGTGCAGCTCTTCATCTGGTACTTCGTCGTGCCGGAGCTCTTGCCCGTGAGCGTCGGGACCGCGGTGAAGCAGTTGCACCCGTTCCTCCAGCAGTTCCTCGCGGCCATGGTGTGCCTGGGTCTCTTCACCGGCGCGCGCGTGTGCGAGCAGGTGCGCGCCGGGATCGAGTCGCTCTCGAAGGGCCAGAAGAGCGCTGGGCTGGCGCTGGGCTTCACCCTCTCGCAGACCTACCGCCACGTCCTGGTTCCGATGGCCTTCCGCATCGTCGTCCCGCCGCTCACCTCCGAGTTCCTCAACATCTTCAAGAACTCGGCAGTCGCGTCCACCATCGGCCTGCTCGAGTTGGCGGCCATGGGGCGGCAGCTCGTCGACTACACTGCCCAGCCCTACGAGTCGTTCATCTCCGTGACGGTCCTGTACGTCCTCGTCAA
Source organism: Anaeromyxobacter sp. RBG_16_69_14 (assembly GCA_001768075.1). GTDB lineage: Bacteria > Myxococcota > Myxococcia > Myxococcales > Anaeromyxobacteraceae > Anaeromyxobacter_A. The sequence goes on along the minus strand of MEMX01000015.1, from coordinate 49,211 downwards.
CGTCGTCATCATGGCCTTCATGCGCTGGGTCGAGGGCCGAACGCGGGTACCCGGTTACATCGGCGGGGGGCGCTAGCATGTACGAGCTCGACTGGAGCTCCATCCCCGGCGCCCTGCCGTTCCTGTGGGCGGGCATGAAGGTCACCCTGAAGATCACCGCCACGGCCATGCTGGCTGGGATCGCCTGGGGCACCCTGCTCGCCGTCATGCGGTTCTCGAGCAATCGGCTCCTGTCCTGGTTCGCCGCGGGCTACGTGAACCTGTTCCGCTCGATCCCGCTCATCATGGTGCTGCTCTGGTTCTTCCTCATCGTCCCTGCGTTCCTCGAGGGCCTGTTCAACACCCCGCGGTCCTCGGACACCCGCCTCACCTCGGCGCTCGTCGCGTTCGCGCTCTTCCAGGCGGCCTACTACGCCGAGATCATCCGCGCCGGCATCCAGAGCGTGCCCAGCGGACAGGCCAGCGCGTCGCTGGCGCTCGGCATGACCTACGGGCAGGCGATGCGTCTCGTGATCCTGCCGCAGGCCTTCCGCAACATGACCCCGCTCCTGCTCACCCAGACCGTGATCCTCTTCCAGGATACGTGCCTTGTCCACGTGAGCGCCCTGGCCGACTTCTTCGGCGTCGCCTACAAGGTCGGCGACCGGGATGGGCGGCTGGTGGAGTTGCTGCTCTTCGCCGGCGCGGTCTACTTTGCCGTGAGCTACCTCGCCTCGTTCCTCGTGAAGCGTTACCAGGGCAGACTCGCCACATGATCTCCATCCGCGACGTGAGCAAGCACTTTGGCAGCTTCCAGGCCCTGAAGGGCTGCTCGACCGAGGTGAAGAAGGGCGAGGTGATCGTGGTGTGCGGCCCCTCCGGCTCGGGCAAGTCCACCCTCATCAAGTGCGTGAACGGCCTGGAGAAGTTCGAGCGCGGCGAGATCGTGGTGAACGGGACCTCGGTCGGCGATCCCAGAACCGACCTGCCCAAGCTGCGCGCGCACGTGGGCATGGTGTTCCAGCACTTCGAGCTGTTCCCGCACATGTCCATCACGGAGAACCTGACCATCGCCCAGGTGAAGGTGCTCGGCCGCGGCAAGGAGGAGGCGATCGCGAGGGGGCTCACGCTGCTCGACCGCGTGGGTCTCCGCTCCCAGGCCGAGAAGTTCCCGGGTCAGCTCTCGGGCGGGCAGCAGCAGCGGGTCGCGATCGCCCGGGCGCTCGCCATGGACCCGATCTGCATGCTCTTCGACGAGCCGACCTCGGCGCTCGATCCGGAGATGATCAACGAGGTGCTGGACGTGATGGTCGCGCTGGCGCGCGAGGGGATGACCATGATGTGCGTGACGCACGAGATGGGCTTCGCCCGCAAGGTCGCGCACCGGGTCGTCTTCATGGACCAAGGGCAGATCGTCGAGGACGCGCGCACGGACGACTTCTTCGGCAGCCCGCGCTCCGAGCGCGCGCAGCAGTTCCTCTCCAAGATCCTGCAGCACTGACGAAACGCCGACGAGTTTTCTGGCCAAGCCGGTGCCCGGGTTGACACAGCGCGCCACGCGGGAGAGGACACCCGTCCGCTCGTCAGTGTGGCCGGCATTCACCCCGCCCTGCGCAGACCGGATTCTCGCTGCGCGGATCGGGTCTGCCGCCCTACTGGAGGCGTATCACCACACTGTCTTCACGAGCTTGGCTTTCGTGATCTTCTCATCGACCGTCACGAGCGTGGCCCCGCGCGTGAGGGCGGTTGCGACGATGAGACGGTCGGCCGGGTCGCCGTGGAACGACTCAAACTGCGTCGAGGCCGCAGCTACGGCGGGGGTCAGCGGCAGGAGCTCGATGTCTTCGGCCTGGAAAGACTCCTCCATCCAGGTGACGGGATCTCGATCCAGCTCGATGCGCCCGTGCGCGACGAGCATGGAGATCTCCCAGCAGCTGATGGCCGCGATGCCCTTGCTCCGTTCCGCAGCTAGGGTGGCCCGCGCGCGAGAGCCCAGTCTGTCGGGATCGGCGACCAGCCAGATCCAGGCGTGCGTGTCGAGGACGATCACCTCGTCGCGTCCCAGGGCTCGTCTATGGGTGCCACGATGTCGCCGTGATACCGAACGCTGCCGCGGAGCGGCTTCGGCTCGACGTCCTCGGATGGCACGACCTTCGCGACTGGCTTCCCGCGCTTGGTCACGATGAGGGTTTCGCCTGTGGCCTTGACCTCATCGAGAAGCGCGAGACAGTGCGTCTTGAACGCAGCAGCAGGGATGGTTCGCCGTGCCCGCTTCATGGTCACATGATAGTGACCACATCGCCGGGATTCAACTCAAGGCTTCTCCTCGTGCCCCCCGAAGGCATGGCGCATCGCCGAGAGGACCTTGTCGGCGAAGTCCGCCTCGCCGCGCGAGGAAAAGCGGGCGTAGAGCGCCTCCGTGAGGACCGGCGCGGGCGCCCCCTCGTCGATGGCGGCGCGGATGGTCCAGCGTCCCTCCCCCGAGTCGGAGACCCGTCCTGAGAACTTCGACAAGCCGGGACTGGCGAGCAAGGCCTCCGCGGTCAGGTCGAGGAGCCAGGACGCGACGACGCTGCCGCGGCGCCACACCTCGGCGATGTCGGCCAGGTCGAAGTCGTACTGGTAGAGCTCGGGATCGCGCAGCGGCGTCGTCTCGGCGTCGATCGCCTGGTCGCGCTTGCCGACGTTGGCGTGGCGCAGGATGTTGAGCCCCTCAGCGTAAGCTGCCATGAGGCCGTACTCGATGCCGTTGTGCACCATCTTCACGAAGTGGCCCGCGCCGCCCGGTCCGCAGTGCAGGTAGCCGTGCTCGGCGGTGCCGCCGTGCCGCTCGCGCCCGCGCGTTCGCGGGGCGGAGTCGATGGGGGGTGCCAGCGAGGCGAAGATCGGGTCGAGGCGTTTCACCGCTGGCTCATCGCCGCCGATCATGAGGCAATAGCCGCGCTCCAGGCCAAAGACGCCGCCGCTCGTCCCGACGTCCAGGTAGTGGATCCCCCGCGCCGCGAGCTCGCGGGTCCGCCGGATGTCGTCGACGTAGTAGGAGTTGCCGCCATCGACGAGGATGTCGCCCTTCTCGAGCAGGGGGGTGAGCTCCGCGACGGCCCGCTCCACGACGCCGGCCGGGACCATCATCCAGACGGCGCGCGGCGGCGACAGCCGCTTCACGAGCTCGGCGAGAGAGGCGGCGCCCAGCGCGCCGTCCTTCACGAGCGCCTGCACCGCCTCCTGGGACCTGTCGAACACCACGCAGGCGTGCCCGCCGCGCAAGAGGCGGCGCACCATGTTGGCGCCCATGCGCCCCAGTCCGATCATCCCGAGCTGCATGACGGTGTCCCTCCCGTACCCTGAGTGCAAGACGAGCGAGCGGGTCCGGCACGGACGGCCACGACCATCTCATCGCTCTTCTCCTGCTTAACGCTGCTCGCACGGGCTGTCGCGGCCTCTCCGGGACCGCCGACGAGATGCTGGCCGACACGCGGTGGCCGATCCCCTTGATGCGCTCGTTGAAAACAGGTAAACAGTACCGATTAGCTGCATAGCGATGGAGCCACCAGAATTCGGAGGCCCGCGGCTTCTGCGGATCGACGAAGCTGTTGAGGTAACACCAGTCGTCCGCGGGCGGGTCGTCCGCGGCGCGCCGCGCGAGGGCGCGCGCGGTCAGGGTACGCTTGCCTACGAGCGCACCCTCCACGTCCGCGAGCTCGGCCGTGGTCTCGAACGGTAGACCCGGGCAGTCCGGCAGAGGGCTTCCGGCGGCAGCGGCTTCGGCGCCATGCATGACCTCCACATCCGCGCCGGCGCGGCAGGCTTCGGCTAAAGTCTCGTAGGGCGGGGGCTTGTCCCCCGCCGGCGAGCCGCCCCGCCGGCCCTGTCATCGTGCTCACCCGCGTGGCGGTGCTGGCCTGGGGTGAGCCTCGTGCGCTAGTGTCTCGTCCATGGTGGTCTGGCACGTCACGGTGAACGGCATCCCGGCCTGCACGTCACCCGCGGTGACTGCGGACGAACGCCTCGAACCTCCCATCTGCGGCAGCCGCAACCGCCTCCGCGTCGAGGACTACGGCGAGATGCTGCGGGCGCGGCATCCCGACGTCGAGGTCGAGGTGGTCGCCTTCGGGTGCCCGATGCGAGGCGAGTGAAGCATCCACAAGGACGCGGTCGGGACTCCGGGACCGGCGTTGGGCGCCCCGGGGCTGCGTCCGTCAGCGCGTGACGACCACCGGGCACTCGGCGTGCCGTACGACCTGCTCGGCCACGGATCCCAGGACGAGGTGCCTGAGCCCGGTGCGTCCGTGCGTCCCCATCACGATGACGTCGAAGCCGCCCTCGCGCGCGAAGCGCAGGATCTCGGCCGGAGGGTTGCCGAGGAAGACCACGGAGCGGATGGCTCCGCGCGCGCTCTCCTCGACCTCGCTCGTCCAGCCGGCGAGCTTCTGTTCCAGTTCTGGACGCAGTTTCTCGAACAGGTCGAAGACGGGCAAGGGTGCGTCGCCGGTCTCCAGGGGAGGGTCGTACACGTGCACCGCCGTCACTGAGCCGTCGAATACGCTCGCCAGATAGGCAGCTTGCTGCAACGCGGTCCGAGAGGTGTCGGAGAAATCGACAGGGCAGCAGATCTTGCGCCAGGGTCGCATGAGACCTCCTCACGAGCGCCGGGAGGCGCGAGAAGCGATCCTGCGCCCCGACAAAGCGCTCTAGCCAAAATGATAGCGCAATCTCGGGCGGTGGCTGTGCGGTCGAGGGGGTTGGTACCGAGGCTGTAGTGCCTTCGCGTACGCCCTGCGGCGTGGCGCGTTTCCACACCCGTTCGGCGCGCGGCCGCCTCATGGAGGTGAGACAAGATGCCTCAGGTCGAGACCCGCGGGCGTGCATAGGATCTCGAGTTGGAGCTCAGGGGGAGGGGGGCGTGCCGTGGGCAAGCACACTTCCGAGATCGATGCGCTGCGGGAGGCGGTCGCGAGCCTGTTTCCAGGCGGACGCCTGGTCGAGTGCGAGCCGCTCGGATCCGACGCCGGCGCCGAGGTGGCGCGTAAGCAGATTGGCTATGGAGAGCCGCTCAAGATCGGCGTCGAGGCCAAGGACGGGACGCACCGGACGCTCGTGTTCCGCACGGCCTCGAGCAACGAGTTCGGCCACGATCGGCGAGCCGATCGTGCGGGTGAGCTGCTCCTCGCGTTCGACACGTTCAACACGGTCCCCGATCACGTCCGCGCGCTCGACGTGGGCGCCATCACGCCCACCGGTCTCCGCTCGCTCCGTGAGGCAGGCGAGCCCTACCTCATCACCACGTTCGCGGAAGGGCGGCTCTACGCCGACGACCTCCGCCGGGTCGCGCGCGAGGGCGTCGCGATGGAGCGCGACCTGGAGCGTTGCCAGGCGCTCGCGCGATGGTTGGCAGAGCTCCATCGCCAGCGGCTCTCGGACGCCGTCGCCTGGCGGCGCGCGGTTCGCGATCTCATCGGGCACGGCGAGGGAATCTTCGGCATCGTGGACGCGTACCCACCCGACGTGCCTGGTGCGCCACCGGAGCGCCTGGAACGGATCGAGCGCGAGTGCCTCGCCTGGCGGTGGCGTCTGAGGCAGCGGGGTGAGCGGCTTCGGCGGACGCACGGTGACTTCCACCCGTTCAACATCGTGTTCTCCGAGGGCACGCAGTTCACGCTCCTCGACGCGAGCCGGGGAGGGAAGGGCGACCCCGCCGACGACCTGACGGCGCTCTCCGTCAACTACGTGTTCTTCGCGCTGCAGGCGCCGCGCGCGTGGGAACGCGGGTTCGGTCCTCTGTGGCGGCGGTTCTGGGACGTGTATCTCGCCGATTCCGGCGATCGCGAGGTCCTCGCCTCGGCGGCCCCATTCCTCGCGTGGCGAGCGCTCGTGCTCGCCTGTCCGAAGTTCTACCCGGACCTCCAGGCGGGCGCGCGTGGTGCGCTTCTCGACCTGGCGGAGAGGGCGCTCGGCGCGGTGACCTTCGACCCCAGCATCGCGGAGGCGCTGTTTCCATGAGAGGCGGCGCTGTCGTGTGGATCACGGGCCGACCCGCCTCGGGCAAGACGACGCTCGGCGGGCACCTCGTCGCCTGGTTGCGCGAGGACGGAACCCCGTGCGTCCTCCTCGACGGCGACGAGATCCGCGACGCACTCGGGCGCCCCGCCGGTCGAGGACGCGAAGAGCGGGACGCGTTGTACGAGGCGCTCGCGCGCCTGGCAGCGCTGCTGGCGCGCCAGGGGCTGGTCGTGGTCGTCGCCGCCACCGCGCATCGCCGGCTCTACCGCGACCGTGCGCGCGCTCTGGCGCCGAAGTTCATCGAGGTCCATGTCGCGACGACCCGGGAGGAGTGCGAGCGGCGCGACCCCAAGCACCTGTACGCCCGCGCACGTTCGGGCGCGGCGTCCGGCGTCCCTGGAGCGGACGAGCCCTTCGAGCCTCCGGTGGCGCCTGACGTCACCGCTCGTGATGGCGAGGACGAGCGCGCGTTGTCGCACGTCGTGACGCTGCTGCGCCTGTCGTTCGCCCACGCTCGCTCGACGGTGTAAGGCGAAAGGCGAGTCAAAGCCCCTCGGTCTCGACGTAGCGGAACCAGACCAGGTCGTCGACCTCCGGCTGGCCGGTGGGCCGATTCCACGCGGGTGGCGCTTGCCGCCAACGCTTCAGCAGCGCGGCTGCGCGTGACCGTGCCTCCACGAGGAAGCGGGCTCGTTCGCGGGCGAGCTGGGCCTCGTCGAGCGCCGGCTCCGCCGCGATGGGCTGATCGCCCATCGCCCACAGTTCGGCGAGCTCGAGCTTGAGCGACGAGGGGCTGGGCGCCGCGGCTCCCAGCGGCCGCCAGCAACCTTCCCGCCACGACAGCACGTATAGCGGCACGAAGGCCTCGCCGACGTCGGCCACGGTCTCGACCGCGGATAACAGATACTCCACGTCGGCCTGCGACGCGTAGTATGGCACCGAGATCCGCACCCACCCTGGCTTCACACCCAGGAGCCCTGCCTGGATGAGCCGACGGTACCGGGTCGAGCGGTCCTCGTCGATTCCCAGGAGGCGGTGCCCGTAGGGCCCTGCGCAGGAGCACCCGGCGCGAGCCTGGATGCCGAACAGGTGGTCGAGGAGCGCCGAGACCAGCTCCTGGTGAAGGCCCTCGACGTTGAAGGACAGGATCGGCAGGCGAGGCCGCTCGGTCGGCCCGAGGAAGAGGAGGCGACGGTGCGATGAGAGCCGCATCACTGCCGCCTCGGCCAGCCGGAGCTCGTGGGCGAGGATTCGTTCCGGCTCCAGGAGGTCCTTGACCGCGAAGGCCAAGCCGGCCCGCACGTCGCCGAGGATGTTGGGGGTACCGCCCTCCTCACGCTCGGCGAGCCGTGTCACGTAGTCGACGCACAGGGGCGGGCTCGAGCTGTCCGGATCGCCGGGGTACAGGGCCGCGTCCAGACAACAGCACGGCGAGCTCGCCGCCGGCCCCGGGCCCACGTAGTCCACGGTGCCGCCGCCGGGCCGCTCGGGCACGCGCGACCGGAACAGGTTCGCGTGCGCGACGAGCACGCCCGACGCGCCGGGGCCCCCCATGAACTTGTGCGTCGAGAGGAAGACCGCGTCGATCCGCTCCTCCGGATTGGACGGGTGCATGTCGATGGGCACGTAGGGGCCCGCGGCCGCGTAGTCGATGCACGCGACGGCGCCCTCGTCGTGCAGCACGCGGCACACCGCACGGACGTCGGTGAGGACGCCAGTGACGTTGGAAGCGGCCGAGATGGCGCCGATCCGCAGTGGCCGGTCGCGGTGAGCATGGGCCTTTTGGCGCAGGTCGTCGAGGTCGATGGTCCCATCCCGGGACAGCTCGATCTCTACCAGCTCCGCGATCGACTCCAGCCAAGGCAGCTCGTTCGAGTGATGCTCGTACGGTCCGGCCAGCACCACGGGTCGCTGCTCACGAGGGATGGCCTGGGACAGGTGGTGCTCGCGCTCGAGGGGCTCGGGGATGCGCAGCCCGAGCAGGCCGACCAGCTTGTTCACCGCGGCGGTGGCGCCGCTGCCCACGAAGAGAACGACGTCGTCCGGCCCTGCTCCCACGCTATTGGCGATCGTTTTGCGGGCGTCCTCGCGGAGGGCCGTGGTAGCGCGTCCAGCCGTTGTGAGGGCGCTGTGGACGTTGGCGTAGAGAGGGAGAGCCCGGGCCATTCGCTCCTCCACGAACGACAGCGCGCGGCCCGACGCCGTGAGATCGGCGTACAGGAGCCGGCGGCGGCCAAAGGGCGACTCCACCGGGGCTGACCTGCCGACTTCCGACTGGCGGACCCAAGCTGCAAGCTGGTCGAAGGTGGGCACACGCGCATTGATCCCCGTTCGGGGGCGCACCGCAAGCTTCGTGACACAGATCCGGGTCGTGCCGCCGCCGCAGCCGACCTGGCGGTCCGCTGCCGAGCCGCAGGGCCATCGCCGAGCCTGAGGCGCAGACGTTCGCCGCCCCGTCCTTTCGGGGCCGCAGCGCCCTGGGCGGCGGCGGGCCGGAATCGCGTTCGTTATTAAAAACACGGTGTTGGCCGAGGAAGGCCAAGAGAGATGGCACGCACGGCTTCTCGAGGCGGTCGCGAACGCGGATAAACGGATCGTGCGCCACCGGGACTTACCGTGAAACAGGGCGAAACACGAGTGAGGTCTTCCCGGGTCGGGGCTCCACTGGAGCGGGAAGAGACGGCGCGCGCCTCGTCGTCCCTGGAGAGCATCATCGGCTCGCTGCCGAGCCCCGTCTTCGTCAAGGACGCGCAGCACCGCTGGATCATCCTCAACGACAGCTGCTGCCAGCTCATCGGCCGGCAGCGCGAGGATCTGCTCGGCAAGTCGGACTTCGACGTCTTCCCGCGTTCCGAGGCGGAGGTCTTCTGGGCCAAGGACGATGAGGTCTTCGCCACCGGCCGGACCAACGAGAACGAGGAGCTCTTCACGGACGGCGCGCGCCGGACGCACGTCGTCCTGACCCGGAAATCGCTTCACCGCGACGAGCTCGGACACCCGATCCTGCTCGGGGTGATCACCGACATCACCGAGCGCAAGCAGGCGGAGGAGGCGCTGCGCCGCTCGCACGACGAGCTCGACCGGCGGGTCGCCACGCGCACGAGGGAGCTGGAGCGAGCCAACGCCCAACTCATCCGGGACGCTGCAGAACGGCGACGGGCGTCGAGCCTCTTGCAGCAGAGCGAGGAGCAGTTCCGCCATCTGGCCGACGCGCTGCCCCAGATCGTCTGGACCGCCTTGCCCAACGGGGAGCTCGACTACATCAACTCCCGCGGCCCGGAATACGCCGGAGTCCCGGTCGAGGGTGGCCTGCGGCACCGGTGGCTCGAATTCGTCCACCCCGACGATCGGAAGCGGGTGTGGGATCGCTGGGAGCACTCCTTGCGCTCCGGCGAAGTGTACGAATGCGAGTATCGGCTGCGCCGCCACGATGGGGTCTACCGCTGGCAGCTGGTGAGGGCGCTGCCGCTGCCCGACGGGCAGGGGCGCGTCGAGCGGTGGTTCGGAACGGCCACCGACCTCGAGGACCAGAAGCGGGCCCAGGAAGCCATGCAGGAGGAAGACCGCCGCAAGAACGACTTCCTGGCGATGCTGTCGCACGAGCTGCGCAATCCGCTCACCCCTATTCGCAACGCCACGGGCCTGCTGCGGCGGACGGCGCCCGGGACGCCTGACTTCGACCGCGCGAGGACGATTCTCGAGCGGCAGGTGGCGCTCCTGGCGCGCCTGATCGACGACCTCCTCGACCTGTCGCGCATCACGCGCGGGAAGATCGTCCTCAAGAAGGAGCGGTTCGACCTGGTGGCGCTGGTGCGGACCCTCCTCGACGATCGGTGCGAGAGCCTGCAGGCGGACGGTCTCGTGGTCGAGCTGGAGCTGCCGGACGAGCCCCTGTCGGTGGAGGGTGACCCCGCCCGCGTCGCTCAGGCGATCGGGAACCTGCTGGAGAACGCCCAGAGGTACACCGATCGTGGCGGTGTCGTGCACGTCGAGGTGAGCGCCGAAGGCGGGGCGGCCGTGCTGGTCGTCCGTGACACCGGGATCGGCCTCGGCCCGGCGGCGCTCGAGCACGTCTTCACGCCCTTCGTGCAGGTCGGGAGCTCTGGCGTGGGTCGCCGGGGCGGGCTCGGCCTGGGGCTCTCCCTCGTCAAGTACCTCGCCGAGCTGCACGCCGGATCGGTGGAGGCTCACAGCGCAGGGGAGGGGTGCGGCTCCACGTTCGCCTTCCGCATCCCTCTCGCCGCTCGTCCTTCGGCCCTGGCCGCCGCACGACCGCCCGCGGTGTCCCCCGCACCGGCCGGGGGTCGAAGGGTCCTGGTCGTGGAAGACAACCCCGATGCGGCCGAGAGCCTCCGGCTGATGCTCCAGCTCGACGGACACGAGGTCGAGGTCGCGGTGACCGGGGAGGAAGGGCTGGCCCGTGCACGGGCGGCGCGCCCGGACGTCGTCATCTGCGACATCGGATTGCCGGGCATCAGCGGCTACGACCTGGCGCGCAGCCTGCGGGCCGATCCGTCGATGGAGGCCTGCCTCGTGGCGGTCACGGGGTACGGCCAACCGCAGGACCGAGAGAATGCGCTGCGCAGCGGATTCGAGCACCACCTCACGAAGCCGTATGACCACGATGACCTACAGAAGCTGCTCGCGGATCTCGGGACGCGATGATCGGCTCGTCGGCGCCCTGATCTGGTACCTCCGAGAATCGTCGAGCCGCGCGACGATTTCGTCTCGGGGATGCGGGGGGAGCCGCGCTTGGCGACCTTAGTCGGAGCGGGCCGAAGCACGAACCGCCGGAGCGCCGAAGCGGGGCGCGCGGCGGCCAGCGAAGCGATGAGCTCGCTCCGGGGCAGGCGCGCCGGGCTGGTGTTGGTCTTCGCGACGGTGGGATACGATCAGCGCGCGCTGCTCCAGGGGGTGACGTCGGTGACCGACGACGCACCGCTCTCCGGCTGCTCCGGCGAGGGCGTCATCACTGCCGTCGGGTCCGACGAAGGCAGCCATTCCGTCAGCGTCACGGTCATCGCTTCCGACGAGATCACGTTCCAGACCCGGCGCATCCGGGAGGTTTCACGCGACCCGCGCGCTGCCGCGGCACGGTTCTGCGAGGAGTGGAGGCGCCATTCCGGCCGCTGCTCCAGCGAAAACGCGCGTGTCGCGCTGCTCTTCCCCGACGGGCTCACGATCAACTGCACCGAGCTGCTCGAGGCGATTCAGCAGGGGCTCCCTCGCGCCGTCACGCTGGTCGGTGGCGCGGCAGGAGACGCCCTCCAGTTCCAGCGCTCCTACCAGTACCACGACGGGGAGGTCGACTCGGACAGCCTCTCGGCGGTCCTCATCGGAGGCGACGTCTCTGCGGAGACCATCGTGAGTCACGGCTCGGACCTGTTCGGAGTCGAGCACACCGTCACGCGGGCGGAACGGGGGCGCGTCCAGGAGATCGACGGGCGCCCCGCCTGGAGGGCGCTCGGCGAGTACCTCGGTGACCACACGGGTGGTCTCAACCCCCTCGACGTCGCCTACCTGTGCGTGGCAGAGCGGCTACCCGGAGAGTGGGATCCCGAATACGGCGAGTACGTCGTGAGGGTACCCCTCGGCCTCGACAGGAAGACCGGGACCGTGTTCTTCCCGGGTGGTCTCACGGCGGGCGCGCGGTTCCGGATGGCCCAGCGCAACCAGGCCCGCGTCCAGCAGCACGCACTGGCCTCGGCGCAGCGGCTCCTGGAGCGTCGCCCCGGGGAGCGGCCGCTACTCGCGCTCCAGTTCGACTGCGCCGGGCGCGGCCGCCTCCTGTTCGGGGAGCGCGCCAGCGAGGCGATGGTGGAACCGCTCCGGCGCGCCGTGGGCGCGGACGTGCCGTGGGCTGGGTTTCACAGCTACGGCGAGATCGGCCCGCTGCTCGGCCGCACCTACTATCACAACTACACGGTGGTCCTGTGCGCGCTCTACCGAGGCGCAGCCTCGCCGAGAACTGCAGCGACGCGGCGCGATTCGCCTCCGAGGGCCCTGAATCGGGCCTCCGATCGGGGGGCCGAGGCTCGTGTCTTCGAGGAACAGCTGCGCGTACGCACGGAGCGGCAGCTCTACGAGTCGCAGCGGCAGGTGGAACGTCAGCTCGGCCGGATACACGCTCTCAATCGGTTCGCCCTCGCGGCGAGCGCGCACGACGCGCTCGCCACTCCGCAGAAGGTTCTCTCGCTCGCCGCCGAGACGCTCTTCGACGTGACTCCGTTCGAACAGGCGGCGGGCCTGCTGCCCGGAGCGGAGGGCGAGCTGCGGCCAGTCACCGTCGCGGCGCGGTGCGGTCGCGAGGCAGACAGCGCGCGGGCCCTGGCGGGTATTGTTTTCACGTTGCGTACCGAGGAACTCGCGGACCTCCGCACACCGCGGCTCGTGGGGCCATCGTGCGGCGAGCCGGGGATCGCCGCGCTCTGCCGCTGCCTCGAGGAGCTGTTCGCGGAGCAGGGCTCGTCGGAGCCGCGGGGGGATCCCGCTCAGCTCCTGTTGCCGCTGCGCCGGAGGGATGGAACCCTACTGGGTGCGCTGGTGCTGCGCTGCATCTCCACCTGCGTCACGTTCCACGATCCCCTGCCCGGTCCCGCAGATCTTCCGTTCTTCGAGCTCGTGAGCGCCCACGTCGAGGGTGCGCTGGAGGGCGCGCTGCTGCGCAGGGAGCTGGCCGATCTCGCCGCAGAGCTCGAGCGACGCGTCGAGCGACGCACCGCGGAGCTCGTCCGCAAGGACAGCTTCCTGGCCATGCTGTCGCACGAGCTGCGCAACCCGCTCGCGCCCATCCGCAACTGCCTGTACATCCTCGATCATGCCGATCCCGGGGGAGAGCAGACGGCGATGGCCAAGCAGATCCTCCGCCGGCAGTCGGATCACCTTTCCCACCTCGTCGACGACCTGCTCGACATGACCCGCATCTCGCGAGGCAAGATCCAGCTCGCGCGTGAGCGCGTCGAGCTCGGGAGCCTCGTCCGACGCGCTATCGAGGACCACGGCTCCGAGTTCGCACAGCGCGACATCGCGGTGGAGCTCCGCGCCGATCCCGCGCCGCTCTGGAGCGACGCCGATGCGACCCGCATCTCGCAGGTGATCAGCAACCTCCTCCAGAACGCGTGCAAGTTCACGGACGGCCGAGGGCACGTGACCGTCTCCGTGGGTCGGGAGAACGGGCTCGCCGTCATCCGGGTCGCCGACGACGGGGTGGGCATCGCGCCGGAGCTCTTGCCTCGGCTGTTCCAGCCCTTCATGCAAGCAGATCAGAGCCTGCAACGCGGGCAGGGAGGGCTCGGGCTCGGCCTGGCGCTCGTCAAGGGCCTGGTGGAGTCGCACGGGGGCACGGTCGAGGCCCGCAGTGGCGGGCCTGGCCGGGGGGCCGAA
>MEMX01000015.1:9013-35759 GCA_001768075.1 Anaeromyxobacter sp. RBG_16_69_14 | reverse complement strand
GCGCATGCCACATGAACTGACGCTCGAGATGGGGGGCGCGGGGGGAGAGTTCTCCCCTCCGCTTGAGGCGCCGCAAGGCGCCGGACATCAGCTCCCAGCGGCGGCGTGCCGCTGGAGAATCACATCAACTGGTTGCCGCTGTGAGGCCCGGCGCCGATGCTCAGGTAGGCCTCGATGACGGTGCGAGGGTGTCGACTCCCTTGCAGGCGAAATTCGAGCGGAGCGCCGCCTGTCACCACGCCCGCGCCCGGCACGTCCTGGGTCACGGCGACGCGTCCGTGCTTCACGGCGCGGTACCAGCGAACGTCGCTCTGTGCGGACGCGGGCTGGCCGTGGCTCGCCTCGAGGCCTTCCGGGCTGATGGTCACGCGTTCCGCGTGCACGCTCGCAGCGCGCGGCCCCTCGCTCGCCTCGGGGCGAAGCCCCAGGACGCGACGCAGGAGTTGAACGGGGTCGAGCTTCACTTTGGCAGATCCGGGCTCAGGTCCGGCACAGCGGAAACAGGGTAGCGCAGATCCTCCTGGCCCTGCAGTCCCGCCCACATCTGACGCCCTTGTGAGCCAGGTAGGGGTTGCGCCTCATGCGGGCCCGAGTTCACCGCTCGTCGTGTGCGTCACCAGTAGGTGTCTGTAATTCTTGGGGATCGTCGCCTCGGAACCGACGAGAGAGGAGCCTCGCATCCACGGGCAGAGGGTGAGAGAATGAGAAAGTGGGTTCACGCGAAGGGGAAAGCGCCATGGCCCCTGTAGAAGTCCGTCCGAAACCCGTGCTTCGCTCCAAGTACTGCAAGGGCTGCGGTCGCTGCATCGACGCCTGCGCCCAGGGGCTCATCGAGCGCGGGACGGACATCCACCCCGCGAGCGGGCTCGTCCCGATCGCTCTCCACCCCGAGGCGTGCAACGGCTGCGGGCTGTGCGTCGACGCTTGCCCGGAGCCGTACGGCCTCGTCTCGGCGTCGCTGGCCGCCGAGCTCGATGCCTCCGAAGATCGGCGCCGGTTTCCGCACCCGCGCCTCCCCGCCGAGGAGGTCCCTGCCGCGCGCGCCGCCTTGCCCGAGGGGCGGCCGCTGGTGGTGAAGGGGACGCACGCCGCGGCCATCGGCGCGCTCCTCGCCGGTTGTCGCCACTTCTTCGGGTACCCCATCACGCCGTCCACCGAGGGCGCCGAGCTGATGGCGAAGCTCCTGCCTTCGCTCGGTGGAGTCTTCCTGCAGGCGCCGAGCGAGGTCGCCACCGTCAACATGATGTACGGCTGCGGCGGGGCGGGACGCCCGGTGATGACCTTCACCTCCTCTCCGGGCTTCAGCCTCATGCTCGAAGGCATCTCCTACATGATCGGCGCCGAGGTGCCAGGCGTGTTCGTCGACGTGATGCGCGCCGGCCCCGGGCTCGGGAACATCGGCCCGGAGCAGGCCGATCTGAAGCTCGCCTGCCGCGGACTCGGCCACGGCAACACCCACGCGGTCGTCCTGGCTCCGGCGACGCCGCAGGAGATGCTCGACTTCACGATGCTCGCGTTCGAGCTCTCCTTCCGCTACCGGAACCCGGTCGTGCTCCTCGCCGATGGCCACCTCGGCGAGATGACAGGGAAGGTGACCCTTCCAGCGGAGCTCGTGCGACCGGGCGAGCCGGCGTGGGCCGTGTCGGGCGACGCCGCCCATCGCAGGAACCTCATCGCCTCCATCCTCCTCAAGGAGACCGATCAGGAGGCCCATAATCTGGGGTTGCTGGAAAAGTACGCACGCATGGCGGAGGGGGAGCAGCGAGCGGAGCTGTTCCGCTGCGAGGACGCGGAGGTGCTCGTCGTCGCGTGCACCACCCCGGCCCGGATGGCCAAGGGCGCCGTGCGGGCGCTCCGCGACGTCGGCATCGCCGCGGGCCTCTTCCGCCCGCAGACGGTGTGGCCGTTTCCGATACGGTCTCTCCTCCCGCTCCTCGGGCGCGCGCGTCGCGTCGTCGTCGTCGAGGCGAGCGGCGGCCAGCTCGAGGACGAGCTG
The DNA here is from genome assembly GCA_001768075.1 of Anaeromyxobacter sp. RBG_16_69_14. Classification (GTDB taxonomy): domain Bacteria; phylum Myxococcota; class Myxococcia; order Myxococcales; family Anaeromyxobacteraceae; genus Anaeromyxobacter_A. The sequence goes on along the minus strand of MEMX01000015.1, from coordinate 33,763 downwards.
CGGCTCGCGCTGAGCCATGCCGGCGCGTCCACGGGCGTCGAGATCCAGCACGTGCGGCGGATGGGCGGCGTCCTCCCGTCGCAAGGCGAGATCGTGGAGGCGATCCGAGGGAAGCGCTCGTCGCGGAAGGTGGTGGCGGCGTGAGCACGTTCTACGAGCGGTTCGAGCGCCACGACCACGCGGCAGGACTCAAGGCGCAGAGCACGCACTACTGCCCCGGCTGCGGCCACGGCCTCGCGCACAAGTACCTGGCACGGGCGATCGAGGAACTCGGCGTCCAGGACAGGACCATCGCGATCTCGCCGGTCGGTTGCAGCGTCTTCCTGTACTACTACCTGGACGTCGGGAACACGCAGGCCGCCCACGGGCGCGCACCGGCGGTGGCCCTCGGCCACAAGTTCGCGAACCCCGACAGCGTCGTGGTGAGCTACCAGGGCGACGGTGACCTCGCCTCGATCGGGCTCACCGAGATCATGCACGCTGCCCAGCTCGGCGTCCCGATCACCGTCATCTTCGTCAACAACGCGGTCTACGGGATGACGGGCGGTCAGCTCGCGCCCACGACGCTCATGGGCCAGAAGACCACCACCAGCCCCCTGGGGCGCGATCGCACCATGGGGCAGCCACTCCGGATGGCGGAGCTCATCGCCCAGCTCGACGGGCCGGTCTACGTGGAGCGGGTGGCCCTCTTCGACGCGAAGCAGCGGGTGCGGGCGGCGAAGGCCATCAAGAAGGCGCTCCGGCTCCAGGTCGAGAACAAGGGTTTCTCCCTGGTCGAGGTGCTCTCGGAGTGCCCCACGCACCTGCACCTGACGCCCCTGGAGGCCCAGCGCTGGGTGAAGGAGAGCATGCTCCCCGTCTTTCCGCTTGGCGTGAAGAAGGACGCCACACCCACGGACTGGGGGACCTGGCAGAAGGCGGACTTCGATCCCGACGCGCTCCTCGAGGCGGTCGGAGCCCGCGCCCCCCCGGTACCGCGCTTCTGCTCCGGATTCCCGCACGGTCTGTTCGGTGGCGACATCGGCCTCAAGCTCGCCGGCGCCGGCGGCGACGGCGCGCAGACCGCCGCCATGCTGATCGCCCGCGCGGCCATCAACGAGGGGTTCGACGCGACGCACATCCCCAGCTACGGCCCGGAGTCGCGCGGCGGGACCTCGTACGCCGACGTGCGGCTGGCGCAGGACGAGGTGTTCTCGCCCGACGTGCCCACCCCGCACGTCCTCGTCGCCTTCAACGCGCCCAGCCTCGCGAAGTTCGGACTCGCGGTCGCCCCCGGGGGTGTCGTGGTCTACGACAGCTCCGTGGTCAGGGAGCCCCCGGCGTTCGACGCCTCGGTGCGGGCCATCGGCGTACCCTGCTCCGAGATCGCCGCGGAGCTCGGGGAGCGGAAGGTGAAGAACACCGTCGCGCTCGGCGCGCTGCAGTGCGCGACCGGACTCTTCCCCGACGAGACCTTCCTCGCGGCGATCCGGCAGGCGCTGCAAGGGAAGAGCAAGCTCGTCGCGGTGAACGAGGAAGCCTTCCGCCGTGGCATGCGCGCCGCGGAGGGCTGTGGCGCGGACGACGGCTGGTTCGGATGGTGGATTTGATGGGCTAGCGGCAAGACCGCCATCACGCCCCGCGGACTTCTAGTCCCGAGGCGCGCGCCGCTCGCGCGAGCTGCTTGTCGTGCGTCGCCAGCACCAGGGCTTTCCGGGTAGCGGCGAGCTCCTGGGCGGTCGCGAGGTGGATCGCGTCGAGCGAGCCAAGCACCGTAGGCATGGGACCGGCGGCACGGACGAGGATGCGCTCGCTCAGGGCGAGGACATCGATCGAGCGCAGCACGCGCTTTGCCTCGCTCTGGAGCTGCTCGACCTGCTCGTCGTCGATCTCGCCGGCGAGGCGGCAGCGGTCTATCACCCGCCCCAGCTCGACGACGAGAATCCGAGAGGCGTACGCCTCTCGGATCTGCGGCCATTCAGCCAGCGTATCTGGCTCACCGAAGAGCTTGCGCGCCACCACGCTCGTGTCGAGCAGGGCGATCACCGCCTCGACCTATCCTCGAGGAGCGATGAGGTCGTGGACCGGCCCCGAAAGCCGATGGCCTGCACGGCCACCTCTCCCAGAGGCGGTGCACCAGGGTCTCGCGGCTGGGCGATCTGGAGCTCTTCCCCCGCGACCGGCGGCTGATCGCGATAGGGGACGAGACGCGCCACCGGCTGGTCGCGATCGGTCACCACGACCTCCTTGCCGGAGCGGACCGCTCGCATGTACTGGCCCAGCTTCGCCTTGAGCCGGGAGGAGCTGGTTCGCAGGATCATGTCCATGAACGTACGTGAATGGACATCAGTGGTCAAATACGTCACCCGAGCGGCGCAGCGAGCCCCCACCCCTCAGCGATGAGGGCGTCGACCGCCGCCAGCGCCGCGCCCGCGCGCGCCTCGCGGCCTCCGCGCAGGGGCTGCCACCGGCGCCCCCCACCGGGTCGCGAGCGTCAACCAAGGGCTGCGGCCCTCGGCCTGCCGCACTGTGCGCAGACGGCACGGCCCTGCAGCAGTGCGGGACCCACGTTGACAAGGATCCGGTCCTTGCTAGAGTAAGGACGTGAGTAGGGTCACGTCCAAGCTGCAGGTCACGCTGCCAAAGGCGATCGCTGCGCGCTTCGACATTCGACCAGGCGACGAGGTGCAGTTCGTGCCCGCGGGCGACATCATTCGCCTCGAGCCTGGCACCGCCAAGCGGGCCCTGGACGTGAAGGCCAGGCTTGCATCGTTCGATCAGGCGACCGAGAGGCACCGCGAATCGAGCCAACCAGCGCTCCCGGTCACGGCCGATCGCGGATGGACGCGGGAGGAGCTCTACAACCGTGGCCGCCCTCGTTGACACCAACGTTCTCGTCTACCGCTTCGACATGAGGTTTCCCGAAAAACAGCGGCTCGCCACCGCCCTGCTGCGAAGTGGCATCGCCAACGACGATCTCCGGGTGTCACACCAGGCCATCGTCGAATTCGTGGCCGCCGTCAGCCGCGCCGCGCCCGGAGGTCAACCTATCCTCCCTGCTTCCGATGCACGCATCGAAGCCGAGGAGATGCTCGCGCAGTTCACGGTCCTCTATCCGACCGAGGCGCTGCTCCGAACCGCGCTGCGAGGTGCCGCTGCCTATCGGCTCTCCTGGTTCGACGCCCACATGTGGGCCTACGCAGAGCACTACGGACTCGACGAGTTGCTCTCCGAGGACTTCCAGCACGGTCGGCGCTACGGCAGCGTCATGGCTCGGAATCCTTTCGCCTGATAGCGCTGCTCAGTTGAAGTGACGCTTGGGATGGGGGGCGCGGGGGGAGAGGTTCTCCCCGCTCGAGGCGCCGCAAGGCGCCGGACATCAGCTCACAGCGGCGGCGGTGACGCTGGGGGCTCACATCAACTGGGCGCCGCTGTGAGTCTTCTCCATATCGACAGCACGGGCGGATCGTGGTTTCACTCTGCTGTGCTCTCCTCGTCGAGCAAGCGTTGCGATCCGGAGCGGAGCGTGGCGCGTGAGCCCACCGAGCGGCCCGGCCTCCGGCTGGCGGTCGTCGGCCACGTCGAGCACGTCACGCTCGGCCGCGTGCCCGCCCTGCCCGGACCTGGCGACATCGCGCACCTCGAGTCGCCGCGCTGGTTTCCGGGGGGCGGCGGGGGCTTAGCCTTCTCGCAGCTCGTGAAGAGCTCCGCCGAGGTATACCTGTTCACGGCGCTCGGCAACGACGAGGCCGCGACGCAGGTCGAGGGCGAGCTCGCGCGCACCGGCGCGTGGATCCACGCGGCGCGCCGGGACGAGCCGCACACGCGCGACGTGGTCCTGATCACTCCGGACGGTGAGCGCACCATCCTGGTGGTCGGGGAGCCTCTGCATCCTCGCGCGGTCGATCCTCTCCCCTGGGACCTCATGGCGAGCTGCGACGCGGCCTACTTCACGGCACAAGGCCCCGGTGCGCTCCGGGCGGCGCGCGCGGCGCGACTGCTGGTGGTCACGGCGCGGCGGCGGCCGGCCCTGGTGCGCTCTGGCGTGCGCGCAGACATCGTGGTGGGGAGCGCCCTCGATCCGCGCGAGGCGAGCGTGCTCGCGGACTACCCTGCCGCGCCGGGGGCGCTCGTGCTCACCGAAGGTGCGAGGGGCGGACGCATCGAGACTGCTTCGGGCACCGTTCGCTTCGCCGCCCCGCCGCCGCCGGACCGGACCGTGGCCGCGTATGGCGCGGGCGACACCTTCGCAGGCGCGCTCACCTTCTACCTCGCCGCCGGGATGCCGCTCCCGGCGGCCTGCGAGCGCGCCGGGTTCCACGCGGTGGCCGTGCTGGGAGGCCTCGACCCGCGAGACCGGCAGCTCCCGCTCGCCCTCCCTGATTCCCTGTGATAGCGCATGCCACATGAACTGACGCTCGAGATGGGGGGCGCGGGGGGAGAGTTCTCCCCTCCGCTTGAGGCGCCGCAAGGCGCCGGACATCAGCTCACAGCGGCGGCGGTGCCGCTGGAGAATCACATCAACTGGTCGCCGCTGTGCGGAGACTCATCATCGGATAGGCGAGCCCTACGGAGGCAACCATGTCCCAAGGCATGTTCCAGGTCCCCACGCCGCGCAACGAGCCGGTCCTGTCCTACGCCCCAGGAACGCCCGAGCGGCGCGCCCTTCGCGCCCGCCTCGCCGAGCTGGCGGGGCAGGAGATCGAGATCCCGCTGGTGATCGGGGGGCGCGAGGTGCGCACCGGCCGGATGGCCGACGCCCGGCCGCCGCACCGCCACGCGCAGCGGCTCGCCCGCTGGCACCAGGCCGGCGGGGCCGAGGTCCAGGCGGCCGTCGACGCGGCGCGGGCTGCCCGGCGCGACTGGGCGGCGCTGCCTTTCCACCAGCGCGCTGCGGTGTTCCTGAAGGCCGCCGACCTGCTCTCCGGCGGCTGGCGCCCGACGCTCAACGGCTCGACCATGCTCGCGCAGTCGAAGACGGTCCAGCAGGCGGAGATCGACTCGGCCTGCGAGGTCGCCGACTTCTGGCGCTTCAACGTCGCCTTCGCCGAGCGCATCCTCGGGGAGCAGCCCAGCTCGTCGCCCGGAATCTGGAACCGGATGGAGTACCGGCCGCTCGAGGGCTTCGTCTTTGCCGTGACGCCCTTCAACTTCACCTCGATCGCCGCGAACCTGCCCACGGCCCCCGCGCTGATGGGCAATGCCGTGCTCTGGAAGCCGGCCTCGAGCGCGGTCTACTCCGGGTGGTGGATCCTGAAGCTGCTCGAGGCGGCCGGGCTCCCGCCCGGCGTCGTCAACTTCGTCCCCGGCCCCGGGCGCGCGGTGGGCGATCCTGCCCTCGCGAGCGCCGAGCTCGCCGGAGTCCACTTCACCGGCTCCACCGCCACCTTCCACGGCATGTGGCGCACCATGGCCGAGAACCTGCCCCGCTACCGCAGCTATCCACGCATCGTCGGAGAAACCGGTGGCAAGGACTTCGTCTTCGCGCATCCATCGGCGGAGGTGGAGACGCTCTCTGCCGCGCTGTGCCGGGGCGCCTTCGAGTACCAGGGGCAGAAGTGCTCGGCCGCCTCGCGCGCCTACGTGCCCGAGAGCCTGTGGCCGGCAGTGAAGGAGCGTCTGCTCGCCCACGTGGCGACGATCGGGGTCGGCGACCCGGTCGAGGACTTCCGCGTCTTCGTGGGCGCGGTCATCGACCGAGGCGCCTTCGAGAGCATCCGCTCCTACCTCGAGCTCGCGCGGGGCTCGCCGGACGCGACCATCCTCGCTGGAGGGAAGTGCGACGACAGCGTCGGGTACTTCGTCGAGCCGACGGTCGTGCAGACCACCAACCCGCGTCACCGGCTCATGGCCGAGGAGATCTTCGGCCCCGTGCTGACCGTCTTCGTGTACCCCGACGCGCGCCTCGAAGAGGCCATCCAGCTCTGCGATACCACCTCGCCCTATGCGCTCACGGGCGCGGTCTTCGCCCGGGACCGAGCGGCGGTGGAGCGGCTCACGGTCGCGTTCGCCGACGCCGCGGGTAACTTCTACGTCAACGACAAGCCCACCGGTGCAGTCGTGGGGCAGCAACCCTTCGGCGGCGCGCGCGCTTCCGGCACCAACGACAAGGCCGGCTCGATGTGGAACCTCATCCGCTGGGTGTCGCCGCGGGCCATCAAGGAGAACATGGCTCCGCCCGCCGCGATCGCCTACCCGCACCAGGCTGAGAAGGAGTAGCCGGCCATCCCCCGGCGGGACCCGGGACCTACCAGCTCACGGCTTGCCCCGGGCGGTCGATCTGATCTCGGAACTCCGCGCGCTTTCGTTCACCTTGCTGGTGAAGGGCGAGCGGCTTGCGCCTCAGGGAGTCGAGCAGCGTGATCTCGCCCGTCACGGGTTCGCCGTTGGGTCCGAGTGAGGGCTTCCAGATGCACTGGCTGCACGCTTGCCGCAACTCGAGCGCCCCCGTGGGTGTCAGATCGGGAGTGAGGAGCGCGACGAGTTTCGGAGTGCCGGTGGGTTCAACTGCGACCTTCACGACGGTCTTGTCCAGCCCGTTCGAGGTGAAAGGCTCGCGTGCCGTGAACCTGCTGGCGGGATCGGCCTCCGGCAGGCCGTACGCTGCCGGCGCCCCACGGATTCGCCGGCTCTTCTCCGCGCCGCGTGCCGCGATGCCGGCTGCCGCGGATGTCACGCAGAGCGCGGCAAGAGATATACGCCACACCAATAGCCGATAGCAGGCCATGAATGGTTCATAACGCGGGCGCGACGGCGATCAATCATCAGGCGTCCGGAGGTGTCCGCAGCCCCTTTGGAGCCGCGAGCAAACAAGCCCTGGGAGCGCGAGCGAACAAGGGTCCCCCGCCTACGAATGCGGCGTGCACAAAGGCGGCAGGAGCACGGCCGCGCCCTCGATGCGGCCGGAGCGCAGCCGGTCGAGCGCGTCGTTTGCGGCCTCCAGAGGGAACGGCGTCACCTCGCAGCGGACGGGTATCCGTGGGGCGAGCGCGAGGAAGGCGTCTCCGTCGGCGCGCGTCAGGTTCGCCACCGAACGCACGCTCCGCTCTTCCCACAGGAGCGCGTACGGGAACGACGGAATGTCGCTCATGTGGATGCCGGCGCAGACCACGGTTCCCCCTGGCGCCACGGCGCGGAGCGCGGCCGGGATGAGCGCCCCCACGGGCGCGAAGAGGATGGCCGCGTCGAGCGGTTCGGGCGGCAGCTCGTCGGAGCTTCCTGCCCACGCCGAGCCGAGCGAGCGGGCAAACCTCTGGGCCGCATCGTCCCCTGGCCGCGTGAACGCGTAGACTTGCTGGCCGGAGAAGCGAGCCACCTGGGCGACGATGTGTCCGGCGGCGCCAAAACCGTAGACGCCGAGGCGGTGCGCCTCGCCCGCCATGCGCCAGGCCCGGTAGCCGATGAGGCCGGCGCACAGGAGGGGCGCGACGTGCGCGGGGTCGATCCCGCGCGGCAGCGGGAAGGCGAAGCGAGCGTCCGCCGCGGCGTACTCCGCGTAACCCCCGTCGCGCTGCCAACCCGTGTATCGCGCCGACCTGCACAGGTTCTCGCGCCCGCTGGCGCAGTAGCGGCAAGCGCCGCACGCGAAGCCTAGCCAGGCCACCCCGGCGAGATCGCCCGGGCGAAAGCGCGACACGCTCGCCCCGCAGCGGATCACCTCGCCCACGATCTCGTGACCCGGCACCACCGGGTGCCCCGGGTGCGGCAGATCGCCGTCCGCCACGTGGAGATCGGTGCGGCAGACTCCGCAGGCGAGGACGCGCAGCAAGATGTCGTCGGATCCCGGTTCCGGGACCGGCCACTCGCGGGCGGCGAGGGGCTGACCCGGTCTCTCCACCACCATCGCGCGCATGGCACCTCCTCCCGAATCCTGGCATCCTATGCCCTTCCAGCCAGGTAGGCGCTCTGTACCTTCGGATCCGAGAGGAGCGCGCTCGCTGGCCCCTCCAGCACGATCCGGCCCACCTCCATCACATATCCACGGTGGGCCAGCTTGAGGGCGGCGCGGGCGTTCTGCTCCACGAGCACGACGGTCACGCCCGTCTGATTGACCTCGCGGATCGTCTGGAAGATGGCCTTGACGAGGAGGGGAGCCAGCCCGAGAGAGGGCTCGTCGAGGAGCAGGATGCGGGGGTTCGCCATGAGCGCCCGTCCGATGGCGAGCATCTGCTGCTCTCCGCCCGAGAGCGTCCCGGCGAGCTGGCCGCGGCGCTTCTCCAGCACGGGGAAGAGCTCGTAGATCCACGCCAGCGTCCTGGCGATCTTCTGCTTGTCGCTCAGCGTGTAAGCGCCCAGGAAGAGATTGTCACTTACTGTGAGGGTGCCGAAGATGCGGCGTCCCTCGGGCGACTGGGCGATCCCCATCTTCACCCGCTCGTGGGCTGGCACGAGCTGCGTCGGCCTCCCCTCGAACCGGATCTCTCCTCCCGATGGACGAAGGAGGCCGCTGACGGCGCGCAACGTCGTCGACTTCCCCGCGCCGTTGGCACCGAGGATGGTGACGATCTCTCCCTGCCGGACGGTGATTCCGATGCCGTGGAGCGCCTCGACGTTTCCGTACTTCACGTGCAGGTCATCGATCTCGAGGAGCGGCGCGGCCATCCTCACAGCGGCGACCAGTTGATGTGATTCTCCAGCGTCACCGCCGCCGCTGTGAGCTGATGTCCGGCGCCTTGCGGCGCCTCAAGCGGAGGGGAGAACTCTCCCCAAGCGCCCCCCATCTCGAGCGTCAGTTCATGTGGCATGCGCTATCACACCTCCTCGGTGCCCAGGTACGCCTCGATCACCTTGGGATCGTTCCGGATCGACGCGGGGGGTCCCTCCGCGATCTTCTCGCCGTACTCCAGCACCACGATGTTCTGGCACGCGCGCATGACGAGGCTCATGTCGTGCTCGATGAGGAGGACCGTGATCCCTCGCTGCTGGATCCTCCGGATGAGCTCGACGAGCTCGGAGGTCTCCTGCTCGTTCATTCCGCTCGCCGGCTCGTCCAGGATGAGCAGGCTCGGCTCGGTCGCGAGCGCGCGGGCGATCTCGAGCCGCCGCTGGTTGCCGTAGGAGAGGTTCCTCGCCAGCTCGAGGGCGCAATCGCGAAGTCGCACGAACGTGAGCTCGGAGACGGCCCTCGCCAGGGCTTCGCGCTCCTCTTGCCGCTGGCGGCGGGGGCGCAGCGCGGCGGCGAACAGGCCGGCCCTAGTGCGGCAGTGGCGCCCCGCGAGCACGTTCTCCACGGCGGAGAGCTGCTGGAACAGGCGGATGTTCTGGAAGGTGCGGGCGACCCCGAGCGACACGATCCGGTGGGTGGGCACGCCCAGGAGCGCGCGCTCGCGGAAGGTGATCGTCCCGCGATCCGCCTGGTGGTTGCCGGTGATGAGGTTGAAGACCGTGGTCTTCCCGGCGCCGTTGGGCCCGATAAGCCCCATGATCGAGCCCTCGGCGACGTCGAAGGAGACGTCGTTCACGGCCGTGAGGCCGCCGAACGACTTTTTCAGGTGGCGGATCTCGAGCAGGGTGCTCACGGCCCCTCAACCCCTCGCCCGGCATCGAAGGGTCACGGCGCCGTCTCCGCCTTGACGAGATCCGAGTGCTTGAATCGAACTTGCCGCAGGGGAAGGAGCCCCTGGGTGCGAAACACCATCATGACCATCATCGCGAGTCCGAAGACGAGCATGCGCGCCGAGGCGAACCCGCGAAAGAGCTCGGGGAGGCCGACCACGAGGAAGGCGCCGACGATCACGCCGGGGATGGAGCCGGAGCCGCCGAGGATGACGATGAGGAAGAGGAGGACGGATTCCCAGAAGCTGAACGACTCCGGGGAGATGATCGTCATCTTCGCCGCGTAGATGCCCCCCGCCATCCCGGCCCAGGCCGCCCCCAGGGAGAAGGCGATGAGCTTGTAGCGGGCCGTGTTTACCCCGCTCCCCTCGGCCGCCACCGCGTCCTCCCTGAGGTAATTGAGCGCGCGGCCGAACCTGGATTGGGCGATGCGGTGGAAGAGGAAGACCGTGGCCGCGACGAAGGCCCAGATCAGGTAGAAGAACTCCTGGGGACGGCGGATCCTGAAGCCGAAGGCGGATGGCCGCGCGATGCCGAAGATCCCGTTCGCCCCGCCCGTGAGGCCGAGCACGTCGTTCACCAGGGCGATCCGTACGATCTCCCCCATCCCGATCGTCACGATGAGGAGGTAGTCCCCCCGGAGGTGGATGACGGGCCGGGCCACCAGGGCCGCGAAGAGCGCTGCCGCGGCGCCGCTCACCGGGAGCGCCCACAGGATGGGCACGTGGAGCCTCGTGCTCAGGATGGCCGCCGTGTACGCCCCCACGGCGTAAAACGCCGCGTGGCCCATGTTGAAGAGGCCGGCGTCGCCCAGGATCAGGTTGAGGCTCAAGGCCAGGACGGCGTAGAGCCCGACGCTGTTCAGTACGTCTACCCAGTACGCGTCGAGGACGAGCGGCGCTGCGGCGAGCAGGACCGTGGCGACACCGTAGGCCACCGCGAGGTTCCGCGACATCAGACCTTCTCCGCCACCCGCTCGCCCAGCAGCCCCGTCGGACGCACGATCAGGATGAGGATGAGCACGCAGAAGGCGATCGCATCCTTCCAGGCGATGGACAGATAGGCCGCCCCCAGCGCCTCGACGACGCCCAGGAGCAGACCGCCCACCATGGCGCCCGGGATGTTTCCGATCCCGCCGAGGATGGCGGCGGTGAACGCCTTCATGCCGTAGATCCAGCCCATCGTGAAGTTGACCTGCCCGTAGTAGAGGCCCACCAGGAGCCCGGCCGCGCCACCCAGGGCGGGCCCGATGAGGAAGACGACGAGGACGACCCGATCCACGTCGATCCCCATGAGCCGGGCGGCTCCCTGGTCGATGGCGGCCGCCCGGATGGCGGTGCCGATCTTCGTCTTCTGGACGAAGAGGTAGAGGGCCGCCATCATGACGACCGACGCCAGGAAGACGACGATCCGCATGAGCGGGATCTCGAAGCCGAGGAGGCTCACCGCCGTCTGTGGAAGGATGTCCTCGGGATAGACCTGGTATCGCGCGCCATAGACGAGCATGAGCGCGTTCTGCAGGAAGATGGACGCGCCCAGGGCGGACACCACGGCCGAGAGGCGTGGCGACTCCCGGAGCGGCCGGTACGCCGCCCGCTCCAGGATGACGCCGAGGAGGCCGACCAGTCCCATCACCATGCCCGCCAGGACGAGGACCCCTGCCACCATCCCCAGCCGGTCCTTCAGCAGGAGCGAGGTGAGGAGCGTCATGCCGAGGTAGGCACCGTATGTGAAAAGATCGCCGTGGGCGAAGTTGATGAGCTTCAGCACCCCGTACACCATGGTGTAACCGAGGGCGATGAGGGCGTAGATGCTGCCGACCGCGAGTCCGTTCGTCAGCTGCTGGAGAAATTGCTCCATGCAGGCCCCGTTTCCGGTGGCGAGCTGCGGGGGCGAACCCGCCCCCTCACTTCTGCATCAGGAAGTCGCCGCTCTTCTCGACCCGGTAGACTCGGTAGAGCTCTCCCACCCGGTCGCCCTTGGTGTTGAAGGAGATCCTCCCGGTGAAGCCCGGGAAGTCCTTGAGGCCGGTCTTGAGGTGTCCGCTGAGCATGTAGGCGGCCGTCGACTTCGTCGCCTCGATGGCCTTCATCACGACCCGGAAGCCGTCGCCCGCCAGCACACCGTAGATTGAGCCCGGAGCCTCACCGTACTTCTTCCGGTAGCTGGCCAGGTACGCTCGGGCCTCGGCGGTATCAAGGTCCTTGGGTACCGGCGGCGAGAGGAACATGAAGCCTTCGGCCGCGTCCTTCCCTGCGATCTTCACGAGGTCGGGGTTGTTGATGGCGTCGCCACCGATGAAGGGCACCTTCCACCCCATCTGATTCTTCTGCTTCAGGAGCAGGCCTGCCTCGGGGTAGTAGCCGGTGAAGAAGACCACGTCGGGCGCGGCCGCGCGGAGCTTGGTCAGGATGGCGGAGTAGTCCTGTTCCTTCGGCGTGAGCGCGTCGAAGAAGACGACGTTCGGCCTCCTGACCTTGAGGAGGGCGCGGATCTCGTCGGCCAGCCCCTTGGAGTAGGCGGAGCTGTCGTGGAGGATGGCCACCTTCTTCGCGCTCATCTTCTCGATGGCGGCCGCTCCCACCCGGCCCTGCTCGTCGTCCCGGGGGCAGGTCCGGAAGAAGTTCTTGATCCCTTTCTCGGTGAGCCGGACGGCCGTGGAGCCGTTCGCGACCTGGACGATCCCGGCCTCGTCGAAGATGGTCTGAGACGCCTCGGTCACCGCCGATCCGTAGGTGCCGATCACGGCCACGACGCCCTTGGTGATGAGGCGCTGCGCCGCGAGCGACGCCGTCCGCGGGTCGCCGCCGTCGTCCTCGAGGACGACCTCGATCTTCTTGCCCAGCAGCCCGCCCTTGGCGTTCTGCTCCTCTGCGAGCAGCTCCACGTTCTTCCTCATCTCCTGGCCCTCGCTCGCCCAGGAGCCGGTCATCGGAGCCATGAGGCCGATCTTGATCGTCTCCGCGGCGAAGGCCGTGCCTGAGACCAGGATGACCACTGCAAGTGCCAGACTCGACGCCCTCTTCATGCAGTCCTCCTTGGAGCTGGTTGGGAGCGGTGGGAGCGGTTGATGGAGCAGTGACGGAGAGCAGGTGATGGAGCAGGTGATGGGTTCACTCCGGCTCGGTCGCGGCGCATGCTGCTCGCGAGCCAGCCACGATCCTGAACGGCCTCTACGGGATGCGCTTGCGGCCGGGCAGGACCTCGCGGAGCACCTGGTGGGCGGCGCGCAGCATCTCCACCGTGGTATCCCAGCCCACGCAGGCGTCGGTGACGGAGCAGCCGTACTTGAGCTTGGAGAGATCGGCCGGGATGGGCTGGTTGCCGGGCTCTATGAAGCTCTCGACCATGAGACCCACCAGCGAGCGATTTCCTTCGCGGATCTGGTGCACGACGTCCCGCATCACCAGCGGTTGCATCTCGGGCTTCTTCCAGGAGTTGGCATGGGAGCAGTCCACCACGATGTTCTGCGGCAACCCGGCCTTGGCCAGGGACTGCTCGGCGAGGGAGATGGAGACGGTGTCGAAGTTGGGACGCCCGCCGCCGCCTCGCAGCACGAGGTGCCCGTGACGGTTGCCGCGGGTGCGGATGATGGCCGAACGCCCCTGGCCATTCACGCCGAGGAAGCTGTGCGGCCGACCGGCCGAGACGATGGCGTTGATCGCCGACTCGATGTCGCCGTCGGTGCCGTTCTTGAAGCCGACGGGTGTCGAGAGCCCCGAGGACATCTCCCGGTGGGTCTGCGACTCGGAGGTCCGAGCGCCGATGGCCGTCCAGGAGACGAGATCCCCGTAGTACTGGGGGGCGATCGGGTCGAGCGCCTCGGTACCAGCCTGGACCCCGAGCTCGTTCAGGTCGAGCAAGAAGCGGCGCGCCCTCTCCATGCCCTCGTCGATGCGGAACGAGTCGTCCATGCGCGGGTCGTTGATGTAGCCCTTCCAGCCGACGGACGTGCGCGGTTTCTCGAAGTAGACGCGCATGACCAGGTGCAGGGTCTCCGCCACCTCCTCGGCGAGGCTCCGCAGGCGGCGCGCGTAGTCGAGGCCGGCCACCGGATCGTGGATGGAGCACGGGCCGACGACCACGAACAGACGCGGGTCCTCCCCGAGGAGGATCGCCTCGAGCGTGCGGCGCCCGCGCAGCACCGACCGGGCGGCGCGGTCGTTCAAGGGGAGCTGGGACTTCACCTCGTCCGGCGAGGGCATGAGGTCGAAGGCGGCCACGTTCAGGTTTTCGGTCTGCTGCATGGGCTCCGGTCCTAAGATCAGGTGGGCCCTTTGAATACCTCATCCGGCGGGCGCGTGCACCCGCCTGCATGCGGAGCGAACTCGCCCGATCGGCGGACGCAGGAACAGGGCATCGACAGATCTCCGGCGAGATCGGCGAGTGAGCGGAGCGTGATCGCGAGAGCCCGTTTCGACGGGCCGCTCGAAACGTCAGGTCACGAGCGGCGAGCAGTGCGGGAGGCGCGCTGCCGTCCCCTCGTCCACGCACTCGAACCGATACTCGCGGCCGCCGCGCAGCACGTGCCTCACGTTCCCGTTCTCGTCGAAGAGGACAGGAACCCCGGCCCGCCGCCACTCCGCGCGCGAACCGACCTTGTTCAGCACGCGAGCGACGGTGGGCGGCGTCGCGGAATCGTCCGCGCCCACCAGCCTCCAGCAGTCGGACGGCTCCGCGCCCAGAGACAAAAGGCCCATGGACCACCTCCCGTGGCGAGATCGTGACGGTACCGTATCGGCTCGACCAGGGGAGGGCCCTGAATGAGGGCTGCTCGAAGACTTTGTCGCGACCAGGGGGGGCCTCGATCACAGCGCCAGCAACCCGCGCACCCCGTCCCGCTCCATGCCTTCGGTATCGCCGCGCCGGACGATCTCCCCGCGCTGCATGACCAGGTAGCGATCGGACAGGCTGCGGGCGAAGTCGTAGTACTGCTCGACCAGCAGGATGGCCATGCTGCCCTCCCCGGCCAGGGCGCGGATGGCGCGCTCGATGTCCTTGATGATCGAGGGCTGGATGCCCTCGGTCGGCTCGTCGAGGACGAGCAGTGACGGCCCCATCGCCAGGGCCCGGCCGATGGCGAGCTGCTGCTGCTGTCCGCCGGAGAGATCGCCGCCGCGCCGGCCGAGCATGGTCCGGAGCACCGGGAACAGCTCGAAGACGCGCTCGGGGACGGGCGAACCCCTGGGCTTCGTCGCCAGGCCCATCGTGAGGTTCTCGTGCACCGTGAGGCGCGGGAAGATCTCCCGCCCCTGGGGGACGTAGCCGATCCCGGTCCTTACACGTAGATGAGGGGGAGCACGGGTGATGTCCTCGCCGCCGAAGGAGACGCGGCCGGAGGCCACCGGCACGAGGCCCATGAGCGCCTTCAGCAGGGTGGTCTTGCCGACGCCGTTGCGGCCCAGGAGCGCGGTGACCTTGCCGGGCGCAGCCTCGAAGGAGATGCCCCTCAGGATGTGGCTGCCGCCGTAGTACTGGTTGACGTTCTCGACCGTCAGCATATCCGTGTCGGTTCGCTGCTAGCGCCCTAGGTAGACCTCGACGACGCGCGGGTCGTTCTGCACGGACTCGAGCTTCCCCTCGGCCAGCACCGAGCCCTCGTGCAGCACCGTCACCTTGCCGCCCAGCTGGGCCACGAAGGCCATGTCGTGCTCGACGACCACCAGGGAATGCTCGCCCGCCAGCGAGACGATGAGCTCCGCGGTCCGGTCGGTCTCCTCGTCGGTCATGCCGGCGACGGGCTCGTCGAGGAGCAGGAGCTTCGGCTCCTGCACGAGCAGCATGCCGATCTCCAGCCACTGTTTCTGGCCGTGGGAGAGCAGCCCTGCCGCGCGCCCGGCCTCGCTGGCGAGGCGGACGAGGCGCAGGGTGTCGGCGATGCGATCGCGCGCCTCGTCGCCCAGGGTGGCGAACAGGGTCTTTCGTGCCCGCTTGTCGGCCTTCATCGCCAATTCCAGGTTTTCGAACACCGTGTGTCTTTCGAAGACGGTGGGCTTCTGGAATTTGCGGCCGATCCCGGCGCGCGCGATCTCCGGTTCGCTCATGCGGGTGAGGTCGACGGTCTGGCCGAAGAACGCCGTCCCGGAATCGGGCCGCGTCTTGCCGGTGATGACGTCCATCATGGTGGTCTTGCCGGCGCCGTTCGGCCCGATGATGCAGCGTAGCTCGCCGACGTCGATGTAGAGGGTGAGGCGATCGAGCGCGCGGAAGCCGTCGAAGGAGACGGTGATGTCCTCGAGGTAGAGGATGACCCTGTGCGACGGATCCAGCTTGCCCGGCCCGGCCGCGTCGATGGACGCCTCCGGGTGGAAGTCGGGGTGGAGCGGAGGAGGGGCTCGCACGGGGCTCACGCAGGCGCCCTCCCCCGGAGCAGGCGGCGCCAGAGACCGACAACGCCCTCCGGGAGGAGCAGGGTGACGACGATGAAGAGGAGCCCGAGGAAGAAGAGCCAGAACTCCGGAAAGGCCATGGTGAACCAGCTCTTGGCCAGATTCACCAACACCGCGCCGACGACGGCGCCCACCAGGGTGCCGCGCCCGCCCACGGCGACCCAGATGGCGATCTCGATGGAGCTCGCCGGCGACATCTCGGAAGGATTGATGATACCGACCTGGGGCACGAACAGGGCCCCCGCCACCGCGGTCAGGACCGCCGAGAAGGTCCACACGAAGAGCTTGTACCAGAGCGGATCGTAGCCGAGGAACATCGCCCGCGATTCGGCGTCGCGGATCGCCGCCAGCACCCGACCGAACTTGGAGGTCACCAGCGAGCGGCCGATGAGCAGCGCCGCCGCGAGCGTCGCGGCGGTGAGCATGAAGAGGGCGACGCGCGTCGCGGGCGCGGTGATGGGAAAGCCGAGGATGCGCTTGAAGTCGGTGAAGCCGTTGTTCCCGCCGAAGCCCGTCTCGTTACGGAAAAAGAGCAACATGGCGGCGTAGGTGAGGGCCTGGGTGATGATGGAGAAGTACACGCCCTTGATGCGCGAGCGGAACGCGAAGAACCCGAAGGCGAAGGCGATCGCGACCGGCACCAGGACGACCAGCGCGAGCGCCCACAGCACGTGGTCGGAGCCCCGCCAGTACCAGGGCAGCTCCTTCCAGTCGAGGAACACCATGAAGTCGGGCAGGTCGGACTGGTAGACGCCGTCGCGGCCGATGGAGCGCATCAGGTACATGCCGAAGGCGTAGCCGCCCAGGGCGAAGAAGAGGCCGTGGCCGAGGGAGAGGATTCCTCCGTAACCCCAGGCCAGGTCCATGGCGACCGCCACGATGGCGTAGCACATGACCTTGCCGCCCACGGTGATGACGTAGTCGGAGACGTGCAGGGGGCTTTTGCCCGACGTGAAGAGGTGCAGCCCCGGTAGCAGGACGAAGGCGACGAGGCCGAAAGCGGCCAGCGCCGACCGGCCCGTCCCCGGCAAGACGCCGAGGAGACGCGAGATGCCAGGCGTCCGGGGGGTGTCGTCCATCGCGGTCCTTCCTCGGTCCTTCTCGATCAATCCTCGAGGAAGCGGCCCTTGAGGGCGAATAGCCCCTGGGGGCGCTTCTGGATGAAGATGATGATGAACGCGAGGACCGCGATCTTCGCGATCACCGCTCCGGCAAGTCCTTCCAGGAACTTTGCCGCCACGCCCAGCCCGAGCGCGGCCAGGGCGGCCCCGGCGAGCTGGCCGACGCCGCCGAGCACCACCACCATGAAGGAATCCACGATGTACGACTGACCCATGTCGGGGCCGACGTTGGCGATCTGGGAGAGGGCCACCCCCCCGAGGCCGGCGAGGCCGGCACCGACGGCGAAGGCGAGCGTGTCGACGCGTCCGGTGGGCACTCCGACGCAGCCTGCCATGGCGCGGTTCTGGGTCACTGCCCGCACGAACAGGCCGAGGCGCGTGTGGCTCATCGTCAACCACACCAGCGCGAGCACGCCGAGCGAGAAGGCGATGATGGCGATGCGGTTCCAGGGCAGCACGGCGTTCGCCATGACCTGGATGCCTCCCGACATCCACGACGGGTTCGCGACCCCCACGTTCTGGGCGCCGAAGAGCGTGCGCGCCGACTGGATCAAGACGAGGCTCAACCCCCACGTGGCGAGCAGGGTCTCCAGGGGGCGGCCGTAGAGGAACCGGATCACCGTGCGCTCGATGACGATGCCCACCAGGGCGGCGGCGACGAACGCGACGGGTACGGCGGCCACCACGTACCAGTCGAGCGCTCGCGGCAGGTACCGGCCGAAGAGGGTCTGGACGGCAAAGGTGGAGTAGGCGCCGACCATCAAGAGCTCCCCGTGCGCCATGTTGATGACCCCCATGACGCCGTAGGTGATGGCGAGGCCCAGCGCGGCCAGCAAGAGGATGCTGCCGAGGGACAGGCCGGAGAACACACGTCCGACGATCTCCCCGATCGCCATGCGGTGCTCGATGGTCGCGATGGAGGCCCTGGCTTCCGTGCGCACCCTGGCGTCGGGCTCGGCTCGCTCGTCCAGCAAGGCCGCGAGCAGCCCCCTGACGCCGGGATTGCCGCTGGCGCGAAGCGCCCGCACGGCAGCGAGCCGGGTCGCGGCGTCGGGGGCCTTCAGGCTAGCCTGGGCATGAGCGAGCACGAGGAGTTGCCTGATCTGCCCGTCGGCTTCGCTCTCCAGCGCGCGCGCCAGGAGGGGCGCCATCGCCAGATCGGCGCCGGCCGTCAATTCCTGGGCGGCGGTGAGTCGCGCCCCGCGGTCGGGATCGAACAGCCTGAGGGCCGCCAGCGCGGCGGTGAGCTCGCGCCGCACGCGGTTGTTGATGCTGATCCCCTCGCCGCCTTCCAGCCCAGGCTTGAGCTCCTCCCCCGTGACGGCGTCGAACACGCGCTCGCCGTCCACGATGACGACCTTGCCGCCGGAGAGCTGGAGTCCGTCGTCGCCCAGCGCCTGGAGCACCCGCTGGGCTGTGGGATCGCCTCCCTGGACGAGCTGCCGGATGGCGGCGATCTTCTCCTCCGAGTCCTCGGAGGCGAGCTGGCCCACCGCCTTGGCGTCGAGGGCGGCCAGCGCCGGGGTGGCCTGCCAGGTGAGGAAGGCGAGGAGGACGTGGACGGGTCGGCGCATGGACAGTGCTTGGCCCCCGGCGCCAGGTCGTTCGATCACATGTTCTGCTTGCCTTCGTTGCCCGCGATGAAGGGGCTCCAGGGCTGGGCCCGGATCGGCTCCTTCGTCTTCCACACCACGTTGAACTGACCGTCCGGCCGGATCTCGCCGACGAACACGGGCTTGTGCAGGTGGTGGTTGGTCTCGTCCATCTTCAGCGCGAAACCGGAGGGCGCCTTGAAGGTCTGTCCGGCCACGGCCGCGATGACCTTGTCCACGTCGGTGGTCCTGGCCTTCTCCACGGCTTGCTTCCACATGTGGATGCCCACGTAGGTGGCCTCCATCGGGTCATTGGTCACGACCTTGTCCGCGCTGGGCAGCCCCTTCTTCTTGGCGTAGTCCCGGTACTTCTTGATGAAGGCGGCGTTGGTCGGGTTCTTGAGCGACATAAAGTAGTTCCAGGAAGCGAGGTGGCCGACGAGCGGCTTCGCGTCGATGCCGCGCAGCTCCTCCTCACCCACCGAGAAGGCCACTACCGGCACGTCGGTCGCCTTGAGGCCGGCGTTGCCCAGCTCCTTGTAGAAGGGGACGTTGGAGTCGCCGTTGATGGTGGAGATCACGGCCGTCTTGCCGCCCAGCGCGAACCGCTTGATGTTGGTGACGATGGTCTGGTAGTCGCCGTGGCCGAAGGGCGTGTACACCTCCTCGATGTCCTTCTCGGCCACGCCCTTCGACTTGAGAAAGGCGCGCAGGATCTTGTTGGTGGTGCGGGGATACACGTAGTCGGTGCCGAGCAGGAAGAAGCGCCTGGCGCCGCCGCCCTCGGTGGACATGAGGTACTCGACCGCGGGGATCGCCTGCTGGTTCGGGGCGGCGCCGGTGTAGAAGACGTTCTTCTCCAGCTCCTCCCCCTCGTATTGCACGGGGTAGAAGAGCAGGCCGTTCAGCTCCTTGAACACCGGCAGCACCGACTTGCGGGAGACCGAGGTCCAGCAGCCGAACACCACCGCGACCCTGTCCTGGGTGATGAGCTGACGCGCCTTCTCGGCGAAGAGCGGCCAGTTGGAGGCAGGGTCCACCACCACCGGCACGAGCTTCCTGCCCATCACGCCGCCCGCCGCGTTGATCTCCTCGATGGTCATGAGCGCCACGTCCTTGAGCGCCGTCTCGGAGATCGCCATCGTGCCTGACAGTGAATGGAGGACGCCCACCTTGATGGTCTTCTCCTCCGCCCGGGTGGCGATCGGGTGCGTGAGGAGGGCAAAAGCCAGTACCCAGCCGAGAGTCGCGACGAGGCGTCTGTGCAGCACGTCAGGCAGCATGGCGGTCCTTTCTGGTGCGATTGCGCGGTATCAGCGGGGTCCCGATGGCGCGCACCGAGCCAGAACCATGCCAGGACCGGATGGGGCCAATTGAGGCGCGGCCGGATCGATCCGATGTCCGCAGCGGAGCAATTTCGCAATCTTGGATCGCCACGTATTTGCACCAATACAACAGACCTCTCTGCTGCCTCGAAACTCGGCGATCGAATGCGCGGAAACCGTGCATGCATCCCGTGGCCGGCTGCCGGCTCCCGGCGCCGGTCCTGCTGGCGGATGGAGCTACCCGTCGCTCCTGTGGGGCCGACGCCTCCTTGCGCCCACAGTCTGGGTCCGCCGGCAACCATGGGTCAAACCCGAGCAGGTCTTTCACGACAGGAGCAGGCCGGGACCTCGGGGCGAAAGGTGCGCCGAATAGCCAGCGTCGCGGGGCACTTGCTCCTCGAAGGAGCAGTGCGAGGGAGGCTCCTGGAATTGGCACGCCAGTCGCTACCGGCACTCCGCACTCCAACCACTCCAGGGATGACATGTTCGCCACGATGAAGACCGGCACCAAGATCCTCGCCTCCTACGCGGTCGCCATCGCGTTGCTGGTAGGGCTCGGCATCGTCTCCTACCTGAGCCTGGAGCAGGTCGTCGGCACCACCACCCTCGTCACTGGCGCCCGCCACCCCAGCGCCTCGGCCGTCGCCAAGATCAATGAGGTCGGCGCGCGGGCAGAAACCGTGGTCATCGCGGTGGTCCTGGCCGGCGCGTTGACGCTGATCGTCCTGGGCGTCCTTCTCTCCCGCGTCATCGACAAGGCCATCCGCGACGCGACCGCCGAGGCCGCCCGGCTCACCGCCGCCGTCGCCGAGGGCAAGCTCGACGTCCGCGGTGACGCCGAGAGGGTCCACTTCGAGTTCCGGCCGATCGTCGACGGCGTGAATGGGATCATGGACGCTTTCGCGAAGCCACTGGCCCAGAGCCGCGACTGCATGGAGCGCATCTCCAGGGGCGACGTCCCGGCCCCCATCGCCGACGTCTACAAGGGTGACTTCGACCGGACCAAGCAGGCCCTGAACCGCTGCATCGAGGCCTTCAAGGCCCTCGTTGCCGACGGCCGTTCGCTCGCCGACGGCGTCGCTGCCGGCAAACTCTCGGTGCGCGCCGACGCCTCGCGGCACCATGGCGATTTCCGGAGGATCATCGAGGGCTTCAACACCACCCTCGACACCGTTCTCGCTCCGGTCGAGGAATCGCGGCGCACCCTCGAGCTCCTGGCCCAGCGCGACCTCACTGCGCGTGTGAAGGGCGCCTACCAGGGCGACCACGCCAGGCTCAAGGACGCCCTCAACGCCACCGCCGAGGCGCTGCACGGCGCCATGGCCCAGGTGGCCGAGGCCGTAGAGCAGGTCTCCGCCGCCTCCACCCAGATCGCCAGCTCCAGCCAGGCGGTCGCCTCCGGCGCCTCCGAACAGGCCAGCTCCCTCGAGGAGACCAACTCCTCCCTCGAGGCCATCACCGCCGAGACTCGCCAGGCCGCCGTCAACGCCTCCGAGGCGAGCGACCTCACCGGCGTCGCCCGGTCCTCCGCGCAGGAAGGTGCCGCGGCCATGGGCCAGATGCAGGGGACCATGGGCAAGATCCGCCAGTCGGCCGAGGGTACCTCGGGCATCATCAAGGACATCTCCGAGATAGCCTTCCAGACGAACCTGCTCGCCCTCAACGCCGCAGTCGAGGCCGCCAGGGCCGGCGAGGCCGGTCGCGGATTCGCCGTCGTCGCCGAGGAGGTCCGCTCGCTGGCGCTCCGCGCCAAGGAAGCGGCCGCCAAGACCGAGGAGCTCATCAAGGAGTCGGTCAAGCAGGCCGGCGAGGGCGAAGCCGCCAGCAAGCACGTGGCCGAGAAGCTCGGCGAGATCGTCGAGGGCGTCTCCGAGGTCTCCGACATCACCACCGCGATCGCCTTCACTGCCAAGGAGCAGGCGGGCCGTATCGAGCAGGTGAACAAGGCCGTGGGCGAGATGGGCAAGGTCACCCAGCAGAACGCGGCAAGCTCGGAGGAATCCTCCTCTGCCGCCGAGGAGCTCTCCAGCCAGTCCGAGGAGCTCGCCGCCATGGTCGGTTCCTTCAAGATGGAGCGCGCCGCGGGGCGGAAGCGCGCAACCGCCCCGGGACGGAAGGCCCCGCTCGCTCCCGCAAAGCCCAGGCGCGCGAACGTCAAGGACGGCCACCACCCCTTGCTGGCCAGGTCCGAGGACGCCATCCCGCTCGAAGGCGAGACGTTCAAGGAGTTCTAGGACACCTGGTTCTTGGGACACCGGACGGGTCGAGAGTGGTCTGCCGAAGCCCAGGCGGGGACCCATGCTCAAACCCGCTCGCGAAAGGAATGGGCGCGCAGTAGATGAGGCGCGCCCGAGCTGCGGTTCGCCCCGAAGGAGCGCCATCGCGGCCGGTGCGTGGCTGAAAGTGAACGCACTCGTCGAGGAATCATCCATGGCGCAAGACGTGAAGAAGAGAGATCCCTTTCCGGAGACCACTCGGCGCGTGGCGAGGCTCTTTCGCGTGCTGGTCCTGGGGGGGGCCGTGATCGCGGCCGCGTGCGCGACCGTCCCCGCGGGCGACACCGGCAGCCCCGATGGCGGACAAGGTGACGGCGGGGTGCAGGGCTGGTGAGCGCGCCGGGCGACTCCGCCCCGCCCGAGCACGTGCGGCGCATCGCCGCCTCGGCCTGGAAGTTCCGCTGGCAGGTGGAGCTCGAGGCCGAGGCACGCTTCGCACGCCTGGCGGAGCGGCTGCGGCAGATTGGCGCATCGCCGTCGATGGCCGACCTCGCCCGCCGCGCGGCGCTGGACGAGCGGCGGCACGCCAGGCTCTGTGCGCAGCTCGCGGAGAGTTACGGAGAGTCGATTCCGATCGCGGCGCCGCCCGAGCTCGCCGAGATCGCTCCCTCGGGTCTCAAGCTCCGTGGGAAGGTCCTGTACGAGATCGTCGCAGCCTGCTGCATCACCGAGACCGAGAGCATGGGCGTCCTCACCACGCTCCTTGGAGGCACGGGAGCCGCGGGAGCAGCGGGAACTGCGCGCGGCTCCACGGTGCGCCAGGTGCTGCGCGAGCTCGCCGAGGACGAGGTCGGTCACAGCCGACTGGGGTGGGCTCATCTCGCGAGCGAGCACGCCCAGGGCGCGACGTCGTTCCTGGGGCCGCTCGTCCCGTCGATGCTCGAGGGGAGCATTGACGCGGACCTCTTCGCGCCGGTCTCTCCGGAGCGAGAGGACGAGGCGCTCCTGCTACACGGCGTGCTCCCGCACGGCCTGAAGCGGGAGGTCTTCGCGCGCACGCTGGAAGAGGTGGTCTTCCCCGGCATGGACGGCCTCGGGGTCGACACCGGTCCGGCGCGCGCCTGGCTCGACGGCAAGCGGCAGGCGTTGGCGTTCTGCGCCTCCCGCTCGGCGTAAGTCACGGTTGCCGCTCGGCCCTAGGCCGGCAAACGCCGCTGGCGGCCCATGCCCCGACTCGGCTAAGGATGTGCGATGGACTATCTCGTCCGCTTCGCCTCGACCACGCAGGACCGCGAAGCCGCATTCGAGCTGCGTCGCGCGGTCTTCGAAGTGGAGCAGAACGTGCCGCGCCCTCTCGACCGCGACGTGCACGACTCGAACGCCGACCACGTCGTGGTGTTCGACGGCGAGGGCCGCTGCGTGGGTACTGGACGTATCGTGCGCGTGGACAGCCGCACCTGCCAGGTAGGGCGCATGGCCGTCGCTGCTGCCCACCGCAAGAACGGCGTGGGCGCGGCGGTGCTCGAGGCCCTCGAGCGGATGGCCGCGCTGCGCGGGGTCGCCGAGATCTTCCTGCACTCCCAGCTGCCGGCCGAGGCGTTCTTCCGGAAGCGGGGCTACGTGGCGGAGGGCGCCGGCTTCGAGGACCAGGGCGTGAAGCACGCCCTCATGCGAAAGCGGCTGGTGCGCTGAAGAGTCGTCGAGCGCGCGGGAACGACACGCCGGGGAGCCCCCCATGCGGGAGCGCACCTCTGGTGCGGGAAGAGGATGACTCGTGTAGCGTCTCGTCTGCGGCCGCATCCCGGGGCCGAGGCGGAGGCTGACCATGATCGACAAGAAGACCGCGAGCTTCGTCCAGGCGCTCTGCATGGGTCAGATCGACGAGGAGATCGTCATCCCGTACCCGGACATGAAGGCCGCGGAGAAGGAGACGCTGGGGCAGGTGCTCGCCTCGGTGAACCAGCTCCTGGCCCCGCGCGCCAAGGACTTTCGCCAGTGGGACGAGCGGGGAGAGATGCCCGGGAGCTTCCTCGAGGAGCTGAGAGCCTTCGGCCTCTTCGGCCTGGTCATCCCCGAGCAGTACGGTGGGCTCGGCTTCGGCTCGGCCGCGTACTCGCGCACGCTCCAGGAGATCGCGAAGCACGACGCCTCGGTGGCGATCACCGTCGGTGCCCACAGCTCCATCGGCATGCGCGGGCTGCTCCTCTTCGGCACCGAGGCGCAGAAGGAGCGCTGGCTGCCCAGGCTCGCGACCGGCCAGATGATCGCTGCCTTCTGCCTCACCGAGCCCGGTGCCGGCTCCGACGCCGCCGCGGTCCGCACCACCGCCGCCAGGCAAGGTGATCACTGGGTGCTGAACGGCGACAAACTTTGGATCACGAACGGCGGCATGGCCGATTTCTTCACGGTCTTCGCCAAGACGCCCAGCGTCGAGGTGAACGGCAAGGCGCAGCTGACCGCGTTCGTGGTGACCCGCGACCTGCCCGGCGTCTCGGTGGGGCCCCACGAGGACAAGATGGGGCTCCGGGCCTCCTCCACCACGACCGTGCGCTTCGACGACGTGAGGGTGCCGC
>MEMX01000015.1:0-9006 GCA_001768075.1 Anaeromyxobacter sp. RBG_16_69_14 | reverse complement strand
CGTCCTCGGTGAGCCCGGGATGGGCTTCAAGGCCGCCATGCGCATCCTGAACGCCGGTCGCACCGGCCTCGGGGGCGGCTGCGTGGGCGCGATGAAGCGGCTCATCGGCCTCGCGGCGGCACAGGGCAAGGAGCGCAGGCAATTCGGGCGGCCCATCGCCGAGTTCGGGCTCGTCCAGCAGAAGATGGGGGAAATGCTGGTAGACGCCTACGCCGCCGAGTCGGTGGTGGGCCTCGTCGCAGGGCTCATCGACCAGGGCTACCGGGACTACGCGGTGGAGGCGGCCATCTCCAAGGTGTTCGCCACCGAGGCGCTGTGGCGGACGGCCGACGAGGCGCTGCAGGTCGCCGGCGGCAACGGCTACATGCGCGAGTTCCCCTACGAGCGGGTCATGCGCGACGCGCGCGTCAACCGCATCTTCGAGGGGACGAACGACATCCTGCGGCTCTTCATCGCGCTCACGGCGATGAACGACGTGGGAGCGCAGCTGAAGGAGCTGGCGCAGAGCATGAAGGGAGCCCTCGCCGATCCCATCAAGGGCTTTGGCCTGCTGTCCGACTACGCGCTCAAGCACGCCGCCATCCGCACGGGCCTGGTCGGCGAGAAGCTCGGCTGGAAGCTGCTCCACCCGGCGCTCCACGATCAGGCGGAGCAGTTCGAGGAGGAGACGCGCGAGCTGGCGTGGGTGGCGGACCGGGTGCTGCGCCGGCATGGCCGGAACATCGTGGAGAAGCAGTTCGCGCTCCGGCGGATCTCCGACATCCTCATCGACCTGTTCGTCCTCGCTTCGGTCCTCTCCCGGGTCAACGCGGCGATCGAGGAGCGGGGCGAGGAGAAGGCGGCGCGCGAGCTGGAGATCGCCCGCGTGTTCGCGCGCCGCGCCCGCGGTCGGATCAGGGGCAATCTGCGTCGCGTGGACGTGAACGACGACGAGCTGGTGAAGTCGCTGGCCGGCGACGCCTTCGAGCGGGGAGGGTACGGCTGGGACCTCGTGTAAAGTACGCTCGGCCGGGCATCGACGTGGTAGGACGGGAGCTCGTTCCCGCCGCGACGGGAACGACAAATACCCGTAGTGTAGTCCCGTCCAAACTCGAAACAAGGAGGATGACATGCCGCGAGCGAAGGAACTCAAGATCCGCACGGACGACAGGACTGGGCTGCTCGGCGATATCGCCTCGGCGCTGGGCGAGAAGAAGGTCAACATCCGAGGGGTGAACGCCTGGATCGAAGATGGCCAGGCGGTCGTGCGCATGGTGGTGGACAAGGCCCCCGCCGCGAAGAAAGTGCTCGCGGGGCTCGGGTGGAAGGCGGAGGAGAGCGAGGTGCTCGAGATCGAGCTCTCCGACAAGCCTGGCAAGCTCGGTGACGCGACGAAGGCGCTCGGGGATGCCGGCATCAACATCGGCCATGTGTACGTCGGGGCCGGCGCCGCCCGGAAGGTGACCGTCTTCCTGGGTGTGGCGGATCTGAAGGCGGCGATGAAGGCGGTTCGCTGAGGCTCGACTCCGCGACATCGCTCGTCTATGTGAAGACGCGCTTGCCCAACTGCTCCCGAACGGGTGCGCCGCCGCCCGGCGGCGCCTTCGCTCGCGAGCCTGAGCCGCGCACTCGATGGAGGTCGCCATGAACCGCAAGAGGAACTTCAACGCGGGCCCAGCCGCCCTTCCGCTGCCCGCGCTCGAGCGCGCCCGCGAGGAGTTGCTCGATTTCGCGAAGAGCGGCATGTCGGTGATGGAGCACAGCCATCGCGGCAAGGAGTACGAGGCCGTCCACGACGAGGCCATCGCCCTCCTGCGTGAGCTCCTCGGGGTACCGGAGAGCTACGACGTGCTCCTCGTCCAAGGCGGCGCGTCACAGCTCTTCGCGCAGGTGCCGATGAACCTCGTCGAGAAGGGCCAGACCGCCGAGTACGTGGTCAGCGGCGCGTGGGGAGAGAAGGCGCTCTCGGAAGGGAAGGCCGCCGCCGCCATGCTCGGCGGAGCAGCGCGCGTCGCGTGCACCACCGCGGTGGGCGAGGGGAAGGACAAGAAGTACCTCCGCGTGCCGCTCCCCTCCGAGGTGAAGGCGAGCCCGGACGCAGCCTACCTGCACGTCACGTCGAACGAGACCATCCACGGCGTGCAGTACGAGGTGGACCCGTCGCGGCCGTTCCCGGCCACGGGCAAGGTGCCGCTCGTCGCGGACATGTCGAGCGACTTCCTGTGGCGGAAGTTCGACGTCTCGAGGTTCGGCCTCGTGTACGCAGGCGCACAGAAGAACATCGGGCCATCCGGGGTGGTGGTGCTGCTGGTGTCGAAGGAGCTCGTCGCAAAGGGTCGCAAGGACATCCCCAAGATCTTCCAGCTGCGCACGCCGGCCGAGAACAAGTCGCTCTACAACACGCCGCCCACCTTCGGCATCTACATGGTCCGCAACGTGCTCGCCTGGCTGAAGGGGACGGGCGGCCTGGCTGCCATGGAGGCGCAAAATCGGAAAAAGGCGGCGCGTCTCTACGGTGTCGTCGACCGGAACGCCTCCTTCTACCGTTGCCCGGTGGAGAAGGAGAGCCGCTCGGTGATGAACGTCGTCTTCCGGCTCCCCAGCGAGCAGTACGAGGAGCGATTCATCGCCGAGTCGAAGAAGAGGGACATGGTGGGGCTCAAGGGTCACCGCTCCGTGGGTGGCATCCGCGCGTCCACGTACAACGCCGTACAGCCGGAGTGGGTCGAGGAGCTCGCCGCCTTCATGGAGGAGTTCGCTCAGCGCGGGTGACTCGCACTCGCCTTTCGGTGCGATGTCCCGGAAGCCCGGTCAGAGGGGATCGCCGCGTGTGGGGCCCGCAGCTCTGGTCCCGCTCTTGCTCAGGAAACCTTCCGAGGCGCCCGTCCGGCGCTCCCCGCGGTCGAGGGGGCGCGCCGCGCCGAGGAAGGCTGAGCCATGTCGAGGTCTTGTGTCCCGAAGAGCGACCTGCGCCCGGCCCATTGGACCCGTCGCAGGGACCCGGGGTTCGGGATACCCATCGCGTGGGCCGCGCTCGCTCTCCTCCCTGTCACGGCCCTCGCCGCCTCCATCTCCGCCACCCCATCCACTACCTCCACCTCTAGCCCCTCCATCTCCGTCGACGGAAACGCCGTCGTGCTCGGGCGCACCGAATCGGCCAAGGTGCTCGTCCGGGTGGACGAGCAGACGGCCGCGGATGCGCCGCCGCTTCGCCTGTCAGTGAATGTGGGCTCCTTCTCGGAGCCGGAGCGCGTCGCCCCCGGCCGGTACCGCGCCCTCTACGTCCCGCCCCGGACGCGCTTCCCGCAGATGGCGCTGGTCGCGGTCTGGCGGGAGACCGGCCCCGAGGCGCGCGTCGATTTCGTGAGGTTCCCGCTCTTGGGCACGACCAGGCTGGCGGTGAAGGCGCCCCCCGGGAGCGCAGTCTCGGCGAAGGTCGGTCCGGACGAGTTCGGCCCGGTGGCCGCCAGCGCCAAGGGGAAGGCGATCCTGCCCATCGTGGCGCCGCCCGGCGTGCGGCAGGCCACCGTCGTCATCTCCGGCGGGTCTGGCCCGGTGCTCCGGGAGGTGGCGCTGGAGGTGCCCCCCTACAACCGCCTCATCGCCGCGGTCGTCCCGGCGACGGCGCCCGCCGACGGAAAGACCCCCGTCCGGCTCCACGTCTTCTACGACGTCGGCGGTGCCGAGGTGCCTGCCGACCGCGTCCGCGTCACTGCCAGCGAGGGCCAGACCACTCTCGTCGAGGCGAGCCAGGGTCGCTACTCCTACCGCTACGTGCCGACGCCCGGATCGAGCGCCAGCGAGGTGCGCTTCCAGATCGCGGTGGACGGTGATCCGGCCGCGAGGGCCGGGGTAACGCTCGCGCTCGTCGCGCCGACGCCGAAGGCCGCCTCCGTACAAGCTGCACCGGTGCTGCTCCCGGCGCAGGTGGTGCCCGAGCGCCGCGCCACGCTGCGCCAGGCGTGGGCGCGCTTCTCGCCTTCCCCCGTCCTGGCCGACGGCGTGAGCTGGGCAACCCTGGCCCTCGAATTGATCGACGAGGCCGGAAAGCCTGTCGAGGGCGCGCAGCTCGTGCTCGCGGCCAGCGCAGGCGCGTTCGCGAAGGTCGTCGAGCGAGGGCGCGGGCGCTACGAGGCGAGCTACCGCGCGCCGGACAGGCTGGAGGCGACGGTGCGCCTCGCCGACCCCGGCAGCGGGTTCGAGCGCACCATTCCGGTTCCTCTGCGTGTGAATCCCGGGCGCTTCCTGCTGGGCCCGCGCGTGGGCTTTGCGCACAGCGTGGGCGATCTGTCCGGAGTTCGCGTCGGGATCGACGCCTGGATGCCGGTGCGGCTGGGGCCGTCGCTCTTCGGCCTCGGCTTCTCGCTCACGCGCGGCAGCGCCGCGCGGACCGTCTCCGACCCCGGCGGATCGCTGCGCAGCAGCTCCAGCGCCGACTTCTATCCCCTCGCGGGACGCCTCGGCTACGAGCTCTGGGCCGGGCAGCGCCTCTCCTTCGTGGCCGGGCTCGGCTACACCGTCGCCCTCGCGCACTTCACCAGCGCCCTCGGCGGCGCGGCGAGCGAGGTGGGGACCGGCCCGCTCGGGTTCGCCTCGGCCGCCTACGCCATCGGTCCCGGGCACCTCTTCGCCGAGGCGAGCGCCAGCTCGGTGCCCGTCGCCGCGGCGGACTTCAAGCTCGAGGCGGGCGGCCTGTCCCTGGAGGGCGGCTACCGCCTGAGGATCTTCTGACTCGTGATTGGACCTCTTTCACAGCGAGCTCCTGGTGGGGGGCAGCGGGGGAGCGCCGGTCGCGACCCACGCACCGCGCTGCAGGCGCTGGCGCTCGTCGCCGCCGCGCTCGCCTGCACCGCGCCGGCCGGCGGACCGCGTCCCACCGGCATGACGCCGTCCCAGGCTGTCGGTGACGCTCCGGTCGAGGTCGAGATCGCGGGCGATGGGTTCGAGGTGCGCGTCGAGACCGACTTCCGCGCTGGACAGGGCGCGCTCGACTCCGACTTCCATGCCTTGCTGGCGCCTTCGGGCGGTGGCGCGCCCGTGCGGCTCGAGCGCGTCGTATTCACCGATCGTCACACGCTCCTCGCCACGGTCCCCGCCGGGCTGGTGCACGGGCTGCACGATCTCGTCGTCTTCGATCCGTCCGGGCGCAGCGGCTTCGTGCAGCGCGCCTTCCGCGTGGTGACGCCCGCCAGCGCCGCCGTCGCCTTCAGGGTGGATCCCGTCCCGCCGCAGCGCGCCGGGTCGTCCTTCTCCGTCTGCGTCTCGGCGATCGACGCGCAGGGCAGGGTGGTGGACGGCTTCGAAGGCGTGGTGAGGCTCGCCGACGCCACCGGCACCATCACCCCGGCCGAGCTGGGACCCTTCACGCGAGGGCAGGTGAGGGCGGCGGTGACGGTGCACGAAGCGATCACCGCGGACTCGCTCGGCGTCGTGGACGAGGTCGGCCGCGCCGGTGGCTCCACCGCCTTCCCGGTCTCGGCCGGTATCCCGGCTGCCCTCGCCTTCGCGACGCCCGCGCTGTCCCCCCGGGCCCAGCTCTGCGCCGGCCCCATCGCGCTCGGGCTCCACGACAGGCTCGGCCTCGCCACGGCCGCCGAGTCGGATCTGCGGGTCGCGCTCGACGTGGCCCCGGCCCAGGGTGCGGCCTTCTTCGCCGACGAGCGCTGTGAGGGGCCGCCCATCCGCGAACTCACCGTCGCCGCGGGAGAGACGTCCGCCCGCTTCTGGCTGCTCGCCGCCAGCGCCGGTCCGCTCACCCTGCGCACGCGTCCCGAGGGGATCCCGTCGGCGTCCCGGACCGAGGCGGTGACCTCGCCATGAGGCGCACGGCGCTGCTCGCGCTGGTGGCCGGGCTCGCTTGCGAGACCGGCGTGGGACCTCGTCCGACCGCCATCGCGCCCGACCACGGGCCTGATGACGTACCGGTCCGCGTCATCATCCGCGGGAGCGCCTTCCAGCCGCGCGTCGAGACCGACTTCGACCACGCCGGGTCGAGCAGCGTCGACGCGCGGTTCACCGCGCGCCTCGGCTCGGTCTTCCTCCGCGACGTCGAGCTCGCGCCCGATGGCACCCTCGCCGCGACCGTCCCGGCCGACCTGCCGGTGGGCGTGCACGACCTCACCGTGGCGCGGCCCGACGGCCGCGAGGGTTCACTCGGGGCGGCCTACCGCGTGCTCGCTCCCGGCGAGCTGGGAGCGGTGGTCGCGTCCTACCGGGTCGAGCTCACGGGGAAGCCCCCCTTCCAGGCCTTCCAGCCCTTGCCGGTGACCATCACCGCGCTCGACGCTCGCGGTGACGTGGCGACCGACTTCGGAGGCGCGGTCGGCCTCGAGGACGGCACGGGCACCGTGGTCCCCGCGCGCGCCGGTCTCTTCGAGCGCGGGTGCTGGACGGGCACGGTCGAGATCCGCCAGGGCGCGGCGACCGACGCGCTCGTGGCGAGCGACGCCTCCGGCCACCGCGGGACGTCGCCCGGCTTCGCCGTCCTGCCCAGCGCGGCCGCGGCTCTCGCCTTTGCCTCGACGCCCGGCCAGCTCACCGCCGGGGCCTGCTCTGGCGCGATCGAGCTCGGGCTCCTCGACGCGTTCGGTGGCGCGACGGCGGTGGCCGCGCCGCTCGGAATCTCCGTCGACGCCGGCCCGGACGCCGCCCTCTACTCGGATGACGCCTGTACCGTGGCGCTCGAGCCGATGGTGGCGGCCTATGGCGGCGGCCTGACGTTCCACGTCCTGACGCCGAACGCCGGTGAGCTTGCGCTGAGGGCGACCGCGCCGGGCCTGGAGGAAGCGCAGGCCGCGATCGCGGTGGCTCCGGCGTTGGCAGCCGGGCTCAGCTCGGGCGGCGACGCGGGGAGTAGCGCCGCCGTCGCGGCACGCTCGGGGCTGGCCTCCGCTTCGCGGGACGCGCCGATGAAGCCTGCCGGTGAGCAATGAGCATCGAGCCCATGGAGGACGTCATGCAGGTTCCCGCGCGGCTCCCGCTCATCCTCACGGTGGCGCTCCTGGTCGGAACGCTCGCAGCGGTGGGCCTTGCCGGCGCGAGGACGCTGGCAAAGCGCCGAGCTGCAGCGCTCGCCTCGGACGCCGCCCATCGGAGCGTCCCAAAGGCTCCGAGCGCGGCGCTGCCGGAGGCGACCGCCGATGTCTCGATTGCGGCCGATGTCATCGAGGGGCGCCCGCACGGCTCACCCGTCCCCCCCGGCCCAGCGCCGTCGGAGGCGAGCGCTCACGGCTCGATTGCCACCCAGCCCCCCAGCGCAGCACCGTCGGAGGTGAGCGCCCACGCCGCGCCCGTCCCCCCCCCCACCCACGATCCCTCCGCTGACCCTGAGCACGCGCTCCCTCGCTCGCCCCACGCGGCGGCGGTGGCGTGCCTGCCGTGTTCGCCCGATCCGGCCGCACGGTCCAAGGCAAAGGACGATGTGGGGGCGAGAGCCGTGGCTCCGGTGATCGCAACCGCGAGCGGACAGGGCTGGGACGACGAAGAGCGCCCACCCCAGGGACCGCCGCCCCCCGCGTCGCGACCTGAAAGGCCAAGGCCCGTCAAGGAGCGCGCACATCCCGCTCCGGGGGCCTCGCGCACGCCCATCGTCGTGCCACGATCCGTGAACGAGTGGGGCACCTGACGCGAGGGTCGGGCACCGGGCGGGGCACCGGGATGGTTCCGTCGGCCGGGCGCCCGCGCCACCGACGCCGATCGGGCGGCGCCATCGCAATCAGCTCCAATAGCTGTCCTCGAAATCGAGGACGAATGACCGACGCCGCGCAAATGTTGGACCGCGATGATTGTCGAGCAGATTTCGCTGGTCAATCCAAGATCAGAAGAGAGTGAGTCGAGAGCGACGCAGCGGCGCGACGCGGCAGGTCACGCAGCACACTGACGCAGCGCGAGCGGCGCCACTCGGGCCGACCGCGAATCGTGCTAGGGTCGATCGGGGATACACCGAGGAGAACCACATGCGCACGGTCCTTTCTGCAAGCCTTGCCTTCGCTGCGGCGCTCACGGGATGTGTGGGTCCCGAGGCGCAGCTTCCGACCGTGACCTATCAGGGCGCCGCGCTGGCGCAGGCCCCCTCACAGGAGATGATGGCGGCCTACTATTGCCCACGGGTCGTTTCTTACCCCCTGTCGATCCTGGCGTGCCCGCCCTTCGGAGACGTCCCTCCCGCCTCCGATATGGTCGTCGCGTTCAATCTCCAGTTCAACGTGCACAACCCCAATCACTTCCCCATCCCGGTCGCGGAGATGCTCGCCGCGGTCACGCTCTTCCCGGGCCAGAGCTCCCAGCCGCTCGGGACGTCCTGCGTCGTCTTCTGCAGTCCGGACGAGCCGACTTGCACGGGCCAGCCTGGCCCCGACTCATGCATCGCGAAGGCGGGGGATATCCGCTCGATAGAGGATTTCAGCAACGCCACGGCAGACCTGCTCGTCGCGAGCGGCGTGTCCCTCCTTCAGGGCCAGGCGCCGAGCTTCAAGATGCCCGAGGTGGTGCAGGACGGGGAGGCCGCCATCGAGGCGCGCTTCGCCTTCGGTGCCGATCCGATGCTCCAGGCGCTCGAGCAGCTCGCTTCCCAGTCCGTGAACCAGCTGGCGGTCGGGGAACTGCCGACTTTCACCATCCCGTACCGGATCGAAGGGACGCTCTGGCTGGACGTCGGATCCCTCGGCCGCGTGGCGGTCGGCTTCGGGCCGGTGGACGGGACCTGGACGATTCCCACGAGCGAGCTCGTTCCGTCCCTGTAGCGCCGTTGCTCGTCCTGAGGCCGGGTGCGTGCCCGTGCCCGGAGCTGTCCGTTGCGCCCACGGCACCAGCAGGCGCGCCAGGACGGTCCGTCGCCGAGGACGATGGCGGTCTTGACCCATTCCTACCGTGACGTCTTGATAGCGCATGCCACATGAACTGACGCTCGAGATGGGGGGCGCGGGGGGAGAGTTCTCCCCTCCGCTTGAGGCGCCGCAAGGCGCCGGACATCAGCGGGAAGAAGTGCCGGCTGCGTCGGCGCGGCAAGCAGGAGAAGGCGCGCCGTGA
>MEMX01000014.1:53062-58287 GCA_001768075.1 Anaeromyxobacter sp. RBG_16_69_14 | reverse complement strand
TCGCCAAGCACCAGCGTGCGGGCGTCGAGGGCGCGATCGCGGAAGCTCGACGCGAGCGCCGCGACGCAGGCGAGGTCGGCGGCGGGATCGTCGAGCGTGAGGCCGCCCGCGACGTTGACGAAGAGGTCGCAGCCCAGGATGTCGATCCCGACCTTCTTCTCCAGGACAGCCGCGAGGAGCGCCACGCGGTTCGAGTCCACGCCGAGAGCGGTGCGGCGCGGCGTGCCGAAGGTCGTCGGCGAGACCAGCGCTTGCACCTCGACGAGGAGCGTGCGCGTGCCCGACAGCGCCGCCGCGACGGCGCTGCCGGGCGCACCCTCCGGCCGCTCCGAGAGAAAGAGCGCGGAGGGGTTCTGCACCTCGGCGAGGCCGCGCGCCTTCATCTCGAAGACGCCGATCTCGCTCGCGGAGCCGAAGCGGTTCTTGTGCGCGCGCAGCACCCGGTACGGGTGGGCGCCTCCGCCCTCGAAGTAGAGGACGGTGTCCACGATGTGCTCGAGGACGCGCGGACCAGCGATGGCGCCGTCCTTCGTCACGTGCCCGACGAGGAAGGTGGGGGTCTCGGTGCTCTTGGCGAAGACCATGAGTCGCGCGGTCACCTCCCGGATCTGGGAGACGGTGCCGGGTGCGCTGGTGAGCTCGGGGAGGTATTGCGTCTGGATCGAGTCGATCGCCAGGACGGCCGGCTTCAGCTGCTCGGTGGCGTGGAGCACCTTCACCGCGTCGGTCTCGGGGAAGAGGTGCAGGTTCCCCGCCGCGACACCCAGCCGATCGGCGCGCATCTTCACCTGCCGCGCGGACTCCTCGCCCGAGACGTAGAGGATGGGCCGGTTCGCGACGGCCCGCGCGAGGCGCTCCAGCGCGGCGAGCAGGAGCGTGCTCTTGCCGATCCCGGGATCACCGCCCAGGAGCACCAGCGAGCCGGGTACGACGCCGCCGCCGAGGACCCGGTCGAGCTCGCAGATGCCGGTCTTGAGGCGCGCCTCCTCGCTCGCGGTCACCTCGTGGAGCGGGATGGGGCGGACCGAGCCCTGGGCCATACCGAATCCGCGCGGGGCGACGCCGCGCTGCTGTTCTGCTGGCGGGACCTCCTCGTGCAGCGTGTTCCACTGTCTGCAGGCGGGGCACTGGCCCAGCCACCTGGGCGAGGCGTGGCCGCACTCCGCGCAGGCGAAGACGGTCCTCGGTCGGGGGGACAGCTTTGACATGGTGAAGTGCATAGCGCGCCGATCTGACCGGGATGCGCGACAAGCCCCGCTGTTCCCCCGCCGTTCAGGGCGGGAAGGGTACGCCCCGGGAGGGCGGGGCTCGAGTACAAGCAGACCTGGCGCGGTGGGATGGTGGTCGCCATCGATCCGCGCAACACCAGCCGGACGTGCCCCTGCTGCGGCGGTGATTTCAAGGTCTTGCTGCCTGCCGACGATGCACTCTCAGCAAAGAGCCATCAGCAAAGAGCCACGGCGCTCACCTGGAGCACCTGGAGCACGTAACCCATCGAATCCATGGATGCGCGAGCCCTCTTCGGGTAACCTTGTTAGCGCACGCTGTGGCCACGGCTCCGTTTTGGGCACGTTATGGGTCCTGCTCGGCGTCAGCGTCGCGCAGACTGTCGTCTACGCGCTTGTGATCAAACACCTACGGTAGGTGTCAGCGAGAGTAGAGCCTTGTTCATGATCTTCTTGGCAGCTGCCTCGATTGCCGGGATGGTCCTTGACGGGGCATCGTTGCGTCGGGGACTCGGGAAGGCGGTTGCAGTTGGAGGAGATCGCTGCGAACACCAGGCAGGCCTGGACCCAACATTCGTGTCACCAGGGGCAAAGTAGAGACTGGGGGCTGCGAGGCGAACTCGAGGCGTAGATCTGGGTGGTGCTGGAACCTCAGTCAAGGCGCGGCGCGCGCTGAAGCGGCGTGGCCTCGCGCACGAAAAACAGGGCGTCAGCCTGCCGGGCGATCTGTGTGAGGCACCCTGCGTTGTAAATCCAGCGGACCTCTTGCTCGCCGCGCAGCAGTGCCGGTAGGGCCTCGGCAGTGCCCAGCGGCAACAGGAAGCAGGCCCCGAGCTGTGCCAGCGCTTCGTTGAGCGAACCTCTGGTCAGGGTCAACTCCCGCGGCAACGACGCCAACGGTTGCGAGTCGCTTCCCCATCCATGCAGCAGCCAGATCGAGAGGACTTGGCCCGGGTATGCCCGGGCGAGCTGTGTTCCCAGCGACGCCGACGGTGGCCCGGCACCTTTCTCGAGCCGTCGTGCCGACGGCCAGTCCTTCGACAGGTGCGCAGCGTGGCCGAGCAGTACAAATCTCTCGTCCGCTGGTGCCGCGGCAAGCACGGAGCGTGCCTGCTCTACCATCGTCTTCTCGCGGCGAGCCATCGGAGCCGCCAGCTCGCCCCAGCTGGCCGCAGACCGGCTGTCGCGCACGAAGATCAGGCCCTCGCGCAGCGCCAACAGCGAACGCGGCAACTGTGCCGTGGCCTCGGTCCCGATCTCGTTTTCCAGCGCGCCCTTTTTGACGGAGAGCTGCTCCAGGACCGCGCCGAGCCTCTCCACCTCCTGCTCCAGCAACTCGCCCGGGACGCGCGCCAGTTCCTGGCTGAGCGCGCGGGCTGCAGCGCCGCCACCAGCCAGCAGTCGCTCCACATCCTCGTAAGCGCCGCCGGGGGCATTGTCGCCGTCCACCCCAAACCAGCGCAGGCGATCTTGGCCGCTTGCCCTGAGGCGCAGTCGGCGCGCCAGCTCGGCGTGAGCCGCCCGCATCGGCTCTAGCGGGTACTCCCCGCTGCGAAACAGACCCGACAGTGAGTCGTCGCGGTCGGCGCGTTGTGCACCCCGGTAGCCGAAGCTGGGCAGCCTGTCCAACCAGCTCTCGTCGCCGGTCTCGAGATAGCGATCGATCCGTAGGCCGTCGCAGACTCCCAGCTCCTCGCCGATCCACCGAAAACTGCGCTCGACGAGGTAGCGCAGCAACAGCAGCCGGAAGGTGAAGACCTCGTGGACGAAGTGATCGGCCTCCCCCAAGAACACCAGGCGCTTATTGCGCAGCAGACCGTCGAGCGGCGCCAGGCGCTCGGGATCGGCGCCCTCGAGCCTGTCGAACTGGATGGCGCGCCCGGCGGCCCAGGCCTGCAGCTCGGCTATCCGGCGTCGGCGCGTTCCGAACAGGTCCATGCGATCCTCCACTGCGAAGCCGTATGCAGGGGCAAGAACGGAGCATGCTCTTGGCGCACAGAAAGTCTCTATCGAACTTCGCCTCCAGCGCTCAGGGCGCGGCGGTAGCTGTCCTGGATCATGCGGGGCGAGCTCTGCGCATAGATCTGCGTGGTCTCGAGCTTCTCGTGGCCGAGGAACTTCTGCACCTGGTCGAGGGGCATGCCACCCTCAAGCAGCCCCTGTGCCACGGTGTGCAGGAGATGCGGGAAGACGCGCTTCGTTATGCCGGCGCCGGTGGCGATCTCCTTCACGAGTTGCTGCACGCGGCGCGGGCTGTACGGTCGGGCGGACCGGGTCTCGAAGAGATGACCGGCTTTGCGATCTCCGAGGTGAGTCCGCAGCTCTTGGGCGAGATCGGGGAGGATCGGCACGTACCGCTCCTTGCGACCCTTGCCCTTGCGGATATGGAGCATGGTCTCCTCGAGAAAGAAGTCGTTGACGCGGATGGCCACGAACTCGGACACCCGCGCTCCCGAGAAGAGCAGCGTCTTCACGAGCAGGCCTCGCTGTCCCCCGGCGCGGTACGCGTGGGCGATGAACCGCTTGGACTCGTCCTGGGAGAGCCGGTCGACCACCGTCCGGCGCTTGGCCGGGCGCTCGAGTTCGAGCCGGCTCCGGACGTGCTTGCCGAACATCGACGGCCTGGACGTAGGTAAGGTGGTAGCGGCGCCAGATGCGCTCGGTCTCCCTGACCACCTTGCCGAGCGGAAGTTTCGCTTTCCGATCTGCAGGTCGCAGTTCGAGCCGTTTCGGCATGCTGCATCCTACGCTGGACCCGTTGGAAGGGGCTCGAAGTTCGTGCTTTGAGCATTCTGCGAAACGACTCGGAGTCCGGGTAGAGGGGCGCCGCTTCCACGAGATCCTCACCGGCGGACGGCTCCACATCGGCCTCGCCGAGTCAGCCCTCCAGGGTGTGGCCTCGGTGGAGGCGAGAACGACACCGAGATCATTGATGTCATGCACCCACGGATGACGGATCGATCCGCGTCAAGCCGACGCCAGCCGTCCATAGGAAAGCGTGGATTCCAGTCGTCACAGAGTTGGAGTGACCAACAACCCAGCCGGAGCTGTTGATGACCAGACCGATGCTTGCTGAGGCGAGAACTGGCCGGTGAGGGTGCCGCAACTCGAGTAGGTGAACTTCACGGCCCTGTCTGCGTAGAAGTCGCCAGTCGTTGACGTCGAAGGGGGCTCTTGTACCCAGACCAGCTTGGCCTCAAATGTGCCTCCCGTAATCAGACTGTTGCAGCCGGTGCTGTAGGTGGCATCGATATCCGCGGCCCATGCCAAGCTGAACGGTCCCGTTGTTTTGCCAACGCCATCCTTGGACTGCTCGATGCGTTCGCCTTCAGCGTGCCCCACCGCTGTCGAAGATGTGATCGTGAGGCTGCCAATGTCGGTGTAGGTCTCCGTTACTTCAACTGCGCCCGCGTATCTTTCCACCCACGTGTACCTCCAAGAAATCGTGTCGCCCGATACCGAGATTGAGCCATCGAGGGTAACAACAACTGTCGGGAGCGGCGCGGCAAGCGGCGTGGGTGCGGGGTCAAGGGTCCCCGGCCATCCGTAGGCCCGCGCCCGTCCGAACGAGCCCTGGCCTTTTTCGTGCGAGAGCCGTTTCCGAGCGTGGTGACAGGGACGAAGGTCGAGGGCGACCTCGTGAGGCGCGGGGACGTCCTTCAGGTCAATCTCGGAGATGGACGAAGGAGGGATCGTGTTCGGAGACGGTATCGAGGACGACCGGATCGAATTCGCCTGGGGGACGAGCGTTTGCGTCGAGGACGCGGCAGAACGGCTCCGGCTGGTGCGCGCCCCGCCCTGATGCGCAGGCGCTCTCCTGGGCGGAGCCGTCCGGTCCTGCGCAGCGCCTCCTCCACGAGTTACGGTGTCAACCGAGCGCATGCGCGACACGCTCCTCGTCGGGGCCCGCTCCTTGCTCCTGCCCGTCCCGGCGTCCCTGTGGCGCCGCGAGGCCCACCGCAGGGCGTTGCGGATCGCCGGAGTCCTCGACTGGATGAC
>MEMX01000014.1:52863-53047 GCA_001768075.1 Anaeromyxobacter sp. RBG_16_69_14 | reverse complement strand
GACGCCCGACCATCACCGGGTGCGGGACCTCTCCGTCGGTGCGGTTGGGGTGCAATATCCGCCGAATTCAAGTGGCGGCCCTCGACGGCGACGGGAGCGCCTTGCCCGAGACGATGACCTGCGCGAGCTAACGAGCGCCTCGCCGCGAAGGGTTGTACGAAACGTCGACACGGGCGAATACCGC
>MEMX01000014.1:51333-52827 GCA_001768075.1 Anaeromyxobacter sp. RBG_16_69_14 | reverse complement strand
GACGCCCGACCATCACCGGGTGCGGGACCTCTCCGTCGGTGCGGTTGGGGTGCAATATCCGCCGAATTCAAGTGGCGGCCCTCGACGGCGACGGGAGCGCCTTGCCCGAGACGATGACCTGCGCGAGCTAACGAGCGCCTCGCCGCGAAGGGTTGTACGAAACGTCGACACGGGCGAATACCGCTGCCTCGAGCCCAGCGAAGCCGAGAAACGCCGCGGCTTCTGGGACAAACTCTTCGGCCGCCTCGAGCGCGCCGAGCTGGCGCAGCCTGGCGGGCGCCACGACGACGCGGTGGCAGTCCTCGACGGCCTGGCCGAGGCGGACGCCGCGCGCCCGCCTGGCCCGGGCGCGCGGCCTCGCAGAGCCCGCGGAACGGCTCGCCGACGAGGCACGCCGGATCGGCGGAGATTGCGTCGCGCTCGATTTCCTGCTCGATCTGGCACCCGCCGCGACGCCCTCGGGACCTGCGTCCAAGCTGACGGAGACGCCACCAGGCTGACCCGATCACCTGCCCCAGCGCTCGGAAGTTCCAGGTGCACCGCGATCCTCTGCGCCGCGGCCCGAGATCCGGGCCGTGTCGGGAGACGAGAGGCCCGACACGCGAGGCACGAAGGACCAGCACTTCATCGTCCACGATGAGCAGACTGCACCTGGTCTGCACACAGCCCCCTCCTAACGCCCCCTTCTTTAGCACAGGGACGCACAGTTGGCCTTGACCGCGGTCCATCAGCACCGCCCGTTCAACGGCTGGTGGTCCTGGCTCGCCGATCTGACTTTTGGTCGGAGGCGATACGTCAGCTTCGCACCGCCGCGCTGTCTCTCCGGCATGCGCGGCGTCATCAGGCTGGCGCCCGCTCCTCTGTCTCTTGCCCAGCTGGGGCCCAGTGACCTATGAGGGCTCCTCCAGTGCGCGCGCCCGCTCCTTCGCTCGAAGGGAACCCGCGAGCGCAGCAGCCTGGCGACCGACCAACATGAACTGGACCCTCCTCTTCGCCGGGACGCTCTCCGCTCTCGGCCTGCTCCCTCCCTGCGCGGCGACCGCCGCCGACGCGAACGGGAACGGTATCGACGAGGCGATCGAGGAAGCGCTGCTCTCTCGCTACGCGCCCGTGGTCATCCTCGCGCCGGGCGAGCGAGCGCTCCCAGCCAACGTCGACTGGTACCTGGCGAGGGTTCGGCTCGATCCGCCGGGGCCCGCCGACGAAGGCGCGCCTGGCGATCGCCCCGAACTGCGCGTCACCCAGGCCTCGCTCCTCGGCGACGTCGAGCTGGCGGTGCGGGCGGTGGGGCGCGGGATGGCGCGTCTTCGGCCCAACCTCGCGGCGCGGCCAGGAAGCACCGACCCGCGCGACTGGGTCGTGTACGGCCACGTCTACGCAGGCAGGGACGGCGGGTTGCTCGTGCAGTACTGGTTCTTCTACCCGTTCAACGACTTCCACCTGCTGTTCGACCACGAGGGCGACTGGGAGCACGTGACGGTGCGGCTCGACGCC
>MEMX01000014.1:30544-51324 GCA_001768075.1 Anaeromyxobacter sp. RBG_16_69_14 | reverse complement strand
CGCTCGGAGCGTGGTATGCGCGCCACGCCTGGTCGGCGCCTGGCAGGTGGTTCGAGTGGGGAGAGCTCGAGCACGAGGGGGCGCACCCGGTGGTGCTCTCCGCGCGCGGATCGCACGCGAGCTACGGCGAGGCGGCCGATGCCCTCTGGTGGGATCGAACCTGCGACACGCGCGTCCCCGGGGAAGCGAGGCGCTTCGGTTGCAGGGTATGGCGCACCGGGGACGCGGCGACCGGTGGCATCGTGAACACGGGCCGTCGCGATAGGCCGCGGCCGCGTGCCGGTTTCGTTTCCTGGCCAGGGGAGTGGGGCACGGAGGGGTGGTTCGGACGCGAGACGGGGGGGCCGCCCGGGCCGGCATACCAGGCTGGCTGGTGCAGCGAGGGCGCCGCCGGCTGTTCCTGAGGGCCTAGGTGGCTGGTGTCGAACGCACATCCAGCTTCTCGTGGTCGAACGACCTCCGGGGGCTCCCTCCGGGCTCGGGCTCGGGCTCGGACGATGCCAACCGACGGCTTGGGGACCCACGAGAAGTGAAAGCCACAAAGAACACCAGCCGCGTCCAGGCGCACTGCTGCCGCTGGTTTCAGAACCCTTCCTGGACTTGGACCTAGCTCGCGAGGGTTCGTAAACCCTCCCCATGTGCTGGGTTGACGAGTCCGCCCGGGCTGGTAGGGTGGGCGCCCCATGAGCGTCGAACGCAGAGCGCTGTCGCCCGGCATCGAGCCCATCAGCGCCGAGGAGGCGCGGCGCCTCATCCGGTGCGGCTCCGGCCCCGAGCTGGAGGCGCTCCTCGCGCGCGCCAGGGCGGTTCGCGAGGAGGTGCACGGCACCGAGGTCTCCCTGTGCGGCATCACCAACGCGAAGAGCGGCCGCTGCTCCGAGGACTGCGGCTTCTGCGCGCAGTCGGCGCACTTCGAGGACACCGGTGCGCCCGAGTACGCCATGATGAGCGCGCGCGAGATCGCCGACCACGCCCGGATCGCCGAGGCCGCCGGCGCGCGCGAGTTCTCCATCGTGACGAGCGGCACGCGCCTCGCCCGCGAGGGCGAGCTCACCGAGCTGGAGAAGGCCGTCCGCATCATCCGGGAAGAGACGACCGTGGAGCCTTGTGCCTCGCTCGGCCTCATGCGGAGGCCCGAGCTGGAGCGGCTCAAGGAGGCAGGCCTCGAGCACTTCCACCACAACCTCGAGACCGCGAAGAGTCACTTCGCGAACGTCTGCACCACGCACACGTACGAGGAGCAGCTCGAGACCATCCGCGCCGCCAAGGACCTCGGCTACAAGCTCTGCACGGGCGGTATCCTGGGGATGGGCGAGACGCCGGAGCAGCGGGTCGAGCTGGCGGAGACGATCCGCGACCTCGACGTGGACTGCGTGCCCTTGAACTTCCTCAACCCGCGCCCCGGGACGCCGATGGCGAGCGCAAAGGCCATCACGCCCGGGGAGTGCCTGGCGGCCGTGGCGGTGTTCCGGCTCATGATGCCGGCGGCGCACATCTTCGTCATGGGCGGGCGCGAGGTGAACCTGGGCGGCTGCCAGGATCGCATCTTCGACGCTGGCGCGAACGGGACGATGGTCGGAAACTACCTCACCAGTGCCGGGACGCAGCCGGCGGAGGTGGTGGACATGATCCACCGCCACGGGCTCGTCGTGAAGCCGACGCGGGACGCAGCGCGCTGGGCCTTCCACGGGGAGGCGCCGCGAGGCGAGGCGGGATGGAACCGGCGCGCGCTCGAGGGCGAGGCACCCCGCCAGCCGAAGAAGCCCCTGCCGGTAATGCGATAGAGCGCGATGCCGGTCGCGCTCTCCTGGATCGACCGCGAGCTCGCCGCGCTGGAGGTGAAGGGGCTGCGCCGCGCGCTGGAGCCGCTCGCCGGCGCGCAGGGGCCCGTCGTCGAGCTGGGCGGCCGGCGGCTGGTGAACCTTTGCTCCAACGATTACCTCGGGCTGGCCGCGGATGCGCGCCTGGTGGAGGCCGCCGCGGCGGCGGCGCGGGGGGAGGGTGCCGGCGCGGGCGCGGCCCGGCTGGTGGCCGGCGATCTCCCGGTGCACGGCGCGCTCGAGCGGCGCCTCGCGGCCTTCAAGAAGACCGAGGCCGCGCTCCTCTTCTCCTCGGGCTACCACGCCAACGCGGGCGTGCCGGCGGTCCTCGCCGACCGCGAGGACGCCATCTTCTCCGACCGGCTCAACCACGCGTCCATCGTCGACGGCTGCCGGCTCTCGTTCGCGAGGACGATTCGCTACCCGCATTGCGACGTCGGCGCGCTGGCGCGGCTCCTGGCGGAGACGAAGGCGCGGCGGAGGCTCGTCATCACCGACGCCGTGTTCGGCATGGACGGGGACGCGGCGCCGCTGGCCGCTATCGCGGAACTGTGCGAGCGCCACGGCGCGATGCTCTACGTGGACGAGGCGCACGCGACGGGCATCCTCGGTCC
The DNA here is from genome assembly GCA_001768075.1 of Anaeromyxobacter sp. RBG_16_69_14. Taxonomy (GTDB): domain Bacteria; phylum Myxococcota; class Myxococcia; order Myxococcales; family Anaeromyxobacteraceae; genus Anaeromyxobacter_A. The sequence continues at coordinate 48,890 of MEMX01000014.1, read as the reverse complement.
GACCGGCGCGGGCTGGGCGGAGGCGGAGGGCGTTACCGGGCGCGTAGACGCGCTCATGGGCACGCTCGGGAAGGCGCTCGGGAGCTTCGGTGCCTTCGTGGCCGGTTCCGCGCGCCTCACGGACTGGCTCACCTCCCGCGCCCGCACCTTCATCTTCACGACCGCCCTCCCTCCCGCCGCCTGCGGCGCGGCGCTGGCGGCGCTCGACATCGTGGCGGCGGAGCCGGAGCGGCGTATCCACCTCGACGCGCTGGCGCGCCGCATGAAAGCGGGCCTGGCGGAGCTCGGCTTCGACATGGCGCGCGTGGTCGCGCCCATCTTCCCCGTCGTGCTCGGCGACGAGGCTACGGCGCTGGAGGCGTCGCGTCGGCTCCGGGAGCGCGGCTACTTCGCACGCGCCATCCGCCCCCCGACCGTGCCGCCCGGCACGAGTCGGGTGCGCGTGACGCTGACGGCTGGCCACACGGAGGAGCAGGTGGACGGCTTCCTGGGGGCGCTGTCCGAGGTCCTCGCGGAGCTGCGCGTCCGCTCACGCTAGCCCTGACAACGTGGTGATGCGCCCGGCGCCGAACGGAAATTCAGGGCAGCGGTCCTCTTGCCGCGACACGTGAACCGGCGTCGGGGGAGGGCGGCGTGAAGTGCCGCCCCGAGCGTCGCATCCGATGAGACCGGCCGTGTGAGTTCCGGTATAAGGAACGACATGCGCCTGCTGATCGTGCTCACCCTCACGAGTGCCTGTGCCTGCGTCACCGTCCCGGCCGAGGGCTCCAGGGGCGGGCCCGGGGCCGGACAGGAGCGACCGTCGGCATCCGTCGGGGCGAGCTCCGCCCGGGCGGTCGCGCCCTGCGTCATCAGCGGCTGCTCCGGCCAGCTCTGCGCGTCCCAGCCGCTCTTCAGCTCCTGCGAGTGGCGGACAGAGTACGCTTGCCTCGCTGGCGCCATCTGCGAGCCGCAGGACGACGGACGTTGCGGATGGACCGAGACGGACGCACTCACGGAGTGCCTGAAGACAGCCGCGGGCGGTGGCCGGTAGGCCCACAAGAGACATGACGGGAGCGGGAACCGAGAACCACGACCCCATGCCGCGCTTCGCGAGGTGCCCGCCGAGGTGCGCCGCTAGAATCGAGGCGATGACCCCGGGTTCGCTCGGTCGCATGATCCTCGTCGCCGCGGCGATCCTCGCGCTCGTGGGCGTCGCGCTCGTCGTCGCAGAGCGCTTCCCCGGATTGCGCATCGGCCGGTTGCCGGGCGACATCAAAGTCCAGCGCGGCAACTTCACGTTCTACTTCCCGCTCGCGACGTCGATCCTGGTGAGCATCCTGTTGACACTCGCCTTCTGGCTCGCCCGGCGGCGCTGATCTACGACGTCGCCTGGTCAACCGGCAGCGCTATCGCTTCAGCATCTTCTCCATGCCCCTCCTCAGATCTTCGGTGGCGTCCTGCGCGCGCTCCTCGAGGGTAGGGTGCTTCCAGCGGCGGTAGAGATAGCCGGCAGCGATGCCGAGGAGGAGGACGACCGCGAGGGCGACGATGAGCCGGGCGTTGCGCATGCCGTATCTGTAGCCTGTCCCGTCGTGGTCGCGGTGATGGCGATCGAGGAGGGCCCAGCTTTCGGTGGGGGTTGGTGCCCTCGATGAGCACGAAAGACGGTGCAAGGCGAGTCAGATGCGCTCGACCTGATACCCGCGCTCGCGGAGAGCGCGAAGGATGTCCTCGATGTGGTCCGGGCCGCGCGTCTCCAGCGTGAGCTGCAGCGTCGTGTCGCCGAAGCGGTGAGAGAAGGCGCGGCCGTGGTGCACCTCGATGACGTTGGCGCGGTGCGTCGCCACCACCGCTGACACCTTGGCGAGCTGGCCGGGCTTGTCCTGCAGCGCCACGTTGATGCGGACGAGACGCCCGTCGCGGACGAGTCCGCGCTCGATCACGCGCGCAACCACGTTCACGTCGATGTTGCCGCCCGAGACGACCGCTACCACGCGCCGGCCTTCGAGCCCACGGACCTTGTGGTTGAGGAGGGCGGCCACCGTCACCGCGCCTGCTCCCTCGGACACGGTCTTCTCCTTCTCGAGCAGGTAGAGGATCGCGCTCGCGATCTCCTCCTCCGAGACGGTGACGATCTCGTCGACGTACTTCTGGACGTGCCGGAAGGTGATCTCGCCGGGGCGCTTCACGGCGATGCCGTCGGCGAGGGAGGTCGCGGCGTCGACCGTCACCAGGCGCCCCTCCTCGATCGACGCGAGCATGGAGGGGAGGAGCTCGGTCTCGACGCCGAGGACCTTCACTGCGGGCGCCAAGGCCTTGAGGGCAACCGCCATCCCGGAGAGGAGGCCGCCGCCCCCCACCGGGACCAGCACGGCTTCCATGTCCGGGACCTGCTCGAGCAGCTCGAGCGCGATCGTGCCCTGACCGGCGATGACGACCAGATCGTCGAACGGGTGGACGAAGGTCAGCCCTTCGGCTTGCTCCATCCGGCGCGCCTCGGCGTACGCTTCGTCGTAGCTCGAGCCGTTCAGAATGACTCGGGCACCGTGGTTGCGGGTGTTCACGACCTTGATGAGGGGCGTACCCTCCGGCATCACGATCGTCGCCGAGATGCCAAGGCGGCCGGCATGGAACGCAACCGCCTGCGCGTGATTGCCGGCGCTCGCCGCGACGAGCCCCTTCGGGCGGTCGCCGGGCGCCAGGGTCAGCAGTTTGTTGAGGGCGCCGCGCTCTTTGTAAGCGCCCGTCATCTGGAGGTTCTCCAGCTTGAGAAAGGCCTGGCAACCGGCCAAGCGCGACAGCGTCTCGCTCCGGGCGCAGGGCGACAGGTAGATCCTGTCGAAGATGCGCTGACGCGCTGCCTGGACGTCTTCGAGGGTGACCATCATCGGAACGCGAAGCTACCTGCGAACCGATGGTCGGGGCAAGGCCGGGTACGCGTGCCGCTCTTCTCTCAAACGCCTGGACTAGCGCTGCTCGAGCCGCCGGGCCAGCTCCACTCGGTTGCGAACTCCGAGCTTGTCGAAGATGGTCTTGAGGTGGCTCTTCACGGTCTGGGAGGCGATGCCCAGGCGCTCCGCGACCTCGCGGGAGCGGAGTCCGTCGGCGACGAGCAGGGCGACCTCGCGCTCGCGCTGCGTCAGCCCGTCCGCCGCGGCGGGCGACCGGACGACATCACCGGGCGACGGCACCACGGTGGGCACGCCTTCACGCCACAGATGGAGCTGAGTGCGCCCCTTTCCGATGGCGGTGACCTCGATGCGCAACCGCTCTCCGATCCTCTCCATGGTCAGGCAGCGGCGGATTCCGGGCGCTCCGTTCTGCGCGCCTTCGGCGAGACCCTTGAGCTCGGACGGCAGCTCTATGCCATCCGCGACGTCGTTCCAGAACGACCGGAGGATCTCCTCGGCTTGCCTGTCGCACTTCAAGTGAAGAGCCGGGTCAGAATAAGCCGACGCGCCCTTCGGCGTCGAAGCTCGGGATGTAGCTCTCAGCATGGCTAGCCCCCCGTCTGGGCGACGGTACCAGTAGTGGTCTCGCGCTCCCCGGACACCCTCCACGGTACGGAAACGGACGGACGGTTAGAAACCTGAAATTTGGGGCTAACCTGGCTGGGGCAGCGAATTTTCGCAACCTGCTGGAATTCCTAGCACCACCCAGGCTGAAAAATCGGCCGGGTGTAACAGCTTCCCAGCCGCACGCGTGAACCGGTAGGCCGGACAGGCCTTGTATCCGGCCCGGCACAGCGTCGCGACGACGATCCGTGGCGGCGCGCCTGGGTCCCCCTTGACAGCGGTGCACCGGCAGGGGTGGGTCTTGAGGAGGAAGGGACAGGACATGCGCACGCGACCTCGAGAGAAGCTCGGCAAGAAAAGGTAAGCACCGCGCAGCGGCTCGCGAGAAGCGCCAGCTTGCCTGGTCGCAGAGGCGCTCCCCGACCCTGGTATCCCTGGTGTTGCGGAGATCCTGGTAAGGACCAGGCATCGGGGCTAACGCAGCTCGACCTCGAAGCCGAGCCGGCGAGCCGCGTCCAGGAACTCGTCCGCGGGTACAACTTTGAGTGGAAGGCGGACGAACGTCTCGGTTTCGGTCGGGATGACGGCGCGCAAGGTCACGCTGCAGCTGCCGGGGTGCCGCCCGAGCAGCGCCTTGAGCTCCGTCGCCTTGTCGCTCGTGAGCGCGTCGGAGTCGACGCGCAGCGTGACCTCCGAGGTCTTCTGCCTGCGCACGTCGGAGAGGAGCTGGACGTCGATGGCGGTGATCTCGGCCCGCGGGTTCTCCTCGTCCCGCGTGTTCACCCGGACCTGCCCCTGGACGATGAGCGGCTCATCGCGCTTGACGATGGCCTCCCAGTCTGCCCAGCCCTTCTGAGCGGGGCGGTTGCCCTGCGCAGGGCGGCTGCCCCAGCAGATGACCTCTGCCGTACCGGTGAGGTCCTCGAGCGTGAAGAAGCCGAAGCGCGTTCCCTTTTCCTTGTTGGTCTTCTCGCGCAGCGACGCGACCACGCCGGCCAGGGTCACCTTGTCATCCTGGCGCTTGGTCGCCACCTGCGCGCAAGCGCAAGACGCGTAGCGCCTCGCCTCGCGCTCGGAGCCCTGCAGCGGGTGACCCGTGAGGTAGAAGCCGAGCGCCTCCTTCTCGAACGAGAGCCGCACCCTCTCCGACCATTCCTCGACGCGCAGCTCGCCGACCATGTCGCCCACGGCGGGGTAGCGCGGCTTCACATCCGATGCCGTGGACAGCGCGCCGAAGAGACTCTTCTGACCGGAGAGGCGGTCAGCCTGGGCCGACGAGCCGGCCGCGAAGGCGGCCTCGATGCCGTGGAAGAGGAGCCAGCGCGGCACGCCCTCGAAGTCGAAGGCGCCGCACTTCACCAGGGCCTCGACCACCTTCTTGTTGATCCTGCGCGAATCGACGCGCGTGGTGAAGTCGAAGAGCCCCTTGAACGGGCCGCCCTCCTCGCGCGCGGCGAGGACGGCCTGTACCGCGGACTCGCCGACCCCCCTCACCGCGCCCAGACCAAAGCGGATCTGCCCTCTGGCGGCGGGGATCGCGCTGAAGGCGGCCAGCGACGCGTTCACGTCCGGTTGCAGCACTTCGATCCCGCTCTGGCGCGCCTGCGAGACGTGCAGCACCACCTTGTCCGTGTCGGAGGCCTCGCTCGAGATGAGCGCCGCCGTGAATTCGACCGGGTAGTGCGCCTTGAGCCAGGCGGTCTGAACGGTGAGGAGCCCGTACGCTGCCGAGTGGGACTTGTTGAATCCGTAGGCGGCGAACTTCTCCATGAGGTCGAAGATGCCGCCGGCCACCTGGGGGTCGATGCCGCCCTGTCGGCATCCCTCCATGAACCCCGACCGCTCCTTGGCCATGACCTCGGCCTTCTTCTTCCCCATGGCGCGCCGGAGCAGGTCGGCGCGGCCCAAGCTGTAGCCCGCCAGGACCTGCGAGATCTGCATCACCTGCTCCTGGTAGACGATGACTCCGTAGGTGTCTTCCAGGATGGGCCCGAGCTTCGGGTGCGGGTAGGCGACCTTCTCGCGACCGTGCTTGCGGTCGATGTAGACGTCGACCATGGTGCGGCCGTCGTCGAGCTTCTGGTCGAGGGGGCCGGGCCGGTAGAGCGCGCCTGCGGCGATGACGTCCTCGAACCGCGAGGGCTTCATCTTCATCACCATCTCGGTGAAGCCCGACGACTCCATCTGGAAGACGCCCGCCGTGTCGCCGCGGCCGATGAGCTCGTAGACGGCCGGGTCGTCAATGGGGATCTCTTCCGCGGTGAGGCTGGCCTGGTCCGGGTGGTTCCGGCGGATGTGCCTTGTCGCGTCGTCGATGACGGTGAGCGTCTTGAGGCCGAGGAAGTCGAACTTCACCAGACCCGCCGCCTCCGCCTCGTCCTTGGCGAACTGGCTGACGAGCTGCCCCGAGTCGGGATCCTTCGTGACCGGAACGTACTCCCAGAGTGGTCTTCCGGCGATGACGACTCCGGCGGCGTGCAGGCCCGCCTGGCGGTTCAGCCCCTCGAGCGCCATCCCGATGTCGAGGATGTCCTTCTCGGTGACCTGCTGCTGGCGACCCTGGCCGTCGACGAAGGAGTGCACGACCTTCGGCTTCTGGTACATCTCCTTGAGGCGCGGCTCGGCCGCGGATCCCTTCTGAGATCCCTTCTCCGATCCGAACACGAGGTCCTTGAGCGGCGGCGTCTTGCCCTGTACGGGCTCCGGGACGAGCTTGGCGATCCGGTCGCCCTCGGCGAAGGGCAGGCCCATCACGCGCACCACGTCGCGGATGGCGGAGCGCGCCTTGAGCGAGCCGAAGGTGATGATCTGGCCGACGTTGTCCTTGCCGTACTTGTCGGTGACGTAGCGGATCACCTCGTCCCGGCGGTTCTGGCAGAAGTCGACGTCGAAGTCGGGCATCGAGACGCGCTCGGGGTTGAGGAACCGCTCGAAGAGCAGGTTCCAGCGCAGCGGGTCGAGATCGGTGATGCGCAAGGACCAGGCGACGATGGAGCCCGCCCCCGAGCCGCGGCCGGGGCCCACCGGGACGTCGTGCCGCTTCGCCCAGTTGATGAAGTCCTGCACGATGAGGAAGTAGCCGCTGAAGCCCATCTTCCGGATGACGGAGAGCTCCATCTCCAGGCGCGCGCGGTAGGTGTCGGCGTCGAAGGCGTACTTTCCGTTGATCTCGCGAAAGCGCCTGTCGAGCCCGTCGCGCGCGAGCTTCGTCAGGTAGTCTTCCTCGCTGCTGAGGCCGTCGGGCAGGTGGAACTTGGGCAGGTAGTTCTGCCCCAGCTCGAGCTCGACGTTGCACATCTCCGCGATACGGAGGGTGTTGTCGATCGCCTCCCTCAGGCCGGGCAGCGCCTCCACCATGTCGTCGGGCGAGGTGATGAAGAGGCCGTCCGTCTCGTGGCGCAGGCGCTTCGGGTCGGAGAAGGTCTTCCCCGACGCGATGCACATGAGCACCTCGTGCGCCTTGGCGTCCTCGCGCTTCACGTAGTGCGCGTCGGCCGTGGCGGCGAGCGGGATGTCCTCCGACTCGGAGAGCTCGGCCAGGCGGGCGTTCACCTCGAGCTGCTCGCGCATCCCGTTCGACTGGACCTCGAGGAAGAAGCAGCCCGGCTCGAAGATCTCCTTGTACTCGCGCGCGGCGAGACGGGCGCCGTCCATGTCGCCCTGCCGGCACAGGCGCGGGACCTCGCCCGCCAGGCAGGCGGTGAGGCCCACCAGGCCCTTCGAGTGATCCCTGAGGAGCCTCTTGTCGATGCGCGGGTCGTAGTAGAACCCCTCCGTGAAGGCCATCGAGCTGAGGTAGCGTAGGTTGGCCCAGCCCTCGGCGTCCCTGGCGAGGAGGATCAGGTGGCGGCCGATGCGCTCGGACCGATCCAGGCGACCCTTTTCGCCCGCGACGTAGGCCTCGAAGCCCAGGATCGGCTTCACCCCGGCGGCCCTGGCTTGCTTGTAGAAGTCGATGGCGCCGTAGAGGTTGCCGTGGTCGGTGACCGCCACGGAGGTCATGCCCTTCGCCTTGACGGTGGCGAGGAGGTCCTTGATGCGGATCGCTCCGTCGAGCAGGCTGTAGAGCGTGTGCAGGTGCAGGTGTACGAAATCGGCCAAGGCGCGAGACTCCTTCGAGGAGGCTTCTTCATAGCAGGTGGGGGTGACAATGCTCCAGGCGATCGCAAGGACGACAGTGGGTGGTGCGCTCGCTCGCCGGCCGCTTGTGGCTGGTGGCCCTCGAGGCTTATCTACGCTGGTTCACATGACGTGACAGCGAGCGCAGCTCGCACGAGCCCAATCATGCTTGGTCTGGCCGGCGCAGGCGGCGGGAGCCCTTCCCACCAATCTTCCTCGAAGCTGGGGGAGTTCCGGCTGGACAGATCCGGGTTCCTCCTCGCCATCGACGAGACGGGCGCCCGGATGCTGGGGTTCGCCTCGGCGGCCGCGTGCCTCGCTGCATCCCGGGGCGAGGTCTTCGCGACCGATCCGGCGCTGGGCGCGGCCGTGGCGAGCCTCGACGGCCCCACCCGCCTCGTCGCCGACTGCCGAGGCGCATCCGGCTGGCGGCGATGCCAGCTCTATGCTCGGGGTGGTGACCCGGAGGTCGCGGCTCTCTTCGCACCCCTACCCCTACCCATGGACGAGGAGGAGCCTCCGCGAGCGCCCTCGCTGGCCGACGAGCGCCTCGCCGCACGCCTCGCCGCGCGTGAGGCCGAGCTGCGGCACGCGGCCGATCGCCTCGCCCTGGACGACGCCGCGCTGCGACGGAGCGAGGCGCGGCTGCAGGAGAGCGAGGCGCGGTTCCGCCACATGGCCGACGCGCTGCCGCAGATCATCTGGACCGCCCTACCCGGCGGCGAGGTCGACTACGTCAACTCGCGCGGTGCCGAGTACGCGGGGGTCCCGGCCGAGCAGGGGCTCGAGAACGGCTGGCTGGAGTTCGTCCACCCCGAGGACCGTTCGCGGATCTGGTCCGACTGGAACGTCGCCACGATCTCGGGCGAGACCCTCGACTCCGAGTACCGGCTGCGCCGGTTCGACGGGGTCTACCGCTGGCAGCTCGTGCGGGCCCTCCCCTTGCGGAACGCGCAAGGCGTCGTGGTCCGGTGGTTCGGTACCTCGACCGACGTCGAGGACCAGAGGCTGGCCCAGAAGGTCATGCAGGAGGAGGACCGTCGCAAGAACGACTTCCTCGCGGTGCTCTCGCACGAGCTGCGCAACCCCCTCACCCCCATCCAGAACGCCGCCAGCCTGCTGCGCCGCGTGGAGGCCGGGAGCCCGGATTTCGACCGCGCCTTGACGATCCTCGAGCGGCAGCTGCGCCTGATGGTGAGGCTCATCGACGACCTGCTCGACGTCTCGCGCATCACGCATGGCAAGGTCATCCTCAAGAAGGAGCGGATCGATCTGGTCGCGGTGGTGCGGAGCTTGCTCGACGACCGACGCGAGAGCCTGGAGGCGGACAAGCTGGTGCTCGAGGTGGCGCTCCCGCAGGAGCCTCTGTGGGTGAAGGCGGATTTCTCGCGTGCCACTCAGGCCGTGGGCAACCTGCTCGACAACGCCCAGAAGTACACCAGCGGCGGCGGGGTGGTGCGCGTCGAGGTGCGCGCCGAAGGTGGGGAGGCCGTGGTGATCGTGAAGGACTCCGGCGCCGGGCTGAGCCCTGCGGCGCTGGAGCGCATCTTCGCTCCCTTCGTCCAGGTGGGGGTCCCGGCCGCCGGCCGGAGGGGAGGGCTCGGCCTGGGGCTCTCCCTCGTCAAGAGCCTCGCCGAGCTGCACGGCGGGTCCGTGCAAGCCCACAGCGAAGGGGTGGGGCGAGGATCCGTGTTCGCGTTCCGCATGCCGCTCACTGCCAGCCCGGCGGCAGCCGGGCCCAGCCCGCAGCCGACCTTCGACCCCACAGCCGAGAGTCCCGAGCTTCGCGAGAGTCGAAGGATCCTGGTGGTGGAGGACAACGCGGATGCGGCCAGGAGCCTTCAGCTGATGCTCGAGCTCGACGGCCATCAGGTGGAGGTGGTGTCGAGCGGGGAAGAGGGTTTGACGCGCGCCCGCACCATGCAGCCCGACGTCGTCCTGTCCGACGTCGGGCTGCCGGGCATCAGCGGCTACGCCCTGGCGCGCGCCCTCCGCGCCGATCCGGTGGTAGGGGCCCACCTCGTGGCCATCACGGGCTACGGCCAGGTCGAGGATCGGGAGAAGGCGCTGCGCAGCGGCTTCGAGCACCACCTCACCAAACCGTTTGACCACCACCTCCTGTACCAGCTGCTCGCGGAGCTGAGGCCACGGTCAGTGGACGCCCCGCTCCGGTCGCCGTGACGCGGTGACCGCCTCGCCGGCGCCGCCAGCGTGGCCCCTCGCCCCGCTCGCCCCACGACCCAGAGTGACGGCGCCGGTGCAGTTGCCGGCGGCGGGAGGGCTCGGGGGATGGGCGCCTGCACGGGAGCTCGCATAGGGCTCTCGCTGGTACCCGTGCGTGAAGGCCGATTGACTCTGCGCATCAAGTGAATATACATACCAGTTGTTCAATGTTCGACTCAACGTGCGCCCCGTTCGAAGTACGCTCTATCGTGCAGTAGTGCAGGGCGATTTGCGCTTGCCCGCTCGCCTGGGAAAACCGGCGCTCCAGCCTGAAGCGATCGTCGAAGCGGTCAATTCGCCTCTCCCGACGGTGAAGAGCGTGAAGTGTCACTCATCGTGGGTATCTACGCCCTGTTGGAGGTCATGTGAGAGCGGTGCGCTACGTCGGCGCGGGCAAGTACCTTCCGCCACGCGTCGTGAAGAACGATCGGATCAGCCGAGCCATCCCGGGCTGGGAGCCGGAACGAATCGAGGGGCGGACCGGGATCGTCGAACGCCGCTTCCTGTGGGACTTCGACGAAGAGATGGGGCGGGCGATCTCCCCACCGCCCGGGCAGGCAGGGCCCCGCTCCAGCACCGACATGGCCGAGGTCGCCGTGCGCCAGGCGCTGGAACGAGCGGGTGTGCGGCCGCGCGAGCTCGACGGCATCTACCTCGTCACGACCACCCCCGACGAGCTCAACTTCTGCCGCGACGCTGTCGAGCTGCACCACCGGCTCGGATGCCGCAGCGACGCCAGCGCGGTCGTCATCGACTCGGGGTGCGGTGGGGCCGTCTACGTCGCCGACCTCGCGTGCAAGCTCATCCTCTCCGGTCTCGACCGGACCATCGCGGTGGTGGCCGCCAGCTTCCCATCCGCGTACGTGAACCGGGAAGTGTTCACCTCCCCCTTGCCGGAGAACCCGCGCCTCAATGCATTTCTCACCATGTACATCTTCGGAGACGCAGCGGCTGCGCTCGTCCTCAGGGGCGACGAGGGGACGACGCTCGGCGTGGTCGCCTCGGCGGCCAGGATGGACCACCGCGAGCTCGTCACCCACCGGGCTGGCGGCGCGCTGCTCCAGCCGTCCCGGGCGGCGGCCGCGGACCACGCGTTCTTCGTGCACGGCCCGCGCGTCGCCGAGGCCTACCCCGAGTACATGGGCCGCGCGCTGGACGAGCTGCGCACGAAGGCGCCGGAGATGGTGCCGCGGATCCAGCGCTACTACCTCCACCAGGCCAACAAGCACGTCCTGCTCGACTTCGCCGAGTCGCAGCACATCCCGCTGGACCGCGTCCCCGTGAACGTGGACCGCTACGGGAACACCTCTGCGGCCTCCACCATCCTCCTCTTCAGCGAGGACCTCGAGTCGGGGCGCGTCAAGTTCGGCTCGGGCGATGCGGTCCTCTTCGCAGCCGCCGGCGCCGGCGTCCACTTCGGCGGGCAGATCGTCCGCGTGTAGCTCACCGCAGTACGCTCAAGGAGGAGGGTATGCACTTCATGCCACGAGCCCTGTCGCTCGTTGTCAGACTCGCCTTTCGACGTCTTTCGTTGGCACCGAAGCGCGAAAGGCGAGTCAGAGCGCTCGCGGGAGCGTTCGCGGTAGGGCTCGCGCTGGCGGCAGCCGCCGAGGAGCGCGTCTACGTCCTCCGCACGCAGGAAGACGGCTCGGTCGTGCCCGACTGTCCGGCCGACGACACCGTGAAGCTGGGGGCGCTGGTCTTCGCGCCCCGCACCCGCTCCCGCGACGGGCTCGCGATGGAGGAGGACGTTGCCCCGCCCATCGGAACCGCGGTCGGCTGCGGCAGGCTCCTCACCCAAACGCCGTTCGACACTCAGGTCCGTAACCCATTCGCGCTGAAGCTCGAGCTCGAGAGCGGGATCATCACCGCCCGAGGGGACTGTACCGTCACCAGCGTCAGCTTCCCCGTACCCGATCTGCCCGACCCGCTCCTCCTCCTGGGCTGCACGCTCGCGGTGGACAAGGACCCTTCGGCCGGGATCCTGAACGGCTCCGCGACGAGCACGAGCGTCTTCACGCCGACGGCGTTGCCGGGCTACCGGACCGGATCCTTCTGGACGCTTCTACTGTACGTGGATGACCTGTTCGCAGGTCGCTAGGGTTCACTCACCGTCCTCGGCGTCGACGACGTGGACCTCGCACGACGACGGCGAAGGTGTCAACGCGAGCGCTGCCCACGCCGCAGCAGCTCGTCGAGCCCCGGCCAGGCGACGTCGTTGCGCAGGGAGAACTTGCGTGAGGCGTCTCCCCAGCGCTCTCCCCGCTCCATCCGCAGGGCGAGGAGCTCCGGGTCCGTCACCCAGGCGCCCCCGATTCCGGTGATGCCGCGCGCGAACAGGGGGTCGGGCACGAAGCCAGCGCCCGGGCCGATGATCACGAACTCGCGGCACCCGCGCGCGTGGGCCAGCAAGCCGTCGAGCGAGTCGTTGAGCAGCGCGGTGCTCGTGGACACGATCTTGTTGCACTGGGCGAGGTGGGAGGGGTCGAGGGTCACCGTCAGGCCCGGCGCCTGCTGTACCAGCTCCGACTTCAGCTCCAGCACCGTGAGCGGGATGCCCTCGTCGCGTGCGAGGCGCACGAGCGGAGGGAAGAAGCCGACCATGCCCAGCCTGTCGTCCGGGCCGAGCGCCAGCGATCCGAGGGAGTTGGTCGCAAAGTCCGGCGCAAACCCGGCTCGATCGAAGAGGTGCCGCGACAGCGCGTTGATGGCCGCGAGCCCTACCGAGCGGGCCGCCGGCTCGTCTCGCGTGAGAGCCTCGGCCAGGCTCGAGGCGGAGCGACCAGCCAGGGCCGCCGTGTCGGCGGATCGCAGTCGGCTCCGGGTGTCCCCGAGCATGATGTAGGCGAGACCGGTGCTGCCATCCTCGAGCTGCACCGCGCAGAACGAGCCGTGCTGGTCGGGGCCGAGATCCCCTGGCGGGACGATGACCCGGGCCACGGGCGGCGGTCTCAGGGCGTCCGCGATGCGGCCGGCGAGGACGACGAGTTCCTGGGCGAGGCTCATGTGTGCACGATCACTGTAAGTCAATTTGAGCGTACAGGTCCTGCCGCTCGTGAAATTCCTGCCACGCGCTGTCGTCGCACCAGTCGGTTGCCGATACCGAGTCCATGCCGCGCATGCACGCGACGAAGTGCGCCACGTCGGGGCGGCTGCAGGGCAGGGGCCGCAAGCCCTTCTCGCGAAGCTCGGTGAACTGCGCGAGCTTCGTACGCTCGGCACGCTCGGTCCTCGTCTTCTGTTCGAACAGGTTCGTCAGGTTCGCCACGCCCGAGGACTTCGCGGCGGCTCTTTCGGCTCGGATGGCGGCTCTGGCTGCGCTGACGGTGTCGTCCGCGTAGCACGCGAGCGCAGATGCGAGGAGCTGGTCCTGTTCTGGGCCGGGATCCGCGGTCCGAGCGCCCGCCCTGTCGCGTGCGTCGAGGTCCGAGTGCGCCCCTGGCTCGCGGCGATCGTGTACGATCCTGCCGTGGATCTCGGCACTGGGGCTGCGTTCGTGCTCGACCTCATAGGTCTGGAGCCATCGCTGAAGCTCCTCCGACGTCATCCGCTCGACCGCGGGTTCCGAGCCGGCCGCCAGCGCTGCTGCGAGTAGTACGATGGAGTGCATATCCCACTCTCCGGACCGGCATCGTACATCTCCACACGAGTGGGGTCCCCTACCATGAGGTAGGGACCCGTGCAGGGACTCTAACTCGCCTTTCGCCGTTTTTCGCGCTCCCCCCAGACCCCCCACCGCGGCACTCGAAAAGGGCGAAACCCGAGTCTAGACCGGGAGAGCGGAGCATCGGGCCCCGCCCTCCCGGACGCGATCCTTCCCCGCCCACGCTCCCGGCCAGCGCACGACCAGCACCGGGCAGGTTGCGTCGCGCACCACCCGCTCGGCGACGGAGCCGAGTACGGGGTGCTTGATCCCCGTGCGCCCGTGCGTCGCCACCACCAGGAGATCGAACGACTCCCGTGCCACGAAGCGCAGGATCTCGGCAGCCGGGGCGCCCACGAGCACCGCCGAATGGACCGGGTGGGTCGCCGCGAGCTGGGCCCCTGCCCTCCAGGCAGCCAGCTTGGGCTCCAGCTCGGCTGCTGCGCGCCGGAGCGGCTCGGGCGGAGCGTCGCGCGCGGCCGATACCAGCCCGGGGTCTTCGCGAACGTGAATCACCGTCAGCTCGGCCCGAAACCGCCGCGCAAGGTCGGCGGCCTCGTTCAGGGCAGATCGAGACGGATCGGAGAAATCGACAGCGCAGCAGATCCTCCTCCATCCAGTCATGGGATCCTCCGTTCGCCGAGCCCGCCTTCAGCCAATCGCTTCACTTCCCTCTTGCCCGTGTCCGACGCCCCCTCTCGCCGCGAGATGGCGATGGTTTCATATGTGGCTCCATGAAGAGACTCCTCGAGGGCGACCTCGGGGGCTGTCCGGGCCCGAAAAGGGACGCGCCAGGTGCTCATCGGGAGTGCGTCAGCACCGCGAGGAACGTGCAGTGCCGGCGCGTCAGGACGGCGCGCAGGCAGCGCAGGTAGCAGCTGGGCCCCCAGAGGCGGCAGATCATGTAGGGATGACGCAGCACGTCGCGACCGGTGATGCAGCCTTCCATCGTGGAGCCCTCCGGCGGCCTCCCTCGCGCGGCCGTCGGTGAGATGACACGGCGACGGGCGCGTTCGTGACCGACCGCAAGCGTGTGCCGCGGCCCCGGGACCTCGGTGGGGCGGACTGCGGAGTCCGCGAGTGCCTGGCAGGTGTAGGCTCACGGCCCGATGAGCGGCCTCGCCCAGAGCTCCGCGCGCGACGTCCGCCTCCTCTTCTGCACGCGCGCGGTGCGTCTCTTCGCCTACGGATTCCTCTCCGTCGTCCTCGTCCTCCACCTCAGCGCGGCCGGCCTCTCCGAGGCGCGCATCGGGCTCCTGCTCACCCTCACGCTCCTCGGCGACACGGCCATCTCGCTCGTCCTCACCACGCGTGCGGACCGAACGGGCCGCCGCAGCATGCTGCTGCTCGGTGCCGTGCTCATGATTTTCGCGGGAGCGCTCTTCGCAGTGACGAGGAGCTTCCCGCTCCTCGTCCTCGCCGCGACTGTCGGCGTCATCAGCCCTGCCGGCAACGAAGTGGGGCCGTTCCTGGCCATCGAGCAGGCGACGCTCTCGCAAGCTCTCCCAGCCGAGCGCCGCACCCAGGTTTTCGCCTGGTACCAGCTCGCGGGCGCCTTCGCGACCGCGTTCGGCTCGCTGGCGGGCGGTGCGCTCGCCTCGGGGCTGCAGCGCGCCGGCTGGGCACCGCTCCCGAGCTACCGCGCCATCGTCGCCGGCTACGCCGCGCTCGGGGCCGTCCTCGTCGTCCTCTTCACGCGACTCTCCCCGGCCGCCGAGGCGCCCCCCGCGAAGCGCGTCGCGTCGGATCGCCCACATTTTCTGCGATCGCACCTGGGGCTGCACCGATCGCGCGGCGTGGTGCTGCGCCTGTCCGCCCTCTTCTCGCTCGACGCCTTCGCGGGTGGCTTCGTGGTGCAGTCCTTCGTCGCCTACTGGTTCCACACCCGGTTCGGCGCCGATCCGGCGCTCCTGGGCCGCATCTTCTTCACCGCGAACGTGCTCGCCGGGCTCTCGGCGCTCTCCGCGGCGTGGGTGGCGCGCCGCATCGGCCTCGTCCGCACCATGGTCTTCACGCACCTGCCTTCGAACGTGCTCCTCTTTCTCGTGCCCGTCATGCCGACGCTAGAGCTGGCCATGGCGGCGCTTTTTTTGCGCTTCTCCATCTCGCAGATGGACGTGCCGACGAGGCAGTCCTATACGATGGCGGTGGTGGAGCCGGAGGAGCGCTCTGCGGCGGCGGGCGTGACCGGGATCGCGCGCACCATCGGCTCGTCGCTCGCGCCCATCGCGGCGGGGCCGCTCTACGCGGTGCCCGCCCTGGCGAGCCTACCCTTCTTCATCGCGGGCGGGATCAAGATCGCTTACGACCTGGCGGTCTACGTGGCCTTCCGCAAGCTTCGACCGCCGGAGGAGCGGGGGCGGGGCGGTCAGGTCGGTTGAGGATCATTGCGGGCACCGCTGTTTCGGGGACGGGTGGAGGCCGGTGCTCAGTGCTTCAGTCCCGCCGGATGCCCGCCTTCCTCCTCGAAGCCGTGGGCCACCAGGAAGTGGTACACGGCATACGGCTCCTCCTTGGAGCCGCCGACGAGCTCGAACAGGAACTGGTCCGGCTCTCCACCCTCCTCGGGCGTCGCCTCGACGTAGAGGACGTCGCGCACGTCGAGGACCATCTCGCCGACGAGGAGCTTCCCCCAGATCATCTGCACGACCGGGTTGCGCTCGGCGTCCTCGTCCAGGTGCCAGTGGAACGCCTCCTGGTCGTGCAGGAAGGTGTCCACCGTGCCCGCGCGGACGATGCAGTTCGCATGGTGCCTGAGCCAGAGCCAGAAGCGGTCGAAGGCGATGGTGGTGCCGGTCTCCACGGTGACGCTCATGGCGGCGCAATATAGCCGCACTCGCGCCCGGCGCGCGTCCATGGTTTCATCGGGCCATGGAACTGCCCGACAAGGCTGCTTCAGCGCTCGCGGTGCTGCGGCGGGACGGTCGCGCGGTGCGGTTCGTGGTGGAGGAGGTCTGCCACACCGGACGGTACCGGCTCTCCGCCCGTTATCGCTCTGCCGGAGGCGACGAGGTCAGGCTTGGGCTCGTTTACTCGGAAGACCAGGGGGCGCTCGAAGGCCTCTGCTCCCGGCTGGCCACCGTGGCGGAGGCTGGTCTTCCGGAAAAGCCTGACCAGGAAGCTTGACGGCGCGGTGCGGCGCGCTAGACATCTCCACCATGCCGCCGCGCGCCATCGCCGACCTCGTGGCCGACCCGAGATACGCCGGGCCCGTCGACGGCGCCGCGCTGGTGGGCGAGGCGGCGGGCGGGAACAGGCTCCTCGTCCGCGTCGGGCTGTGGCTCGACGCGCGCGGCCGAGTTTCGCGGGCCCGCTACCGCGCCACCACCTGCGCTTCTCTCATCGGCTACGCAGAGGTGGCCTGCGGGCTGGCGGAGGCAGGCGGGCCTCCCCAGGCGATCGGAGCCGAGCGCGTCCGCGCCGCCGTCGCGGGCGTCCATCGGCTTCACCGCGACCGCGCCGACCTGGTCGCCTTGGCGCTCTCTCGCGCGCTCGAGCGGCGCCTGCCGTCCCCGCCGGATGACGCAGCCGGAGCCTCGACATGAACGTTGCGTACGTGTTTTCGACCCCCAACGCCTCCTTCATCCTGGAGAAGATGATCGTCCCGCAGCTGGAGGAAGGCCGGCACGGCGCGACGGTGGTCGGGATGTTCTTCTTCGTGGACAACACCTATCTGCTCATGCGCGGGAATCCCGTCGGCGAGCGCCTTGCCCAGCTGGCTCGCAAGAGCGGCATGCTGCTCATGGGCTGCGACCAGTGCTGCTATCAGCGCAGCATCGCCGACAAGCTCGTCGAGGGCGTGCCCATCGGTTGCTTCCCCGACCTGTACAAGGCGCTCTCGGCGGTGAAGGTAGACCAGGTGATCACCCTGTAGCAGCGTCGCGCCGCGCGAACCCCTGGGGCCGAGCAGACTCTCGGCTTCCGGGAGCGTGGACCCCAAGCCCCGATGGAGCGTGGCCGGCGGCGGGACACCACGCGCCGAGGCGAGGGTCGCGCCGACGTGGTCGTGGGGGCAGCGACGCTTTCCTTCTCTGAGTACGCGCACATGCGCTCGGTGGCGCCGGCCGTGAATCCCGCCGGTGGCGGGTCACCCATTCGCACAGTCAGTGAGCGCCGGCCGCCTCCCTCCGCTCTGGTCGGCCGATCGGATCGCTGATTGCAATGTTCCGGACGACAAGCCGGGCGAGGACATGGAGCCCGCGGGAATTCCCGGCGTAGCGGGTGAGACGACGGTAGCCGAGGCGGGCAGCTCCAAGCGAGCTCGAGGCGCAGCGGCGAGCACATGGCCGCCGTGGGCGGTCATCGTGTGCCCAGCGGGCTGGGTCTTTCGGAAATGGGTTCTCACGAGAACGGAGCGCACGAATGGGCCGGAAGAAGATCCTCCTCGTCGACGATTCGAGCACGGTCATCCTCATGGAGAAGATGATCCTCGCGAAGAGTCCCTACGACCTCGTCTTCGCGAAGGACGGTCAAGAGGGGGTCGAGAAGGCCGCAACCGAGAAGCCCGACCTCATCCTCATGGACGTGATGATGCCGCGCTTGACTGGCTTCGAGGCCTGCAAGCGGCTTCGCGCTCAAGGAAACACCGCCTCCATCCCGGTCATCATGGTCACCACTCGAGGAGAGGAGCAGAGCGTCAAGAGCGGCTTCGAGGCGGGCGCGAACGACTACATCACGAAGCCCATCAACGGAAACGAACTCCTTTCGAAGGTGCGCGGCTACCTCGGTCAGTGAGGGCCCACGCCGATGACCGACGTCCGACCACACCGCCCCGGCTCCGCGGGCGGCCATCGGGGAGCCGACCTCGCGGCCTCGCGCCAGGAGCTGGCGGAGTGCCGCGCCGAGGTCGAGCGGCTGCGCCAGG
>MEMX01000014.1:27332-30510 GCA_001768075.1 Anaeromyxobacter sp. RBG_16_69_14 | reverse complement strand
TTTCTCGGCGCTGGAGCAGCAGGCCGCCGAGCTGGGCAACCTCTACGTGGTCATGGAGCGGCTCCACGGCACGCTCGAATACGGCGAGGTCCTCGCCGCCGTGCAGGACGTCGTCATCAACGTGATCGGCTCGGAGGAGCTGGCGATCTTCGAGCCATCCGAGGATGGCCGCGAGCTCTTTCCCGTCCAGTCCTTCGGAGTCGAGGCCAGGCGACTCGAGCCCCTGCAAGTCGGAGTGGGACCCATCGGACGCGCTGCCGCGGACTGCAAGGCGTGGGTCATCGGGGATGGTCCGCCGCCGCCGGAGTTCCCCGACCTCACGGCCTGCGTGCCGTTGCAGGCCGGAGGCCGCGTGGTGGGCGTCCTCGCCATCTGGAGGATGCTGCGGCACAAGCCGGTCTTCGGCGCCGCCGATCGCAACGTCCTGGAACTCTTGGTGAGGCACGCGGCGACGGCCCTGTACCTCACCTCGTTGCGCGACCGCCCGAGGCGAGAGCAGGGCGAGCCTCGCGATGTTCGGGAAGGCCGCGAAGGTCGCAATGGCCGCCAAGCGGGAGGGGCTCCGCGATGAGCGAAGCCGAGGAGCTCGAGGGAGAGTTCGAGATCGACCGCGAGGCCCTGATGCAGGCCTTCGTCACCGAGTCGGCCGAGGTGCTCGCCACCATGGAGCAGCAGTTGCTGGCGCTCGAGGCGAAGCCCGATGACGAGGAGACCCTCCACTCGCTGTTCCGCGCCGCCCACACGCTCAAGGGCTCCTCCTCGCTGGTGGCCTTCGACGACGTCCGCGATCTGGCACACGAGCTGGAGAGCCTGCTCGACCGGGTCCGGTCGAAGGCGCTCAGGGTGAACGACGGCCTGGCCAGCCTCCTCCTGAAAGGGGTGGACCTGCTCCGCGAGGCCGTCGCCGCGGCCGCCGTCGGGAAGGCCGCTCCCCCGGGGCTCCACGCCTTCCGCCAGAAGGTGCGTGGTGCCGCCGAGGGACAGGGGATCGATCCCGGGTCCGCGTCCCTGTGCGGCACTACGACGGCGCGCCCCGCGCCTGCCGCTCCTCCCGTGTCTGCGCCCGCCGTGCCGGCGGCGCGCACCCTGCGCGTGGACGTCGGGAAGCTCGATCGAATGATCAACCTCTCCGGCGAGATCGCCATCTCGCGCTGCCGCCTGGCCGACATGCTGGAGCGCCGCATCTCGCTCGCGGTCGAAGAGCTCGTGGAAGCGCACCGCGAGGCCGATCGCCTCTACCTCGACTTGCAGGACCTCATCATGCAAGCGCGGATGGTCCCGCTCGGTCCGACCTTCCAGCAACATTTCCGGACGGTGCGGGATCTGGCCGCCGATCAGCACAAGAAGGCGCGGCTGGTCCTCGAGGGCGATGACGTGGAGGTCGACACCGCGGTGGTGGAGCACATCCGCGATCCGTTGACGCACATGGTCCGCAACGCCGTCGACCACGGCCTCGAGCTCCCGGAGGAGCGGCGGGCGCGCGGCAAGGACCCCTGCGGCCGGCTCACGCTGCGGGCCTTCCACGAGGGTGCCCTGGTGGTGGTCCAGGTGGCCGACGACGGCGGGGGGCTCGACCGCGAGCGCATCGCGCGCCGCGCGGTGGAGAAGGGGCTCGTGCCCGATGGGGCGCAGCTCACCGACGAGGAGGTCTACGCTCTCATCTTCGAGCCGGGATTCAGCACCTGCGAGCAGGTCACGGAGGTCTCCGGCCGCGGCGTCGGCATGGACGTGGTGCGCCGCAACGTGGAGGCGCTGCGCGGCTCCGTGGAGGTCGAGAGCGAGCTGGGGCGCGGCACCACCATCTCGCTGCGCTTCCCGCTCACGCTGGCCATCATCCGCGGCTTCCGGGTGAGCGTCTCGGGCGAGGTGTACGTCCTGCCGCTCGACGTGGTGGCCGAGTGCCTGGAGTTGCCGGCGGGAAGCGACCGCGGGCGCTGCGGGGTGATCGACCTGCGCGGGCGGCCGCTCCCGTTCTTGCGGCTGCGCGAGCACTTCAAGCTCGGTGGCGCCGCCCCGACCAGGGAGAACGTGGTGGTGGTCCAGTACGCTGGCGCCAGCGTGGGCCTGGTGGTGGACGCGCTGCTCGGGGAGAGCCAGACCGTCATCAAGCCGCTCGGGAAGATGTTCCAGGGCATCCGCGGCATCTCCGGCTCCGCCATCCTGGGCGACGGGCGGGTGGCCCTCATCCTCGACATCGCCGGGCTCTTGCGCGAGTCCCTGAAGCGCGCCGCGCCGCTCTCCGCCCAGCTCCCCGGACCGCTCGCTGGTCTTCAGTCCAGTTTCTGATCTCTCAATTGACGCCCCGCCGGACGCACGGACCCGAGGAACCGAAGATGAACAACCTGAGAATCGGCACCAAGCTTGCCCTCGCCTTCCTGATCGTCACGAGCTTCGTCGTGACGGTGGGATGGCTGGGACTCGGCCGCCTGGGAGAGCTGAACGAGATGATCGCCCAGACCGGCGATCGCTGGAGCCGGGCGGAGATCGGCGCCGAGGGTGGCAACCTCGTCGCCGACCAGATCCTCAACGTGATGCAGCTGTTCGTATCGAAGGACCCGCGGGAGACCGAGCAGGTCTTCGCCCGGATCGACGCCACCGCCCAGCGGGGGGCGGTGCTGGTCCAGAAGCGAGAGGAGCTCGTCGCGAGCGCGAAGGGCCGCGAGCTCCTGAGCAAGCTGAAGGATGCCCGCGCGACCTACTCCGGAGCGCTGGCGCGCACCCGCTCGCTCTTGCAGGCGGGGAGGAAGGACGAAGCGCTGCAGCTCGCCTCCGCCGAGGTCCTCCCCGGGTTGAAGGCCGTGCGGGCGGCCTGGGACGAGTTCTTCCGGGTGGACGGAGAGAGGCTCCGGGACAACGTCGCAAGCTCGGCCAGCTCGTACAGGATGGCCCAGCGACTGATCCTCGGGCTGATGGCCGCGGCGGTGCTCCTCGCGATCGGGATCGCGGTCTACGCCACCCGCAGCGTCACCGTCCCGGTGCTCGGGGTGGTGAAGCTCGCCGAGCGGATCGCGGCCGGCGATCTGACCGAGGACGTAAAGGTCACGAGCGGCGACGAGGTCGGCAAGCTGCAAGCGGCGATGAAGGGGATGACCGGGAAGCTGGCGCAAACCATCGCGGAGGTGCGTGCTGGCGCCGCCGCGCTCTCCGCTGCCGCCACCCAGATCTCGGCGACGTCGCA
>MEMX01000014.1:26634-27158 GCA_001768075.1 Anaeromyxobacter sp. RBG_16_69_14 | reverse complement strand
GGTCGAGGCCATGAAGTCCATCGCCGAGAAGATTTCCATCATCGAGGAGATCGCCTACCAGACGAACCTGCTCGCCCTGAACGCCGCCATCGAGGCCGCCCGCGCCGGAGAGCATGGCAAGGGCTTCGCGGTGGTGGCGACCGAGGTGCGCAAGCTGGCCGAGCGCAGCCAGAAGGCGGCGGGCGAGATCGGCGGCCTCGCCTCGCAGTCGGTGAAGGTGGCGGAGCGCTCCGGGCAGCTCCTCCTCGACCTCGTCCCGGCCATCAAGAAGACCGCCGACCTGGTGCAGGAGGTGGTCGCCGCCAGCCAGGAGCAGTCGACCGGCGTCGCCCAGATCAACAAGGCCATGGGCATGGTCGATCAGGTCACCCAGCGCAACGCCGCAGCCGCGGAGGAGCTCGCCTCCACCTCGGAGGAGATGAGCTCGCAGGCCGAGTCGCTGCAGCAGCTCATGGGCTTCTTCCAGGTGACAGGCGCGGTTGACGCTCCGCGCCGGACTCCCTCCGCGGCGGGAGCGCGCCGCG
>MEMX01000014.1:22018-26619 GCA_001768075.1 Anaeromyxobacter sp. RBG_16_69_14 | reverse complement strand
GGCGCGCGCGGCCGCCCTCCCGTATCCCGCCGCAACCAAGGTCGTCAAGGCCAACGGGACGATCGAAGGGTTCGGTGCAATCGGAGCAGTCGGGTCGAATGGTGTCGTGGGCGACGAAGACGGGAACTTCAAGCGCTTCTAGGAACCGCCATGAGCGCCAAGGAAACGGAAGAGCGCCGCCAGTACCTCTCCTTCGCCCTGGCCGGGAGCGACTACGCGGTCGGCATCCTGCAGGTGAAGGAGATCCTGCAGTACGAGACGGTGACCCGCGTTCCCTCGGTGCCGCCGTCCGTCCGGGGGGTGATCAACCTGCGCGGCGCGGTGGTGGCGGTGGTCGATCTGGCGGTGAAGTTCGGGCTGCCCGTGACCGCGGTCACGAGGCGCACCTGCATCCTCATCGTGGAGGCGGCGCTTGGCGGAGAGCGCACGGTGGTGGGGATCGTGGCGGACGCGGTGCGGGAGGTGCTGGAGCTGGGGCCCGAGGAGATCGAGCCGCCCCCGTCCTTCGGCACGCAGGTACGGGTGGACTACCTCGTCGGGATGGGCAAGGCGGGCAAGGGCTTCGTGCTCCTGCTCGACCTCGATCGCGTCATCTCGGCCGGCGAGAAGGATCTCGCCGCCCAGACGCTCGCCGTCGATCCCGCGGCCATGGCGCCCGCTCCGGCTTCCGCCACCGCGGGAGCAGCCTCGTGACTTGCGACCACATCCATCGTCGGGATCCCGAAAGAGCATGAGCGCCCTGCGTCCGAACGCCCTTGATCGGGATCGCCGGGACCGCCGCCAGGCTGGCGCCGACGCGAGGCTGCCGCTTCACGAGCAGGGAGCGGGCAGCGAGATCGGCCAGCTCATCAGGGACCAGGAGTTCGCCCAGTTCCAGGCGCTCATCCACGGGGAGGCCGGCATCTGGCTCGCTCCCGTCAAGCGCACCTTGCTGGTGGGGAGGTTGTCGGGTCGCCTCAGGGATCTGGGCCTCGCCTCCTTCGGCGAATACTACGAGCGCGTGGTGGCGGACGCGGCCGAGCGCGCTCGCATGCTCGATCACGTCACCACCAACGAGACGCATTTCTTCCGCGAGCCGCGCCACTTCGAGTTCCTCGCCGAGGAGGTCTTCCCCCGCTGGCGCGCCGAGGCGGAAGAGGGAGGCCGGCCGCGCCGTCTCCGCATCTGGAGCGCCGCATGCTCCACCGGCGAGGAGCCCTACTCGCTCGCCATGGCACTCCTGAGGACGTTCCCCCCCGGCTCCGGGTGGGACCTCGAGATCCTGGCGACGGACCTCTCGACGCGCGTCCTCGACCTCGCCCAGAAGGCGGTGTGGCCGCTCGAGAAGTCCCGGGAGATCCCGGAGGCCGAGCTGAAGGCCTTCATGCTCCGCGGCATCGGCCCGCTCCAGGGGACCATGAAGGCCGGCCCGGAGATCCGGGAGCTCGTCCACTTCGCGCACCTGAACCTGAACGACGCCGAGTATCCGGCGATCGGGGAGTTCGACCTCGTCTTCTGCCGCAACGTCCTCATCTACTTCGCCGCCGCCGCAAGGGAGCAGGTGGTCGGCCATCTCCTCGAGCATCTCGCCCCGTCCGGCTACCTCTTCCTCGGGCACGCGGAGAGCCTCTCCGGCACCGCCTTCCCGGTGAGGAGCGTCATCCCCAACATCTATGCGCACCGCGGCGCCCGCACCGGGCGCGAGGCGGGCCGATGACGCAGCGCCGCGCCTACGCCACGGGCCCGGGCCCGACGAAGGCCCCGCGCGTACTGGTGGTGGACGACTCGGCCGTGGTGCGCCAGTCGCTCAAGGCGATCCTCTCCGCTGCGGGGATGCAGGTGGACGTGGCCCCGGACCCGATCGTGGCCATCTCGAAGATGCGCCGGGAGCGGCCCGACGCCCTAGTGCTCGACATCGAGATGCCGCGCATGGACGGCCTCACCTTCCTGCGCTGGCACATGTCCCAGCCGGAGCCGGTCCCGGCGCTCATCTGCTCGAGCCTGGCCGGGCCCAACACCGAGGTGGCGCTCCAGGCGCTGGAGCGGGGGGCGGTGGGCATCGTCACCAAGCCAACGCTGGGCGTGAAGGGGTTTCTCTACGACTCGGCGCAGCAGCTGGTGGAGGCGGTGTGTGGCGCGGTGCACGCCCGCGTTCTGCAGCGTGCGCCCGTGCCTCCGCCTCGCCGCGACGCGAGCGCCGTGCTCCCGCCGCGCCCTCCGGCACCCCTCGCCACGAGCACGAAGACGGTGGTGGCCATCGGCGCCTCCACCGGCGGCACGGAGGCCCTGCGTGCGATCCTCGAGGAGATGCCGCCCAACGCCTCCGGCATCGTCGTCGTCCAGCACATGCCCGAGGTCTTCACCAGCGCCTTCGCCAGCCGTCTTCACTCCCTGTGTCGCATCGAGGTGAAGGAGGCAGCGCAGGGCGACCGCATCTGCTCCGGCCGCGCCCTCGTCGCCCCGGGAAACCGCCACCTCGCCATCCGCCGCAGCGGAGAGGACTACTTCGCCGAGATCCTCGACGGCCCGCCCGTCTCCCGCCACCGACCCAGCGTTGATGTCCTGTTTCGATCGGTAGCCCAGGCGGCGGGGACCAACGCGGTCGGCGTGATCCTGACCGGCATGGGTGACGACGGCGCCCGAGGGCTCCTCGAGATGCGGCAGGCCGGTGCCCACACCATCGCCCAGGACGAGGCCACCTGCGTGGTCTTCGGCATGCCCAGGGAGGCCATCGCGGCCGGCGCCGCCTGCGAGGAGCTGCCGCTCTCCAGCATCGCCGCCGCCGTGTTGAGGAGGTCCGCCTGATAGCGCATGCCACATGAACTGACGCTCGAGATGGGGGGCGCGGGGGGAGAGTTCTCCCCTCCGCTTGAGGCGCCGCAAGGCGCCGGACATCAGCTCACAGCGGCGGCGGTGCCGCTGGAGAATCACATCAACTGGTCGCCGCTGTGAGTATCAGGTCGGCGCGACTCTGCGCCTGACGGGGCCTCCACCGGGAAGCATGCGGTCATCTGTCCATCCGCGGCACCAGGTACGAGAGCGATCGAACGTACCTATAGTCTATTCCGCCGTGCCCGTCCTCGAACTCCTCGTGCAGGACCTCCACGCCACCCGCGCGGAGTGCCTCGACCACCATGCGCGCACCCCAGCGGAGGTTGAACTCGTCGCGCGTGCCGCAGTCGAGGTAGACGGAGCGGAGTTTCCGAAACGACTCGAGCGCACGGGGGACGAAGCGCGCTGGATCGTGTGCCAGCCATCGCGCCCAGATTTCCTCGCGCAGCCGCGCCGAGCGGGGCTCGAAGGGCAGCTCCAGGCCGAGCGGCGCGCCGGCGCGCGGCGAGTAGGCGGCGCTCATGGCGAGGATGTTCAGGACCGGGTGATCGTCCGATCGCGGTCTGGTCTCTCGCGCGCGGCGCAGGAAGCCCTCGAACCAGACGGCGGGATCGCTGTCCTCCAGCGCGGCGGCGGCGCGAGGGAAGTCGGGCAGGTAGCAGTACTCGAAGGCCGAGTCTCCGGCGTGGCTGGCGACGTGGCCGAAGACGTCCGGGTGGTGAGCCCCCATCACGAGCGCGCCGTAGCCCCCCGAGCTCTTGCCCGCCACCGCCCGCGCGCCTGCAGCGGGGACCGTCCGGCAGCGCGCGTCCACGAAGGCCACCACGTCGCGCGCGAGGTAGTCGCGGTAGCGCCCGATCGCTTCGCTGTTCAGCCACTGGCTGCCGCCGATCGCGGTCCAGCCATCCACGAAGACGCCCACCACCGGCGGCAGCGCCCCGCTGGCGATGAGCCGGTCAAGGCGCTCGGGCACGGATGGCTGGAACGGCGTCGGCTTGACCCAGGCCCGCGCGCTGCTGGTGAAGCCGTGCAGGAAGTAGACGGCCGGGAAGCGCTCGCGACCGCCGTCATGACCCGGCGGCAAGTACAGGAGCAGTGGCCGCCGGGAAGGATCGCCGAGCGGGTTTCCGGTCAGCGCTTGCGAGTCGAGCTCCGCCCACTCCAGCCGGCCGTGCATGGTCATGCCTCCTCACGTTGACGAGGCTGCTGATGATGCCACAGCTGAGCAGCGGGCTCCGGGTTGTACGCGGCCGGCCGCGAGCATTCCGCGGCGCAAAGGCCAGCGCCGAGCGGGAGCGGCGGTGAAGGGCCGTCGCGTCCCGATCGCGCTCCAACGGGGGTCCGAGACCATGGACCCGAGACCATGAACCCGAGCGACGGCGCGCTCGGGATGGTCACTGAGTTCTGCCACGCCGTCGCGAGGCCAGCGCCCACCAGATGATGGCGAGCACGACGATGGCCGCGACGATCCAGAGCCAGTTGGCGCTGGCAGGGCCGCCGCCAGGGGCGGGCTGGTCCATCGGCGCCGACCCAGGCTGCGCGGCCTGCGCCAGCGCGAGCGCGGGGAGCGCCCACACCGAGAGTGCCGCCGAATAGAGGGCGGCCGAGAGAGCGTTCAATCGATTCACGAGTACACCTCCTTGGCCCACACCTTCGGCATCGACGCACGCGGACACAACCAGGGAGGGCGGGCGAAGGTCCGCCTGCTGTGCAGGAGTCCGTTCCCCGACCCTCTCGCCTTTCGCCTTTTGGGGACTCGCCTCGCGCTGTTCCTTGCACAAAAGGAAACG
>MEMX01000014.1:16605-21990 GCA_001768075.1 Anaeromyxobacter sp. RBG_16_69_14 | reverse complement strand
CCGTTTCCCAACTCGGTACGTTCCGCGCGGCTTACGTCGCTTTCGCCTGGAGCGCTTCCAGGCGCTTGTGCCCGCTGTGTTCGCCGCGTGGCAGGGCGACGAGATCGGCGCCGGTCGCCGAGGCGATCGCCTTGAGCTCGGACATCCTCAGGTGCTGTCCATAGACCTTGAGGTTGAGATCGTGTACGGCCACCAACATGTAGCGCGGCATCTGCGCACCGTCGGTGTACTTGATCCTCTCGCGATAAAATATCTTGCCAGCCATGAAAGGGAGTCTCCTTTCCTCGTTTCCTCCCTGATTCGGAGGGGTAACGTTTGAATTATAGACCCTTTCACGGGCGCCTGCACGGGCTCCTCAAGCCCTGACGACCGTCCCGACCTTCTCGCCTCGGATCGCCTTCGTGACGCAGCCCGGCTTGTGACCATTCACGATCTTGATCTCGCGGACGTTTTTCGCGTCCCGGAGGATCTCCAGCATCTTCGGCTCCATCACCAGGTCCTCCATATCCCTCCGGATCAGCTCGTCGTTGCTGATCTCCTCGATGAGCTTCGCTTCCGGGTTGACGCGCGGGTCCTCGGTGAAGAGGCCGTCGACGTTCTTGACCAGGATGCAGCTCGCCGCCCCGAGCACCTCGGCGATGAGGAGCGCTCCGGTGTCCGTGCGGTGGGGCGGGATCCGCCCGACCTCCGGGGGGTGCTCGTAGAGCCCGTAAGGGGGGGTGCCGTGGATCACCGGCAGGAGGCCGAGCTTCAACATGGTCGGTAGCTCGAGGAGGTCGCTGGTCTTGACCCGGGTGCCCCCCCACCTGGAGAGCAGCAGGGTCAGCATCACAGCGTTCTGCTCGCTGACCTTGGAGGCCAGCTCGGCCAGCACACCGGTCGGCATGCCGAGGTCGATGCCGATGTCGAGGACGTGCCTCACCCGAACACCGCCGCCCGTGACGACGAGGATCTTGTGCTCCTTGGAGAGCTCGCCGAGCTCCTCCACGAGCGGGAGCACCACGTCGCGGCCGTAGTCGACGAGCCCGTGCCCCCCGACCTTGACCACGTGCAGATCGGGCATGAGGCGGAGCATCGGTGTCGCATCGTGCTTCTTCAGGAGCCCCTTGCGGACGAGCGTCTCCCCTTTCAGCTTCGACTCCATTTCGTGTCTATGCGCCATGCTTGGGATGTCTCCGAATGGGTCGGCTCGGTTCACCGACCAAGGTAAGGAGGAAACGGACGCGCGAGTCTACGCGATCGGAGGCTCGCTTTTCGAGCCCCGGCGCTAGCCGCGGGCCATTCGGGAATTGGGGGCTCCGACGTCCACGTCAACGTGAACCTCCGTCACCCGACGAAGCTCTCCTGGTACCCTGCGTCCTCGATCCCCAGGGCGGCAGGCGACCTCGAACAGTGGCAGTACGAGCACTACCCCGAACTTCGTGCCGAAGCGGGAGCTTGCGGTCTACTTCTTCCCGCGACCCCGTTTGCTATCGGGATCCCGTGCCGGCGTGCGGGTCCCGACAGACGGCCCCCCGACCTCGCCCTCGTCAGGGCGCGGTCGCGGCTTCGGCGAACGTCTGGAGCGCGCCGCCCATCTTCTTCACCACCTCGTCGCACCCCTTCGCGCCGTGCCGCGCCGCGATCCAGGCCGGGTCGGAGTAGGTCAGCGTCACGCGGCCCTTGCCGTCGTCCCTCACGAGCGCCTTGAGCGGGAGGTCGATTCCCGCGCTGGGCGCGCATCGCATGAGCGGGGTTCCGAGCTTCGGGTTCCCGAACACGAGCAGCACTGTCGGGGGCAGCCGCTCGCCCACCTTCGCGGCGGCGGCTGCATGGTCGATCTTCGCCACCACGGTCGCGTTCGCCCGCGCGAGCGCCGCCTCGAGCCGAGCGATGGTCTCCTTCACGTCATGGGCGCTCGCGATCTCCACGAGCCCAGCATCGGTTCGGACGGTCGAGGCGAAGAGCAGGACGGCGAGGGCGACGAGCGTCGGCATGGATTTCCTCCATGTGGATCAGTAGGCGTGACCGTACAGCGGTTTCGGCGCGCGAGGCGACACCCCGCACGCGTATGGTGTCCTCGAGCGTAGACCGTGAGGGCGAGAAGAAACGGGTCGGCGACGATCTCGGCGACGTACGGCGGTGAGGACACAGGTCGCGGAAGTGATGACGAACCGGAGACTGAAGCGGCTCCCCCGTCGTCGACGACCGCGGCGCGATCGTTGGCATGGTGAGCAGGATCGATGTCCTCCGCACTGCAGCCGCGTCGTCAACTCGAGAGGCCCTCTACCCCAGTCTCCGTCCCGTGAACCACGCGGGACGAGGCAAGGCGGTTCGGGGCTTCGGCTGGCTGGCGATCGGCCTGGTGGCACTCGGCGGCGCGTGGGCGGCGCGGGCGGTGGTGACCCGACGGTCCGCAGCGATGGCCACGCCCGAGGTGGCGCGGGTCGCGCGCCAGGATCTCGAGTCGGTCGTCAAAGCGACCGGCGTGGTTCGGCCGGTGACCGGCGCCGAGGTGCGCGTCGGCTCTCGCGCGTCCGGCGTGGTCCGCAGGCTCCACGCCCGCATCGGCGATCGCGTGGTCAAGGGGCAGCTCCTCGCCGAGCTGGAGAGTGGTGAGCTCACGGCGCGTCGCGACCAGGCCGCCGCGAGCCTCGCGTCCGTGCACGCGGTCCGCGACTATGCCGTCGCCGAGATCGCGCGCAAGCACCGCCTCGCCGCCGCCGAGGCGCTGGCGCCGAGCGAGCTGGAGCTGGCGGAGCGGCGCGTCGCCGTGGCCCGGGCTGCGGTCGAGGAAGCGCGGGCGAACCTCGCCTTCGCCCGGACCCAGCTCGGCCAGACGCGGATCGAGGCGCCCATCGCGGGCGTGGTCTCGTCAGTCGCGACGCAGGAAGGCGAGACGGTCACGGCCAGCCTGACCGCGCCCACCTTCGTCACGATCGTCGACCTCGCGCGGCTGGAGGTGTGGGCGTACGTCGACGAGACCGACATCGGCCGGATCCGGGTCGGGCTCCCGGCGCGCTTCAGCGTCGACGCCCACCCGGATCGCGAGCTCGAGGGACGCGTCGAGGCGATCTACCCGAAGGCGGAGATTCGCGACAACGTCGTGAACTACGTCGCGGTGGTCCGGTTCCCGCCCCCGCCGCAGGACCTGCTCCGCCCGGAGATGACGGCGAGCGTCCGGCTGGTGCTCGACCACCGCGGGGACGCCTTGACCGTGCCGCGCCGGGCCGTGCGCCGCGAGGGTGGCCGCGCGTTCGTGCTGGTCCAGCAGGCGGGTCGGCTCGCGCGGCGCTGGGTCTCGACGGGCAGCCGTGACGAGCAACGCGTCGAGATCGTGGAGGGGCTCGGCGAGGGCGACGTGGTGGTGATCGGAGAACCCGCGGCCGAGGTCGTGGCCGCCCACTGACGGGAGGCGAAAGGTGATCGAACTCGAGAAGGTGGACAAGGCGTACGCGCGCCCCGGCGCCGCGCCGGTCGAGGCGCTGCGCGACGTGTCGCTGGGGATCGGCCGCGGCGAGCTGATCGCGATCGTCGGGGCGTCCGGATCCGGGAAGTCGACGCTCCTGAACGTGCTGGGGCTGCTCGACGTGCCGACCCGCGGTGCGTACCGCCTCGACGGTGCCGACGTCTCCGCGCTGGACCCCGAGGCGCAGGCCAGGCTGCGGAACGAGC
Source organism: Anaeromyxobacter sp. RBG_16_69_14 (assembly GCA_001768075.1). GTDB lineage: Bacteria > Myxococcota > Myxococcia > Myxococcales > Anaeromyxobacteraceae > Anaeromyxobacter_A. Next base: position 18,336 of record MEMX01000014.1, on the reverse strand, counting down.
GGATCGGCTTCGTGTTCCAGGCGTTCCGGCTCTTGCCCCGGGCGAGCGCGCTCGAGAACGTGGAGCTCCCCCTGCTCTACTCCGACCGCCCCCGCACGAACGGCCTCGCGCGAGCAGCGCTCGAGGGGGTCGGCCTGGCCGATCGCGTCCACCACCGCCCGGCGGAGCTCTCCGGCGGCCAGCAGCAGCGCGTCGCTATCGCCCGCGCCCTGGTGAATGGCCCGGACCTCCTGCTCGCCGACGAGCCGACCGGGAACCTCGACCTGCGTTCCGCGCTCGAGATCCTCGCCATCTTCCAGCGGTTGCAGGCCGATGGGCGGACCATCGTGGTCGTGACCCACGATGCCGCGGTGGCCGCGCACTGCGGTCGGATCGCGCGGCTCGAGGTCGGCCGGATCGTCTCGGACGCGCCCGTGTCCGCGCCGCGCGACGCCGCCGCCGCCCTCAGGGACCTGCCGCTCGACATCGCTGCCCAGCCTGCCCAGGCTAGCCAGGCTGGCCGGGAGGCGCCGTGAAGACCCTGCCGCTCCTCAAAGGAAGCCTGCGCACGCTCGCGCAGCACAAGGTCCGCAGCTTCTTCGTGACGCTGGGTTGTCTCGTGGGTGTGGCGGCGCTGACGTGGGTCGTCGCCATCGGCCGCGGGGCCGAGCGGAAGATCCTGACCACCGTCCGGCAGAACGTCGGCGCCTCTGCGATCATCGTCGCGAGCGGCGGCGGCCTCATGGCCGGCGGTGCGCGCACCGACGCGGGCCGGCTGACGGCCGACGAGGTGCAGGCGATCGCGGACGCGCTTCCGGCGGTGGAGATCTGGGAGCCGCTCCAGACCCTGGACGAAGCGCCCGTGCGGCGCGGCGAGGCCACCGCCCTGACCCGCGTGGTCGGCTCGTCGGAGCGCGGCGAGCGGGCCTGGGGGCGCGGCGTCACGCGAGGTGAATGGTTCGACGCGCCGGCGGTGGCCCGATCGGCGCGCGTCGCCCTGATCGGCGAGACCACCGCGCGCGAGCTCTTCGGCGCGGAGGATCCGGTCGGCGCGGAGATCCTCGTGGGCAACGTCCCGCTCCGCGTGGTGGGCGTCCTCGAGCCCTTCGGGACCGACGCGCACGGGATGGATCGCGACGCCGAGCTGGTGGTCCCCATCTCGACCCTCATGCGCCGGATCATGAACGTCGACTCTCTCGCCGGCGCGAAACTCCTCGTGGCCGATCCCGACCGCGTGGAGGAGACCGCGGTCGAGGTCCGCCGCATGCTCCGGGAACGCCATGCCCTCCCGCCGGAGCGGGCCGACGACTTCCACCTCATCACCCCCGCGCAGATCGAGCGCATGGTGGGGCGCGCGCGGGCGGTCCTGTTCGTCTTCCTGCCGCTGGTGGCGGCGGTGGCGCTGCTGGCCGGCGGCGCGGTCGCAGCGAGCCTCATGCTCCTCTCGGTCGCCGAGCGGAGGGGTGAGATCGGGCTCCGCCGCGCGGTCGGGGCGCGCGCGCGGGACATCGCGCTCCAGATCGTGTTGGAAACCGCGGCAATGACGCTGCTGGGGGGCGCGGCCGGCGCCGCGCTGGGTTGCGCCGGGGCCCTCGCGATCGCCGGGAAGTTCGGGCTCGACGTCGCCGCGCCGTGGGGTGCTGCCCTGCTCGGCCTCGCGCTGTCCACCGCGATCGGCGTCGCCGCGGGCGCCATCCCTGCCCGCCGCGCCGCCGCCCTCCACCCCGTGGAGGCCCTGCGATGAGGCTGGTG
>MEMX01000014.1:15896-16587 GCA_001768075.1 Anaeromyxobacter sp. RBG_16_69_14 | reverse complement strand
TCGCCGTCTGCCGCAAGGTGCGGGAGACGAGCCGGATCCCCATCATCATGCTCACCGCGCGCGGCGACGTCGTCGACCGCGTGCTGGGCCTGGAGCTCGGTGCCGACGACTACCTCGCGAAGCCGTTCGAGCCGCGGGAGCTCGTGGCGCGCATCCAGGCCGTCCTGCGCCGCGGCGTGCCCGGGGCGCCGGACGAGGTGCTGCGCGCGGGCGAGCTGGAGCTGCGCTGCGACGCGCGCTCCGTCCGCCGCGGCGCGGATCCGATCTCCCTCACCACCGCCGAGTTCGACCTGCTCGCGCTGCTCCTCAGAAACCGCGGCCGCGTCCTCACCCGCGACCGGATCCTGGACGAGCTGCGCGGGCTCGAGTGGGAGGCTTTCGATCGATCCATCGACGTCCTGGTGAGCCGCTTACGCCACAAGCTCGGCGACGATCCGCGGCGGCCCGCTTACATCCGGACGGTGTGGGGCAAGGGATACTGCTTCGCCGGGGTTGGGGATGAGTGAACGTCAAGCCGTCGCCGGACTGAGGCTGCACCGCTCCGTCTTCACGAAGCTCCTCGCCGTGATGGTGGCGATGGCGCTCGTCATCCCGCTCCTCGTGGGCGGCTTCATCCTGTTCATCGTCGGGCCGTCCCTGGGCCGGTCGATCGATGGGGTGCTGGAGGACTACGTGGACCTCCTCGCCGTGA
>MEMX01000014.1:11500-15845 GCA_001768075.1 Anaeromyxobacter sp. RBG_16_69_14 | reverse complement strand
AGGGGCCGGAGGGCGCGTGGACCACCGACCATGCGCTGCCGCCGATCACGGCCGCGCGGCCGCCGGGGCGGGGAACCATGCCCGGGCGCTGGTCGTGCGGTCGCGACTGCTGGGCCGTGACCCGCGCCAACGGCGGCACCTACCTCCTGGTGTGGACGGCCCACCGCCGCGCGTACGCGGCGCACGAACGGCTGGCGCTGGTCCTCCTCGGCGCGCTCGTGGCGATCGTGGTCGTGGCGCACCAGATTCTGCGCCGGATGCTGCAGCCGCTCAAGCTGCTCCGCGACGGCGTCTCGCGCCTGGGCGAGGGTGACCTCGAGGTGGCGGTGCCGCGCCGGGCGCGAGACGAGCTGGGGCTGCTGACCGATGCCTTCAACCGGATGGTCGAGCGCGTGCGGGAAATGGTCCGGTCGCGCGACCAGCTCCTGCTCGACGTGAGCCACGAGCTCCGATCGCCACTCACCCGCATCAAGGTTGCGCTGGCGCTCTCGCCAGACGACGCGCAGCGCCCGCGCATCGAGGGCTACGTGGCCGACCTGGAGGCGATGATCGCGGACCTGCTCGAGCAGGAGCGGCTCCGGGCCGGCCGCGGTCTCCGTCTCGGGCGGCACGATCTCGTCGCGGTGGCGCGCGCCGCGGTGGACGCCTCCGCCCACCGGCCGCCGGGCGTGTGCCTCGGATCGCTCCCGGACGAGGCCTGGCTGCAATTCGATCAGGACCGGATCCGGACGGTGCTCGACAACCTCATCGAGAACGCGATCAAATACGCGCTCCCGCATAGCCGGCCGGTGATGGTCTCCGTCGTGGCGCGCGGGAGCACGGTGGAGATCAGGGTCGAGGACGACGGTCCCGGCATCCCCGAGCAGGACCTCCGCAGCCTGTTCGAGCCGTTCTTCCGGGTCGACCGATCCCGCTCGAGGAAGACCGGCGGCTACGGCCTCGGGCTGAGCCTCTGCAAGCGGATTATGGAGGCCCACGGCGGTCGGATCGCGGTCGAGCCCCGGACCGGCCGCGGCACATGTTTCGTCCTGACGTTCCCGGCTGCGGGGGCGATGCAGGCTGGGTGCGACGTCCAGCTCGGGTTCGAGATCGACGTGTGATAGCTCGCCCTGAGCCCGCGTGGCGGTGGAGTTGTGCTGTCGCCGTGGGGTCCCGGGACCGCCGGTGAAGCGCGCCCATACCCGTGCCATGGCACGCTCGAACACCTCGCGCGCCTCGGTGCCAGCGAGCGTCGTCGTGGCGGAGGGAGCGACCTCCGCGAAGAGCGTCTTCTCCCCGTGCACCAGCGTCTTGAGCGTGATTCCCGGCAACACCTGCCTGTATCCGTCGTCATTCGCGGCTTGGAACATGAGGGCGACTGTAGCGGGTCCGGACGCGGAGGACGAGCCACGTGTCCAGTCACCGTCTCCAGCCCGGAGGAGGCTCGGAGAAGCTGGCCTTTGCCAGGAGGCTATGGCGGAGGCCGTGGAATCGGATGGGAGCCGAAGTGTGCGAGCTGCTGCGCCAGGAGCTCTTGCTCTGGCTGCAGATCTCGCGGGAGCTTGAGCTGTTTCACGGCTTGCGCCGCTTCCAGGGCCAACCGAAGCATCTCGGGCCCGACCGGCTGCTCGCGCCCCGGCGCGGGTTGCGCCTCCTGGAGCCATCGGTCGGAGACTTTGTCCTCGGAGAGAATCAGGATAGTCCTTCCGGTCGAATCGATCACCCTGAGCGCGATGTAGTAGTCGCGCTCCAGCTGAGGATGCGCGGCGCCCCACTCCATAGGTTGACGCGTGGTTTCGAACCGGATCGTACGCTGGCCGTCGCTGTAATATCCGTTCAACCCCTTCTCGCCGTTGCTCCTGTCCAGTGTGATACCCATGGGGCGTCCCGCCTTGCGCTGGGGCTGTGCGGTCTTGACGCTGCCCTCATCGGCAGAGGGGCGCGCTGCGTCGCAGCGGGACGGTCTAACCAGTGCGAGAGCTGCAAGGAACGCCACCACCGACCCGAGACGCGAGGAAACGTGGCTATGTGTCATTTCAATCTTCCCCGGGAAGACGGGGATACCCGGCCCAGGACCCCGGCACGAGCCCCCCCACCCACCCGCCACCCTAGGAGTCGGCTGATCCTAGGGCCTCCAGAGCAGCGTGAACGAACAGGCGACATCGAGCCACGTATTGTAGGAGCTGTTGTAGAGCACATTCTTCTGCTGCAGCAGCGTGTCGTTGTTGCACACGTGGGGGACCCCATAAGGTCCACTGCACTCCTGCGGAAAGACCATCGAGGAGACCACCATGCCCCAATACGTCTTGTAGTACGTCATCGACGAGTCGCCCGGGCAGGTGCCGTGGTTGCACTTGGTGATCACCTGAAACAGGTACCATTGGCCGAGGTTGTTCACCCAGCGGCCCGCCGCGGTCCCCGTGTGGTCGAATGGCGAACCGTTGAAGAAGGCAGGCTTCCAGAAGGAATCGATGCCTTGCTGGTAAACAGCGGCAGCGGCTACACCGCCTTGCTGGTCGTGCGGAGTGCCCTGACCGTCCACGTCGTCGGAAGACGGCTTGCGGTCGGCAGTGCTGCTCAGCAGGGCAAGCTGGCTGGCCAGCAGCGAACTTTCGACCTGGGCCTCCGCGCCGAGCCGCGCGCCGACACCCTGAGCGGCCGCTTCGGCCATCCTGAAGATGCCCGGATCGATGGGGCGAGGCTCAGCATCAGCCGCCGCGCCATTCCACCCGTCCGGCGTCACGTCACCTTCCGTCATGATGAGCAGGGTCCGGCCGTTCCCGTCGGTCAGCCGTAACGCGAGGTCGTAGTCGCGTTCCGGGTGCTCGGTCTGCGCGTCCGCGTCGCGCGGCAGCCGTGCCGTTTCGAAGTAGATGGCGCGTTCCCCGGCGACGAACCTGCCGCTGACGCCCTCGGCGGCGCTCGTGGAGTGGAACTCGACCGCGATCGCTTCCGGGTTGATCGCCACGGGTTCCTGAGCCACGGGGGCCGAGGACACTGCCGTCATGAGCGTTCCCAGGATTAGCGCATGCATGTGTCGTCCTTTTCGTGCGGCGAGCGACTCCGCCGCACCGTCGTGTTGTCTTTGGGTTTGCCAGGTATTCGTATTTATCGAGCGTGATATTCTCTCCACGGAAACCACGTTCTCGCAGTGGAGGGCAAGCATTTTTGTGTAGTAGCTCGGGCACCCTAGGAAAATGCTTGAAGGGCAGGGCTTCTAGCGCTGACTTCTGCCCTATCAGTTCGTCGGGTAGGGAGCAGGAGGGTCGAGGTAGGTCGACCGCTTGGCTGTGTCCGGCGTTTCCGCCTCGGTGCCCGTTTAGCGTCCTCCATGGGTGCCCTTTCAGCTCCCCCCTCGGATCCGGACGTGCGGATTTTGCCGCATCCGGCTCTTCGGTCACGGGTTCGCTGCGTCACGCCAGGTTCAGTGGACGAGCCTGATGGCTGGGAGCTGGAAGCGCTCAAGTAGCTGGTTGAAGTGATCCCAGTTCCGTGTTCAGCCACTTCCTCCAGACCCTGGTGACCTCGTACCGGAAGCGATAAAGGGCCTGCGAGTTCCCGGTGATCCCGTAGTACCCGTAGTGACCCATGAGCTTCCGGCTGAGATCGTGGTGCTGCTCGCGAATGGGACGATGCCGGGCCTGGCGACACCACTTCGCCACACGCTTGATCGCCCGGGTCAACCGTCCCGTGGCTTTTTCCGCTTGATCACCCAGGCTCCGCGCCGGCTCTTCGCCCAGAAGTGGGTGAAGCCCAGCAGGTCGAACGTCCCAGGCTGCGAGGGCCCATTGCTGCCCTGCTGCTGTCGTTGACGGCGTCCACGACAACGTCCGTCACCCGATGAAGCTCTCCTGGTACCCCGCGTCCTCGATCCCCAGGGCGGCCGGCGTCGCCGAGAGCGGCTGGTAACAGTCGAGCATGACCGCCAGCTCGCTCGTCGCCTTGACGCCGATGGAGCCTTCGTAGGCGCCGGGGTGCGGACCGTGCATGACGCCCGCCGGGTGGTGCGAGATGGACCCCTGCCCCACCCCGCGACGGCTCGTGAACTCACCGCGCACGTAGAAGAGGACCTCGTCGACCTCCACGTTCGAGTGCGGGTACGGGCAGGGGATCGCCTCCGGGTGGAAGTCGAGGACCCGGGGCACGAAGCTGCACACCAGCGCGCCGCGCGCGGTGAAGGTGCCGTGCCAGGTCGGCGGGAGGTGCACGAGCCCCGCACGCGGCTGGAAGCTCAGGATGGGGAAGGCGACCGGGTAGACCGCGCCGTCCCAGCCCACCACGTCGAGCGGCGAGGACTCGAGGCGAAAGCCGTGGAAGGCGCCGTTCCGCTTCACCACCTGCTCGCGGATCCCCTCGTCGAGCGGTC
>MEMX01000014.1:6143-11473 GCA_001768075.1 Anaeromyxobacter sp. RBG_16_69_14 | reverse complement strand
GGTGCGAGTAGGGCGCGTCCATGCGGAGCTGGCCCGCCTCGTTCCGCCACTGCTTCGGGATGCCGACGCCCCCCAGGCACTCCAGCGCGAGCCAGCGCTGCGGGCGGGGGTCGGGCAGGAAGCGGTGCAGCATCCCGCGCGGCAGGTGGACGTAGTCGTCCTTCTCGAAGCGCAGGTCGCCGAGCGGGGTGCGCAGGAGCCCGCCGCCCTCGAAGACGTAGAAGAGGTCGTCGGCGTCGCCGTTCGCGACGTACACCGGATCAGCCCTGCCCGGCGTCACCATCGCGATCGCGACGTCCTGGTTGAAGAGGAGCGGCACGCGCGCGTCCACCGGCGCGCCGCCCGCGGATTCCAGGTCTTGCGTCCGGTAATGACGCTTCGCGATGGGCCGTGGCGCGGTCGCGGCCGGGACCTTCCAGCCGTGCCGTGTCTCCGCCACGTGCTGCGCGTGCGGCCTGTTCACGTGGTACGCGATCGTGTACGGACCGTCGAAGCCGGCGCGCGTGAAGCACTCCTCGTGTCGGAGTCGCCCCTCCGCGTCCCGGAAGGCGATGTGGTGCTTCCTCGGGACCTCGCCGCAGACCACGCGCGCCAGCATCGCTCACGACCTCCCCGAGCGCTCCTGCTCGCGCTCGATCGACTCGAACAGCGCGCGGAAGTTGCCCGCGCCGAAGCCCGGGTCGCCCTTGCGCTGGATGATCTCGTAGAAGAAGGGACCCGCCTCCCGATCGTGGTAGAGGCCGGCCGCATCCTTGAGGAAGATCTGCAGGAGGTAGCGGCCCGGCGCGCCGCCGTCGACGAGGATCTCGAGCTCGCGCAGCTTCGCCACGTCCTCGTCGATGTTGCCGACCCCGATCGCTTTCAGCCGCTCCGGCAGCGCGTCGTAGTAGGTGCCGGGCGTGGGCATGAACTCGACGCTGCGCGCGCGCATGTCGCGCACCGCCGACAGGATGTCCTCCACCGTGAGCGCCGCATGCTGGACGCCGTCGCCGCGCTGCTCCTCGTGGAAGACGTTGATCTGCGAGCTCTTGAAGGCGGGGCGCCAAGGCTCGTTGTTCGCGAACTTCACGCCGCTCTTCGGGTCGCGCATGACGACGGAACGCAGCCCCGAGCCCCTCGCCTGCATCGCCTTTCGGCGCTGCTCGCTCGCCGCGTCGGCGGTGTGGAACTGCACCTCCCAGAACTCCTCGAAGCCGAGCACGTGCTCCATCCAGAGGAGAGCCGGCTTCATGGTCTCGAAGTTGGACGTGACGTGGTCGATGACGCCGAAGCGGAAGGCGTTCTTCCCGCCCTTTGGCTGCGGATGGAGCCTCATGCCCGGGTAGACGGAGCGGAACCCGTCCCGTTGCAGGAATCGGAAGGTGGTGTCGCCGAACGGGGTCGTGATGCTGAACGTCTGGAGCGCCCCGCCCTCGTCTGTGAACCGCTCCACGTCGGTGATGGGCGTCCCGCCCCGCTCCTCGAGCAGCCGGAACGCCTTCCGGATGTCCTCCACCTCGAAGATGAGCGTCCCCACGCCATCGGGGTGCTTGCGGAGCCAGCGCCAGGCGCGACCGCCCTCGCCCACCGGCTCGGAGCACAGCACGCGCACTCCCCCCGCCTCGAAGAGGGTCGAGCGCTGGCGCCCGGCGTGATCGAGGTCCGAGGTGGAGACGGCCGCCTCCGCGAAGTCCACCTTCTCGGTGTAGAAGCGGCGGCTGCGCTCGAGGTCGTGCACGTAGTAGTGCAGCGCCTCGAGGCGGACGATGCCGAGGGACTCGAGCTGGGCCATGGTGCTCCTCTCCAGGAGGGGGCACGACCCCCTAAGTGCTGTCCCGCGGGGCGTCCGGTTGCGCCGCGGGCTCCGCGCGACGAAAGGCTTCCACCTCGCGGCAGGCGGCCTCGATCCGCACCAGGGTAGGGTAGGGCTCGAGGCCGACGCCGAAGCGGCGCGCGCCGTACAGCTGCGGCACGAGAAAGGCGTCGGCGAGGGTCACCGCGTCGCCGTGGGAAAACCGGCCCGCGCCCCGCTTCACGGCTTCCTCCAGGCCGGCGAGGCCCGTGGCGATCCAGTGCCTCACCCACTCCTTCTCGAGCCCCTCCGCGCGCGCGCGCAACCACTTCTGCGGCGCCTGGTTCTGAAAGGGCTGGATGCCGGAGTTGACGTGCTCCGCCAGCGCTCGCACCCGCGCGCGGTCGTAGGCGTCGCCGGGGAGGAGCATCGGCGCCGGGAATCGCTCGTCGAGGAACTCCAGGATCGCCATCGACTGCGCCAGGTGGTGCGTCGTGCCCCCCTCCTCCACCTCCAGCACCGGCACCTGCGACATGGCGTTGCGCGCGCGGTGCTCGGTCGAGAACTGCACCCCCTGGCGGAGGTCCACCGGGTGGTAGTCGAAGGCGATGCCCTTGAGGTGCAAGCCGATGCGGACGCGCCAGGCGGACGAGCTACGCCAGTATGAATAGAGCGCTACGCGCACTAGACCACCTCCTGGGCGATCTTGCCGAAGACGCTGCGGCCCCCGGCGTCGAGCATGTCGATCTCGACACGGTCGCCCCGCTTCAAGAAGGGGGTGCGCGGCTTTGCGCCCGGACCACCGGCGTCGAGGATCTCGAGCATGCGCCGCTCGGCGAGGCAGCTCACGCCCCGCGCCCGGTCGGCGTTGGAGACCGTGCCGCTGCCCAGGATGGTGCCAGCGGTGAAGGCGCGCGTCCGCGCGATGTGCTGGACGAGGTCGAAGAAGGAGAAGTGCATCTCCGCCCCGGCGTCGCAGTCGCCGACCAGCGCGCCGTTGTGGACGACGCGGAGCGCGAGGTGGACGCGTCCGTCCCTCCAGGCAGGCCCGAGCTCGTCGGGTGTGGCGGCGAAGGGCGAGAAGGCGGTGGCTGGCTTCGACTGGAAGAAGCCGAACCCCTTCGCGAGCTCGTCGGGGATGAGCTCGCGAAACGTGACGTCGTTGGCGAGGAGCAGGAGGCGTAGGTGGCGGCCTGCGTCGGCGGCGCGGGTACCCTGGGGCACGTCGCCCAGGATCGCGCAGACCTCGCCCTCGAAGTCGAGCCCGAAGCGCTCGTCGATGAGCTGCATGGGATCGCGCGGAGCGCAGAGGACGCCCGAGCCGCCCTGGTAGACGAGGGGGTCGCTCTCGAGCCTGGGCGGGAGGTCGGCGCCTCGAGCCCTGCGCACCAGCCGCACGTGGTTGAGGAACGCGGACGCGTCTACCCATTCGTAGGTGCGCGGCAGGGGAGCGTGCAAGAGCCCGGGGACCACGGGTTCGCCCGCAAGGGCACCGCGCTCGAGCGCGGCGGCGAGCGCGCGCAGCCCCGGCTCGCAGCGCTCCCAGTGGTCGAGCGCCGCCTGCAGCGTGGGCGCGACGGAGGCCGCGCTCGCCAGCACGCCTCCATCGTGGCGCACCACCGCCAGACGCCCGTCACGGGTGCCGTCCCTCAATGTCGCGAGGCGCATGCTCTTCAATGTTGGCCAGACGCGGTCGCGAATGCATTCCGGGGAACCACCAGGACCCCTGCGGGCCGTTCACACGTCCGCCGGGGCCCCTGAATGCCTCGACCCAGGGAGGCGGAGCGGAGCTACAGTGCATTCGAGGAGCCCGCCATGAGCTTTCCCTGGAAAAAGGTGCTCTGCCCGATCGACTTCTCCGAGCCGGCGCGCGCTGCCATGAAGGTCGCGGTGGACGTGTGCCGCCAGTTCGACGGGGACCTGACGCTCTTTCATTCCTACGAGCTACCCGGGTATACGCTGCCCGAGGGGTCGGTTGTCGCGAGCCCGAAGATGCTGCAGGATCTTGCGGAACAGGCCGAGGCGCACCTCGTCGAGTGGCGGCGAATCGCCGAGGGTATGGGCGCAACGCGCGTGACGACCGCAAAGGGCATCGGGGAGCCGGCCATCGAGATCGCGGAACTGGCGCGCGAGGGCGGGTACGACCTCATCGTGGTCGGCACGCACGGACGCACCGGGATTCGACATGCGTTCCTCGGTTCGGTGGCCGAGCGGGTGGTGCGGCGGGCCGGGTGCCCGGTGCTGACGATCCACCCCGAGGGCCGCGCGCGCGGCCTGTGAAGGCCCTCACTCACCTTATCGGCTGGTCCCTGCTCGGTCTGATCTGCTAGCCTCCTCGTCTCCCCGCTTTCGCCTCCGCTCACGCCTGCCCCGAGGGGTCCGAATGTCACGCTTCCAGGAAGTGAAGAAGGCGTTCTCCGCCGCTCAGAAGAAGTACGACGGCTACTATTCGCAGTGCGCCTACTTCGCAAGCGCGTTCTCGCGGGCCCTGATCGAGCGCTTCGAGTGGCCACGGGAGTTGGTCACCTGGGAGCGGCCCGGCGCGGGCCCGGTCGCCCACGTGGAGAGAGCGCTGCTGCTGGAGGACGACACCTTCTGGCACCTCGGCCTGCGGCTCAAGCTGCAGGAGGGCACGTCGCCCGGCGATGATCTCCGCATCGCGCTCCGCTTCAAGAAGACCGGCGATCACTACCTGCTGGAGCTCTTTCCTGGCGTCGAGTTCGAGGTGCGTGAGCCGACCCCCGAGGGATTCCGCCCGGCGCTCGACGCGCTCTTCGAGGAGATCGCCATGCACTACGACCGCGGCCTCGACCTGTTCCTCGAGAATCGAGCCGGCAAGCTGCGCATCCCCTTTCTGGTGCCGGAGCCGAAGCCGCTGCCGGCGAGCGGCAACGGCAACGGCAACGGCAAGGACTGAGATTCCGGAGGACGGGGCAGGTGAGGGGGCGTCTCTGCGCTCGGACGTATGCGTGGGCGTGGCCCGACGCGCTGCGTCTCGATAGACTCGAGACCACCTCTAGGACGAAACGAGGCATCCATGGCGGAGAAGCGAGGCGGCGTCCTCCCAGCGGGCGACTCCATCCGGAGCGCGCTGAAATGGCTGTCGGAGAAGCGGCGCGAGGAACCTGCCGCGGGGCGCATGAAGCTCATAGGCGAGGCAGCTCTGCGCTTCGATCTCACACCCCTCGAGGTGGATTTCCTCTCCGCGAACTGGAAGGAGGAGTAGGCCGTGAAAGCAGGCGCAGCGCGTGCGGAGGCGCAGCCGCGCCAGCCCGCGCCGGCATCCCCGCCGCGCTGGCAAGGCCCCTGGCGGGAGCTCGCTGCCAGCTTCTCCGTGGCCTTTGCCGGGGTCGTCGAGACGGCGCTGCACCAGCGCAACATGCGCATCCACCTGGTGGCGGGGCTCCTCGTCGCGCTGGTGGGGAGCGGCGTGGCGCTCGGCGTCGCGGAGCAGCTGGCGCTCTTGCTCTGCGTCTTCCTCGTCCTTTCGGCCGAGGTGGCGAACAGCGCGCTCGAGGCGCTCGTCGATCTCGTCACCCGCGAGCGCCACGACAGGGCG
>MEMX01000014.1:0-6070 GCA_001768075.1 Anaeromyxobacter sp. RBG_16_69_14 | reverse complement strand
CTCTTGCATGCGTGGCCCGCCATCGCCGCCGGTCGCGAAGTCGTGCTGCGGCAGGCGGCGGCCGGTCTGCCTCTCGCGCTCATCGCGGCAGCTCTCCTCGCCCCTCTGCGGAGGCCCCGAGAGCTCGACGTAGCGCTGGCGATCGCGGGGGGCGCCCTCCTGGCGACGCTGGCGAGCTTCACCGCGAGCGCTCTCTTCACCGCCCTGGCCGCACTGCTCTTCGGCGTGGCGGTCGCGGTCGCCTCGCGCCGCCGCAAGATGGTTTGACGCTGGAGAGCCCGAGCCAGCTAGCCCTTTCCCGTTCGGACCCGCGCGCCAGCGCGAGCGTCTCTCGCGACGCCCCGATTGCGACGGAGCGCGTCACCGCATGTTGGGATAAGAGTCGTTTTCGCCAGCCATCGACCGGACGAGAGTCGTCACGGGATTCGAGTTCGTCACGGAAGGAGAAGCTCATGGGTAAGGAGCTGAAGGGCACCAGGACGCACGACAACCTCAAGGCCGCCTTCGCAGGCGAGTCACAGGCGAACCGCCGCTACCTGTACTTCGCCAAGGTGGCGGACGTGGAGGGCTATCCGGAGATTGCCTCCAACTTTCGCGAGACGGCGGAGGGCGAAACCGGCCACGCGCATGGTCACCTCGACTTCTTGAAGCAGGTGGGCGACCCGGCCACTGGCCTGCCGATGGGCGACACGGCCCTCAACCTGCGCGCCGCCATCGCCGGTGAGACGCACGAGTACACGGACATGTACCCGGGAATGGCGAAGACCGCGCGCGAAGAAGGCTTCAAGGAGACGGCGGACTGGTTCGAGACGCTCGCCAAGGCCGAGAAGTCGCACGCTGGCCGCTTCCAGAAGATGCTGTCGACCATCGCTTGAACCATCCGTTGAACAGGCCCGGCTCTTCCTGACGCGTTCGGCGTCCGCGCTGGCGTGCCGCGCAGGACGAGCCGGAAATCGGTCCCAAGCTCCTGAACGCTTCGCTGCCGCGCGCGTCGAGCGCATCGCGGTAGCGACTGCGAACCTGAGCCGGATGTCGACCTGCCGAACCGCGAGCCTCCTCGGCTCGACCGTCGTGGGGGGGCTGTCATCCGGCATCGCGACAACCCATCAGGGATTCGCGAGATGTTGCATCCATATTTAGACTCTGTCTAAATCAATGGAGGCCCACCAGCCTCCGCGACTCGCCTCATGGAGGAGGCGACGACATGGCCAACCTGAAGGACACGAAGACGCACGACAACCTCAAGTACGCGTTTGCCGGTGAGTCTCAGGCAAACAGGAGATACCTCTACTTCGCAAAGGTCGCCGACATCGAGGGCTATCCCGAGATTGCCATGAACTTCCGGGAGACGGCGGAGGGGGAGACGGGCCACGCCCACGGACACCTGGACTTCCTGAAGCAGGTGGGCGACCCGGCCACCGGCCTGCCGATGGGCGACACGGCGCTCAATCTGAAAGCGGCCATCGCCGGGGAGACCCACGAGTACACGGACATGTACCCCGGTATGGCGAAGGCGGCGCGCGAGGAAGGCTTCGCCGAGGTCGCCGACTGGTTCGAGACGCTCGCCAAGGCCGAGAAGTCCCACGCGGGGCGATTCCAGAAGATGCTGAGCACCATCTCGTAGGGCTGAGCTCGTCACTCGGGGGAGGGTTGATATGAGCACCACGGAAGAGCGTATCTCGTATCAACCCACACCGGGCCTCAGCTACGACCCTGCCGACGCACGCTACTGGCAGAAGGACGCGCTCGACGCCGAGGTGCGGCGCGCCTTCGAGATCTGTCACGGGTGTCGCATGTGCTTCAAGTACTGCGACGCCTTCCCGACCCTCTTCTCACTCCTCGACAACAAGGTCGAGGCCGACGTCCGCCGGCTGGGGCCCCAGGACGTCCAGGCGGTGATGGACGGCTGCTTTCAGTGCAAGCTGTGCGAGGTGCAGTGCCCCTACACGCCGCGCGACAAGCACGAGTTCCAGCTCGACTTCCCGAAGCTCGTGCACCGCTACGACGCCGTTCACCTGCGCGAGCGCGGCAAGTCCTTGCGGGACCGCATGCTGGGCGATCCCGACCACGCTGGCCAGCTCGCCCGCGCCTCGTTCGGGCTCGCCAACGCGGCGAACCGATCGCGGCCGCTGCGCGTCCTCATGGAGAAGACGCTCGGCATCCACCGCGACAAGCTCCTCCCCGACTTCGCGAGCCAGCCGTTCGACGCGTGGGCCGAGGAGAACGGCCTCGTCTCCCCCGAGCCGGGCGGCGAGGCGGTGCTCTTCCAGACCTGCTTCGTGCAACACAACGCCCCGGAGCTCGGCCGCGACGTGCTCGACGCGCTGCGCGCCTCCCAGGTGGACGTGCGCGTGGTGAAGGGGCTCGCCTGCTGTGGCATGCCGGCCTGGGAGCACGGTGACCTGGCGGCGCTGCGGCGCCAGGCGCGGCTCGATCTCGACCTCCTCCTCCCGTACGTGGAGAAGGGCGCGCGCGTCCTCTCGGTGAACCCTACCTGCTCCATGATAATGCGCCGCGAATGGCCGCACCTGCTCGAGGGAGATGACCGCGCGCGCGCAGAGCGCCTCGCGCCCTCCGTCATGGACCCGTCGGAGTTCCTGTGGGGCCTGCGGGATCAGGCGCGCTTCAACGTCGGGTTCAAGAGCTCGCCTCCGGGCGGGCGCATCGCCTACCACGCGCCCTGCCACCTCCGCGCGCAGGCGATCGGCTTCAAGGGGCGCGATCTCTTGCGCAAGATCCCGGGCGTCACCATCGCGGCGTCGGTGATGGAGTGCTGCGGCCACGACGGCACCTTCGCCATGACGGTGGAGGGCTTCGAGGTGTCGCAGCGCGTAGGGAAGAAGGCGTTCGACGGCATGCGGGCAGCCGGGGCCGAGGTGTGGGCCACCGATTGTCCCCTGGCGGCGCTCCAGTTCGCCCAGCACGCGGGGAAGAGGCCGCTCCACCCGCTCTCGATCCTCGCCCGGGCTTACCGGGAGGACGGGTTCGCGGATTTGAAAGGGAAGGGTGACCGATGAAGAAGGTGGCGCGCGAGGAGCTCCTCGATTTCAATGCATACGACCAGCAGCGGGAGGTCATCCGCCCGGTCGTGCTCGAGGCGAAGCAGGCCCGGCGCGTGCACGCGGGTGGCGTGCTCACGTTCCTCTTCGAGAACGCCGACACCGTGCGTTACCAGATCCAGGAGATGATGCGGGCCGAGCGCCTCGCTCGAGAGGAGGAGATCCGGTTCGAGCTCGAGACCTACAACGACATCCTGGGCGGCCCCGGCGAGCTGGGCTGTACGCTCCTGATCGAGATCGAGGACCCGGTGGAGCGCGATCGCAAGCTGCGGGCCTGGCTGGGGCTGGCCGATCACCTGTACGTGAAGCTCCCGGACGGGCGGAAGGTGCGGCCCACCTACGACAAGCGCCAGGTGGGCGCCGACCGGCTCTCCTCCGTGCAGTACCTCAAGTTCGACGTGGGGGGCGTGGCGCCGGTGGCGGTGGGGTGCGATCTACCGGCCCTACATTCCGAGACGGCCCTCTCGCCGGAGCAGCTCGCCGCGCTGCGGACCGATCTGCGCTCGGAGGCGAGCTGATCCTCCGCGACCCGTAGCCCGTGGCCTGCAGCCCGGACTCACAGGAGTTCGCGCAGCGTGTGCGCGCCCAGCGCGCGGCGCAGCACGAGGAAGAGCTCGGCGGCGGCGATAGCGTCCACGAGCGCGTCGTGGGCGGCGTACACGGGTAGCCCGAAGCGGAGCCGCGCGGCGGAGAGGTTTAGGTTGGGCAAGCGATCCTGCGCGGAGGGGTCGATGAAGCGCGCCTTCTTCGCCAGGCGCACCAGGAGATCCACCGTGTCCACCACGTGCGGCTTCCCCCAGCGAAGACCGGTCGCGGCGTGGGCGTGGCGCAGGAAGCGCACGTCTACGGCCGCCTGGTGCACGAGCAGCACGCCATCCGCCAGCCGGCGATCCACCTCGCGCAGCACCTCGCGGAGCGCAGGCGCGCCGCGGAGGTCGCGCGGAACGAGCTGGTGCGTGCGCACCGACTCGGCGGAGATGGCGTCCTGGGCCTGCGGCTGCACCAGGGTCTGGTAGGCCTCGCCCACTCTGATCGTGCCGGCCCGCACGGGCACCATGCCCACCGCCAGGATGGCGTCGCGCCTTGGGTCGAGCCCGCCTGTCTCCAGATCGAGGGACCAGTAGTCGATCTCGTCCCAGGGTGGTGAGGGCCAGAGCACTGGAGTCAAGGATACCTCAACGCCGGGGTGAGCCGGTCCCCGCGGGTGCGCGGCTGCGCCTGGCGCTCGGGCCCGGGCGGCGGTCGCACGCGGTCGTGCTCCTCCTCGACTCCGACGGTGCCGCTGTGCTCTACGTCGGCCCGGCCCTGGCGGGGCCCCTTCCCGCTGCGTTCGAGTGGACCGGATCTGGCGCGGGCCCCATCATCGCCGTCCTCTTGGACGAGCCCCTCGCCTTAGACCCGCTCGTCGCCGCGGTGGCGAAGGGTGGGGCAGAGGCGGCTCGATCGAGCAGTGTCGAGTGGTCACGCTGGAGCTCGCGCGTGGGGGAGGTCCGTGAGCCGTGCTCGCGGGCGACTCGCCGCTCCCCGCTCTCCTGCCGACGGGCAGGGCCAGGGCGCGGGCTCTTCGCCACCGGGTGGGGTGAGGTCCGCCAGCTCGTTTGAGTTTCGCACTTCTCGCAACGCATCGCGGCTTTGCGCCAGGTAGGCAAGACGACGCTTCCTGCTCGAGCTCGCAGCCGGCCACGCGCCTGGATCGACCGCGGGCCCAGTTCGAAGGTGGGGAGCGTCCTCAGCGTCCGCGCAGCGGCTCGAGTCGCCCCACCTCGACTCCCCGATACAAGGGCTCAGGCCAGCAGGGCGGCCGCGACGCGGCCAAGGCGCGCTCCAGTATCTGAATCTCAAGCACACGCTTCCGCGGTGTCGCCAGATCAACAGGGGTGTTGTCTCGCCTACTCGCTGACTTTCCCATCCCACATCCCACATCCGCGTCGGAACTCTCACCCCCTTCGCCAGATCAGTTCCGCACCGGCTGGGGCCGACCCGCGTCGGATGAAACGCCGAGCGGCGGGCCACGTGATTCCAGGTGCTTGGCGCGGGTTTCTCCCTGGATGCAAAACGACCGAATTGGTCCTTCACTCGGAATATGAGTTGTTAGCTATGGGTGCGGTAGGACCCGTTGCCAATTGTATGCATGGGCTGACATCTTCTTGGGGACTCGAAGCTAGGTGGCCAGGAGCGGCGCGGATTGCGCTGCCGTAGAGGCCGGCCACAGCCGGTCACGGGAGATGACGCGATGTCCATTTCTGTGGCGGTGCTGGGGAACCGGGCCGAGTTCGAGCTGGAGGTGGAGGGCCACCGTTCGAAGGAGCTGGGGGTTTTGTCGCTGGCGGAGGAGCGGTTCGCGGTGAAGACGGGGTCGGTGACGCTGACGCTGGAGAAGGACGGAAGCGTGGCGCTCCAGGGCGGGAAGCTGGAGCTGAACGGGACGGAGTCGGTGCTCCTCAAGGCGCCGACGATCACGGAGAACGGGTAGATGTCGCGGGGTAGCTACGCCTTCGGGCTCGAGGCCGGAGGTCACGGCGAGCGCGAGCTGGCGGTGACGCGCTTCGTGGGGACGGAGGCGCTCTCGGAGCCGTACCTGTTCGAGGTAGACTTCTTCCCGGTGTCCGGGGAACCGCTCGACCTCGAGAAGTTGATCGGCACGGCAGCCTGCCTGACGGTGCGCTGCTCGGACGGCGCGGAGCGGCCCTTCCGCGGCATCGTCTCGGCGGCGCGCTTCCTGGGGAGGAAGAAGGGGCGCTGGCAATACCGGGTGAACCTATCGCCGCGGCTCTGCATGCTGGGGATCGCGAGCCGGAGCCGGACCTTTCCCGACGCGACCGTGCCGGAGATCGCGAAGCAGGTGCTCGACGCGGGGAAGATCACGCAGCGCTGGGAAGTGCGAGGGAGCTATCCCAAGCGGGAGTGCACGGTGCAGTACCGCGAGTCGAGCTTAGCCTTCCTGTCGAGGCTCATGGAGCAGGAGGGGATCTGGTACCGGTTCGAGGAGGGCGAAGGCGGCTGCACGATGG
>MEMX01000013.1:633-7884 GCA_001768075.1 Anaeromyxobacter sp. RBG_16_69_14 | reverse complement strand
GCGCCGGACATCAGCTCACAGCGGCGGCGGTGACGCTGGAGAATCACATCAACTGGTCGCCGCTGTGAGAGGACCTACTTGTGAGCGAGGATGTTGACCAGCTTTCCGAAGGGATCGCGAACGAAGAATCGCCTCACGCCCCTTTCGTCACTCGCGGAGGAACGCCTCCAGCATCCGGTAGCAGCGCGACAGGCTCGCGATCTCCACCCATTCGCCCACCTGGTGCGCCTGCGCGGTGGCTCCGGGGCCAAAGTTCACTGCCGGGACGCCAGCTTCGGCGAGACGCGCCACGTCGGTCCAGGCCTGCTTCGCTTCCAGAGCCGCCTGCGCACGCCCGGCCAGACGCCGCACGAGAGGGTGATCGGCGAAGGCGGGGCACGCCGGCGAGAGATCGGTGAGCTCCGCCTCCCCGCCAAAGCGCGCGGCGAGCGCGCGCAGCTCGTCCGCGGCCGTGGCGAGCGCCTTGTCGGGCGCGAAGCGGAAGTTGAGGTTCAGGGTACAGCGGTCCGGGACGACGTTGCGCGCGCGCCCGCCGTCGATGCGCGTGGCGGAGACGACTTCCCGATAAGTGATGCCCGCGCTCTCCGCCACCCGCGGCGAGCGCACGGCGAGGTGACCGAGAAGCGCGCTCGCCTTGTGGACGGCGTTCTCGCCCTGCCATGGCCTCGCCGAGTGCGCCGACCGGCCCCGGAAGGTGACGGTGGCGTGGATGGATCCAAGGCAGCCGAGCTGGAGCACGTTGTCGGTCGGCTCGAGGCAGAGGGCGAGCGCCGCGCGGGAGACCTCCGGGACCTCGCGCAACACGTCTGCCAGCTCGTTCTCGGCGAACGGCCCCTCCTCGCGCGCGTAGAGGACGAGCGCGAGATCGCAGAAGCGCTCCGTCCTCGGGAGCCGCTCGGCGATCTCCATCGCGAGCGCGACGCCGCTCTTCATGTCGGACGCGCCGGGCGCCACGATCCGACCGCCCTCGCGGCGAGGGAAGCGGCCGCGATCCTCCGTGTGGATAGGCACGGTGTCGAGATGGCCGCACAGCGCGACGAGGGGCGCCCCCGGCCCCGCACTCTCTCCGCTGGGGGAAGACGAAGGCGGGGCCCCGTCGACCCAGAC
The DNA here is from genome assembly GCA_001768075.1 of Anaeromyxobacter sp. RBG_16_69_14. Taxonomy (GTDB): domain Bacteria; phylum Myxococcota; class Myxococcia; order Myxococcales; family Anaeromyxobacteraceae; genus Anaeromyxobacter_A. The sequence continues at coordinate 6,777 of MEMX01000013.1, read as the reverse complement.
CACCAGCGAGTTCTTCACCCTACGTACATGATGAAAGCAGCCGCGGGCCCAGCGCTCCACCTGGTCGCAGAGCGCCTGTTCTTCACCAATAGGCGACGCAACCGCACAGAGCGCCTCCGTCCGCGCAGCGAGCGCCTCGACCAGCCCGTCTTCGGGGTCCATCGTCGCCAGCCTACCTCCTGCCCAGACGCTGGTCCCGTGGGGCGAAGCCTGCCCCGCCGCCATGCGCCCACGGCGGGGGACGAGCCCCTGCGCTGCGGAAAACGGTTTCCATGAGGAGGCCGCCGGTCAGACCTGGACCTCGAACTCGCGGAGCGCCTGGTTGAGCGAGACCTTCCGATCGGTCGAGGCGGAGCGGCGACCCACGATGAGGGCGCACGGGATGTGGTAGATGCCCGCCGGGTACTCCTTGGGCCGCGTGCCCGGGATCACGACGGAGCGCGCCGGGACGCGGCCCTTGTGGACGACCTCCTTCGACCCGGTCACGTCGATGATGGGCGTGGAGGCGGTGATGACGACGTTTGCGCCCAGCACCACCTCCTCCTCCACCAGCGTGCCCTCGACGATGATGCAGCGGCTGCCGATGAAGCAGCCGTCCTCGATGATGTTGGGTCGCGCGCCGGGCGGCTCGAGCACGCCGCCGATGCCGACGCCGCCGGCGAGGTGGACGTTCTCGCCCACCTGCGCGCAGGATCCGACCGTCGCCCAGGTGTCCACCATCGTGCCCGCCCCGACGCGACCGCCAATGTTCACGAAGCTTGGCATGAGCACCGCCCCTGGAGCCACGTACGAGCCGTAGCGCGCGACCGCGCCCGGGACGGCCCGCACCCCCGCCTCCTCCATGTTCTTCTTGAGGGGTATCTTGTCGCGGGACTGGAACGGCCCGTAGTCGTGCACCTCCATCCCCGTCACCGCGAAGTAAAGATTCACCGCCTGCATGACCCAGGCGTTCACCTTCCACTCGCCCCCGTGCTTCTCCGCGACGCGGATCTCGCCGCGATCGAGCGCGCGGATGGCGTGCAGCACCGCCGCCTGGAAGGCGGGGACCTTGAGCTTCGAGCGGTCGGCGAAGGCCGCCGCGACGCGCTCCTCCACGTCGGCGAGACCGGTTCCAGCACCATTCATGACTGCACCCTCCGCCAGGCCGCGATGGCCTCGTCGCACTCCGACAGCGTGGGCACGAGCGCCACACGCACATGACCCTCGCCCGCGCCGAACGCCGTGCCCGGTGTGACCACGATGCCCTCCTCCAGCAGGGCGAGGGCCCAGGAGGTGGAGGTATGGCCGGCAGGGACACGCACCCAGAGATAGAGCGTCGCGTCCGAGCCCTCGCAGCGAAGCCCGGCCTCCCGGAAGAAAGCGAGGAAGCGATCGCGCTTGTGGCGGAAGACCTCGCGCCGTTCCGCAGCGTGGGCGTCGTCGGACCAGGCGGCGGCGGCGGCGGCGCTCACGAAGTCCGGCGAGGCGACGCCCGGATGAGAGCGGGCCCGCTTGAGGACCGCGACCAGGTCGGGGTCGCCCGCCAGGAAGCCCGAGCGGTACCCCGTCATGCCGCTCCGCTTGGAGCAGGAGTGGATGGCGACGACGTTCTCCACCTGGACCTCCAGCATCGAGAGCGGCCGGTCACCGAAGTAGAGGTCGGCGTAGCATTCGTCCGACGCGACGACGAAGCCGTGGCGCAGCGCGGCCCGACCCACGCGCTCGAGATAGGCGCGCGGCGCCATGGCGCCGGTCGGGTTGTGCGGGTAGCTCAACCAGAAGACGAGCGTGCGCGAGAGCACCTCGTCCCCCACCTCCTCCGGCTCGAGGAGGAAGCTCCGCCCGACGGTGACCGGCACCTTCACGGGCTCGAGCCCGGCAAAGCGCGCCCCGACCTCGTAGGTCGGGTAGCCGGGATCCGGCATCAACACTTTCGTCCGCCGGGGGTCGCCGCCGGTGAAGGCGAGCGTGAGGTGGAAGATCGTCTCCTTCGCGCCGGTCGCCGGGACGACCTGCTTCTCGGGATCGACCCTCACGCCGAAGCGCCGCTCGAGGAAGCCGGCGCAGGCACGGCGCAGCGCGAGCGGCCCCGTCGAGCTCGGGTACTGCGAGACGTCGGGCACGGCCGCTCGCAGCGCCTCGCGCAGGAACGGCGGCGTCGGCTCCTTGGGATCGCCGAGGCCGAAGTCGAAGAGCCGCTTCCCCGCCGCTCGCAGCTCTCGCTTCTTCTCGTCGAGCGCGGTCATCAGACTGGTCGGGATCTGGTCGAGGACGGGGTTCTTGGGGACGTTCTTCACGGGCGCCGGAGAATATCGTCCGGGCAGGGAAAATGCATTATAAGCGCGCCATGCTCCACTACGACGTGGTGGTCATCGGGAGCGGCCCGGCGGGCGAGCACGGAGCAGTCCAGGCCGCCTTCTACGGCAAGAAGGTCGCGCTCGTCGAGAAGGAGGCCGTGCCCGGCGGCGCCTCCGCCAACACGGGCACCATCCCCTCCAAGGCGCTGCGCGAGACGGCCCTCGCGCTCATGCAGGCGCGCTCCCGCGACGCGCACGGCGTCTTGCTCCACGTGTCCGGGACGGTCACCGTCCCGGAGCTCATGGGCCGCCGCGGGCTCGTCACCGGGCGCGAGCACTCGCGCATCCGCGCCAGCCTCAACAACGCCGGAGTGGAGAGCTTCCGGGGCGTGGCGAGCTTCTCCGACCCACACACCATCCGCGTCACCCTCGCCGACGGCACCTGGCAGGAGCTCCACGCCGACGTCGTGCTGCTCGCCACCGGCACGCGCCCCGCTCACCCGGCGCTGTACAACTTCGACCACCAGCGGGTGTACGACTCCGACTCCATCCTCATGCTCGACGCCGTACCGCGGTCGCTGGCGATCCTGGGTGGCGGGGTGGCGGGGTGCGAGTACGCGTCCATCTTCGCGGCGCTGGGCGTGCACGTCCACGTCATCGACTCGAAGGAGCGGCTGCTGCCCTGGCTCGACGCGGAGCTGTCGCTCGCGATGCAGGACCTCTTCGCCCTGGCCGGCATCGAGATGCACCAGCAGGTGCGGGCCATCAAGCTGGAGGTGGGTGATCGCGACGTGCTCGTGACGCTGACCGACGGCTCGCGCCTCGTGGCCGAGAAGGTGCTCGTGGCGGCGGGCCGCGTCGGCAACGTGGAGGCGCTGAACCTCGAGGCGGCCGGCCTTGCCGCCACAGAGAAGGGCACCATCGAGGTCGATACTCACTATCAGACAAAGGTGCCGCACATCTGCGCGGCGGGAGACCTCATCGGCTTCCCCGGGCTCGCGTCGACGTCCATGGAGCAGGGCCGCGTGGCCATCACGCACGCGCTCGGGAAGAAGTACCAGCAGAAGGTCTCGGACCTCCTGCCGATGGGCATCTACACCATCCCCGAGGTGTCGTCGGTCGGCGAGACGGAGGAGTCGCTCAAGAAGAGCGGCATCCCCTACGTCGTCGGCAGGACACCGCTCAACGAGAACGTGCGGGCCAACCTCGTCGGCGAGGCTGTCGGGTTCCTGAAGCTCGTGGCGTCGCCCAAGGACGGGGAGCTGCTCGGCGTGCACTGCATCGGCCCGCACGCCTCCGAGCTCGTTCACCTCGGGAGCGCGGTGATGGCCCTGGGCGGGACGATCCACTACTTCACGCAGGCGGTGTTCAACTACCCGACGCTCGGCGAGGCTTACAAGTACGCAGCCTACGACGCGCGCTCCCGGATGAAGCGGCTCGGCCTGCCGGGTGCGCAGCCTCACGCCCAGGTGACGGCGGTCCCGAAGACGGCGTAGACGCCGTCGGGGCGCTCACCCCAGCCGCGCGCGCGCGGACGCGAGTGCCTCGTGCACCTGTTCGAGCGCCTTGCGGGCGTCGGCGAGCTCGGCGAGCTCGCGGCGCGCCTCGGCCAGATCGCGGGCGAGGTCGTCTCTCTCCTGGGTGACCAGGGCGAGCGCAGCCCGCAGGCGAGCGGCGTCAGCGGCCCGCTCGTCGAACTCGGCGCCGAGCCGTTCCAGCTCCTCCTCCGCGTCGGCGCGCGCCTTCTCTGCCTGCTCGGCGCGCGTGGAGAGCCCGTCGAGGAGCGCCTGGCGCTCCTCGTCGAGGGCCGCCAGTGCCTGCGCCCGGCCGACCGCGCTGTCGCGCTCCTCCTCCAGCGCGCTCATCTCGCCGAGCATCTCCTTCAGGACGGCGCGCTTCTCTTCGACTTGCTGCTCCATAGCGGCCAGCCGTTCACCAGTCCGCCGGCTGTCGGCGGCGCCGCGCCCCAGTTCGGCGCGCGCCTGATCGAGGTCGGCCTTGAGCGCCACCTCCACGGCACGTGCGCGGTCGAGTTGCCCTTCGAGATCGCGCACCAGCGCGAGCGCGCTCTCGCCAGCACGCGCGGACGTCTCGGGAAGCGCAGGCATGGTGGGGGCCGGCCGCGCGGCGGCCTCCACCTTGCGCTTCACTTGCAGGAGCCGCTCGCGGCGCGACTGCACGTCGGGCGCTTCGGTGAAGACGGCGCTCCTCTCGTCCCCCGTAGGACGAGGGTTTGTTGGAGCGCGACGCTCTTCACCGCCTTCGCGCGCTCCCTCGTCTCCCGTAGAGGGGGAGGTGACGGGAGGAGGGGCCGGGACCGCGGCGCTCGCGGCAGCCACTTCCGGGCCTACGCTCAGCGCGAGTGGAATCATGGGCTCCTCGGGGACCAGTGGGCCTACAGTCGGGCTCGGGCTCGGGCTCGGGTTTGCGGACGCGGTCGAGCTGGCGTCCGCGGGGGCAGACTGGATCGCGGTCGGCCCCGGGCTCACCGCCACGGGATCGGGCGGGATCGCGACCAGTGCTGGGCCAACGGCTGCGGCGATGGGCGGCGTTGCGACCGGGTTCGCGTCCGCGGAATCAGCGTTCGAGACCAGGGGCGAGCTGGCGGCCGCGCTCTCGTTCGACTCGTCCTCAGCGCCGACGGGGAGCGGTTCGGCAGGGGCGGCGGCCTCGTCGGACACCGCACTCTTGAGCCGGGGCCGGAACTTCGGGACGTTCGCGTCGAAGGCCTTTCTCATCTCAGGCTCCAGCGGCACCGGCGCGTGCATCCGGCGCATTCACCCGCGTCATGATCTCGTTCGACATCGCCTCCAGATCGACGGCGCCCTTCGACTCCGGGTCAAAGGCAAAGATGGGGCAGCCCTCGCTCGAGGCCTGCGCAAACTTCGTGCACTGGCGAACGACGGTCGTGAGCGCGTAGTCGGCGTAGTGCTCCCTCAACGCCCCGAGCGCCTCGCGTGCGATCTTGAAGGTCTGGTTGTAGGCGTTCACCACGATGAAGATGTGCGCCAGCTGGAGCGAGAGGTCGTCCTCGAGGCCCTGCACCGTCTCGAAGAGGAGGCGCAGACCGTCGTACGACAGGAAATCGGCGAGCACCGGGATGACGAGGTCGTCCGCCGCCATGAGCGCATTCAGGTTGAGCAGCCCGAACGAGGGTGGCGCGTCCATGATCACGAAATCGTAGTTGCCGTTCACTTCCGCCAGCGCCTTGCGCAGGCGGAACTCGCGGCCCGCGAGCGGCATGAGCGCCAGGTCGATGGTGCTCATGGCCAGGTTCGAGGGAACGAGCGAGAGCCCGGGCATTCCCGTCGCCACCGTGATCTCGGAGATCGGAGTCTTCCGGATGAGGACATCGCGCAGGGTACGCGTGAAGCTGCCACCGTCCTTCCCCAGGCACTTCGTGGCGTGCCCCTGGCTGTCGAGATCGACCATGAGTACGCGGTGCCCACGCTCGGCCAGGCGGTATGCGTACGACGAGGAGAGGCTCGTCTTGCCGGTGCCGCCCTTGAAGTTGAGGAAGAGCTGCACCCGCACCGGCCGCGGCGCCGGGGTCCGGCGCAGCAACTCCCGCGCCCGCGCCAGGTCCTCCGGGCCGTAGCCGTCGCGCTTGCCGACCGCCTCGCCGACCTGCTTCGCGGTCGCGCCGAGGATCTGGGCGAAGCGCTTCGGGCTGTATCGGAAGTTCTCCATGGCAGGGTCCTCGGGTCAGCTCATGAAGAAGCGGGGACCGCGCGCCACCAGCCGGCCCTGCGCCACGAGCGCGCGCAGGGAGGCCTCCACCGTCGCGCGGTCGCGCGAGAGCACCACCGCGAGCTCGTCGGCGGAGCTGCCGCGCAGTGAGGCCCGGACCTCCGCCAGCGCGGCGGAG
>MEMX01000013.1:0-354 GCA_001768075.1 Anaeromyxobacter sp. RBG_16_69_14 | reverse complement strand
ATCACCGCGCTTCGCAGCTCTGCCCCGTCCACCGCGAGCAGCTTCTCCGCGATGCGTCGCGCGGCCCAGCGGCGTTCGGGCTCGGGCGCCGACGTGTCAACTGCCTCGCCCGACCAGCGCCTCACCGCGCGCGCGGCGGCCCTGCGCACCTCCGGCTCCGGGTGCTCGAGCGCTCGCGCCAGCGCGCCCTGGGCGCGAGCGCTGGGGCGGCCGGAGAGCGCGACGGCGGCGGCGCGCGCCACGCCTGGATCGCGATCGGAGAGCGCCGCGACCAGCGCGTCCTCCGCCGTCTCGCCGGCCGTGAACCCGAGCAGCACCGCCGCACGGCGGCGCACCAGAGGGCTATGGTCGCCG
>MEMX01000012.1:14202-19189 GCA_001768075.1 Anaeromyxobacter sp. RBG_16_69_14 | reverse complement strand
CGAGGTGTCGGTCGTCGCGCGCGGAGCGCAGCTCGAGGCGATCCGCGCGCGCGGGCTCCAGGTGAGCTCCCCGCTCGGTGACTTCACGCAGCGCGTCGCGACAGGCGCCGACCCGGGCGCGCTCGCGCCCGCCGACGCGGTCCTCGTCGCGGTGAAGGCCTGGCAGCTGGCCGAGGTGGCGCCCACGCTCGCGCCTCTCCTCTCCGGAGGTGGAGTGGCGGTACCGCTCCAGAACGGCGTCGAGGCGGCCGACCGCCTCGCCGCGGCGCTCGGATCGGAGCGGGTTGCGGGCGGCATCGTGAACGTCCTCGCCTGGATCGAGGGTCCGGGGGTGATCCGTCACCTCGGAGGAGTACCCCGCATCGTCGTGGGTGAGCTGGGAGATCGCGCCAGCGCCCCGAGCGCTCGGCTCGAGGCCCTCGCGGCCGCACTTTCCCACGCGGGTGCGGAGGCGAAGCTCTCGACCGACATGGAGCGGGTGAGCTGGGAGAAGTTTCTCCTCATCGAGCCCTGGGGCGCGATCTCGGCGGTCGCCCGCGCGCCTCTCGGCGTGGTGCGGGGCATCCCGGAGACCCGGGCCCTCCTCGTCACCGCGATGGAGGAGCTCGCGACGCTGGCGCGCGCTCGCGGCGTGCGCCTCGCGCCGGACGCGACGGGATCCGCGCTCGCATTGCTCGATGGCGTGACCCCCGAGGCGACCGCGTCGATGCAGCGCGACATCGGCGCGGGGCGTCCCTCGGAGCTCGAGGACCAGACCGGGGCGGTGGTGCGGCTCGCCCGCGTAGCCCGCCTCGCCGTCCCGGTGCACGAGGTCCTGCTCGCGGCGCTTCTTCCGCAGGAGGCCGCCGCCCGTGGTCGGCTCGCATCGTTCCCGCGCACCTGAAGACCGCCGCATTCACGTCGTCACGGGAATCCCACCCGCCGGCACCTGGCGTCTGGGTGTGCGACCCCAGGCGCGCAGGCGGAAGCCGAGTGCGACCCGGCCTCGAGGACGACGGCGAGCGCAAACAGCCAATAGGGAGCACCTTCGATGCCGACACTCTGGCCGCCCTCCAGGCCGCCGAGGAGGCCGAGGGATGGTCATCGTGATGGGTTCGTGACAGCGTATCGGGCTGGTGTCCGCCCGCACGAGGCGGAGCTCGCTCGGCCTATGTCACACACGGACAAGCTCGCTCGCGTCAGCCGCTGCCTCTTCGAGAAGCCGGGTCTTCCGTTCGAGGAGATCCGAAAGAGGCGGCTGTTCGCGGTCCTCCTCGTCCCGGGCACCGCCATCATGTTCTCGTTCGGCCTCTCTCACCTCCTCCGCCGCAACTACACCGAAGGCCTGCTCGATTGCAGCTACGGGCTGTGGCTCGCGATGAGCCTCGTGCTCTTTCGTTTCGTGAACAGGGGGCAGATCCTCTACCGGCTCAACGCCGCGTTCCTGGGGCTCGTGTTCGTCTTCCTCGCCGTGAAGGGCAGTACTGGCGCCAACAGGATGATGTGGGTGTTCAGCTTCCCGCTCATCGCCTTCTACACTCTGGGCAAGCTGGAAGGCCTGGCCTGGACCTCCGGCATCCTGGGGGTGCTCGTCACCGTCATGTACGCGCCGACGCGCGTCCCGGTCCATGCTTACGAGCCGGAGTTCAAGCTGCGCTTCTGCGCCGCGTTCTTCCTCGTCTCGGCGTTCTCGTACATATACGAGTCGGTTCGCGAACACTCACAGACGAACCTCGAGAACGAGCGTAACAAGCTGCGGGCCGAGACGGCGAAGCTCGCCTCGATCTCCGCCAAGCTGCAGGAAGTGAACGCGGCGCTCAAGGCGAGCGAGGAGCGTCTGAAGCGCGCGCAGGCGATCGCGCACGTCGGCAACCTCGAGTACGACTTCGCCACGGAGATGGTGTGGGGGTCCGAGGAGGCCCTCCGCATCCTCGGGGTAGGGATCGGGCGTTCCGTGTTCTCGGTCACGGTGATGAGGGATCTCATCCCAGACTACGAGGCGTTTCGATCGCTGCTCGAGGCTCGCGTGCGCGCGCGCCAGGACCTCGAGGTGGAAATCCCAGTCCGCCGGGCCTCCGACGGCAAGACGATCGTGCTACACGCCAAGGTCGAGCTCACCTGGGGCGCGGACGGAAAGCCCGGGAAGGCCGTAGGTGTCATCCAGGACGTCAGCGAGCGAAAGCGCGCCGAGGAGGATCGCAGGGACCTCGAGGCGAGACTCACGCGATCGCAGAAGATGGAGGCTCTGGGCGTGCTCGCGGGGGGCGTCGCACACGACCTCAACAACGTGCTGTCCGGAATCGTGAGCCTTCCGGACGCGCTGCTGATCGACCTCCCGCCCGAGGACAAGCTCATCGAGCCGCTGGCGACGATCAGGGACTCCGGCAAGCGCGCCGCCGCGATCGTCCAGGACCTTCTGACGCTCGCGCGCCGCGGCGTCACCAGCCGCAAGGTGCTGAACCTCAACGACGTCGTGGCCGAGTGCATGGCATCGCCTCAGCACGCGAAGCTCAAGTCGTTTCACCCTGGCGCCAAGTTCGAGGTCCAGCTCGACACCAATCTACTCAACATCAAGGGCTCGGAGGTTCATCTCAGGACCTCCGTCATGAACCTCGTCTCGAACGCTACCGAGGCGATGCCCGCCGGAGGTCGCGTGCGCATCCGCACCGAGAACCGATATGTCGACCGTGCGGCGGACGAGCACGGCGACGTGGAAGAGGGCGAGTACGCGGTCTTCCGCGTCGAGGACGAAGGGATCGGGATCTCGCAGGAGGATCTCGACCGGATCTTCGAGCCGTTCTACACGAAGAAGAAGATGGGCCGGAGCGGCACCGGACTCGGCATGGCGGTGGTGTGGGGCACGGTGCAGGACCACTGCGGCCACGTCCACGTGGACAGCGAGGAAGGGCGCGGCACCACCATCGAGATCATGTTCCCGGTCACGCGCGAATCGCTCGAGGCGCGCGAGGGCACTGTCCCGGTGGACGAGTACGTGGGGCGGGGCGAGGCGCTCCTCGTCGTCGACGACGTCTCGGAGCAGCGCGACCTCGCGAAGAGGATCCTCACAAAGCTGAACTACGTCACCGAGGCGGTGCCAAGCGGGGAGGCCGCCGTCGAGTACCTGTCCAGCCGCAGCGCCGACCTCGTCATACTGGACATGATCATGGTCCCCGGGATCGACGGCCTCGAGACGTACTCGCGCATCCTGCGCAAGCACCCGGCGCAGCGCGCCATCATCGTGAGCGGGTTCTCGGAGACCGATCGCGTGCGCGAGGCCCAGCGCCTCGGCGCGACCGGGTACGTGAAGAAGCCGTACACCCTCGAGACCCTCGGGTTGGCCGTCCGAGAGGCGCTTGATCGCTGATCGGCGGGGCGTCGACGAACGTGAAGGGCGTTGCCAGGAAGAACGGCCCGCGAGCGCCAACAGGGAGCCCTCAGTGCTGTGTGCGGAGCATCGGCCGCTGAACGATGCGGTAGATGGACATGCGGTCCATCCCAGCCCTTCGAGCGACCTCGGCGATCTTGCCGCCGCACTCCTCGAGCACACCGGGCGACACTGTGGAGCCGTGTGCCGAGAGGTGGTTGCGCAGCGGGTCGCGCGCGCCCTGCACCAAAGACCATCAGTACCCGTCGCGGCGGATGGCGATGTAGGCGCTCGACGCGGTGCGCGTGTTGTACACGCATCCGTCGGTGCACCCCCTGCATTCGATCGCCTGCATGGAGTTCCATGGATCACCACCCGTGAAGAGGAAGATGTGCCCGGCGCCGTTGGTGTGGTAGACCAGTGCGTCGGCTCGGAGAGCGTTGCTCCGGGTGACCGTGGACCAGTAGTTCGATCCATTCCTGAAGCTGCTGGTGTTGTACGGGTGAGAGGCGAGGGTGAGGGGGGCGTTGCTGGGGGGGACCACCCACACCTTGGCCACGAAGCCCGAGCAGTCGGCGCCCCACGTCCCACTGTGAGTGCAGTCAGGGCAGCTGCCGTAGCAGGCGCCGGGCGACTGGGAGGTGGGGTCCCAGGCGCCACCGCCCCACCGATAGGAGAAGCCCCACACACTGATCCCGCGAGCCACCGCCTCGTCGCGCGCGCCCGAGGGGACCTGGTCAACTTTGAGATAGGTGCCGGATGACCAGCCGACGTGACCCTGATAGTTGATCTCGTACCATCCGTTCGATGGGCTGGTTCGTACCGCCCTGGAGAGCGCTCCGCTGGGCATCACCAGCTTGACGGCGTAGGAAGTGGAGGGGCCGGTTCGGAGGTTGAGCTCGGTGGTGGTCTGGAGCTGGGTGCCGAACTTGATATCGGTGCTCAGCGCTGCCTCCGAGGTCGCGATGCCATCGTCCGCCGACGAGTTCATGCTCTCGGACTTCGCCAGGCCTTCTCCACCGCATGCGACCAGGGTCGCCAGCAGGAGGAGCACAGTTCTCTCGTTCGAATTGATCATGGATTTCGATTTCTCCACGGCCACCGTGGCTCGTTCGCCAGAAGAACAACGGTATCCGGGGCGCCAGCTCCGGCGACCCTTCGCGCTGCCGGACCCACGCCCGCCCGGTCAGCGACCTCCGGCGAGCGATTGGATCGGCCCGAGGGCGTCCCGTTGCTGGCGCCAGCATGCACGCAGCGCGCCACTGGCCGGGCGCCGATGTCCCAGGGTTTCCGGCCGCGGCGTCTGTCACACCGGCGCGACATGCTGCATCGGCGATGCGGCTCGTCCAGATCGGCAGCGTCCTCCACGCCGGAATCCGGGCGTCAATGGGGGTTCTCGGCAGCGACCTCCAGCCCGAAGTCCTTCGATTCGCTGGAAAGGCTCGTGCAGCCGTGCTGGATCGAGCGATGCATCGAGCATCACCGCCGCGCGAGGCGCGGGGAGGTGAGCGTGAGAAGAGCGATCCCCTTGGCTGTGCTCGCAGGGTTGGCCGTGGCCATCCTGGTCTGGATGGCCCTCGGCGGTCGCCCCTCCGTGAGCGGTGGACAGGAACTCACCTCCAGAGACGCCCGGAGCTCCAGGGA
>MEMX01000012.1:8780-14177 GCA_001768075.1 Anaeromyxobacter sp. RBG_16_69_14 | reverse complement strand
GCCGCCGGCGTCCAGAGGCCAGCGCCGGCTCGGCCGCAGGGCACGCTGGTGCAGGCGACGTGGGGGAGCGGTCCAGGGCAGCTGGGCCGCTCCCGCCCGAACGAGGGCAATCCCGAGGCTCCCTCCTCGTTCACTCTCGATCAGGAGGGGAGACTCCTCGTCCTCGACAGGACCAACGGCCGCATCGCGCGCTACGACAAGGACGGCCGGCCGCTCGACCCCATCGCGCTCACGCAGCGTTCGCCTCAGGAGATCATCACGGCTCCCGACGGCTCCACCGTGGTCATGGACCGGCTCGCCGACAAGAGCGCGGCGATCTTCGACAAGGAAGGAAAGCTCAAGGGAGAGCTGCCCATCACGGGGAAGGGCCTGGAGCAGGGGGGGAGCGCGACCGGCCTCTTCGCGGACGAGAAAGGGATCTACGTCGAGAGCGAACATGGAGAGCTCATCCGCATCGGAGACACGACGGGCAAGGTCGACGAGCAGCGTCCCCCGCTCGATGGGCGCCCTACCCGCGATGGCCGATCGCTGCTCTCGGCGGGGGTCATCGACCCTGCCTCGGGGCGCTTCTGGGTGCGCGCGGTCGATCGCGCCTCCGGTCAAACGCGATTCCAGCAGCAGGTGACGCTCAGCGTCCCCTATCTGAGCATCATCTTCCTCGACTCCGACCGCGCGGGCGGCATCTACGCCGGAGCCCACGTCGCTCGCGAGCTCGAGCCCGGGAAGATGAGCGACGAGGCCGTACACGTGGTGTGTCTGGGTACGCGCGGCGAGGTCCGCGGGGTGGCGGTGCTTCCCGCCAACACCATGCCCGAGGAGACCTTCCGCGATCTGGCGGTGCACGACGACGGCACCATCGTCTACATGGTGCGCAGTGAAGCAGGCGTGGCCGTGCGCAGCTATCGATGCAACTGACGCGCTGGACGAGGGCCGAGAGCCGGGTCAAACCTCGAACAGCATCCGCTCCGGATCCTCGACGCACTCCTTCACGCGCACGAGAAACGAGACCGCCTCGCGGCCATCGACGATCCGATGGTCGTAGCTGAGCGCGACGTACATCATCGGGCGCACCACCACCGTTTCCCCGGGCCCCACCACCGCGCGCTTCTCGATCTTGTGGAGGCCGAGGATGCCCGACTGCGGAGGGTTCAGGATGGGCGTGGAGAGGAGCGAACCGTAGATGCCGCCGTTCGAGATCGTGAAGGTGCCGCCCTCGAGGTCCTGCATGGTGATGCGGTTCTCGCGCGCCTTGCCGGCCAGCTCCCCGATGCGCTTCTCGATCTCGGCGAACCCGAGTTGATCGGCGTCGCGCAGCACGGGCACGACGAGCCCCTTCCCGCCGCCGACGGCCACCCCGATGGCGTAGTGATCCTTGTAGACGACGTCGCTCCCGCGCACCTCCGCGTTCACCGAGGGCCAGGCGCGCAGCGCCTCCACGGACGCCTTCACGAAGAAGGACATGAAGCCGAGCTTCACCCCGTGCCGCTGGAGAAAGGCCTCGCCGTGCCTCTCGCGCAAGGCGAGCACGCGCGACAGGTCGATCTCGTTGAAGGTGGTGAGGATGGCAGCGCTCTGCTGCGCCTCGAGGAGGCGGCGCGCAACCGTGCGCCGCAGCGGAGTCATGGGAACGACGCGCTCCCGCGGCGTCTCGGGCACGACGCGCTCGACCGGCGTCACGGGGGCAGCGGGCTCGCGCAGGCCGGGCGCCTGCACCGGGGCGGGCGCGCCGCGCGCCGCGATCGCACGTTCGACGTCGGCGCGTCGCACGACCGCGCCGCCGCCCACGGCAACGGGATCGAGGCCGCTCTCCGCCATCAAGCGCCGGACGGAGGGCGGGGCGCGGCCGGGACCGCCGGACCGGGTCGGAGCCGCGATCGTGTTCGCGGTCGTATTCGTGTTCGCGGTCGTATTCGGGGTCGGGGTCGGGGCTGGGTTCGCGGTAGGCGCCGGCGTCGTGAGCGGGGCCCGGGTAGGGGAAGCCGCAGCCGCAGCTCCCGCCTCCAGCTCTCCGATCACCTCGCCCACCGCCACGTTGGCGCCGCTCGCCTTCAAGATCTTCCGCAGCACGCCGGTGGCGGGCGCGGGCAGGGCCACGGTGGCCTTCTCGCTCTCCACCTCGACCACCGGCTCGTCCGCCTGGACCTCGTCGCCTTCCTTCTTCAGCCAGGCTCCGACCATCGCCTGCGTGATCGACTCCCCCAGCGCGGGGACCCTGAGCTCGATCGCCATGTCGCCCTCCCCCGTTGCGGGGGACAAGCCCCCGCCGTACGCACCCCTACCAGTATCGGACGAGCCCCGCCTCGCGAACAGCGGAGCCCTGCCCTCGGCCCAATGCGGCATCGCTAGGCGACCGCAACGCGCGCGGAGACGCTGATCGCTTGGTTCACGAGGCCTTCCTGCTCCAGCCGGTGCCGCGTCGCGGACCCGGCGGCGGGGCTGGCGGAGGGTGGTCGCGAGATGCACGAGAAATCGCACCAGCCCCGCAGGAGCGGCGAGAGGTGGAGGTTCATGAACTCCCATGCGCCCATGTTGCGCGGCTCCTCCTGGACCCATACCACCTCGCAGCCCTCGTGATAGCGCGAGAGGATGGCGAGGAGCGTGTCGGTGTTCAGGGGGTAGAGCTGCTCGGCACGCACGATGGCCACGCCTCGCGCGTTCTGCGCCACCCGCGCCGCCGCCAGCTCGTAGTAGATCTTGCCCGAGCAGAGCACGACCCGTGTCACCGCAGCGGGGTCGGCCACCTCGTCGGGGAGGAAGCACTCCAATCCACGATCCGTGAATTGCGCCAGCGACGACACGGCCTCGGGATGCCGCAGCAGGCTCTTCGGCGACATGATCACGAGGGGCTTGCGCCAGGGCGCCAGCACCTGCCGCCGCAGGGCGTGGAAGATCTGCGCCGGCGTGGTGAGGTTCATGACCTGCCAATTGTCCTCCACCGACAGTTCCAGGAAGCGCTCCAGGCGCGCCGACGAATGCTCTGGCCCCTGCCCTTCCATCCCGTGCGGCAGGAGCAGCGTCAAGCCGGACAGCCGGTTCCACTTCGCCTCGGAGGACGAGAGGAACTGGTCGACGATCACCTGGGCGGCGTTCACGAAGTCGCCGAACTGCGCCTCCCAGATGGTGAGGCCGTCCGGCATCTCCAGGCTGTAGCCGTACTCGAACCCGAGGACACCCGCCTCGCTGAGCGGGCTGTCGCGAACCTCGACCACGCCCTGTCCGTCGCGGAGGTGCGCCAGGGGCGAGTACGGCTGCCCGGTGTGCTGGTCGAAGAGCACCGCGTGCCGGTGGCTGAAGGTGCCCCGGCGCGTGTCCTGGCCGGTGAGGCGCACCCGCACCCCTTCCCAGGCCAGCGTTCCGTAGGCGAGCGTCTCGCCCATGCCCCAGTCCACCGGGCGCCTGCCGGCGGCCATCTCCGCGCGGCCCTCGAGGAGCTTCGATATCTTGGGGTGGACGGCGAAGCCGGGCGGGACGGTGGTGAGCGCGCGCCCCACCTCGGCGAGGACATCCTTCGCCACCGCGGTCGCGATCTGGGCCGAGGGCCCATAGATGGCGCCCCCGCGATAGCGCGCCCGCACGCCCTCCAGCACGGGCGGGCCGGGCGAAACCGCGATGGCCGCCGAGGCCGAGTAGGCCTCCTCCAGCTTGCGCTTGAAGTCGGCCTCGATCGCGTCGACGTCCTCCTGCGACATCACCTTCTTCTGAACGAGCTGCGCGGCATGGAGCTGGCGCAGCGTCAGCTTGTTGCCGATGGTCCGGTACATGATCGGCTGGGTGAAGGCCGGCTCGTCGCCCTCGTTGTGCCCGTACTTGCGGTAGCACCAGAGGTCGAGGACGGCGTCGGAGTGGAAGCGCTGCCGGAAGTCCACCGCCAGGAGGACCGCCTGCGCGATGGCCTCGAGGTCCTCGCCGTTCACGTGGAAGACCGGGATCTGCAGCATGCGGGCGACGTCCGTGGCGTAGAAGGTCGAGCGGGCGTCCCGGGGCGAGGTGGTGAAGCCCACCTGGTTGTTCACGACCACGTGGATCGTTCCACCTACCGTGAATCCATCGAGGAGCGCCATGTTGAGGCACTCGGCCACCATGCCCTGGCCGGCGAAGGCCGCGTCGCCGTGGATGAGGATGGGCATGACGCCCGAGCGGTCGAGGTCCTTGGTACGGTCCTGGCGCGCGCGGACCTTCCCCTGCACCACCGTGTTGATCCACTCGAGGTGGCTCGGGTTGAAGGCGAGCGACACCTTCACCGGCGCGCCTTCGAGGGTGGCGTGCTCCCCCTGGTAACCGAGGTGGTACTTCACGTCCCCGCCGCCGGACGAGACGATGGCCCGGTCGCGGAACTCGGCGAAGATCTCCTTGACCGGCTTCCCGAGCACGTTCGCGAGCACGTTGAGGCGCCCGCGGTGCGCCATGCCGATGGCGATGTCCCTCACGCCGTGCCCGACCGCGCGATCGATGACGAGCTCGAGCAGGGGGACGAGCCCCTCGGCGCCTTCGATGGAGAACCGCTTCGCGCCCAGGAAGCGCGTCCCGAGGAACCGCTCGAAGAGCTCCGCCTCGGTGAGCTTGCGCAGGAGGAACCGCTCCACGTCGGGGGTGAGCGTGATGTGGTTCCCGGTGCGCTCCATCCGATCCTCGAGCCAGCGGCGCAGCTCGACGTCGTGGAGGTGGCCGAGCTCGACCCCGAGGGAACGGCAGTACGTCTCCTCGAGGCGCGACCGCAGATCGCGCGGGGTGGTTGTGGTCGGGCCGGAGCGCGTCGTGACCAGCACCTCGCGATCGAGATCGGCCTCGCCGAGCCCGAACGCGGCGGGCGCGATCGGCTCGGTGTTGCGCCGCTCGAGGCCGAGGGGATCGAGGCGGGCGTGCACGTGGCCGCGCTCGCGATACGCCTCCACCATGCGATCGACGCGGTATTGCAGGACTTCCGCGTCGGCGGCCGCCCGTCCGCCGTCCGGGAACAGGGGCACAGCCCCGGCGGGGTGCGCGGCGAACGGCCCTTCGGGTGGTGGCGCCACGCGCGGCAGGCCGTCGAAGTAAGTGCGCCACGTCGGATCGACGGCGTCAGCGTTCGACAAGTAGTCGAAATAGAGCTTCTCGACGAAACCGAGGTTCGAGAAGCTCGGTCCCCAGGCCCCGGAAGAGCCCCCGTCCCGGGAGGCCCCGCCCGAGGCTCCGGACGAGGGTAGTTCCGGCTCGCCATTCGGGCCCAGACCTCGAAGCGCGTGTTCCGCCGGGGAGAGGAAAGGCGCTCCGCCGCGTCGATCTTGCTCGGAAGACATGATCCAGTATGTAAGCACAGCCTCGTCGCCAGCACCGGGAAACCGGTGCCGGCTCGACGCAGTAGCGCCATTTCGTGCACCTCGGCGGAGCCAGTCTTGTATGTGCTGTGAGTGGGAGCCG
>MEMX01000012.1:1452-8694 GCA_001768075.1 Anaeromyxobacter sp. RBG_16_69_14 | reverse complement strand
GGGGATGCTGCGGTCGCCCTACGGGCTCCCTCCGCCTCCCCGGGAGCCGTCATGCCTTCTTGTCGAGTAGCCGGGGTAGGTCACCCCATAGCCGTTACAGGCTATTGGATGCTTGGCCGGGCACCTGGCTGCGGATGAACTCGGCCAGGTGGCGGTCCCGGTCGAGGACGTGCTCGACCACCCAAGCCCCCACAGTGTCAGCAAGTGTGCCCAGGCTCTCGCGCGTCGCGCCATCGCGCTCCAGCCCTTCCTGGAGCGCGTTCATCTGACGCAGGAAGTCCTCGTGGCGCTGCTTATGGGCCGCAAAGTCCGGGTACCCCACGTCCTCCATGAGCGCTTCTTCGTACTGAAAGTGAGATTCCGTGTACTGCTGCAAGAACCTCAACGACTCCCAGACTGCTTCGGCTTTGGCCGCGCGCAGCCGCGCCAGTGCGCCAAGAAGCGAAGCATGCTGCGAGTCCACCTCGTGGTGGCCTGTCGCGATGCCATCCGGCACGGGTGCACACGTTCTGCAACTCGGGGCCTCCGCCACGAGCGCCAGTACCCTGTCGATGTCCGGCGGCTTGGCGATGTGGTAGTCGAACCCGGCGCGGACGGCCCGGTCGATGTCCTCCGCCAAGGCGTAGCCGCTGATGGCTATCAGGCGCGCCCCGGGCGCCACCGCGCTGGCACGAATCCGGCGCGCCACCTCGTACCCGTCCATGACCGGCAGACCGATGTCGCACAGTATGACGTCGGGCGCGTGCTGGTGGGCTGCTGCGATGCCCGCCGAGCCGTCGCGCGCGAGGTGGACCTCGTGGCCGCCGACCATTCGGATGAGTTCTCCAAGGGACTCGGCCCCGTCCACGTTGTCCTCGATGATGAGCACACGGCACTTCGCTCCGGTCTGCGGTGCGGGCGCCTGGCCCTTGGTGGCGGCGACTGGTTCCGTCGTGGGCTCCGTCGTGGGGAGCGTCACGACGAACTCGGCGCCCTTCCCGACGCCACCGCTTCTGACGGCGACCGCGCCCCCGTGAAGCTCTGTGATGCCCCGCACCAGCGAGAGCCCCAGCCCGAGACCGCCGGTGGTCCTGTGGAGCGTCCTGTCGGCCTGGACGAACGGCTCGAACAGCGCGCCGACCATCTCGGGCGGAATCCCAATGCCGTCATCCTGGACACGGATGGAAGCCTGGCCCCCGCCGCTCTCGACAGTCACCGAAACGTGACGGCCCGCGTCCGTGAACTTGGCGGCGTTCTGGAGAAGGTTGCCCACGACCTGCGCAAGCCGGGTGCGGTCCCCATTCACCCACACCGCTTGCTCCGGGAGATTCAAGTCCAGGGATACGGCGCGGTTCATGAACACCGGTCGGATGTCCTCGAACGTCTCGCGGACCGCTTGCTTCAGGTCGAGCGGGGCCATGTCGAGCCGTAGCTTCCCCGTCGAGATGCGCTTCGCGTCGAGCAGGTCATCGACAAGGCGCGCCAGGTGGTCGACCTGCCTCGCGATGATCGTAAGCGCATGCTTGGCTTGGTCGCTGGCCGGGTCCGCGCGGTCGAGGATTCGCACCGAGCTGCGGATGGGGGCGAGCGGGTTGCGCAGCTCGTGCGACAACATGCCAAGGAACTCATCCTTGCGGCGGTCTGATTCGCGGAGTCGTTCGTTTGCCTGGCGAAGCGATTCCTCGGCACGCTTCTGCTCGGTGATGTCTTGAAGCGCGCCGAGCAGGTACTGCTCTCCACCCATAGTCACCGTGTGGGCCTTGAGCTGGACGATGCGGATGCCTCTTGTTCGGGTGATGTAGCTCATCTCGACGTGTACCGACCCGCGGGCCCTAGCCTCCTCGTAAAGGCGGGCATGCTTCTCCGGGTCGGCCATGATACCGAGCTGGAGCGATGTCTTCCCCACCGCCTCCAGACGGGGGATGCCGAACAGGTCCACCCATTCGTCGTTTACGTCTGCAAACGTGCCGTCCGACAGGTTCGTGAATCCGTTCGCGAACGGCGACTGGTGAAAAACGGTGTAGAATCTGTGCTCGCTGTCGCGCAGGGCCCTCTCAGCGTTCACGCGTAGGGTGATGTCGTGCGCATAGATGCTCACCTCGCTGCCAACGGTGACGGCGCTCAGTGAGAAGACACTGGAGCCGGCGGATACCTCTCCCACTGCTCTCCCTTCTGCGAGAGCGCGGCGGGCCAGTTCGGAGAGTGACGGCGGGGCGGGGAGGGCAGGCTCAAGGCCGAGGTCGCGCAGACCAGAGAGTGCTGCATCGTTTGCGTATAGGACGGTGAAGTCACTTGCCACGCGGAGTACGGGATCGGGGGCCTCCTGCGGAAAGCGTGCAAGGGATTCAGCCCGCGCTACGGCGTCCCCGTACTCGGCGATAATCTGGTGCCGGCTCGGCCGTTGTTCCTGCGCCGCCGGTACCTTGGCCCTCGAACTTGCCCCCTCCTGTCGCGGTTCAGCCGGCGCCTTTCTGAAGAGCGCTGCCAGGTCGCACCACGCGCTTGCGCTACCGGCGTTTGCAGCGTACAGGTCCCTCAGCTGAAGCGCACATCGTGAGAGTTCCGCGGGGTCCTGCTTCGCTTGCACGAGCCTTATCTGGCAGCACACAATGAACATGCGGGCGGCCAGGAAAGCCGGCTGGATGGCAGATCCCCCCGTGAGGAGCTGGGTCCAGGCTGGATGCGATCCTGGTGGCACGACTTCCATGAACGCAGTTACCTGAGCAAGCGCTTGAAAATTCCCGAGCAGCGTGCGGACTTTGGCTGCGGCCGCATGAGTACGGGTAAGGCACCCGATCACCCGATCGTTTCTGCAGGTCACAGTTGTTGGGCAGGTGAGCGCGAGGAATTCCTGTCTGCAAGCAGAATCAGAACGATTCTCACTGTCCGTGGAAGCATGTTTCTGACCTGCTCGCGAGTAGCCCGTACTCGTGAACACGCGTCCTTCACGCGTTCGGCGCAAGACCCACGCCGGCCTCCTCTTTGACCTGCGAAGCGGTCAAGTAACGCAATAGGCAATATTGGTGCCGCGAGAGCCCTTGGAGCAGCACCCGACCTGGCGCTTCAATGAGCAGAGACACCAGCGGCGCCAGCACCGCGTCCTGCGAGACGCGCGCCGCGCCGAGATCGATGTGAGCCTCGCCAACTTCGGGAAGTATCCCGAGATCTGCATCAATCGACGCGATCCAGCAGCGTCCAGGAAGCCTTCGTACCGCACGAGCAATGCACTGCCAGCGAGTAGCCGCTCAAAATGAAGCGAGGCCACGGCGCACCTCCGAGCTCCACCTTCCGAGAGCAGACTACGCCTGGTCGCCCTTCACTACCAGCACGTACCCATGTGGGTTTATTGGTCATGCAATCTGTATTTGACGCCGCAGTCCGTCAATTGGCATGATCACGGCACAGGAAAGACTCCAGCTGCCTTGGGCGCAGCAAGGTGGTCACTGACCTGGGAGATGCTGTACTTGGCGCAGGTCTTGGTACGGATAGCGCTGGGGGCCCTTGGCTGCTTGCTCCGGCGCGATCGACCCTGGGTCGGCCACGCCTCATGTCGGCGACCTGTCCGAAAACTCCGCCGCACACGATGTACGGACTTCAACGCTCCGCGCAGATCCTCGTTCGTCTCCGTTGGCTCATCGCGCGGCTGACGTTCGGCGTTCACGCCCCGCGCGGGTGCTAGCCCACGGGATCATCCGGGGAATCTGAGCTGTCCCGTGTCTCGATCGTATTCCCTCGGGATGTCCGAGTCTTCGTATCCGAAGGCCTGGTAGACCTGACGGACCAGGAGATAGGCGCAACGGTCTGCCGAGCCCTCGAGGTCAGCCCAGCGCACGACCACGGGTACTCCGAGGAAGTGGTCCTCCTCCGTGTAGGGTTCCGGGTTCGCCATCTGGTACCCGATGGAGGCGGGAGAGCGTGGCGCGAGCGTCCATCCCTTGACCTGGAAGAGACCCAGACCGAGTGCGATGTGCTCCGGAGGTTCCGCGCACTTCGCGTACAGCGTGCGAGCCAGCCGCACCACCGAGGCAGGAAACTCGAGGAGCGCGTGCGGCCAGAGCGTCTTCGGCTGACCTTGCCAGTGAAGTCGATCGAGGGCGGCACTGAACTCGAGGTCTCCACGCGCCCAGATCGACATCCACTGAGCCGAGCCTTCCTTCCCGAGCCGACAACCGTCCGGGTGGAAAGGGCGAAGCTCGGCGCTGTTGCTCGTGAAGTTCCAGCCCAGGGGGCGGTTGCCGGTCAACCTTGGATTTCGGAGCAGCGGTTCGAGGGTCTCCCTCTCCAGCGCCAGCACCACTTTCGCTGCGGCGCGCACGAGCACCTTGAGTCCGGCGAATCCGTCCTCCGCCCACTTCTGGAGATCGGCCTCCAGCCTTCGCACGACCTCCGTTGCGAGGTCCACCTCACCTGAGCGCTGGGTGAATGCTGCGGCAAGCTCTTCGCGCGTCATGGGGCGGATTCTGCTTCCCGTTCGTTTCAGGTACGCCCGCATGGTCCGGCGCAAGAGCGCATACGGGGGCCGCCGTCCGTGGGACACCCGAACGCGCAGCAGACCCTGGATCGGATCAGCAGGGAACCGGACCACGTCGACGGCAACCTCCCTGCCGATCATGGGCGAGGGCTCGACCAGATCGACGAGCGCGTCTTGCAGACGGTCCCGCTTCTTCTCCGGATCGGGGATCGCCTCGATCGAGTCGGCGACGCCACCGCTCTCTCCGACGCCAATCCAGATCTCGCCGCCTTCGGCATTGAGGAAGCCGACGGCCTCGCGCGCGATGCTCGCGGGGTCCCGGAGCGCATCGGCAGGCTTGAACTCCGTCTTGAGACTCTCTCGCCCTCCGAGGGGCCACTCCATCATGCGCCTCCGATCCAATCGGACGTGGCGAGCAGAAACGAAGGGGCTGGAGCAAGCCAGACGGTGCCCTCGCGACGTTCCTCCAGGCCGCCGTGGACGATGATAGACCTGCGGGCCTTGAGATCGCGGCTGGCCGCGGATACCTGCTCGAGCTTCTTGCGCGGATCCTTTCCCCCTGTGACCTCCACCAGCGCATGCACACCTGGGCCGTCGTGGACAACGAAGTCCACCTCTGCCGTGCCCTGCTTGTCGCGCGCGTAAGACAGCGCCAGGTCCGTGTGCTCCACGCATCCGCGCAGATGCTGGAACACCACTGCCTCGAGGGCCCTCCCTCGCACGTTGAAGTCCTCGAGCGGCTCGGCGATCCCGCTGAAGGCCACGACGAGCCCGTGATCGGAGGCGTAGAGCTTCGGGTACGAACGGCCAGCCAGCTTGCCAGTCGCCGCGCGCGCAAAGGGTTCCAGGCGCACGATCAACATCGTCTCTTCGAGTAGCGCGACCCACTTGTCGAGGGAGCGGCGGTCAACCGGGGAGGCACCAGGCCTCTGAAGGAGGCGCGTACGAGCTGCAGCGTCGAAGATCGCGCCGGAGTCGGTGACGAGGTAGACGAACAGCTCTCGGACGCGCTCCACGTCCACGTCGTACCGAATGAGATCGCGCCCGATCGCGCGATCGACGGTGTCGGCTCGGATCCGGCGGCGCGCCTCGATGAGCGAGTCGGCGAGCACGTGCTCGGGACGGCCGCCGAGGCTGAGGTAGCGTTCGAACAGTTGCGGAAGGCGCGTCAACGTCGACCCGGGTGCCTCGCCGGGGAGCGCCTGGAATGCGAGGAACTCGCGCATCGAGAGCGCTTCGATCGAGTACTCGTCCCATCGACCGACCCCGGACTCCCGGCTGCCTTGGCGGAGAAGGGTCGAGGCAGAGTCCGTGACGATGAACCGCCCGTGGTGGGCGTCGACCGCGTGCTTGAGCCACTGTGCCCAGCGCGCGCCGCGGCTCACCTCGTCGAAGAGGAAGAAACGGGGCTGGTCCTGCCGGAAACCTGGTGGCGCGTAGTCGACGACATCGCGCGGCGAAACGCCCTCCACGGCGAGGCGATCGTCCGAGAAATCGAAATAGGTGACGTTGGGCGGCGCGATTCCGAACCTGTCGACGAGGTCATCGGCTATCTGAAGCAGAAGGGTCGTCTTGCCGACCTGCCGCGGCCCAACCATCACTGCGGCTCTTCGCTCGTCCCTGGAGACGTGTTCCAGGAGCTGGCGGTGCATCTCCCTGCGAACAGAAAATCGCAAGGCAACACGGGCTCTTGGATCGCCCCATGCGGGGTTCATGTCATGGAGCAAATCCGCAAGCGACATCGCGATGTATATAGTAGCAGAAGAATCATACACTGCAATGCGCATACTTGTTCAGGGGAAGGCTGTCGCTCTGGTCACCGTCCCTCCTGATACTCCTGATGCTCATGTCGCTGTCGAGCTCGCATCCGCGCCCCGAGCTGGCCATCTCCGGCGTTCCCGGCGGCGAGAAGCGCGCGCTCTGGTGGTCGGAGAGCGCGCCGCCCCCGGCGCGCGTCGTCGCAGCAGACGAGCGCACCACCGCAGACGCTGCGCTCCACAGCGCAAGGTCGGGAAGAGGGCTCGCCTGGATGGGCGACTGGCGCAATGCCCGGCAGCTCCTCGCCGCCATGGGGCGGCGCCTGCGGGCACCTCGACCGCGCGGTCCGGGCCTGGCCGATCTCTTCCGCGCCGAACGTCAGGGGAAGCGGATCGAGCAGGAGGTCCTCTCGCGCCTCGCCGTCCCCCTGGGCCCTGGTTGGGAAAGCCCCCTACGCCACGCGCCCTCCCTCGAGGCCCCCCTCTCGGAGGCCTTCGGACAAGGGCCCGATCGCCCCGCGCTCATGCCCTTGCGGGAGATCCTGGGTGCGATCGGCGCTCACGAGTGGCTGCGTCGGGGCGTGCCGGTGCCCGCCCTCGGCGGCGCCGTTCACCCGAGATACGGAGTGTTCGCGCCGGTGCGGGGCGAATACGTGGATCTCGTCGCCAGGGCGCTGTCCGAGCGCGGCGGTCTGGCTGATGGCTGGCGCGCCTTCGACCTCGGCACGGGCACTGGTGTGCTCGCCATCCTGCTCGCGAGGGCGGGCGCCCGCGTCCTGGCGACCGACATCGACCCGCGCGCGGTGGTTTGCGCGAGAGAGAACGCGGCGCGCTTCGGCGTCGGCGATCGCATCGACGCCGTCGAGGCGGACCTCTTCCCGCCTGGTCGCGCTAGACTGATCGTGGCCAACCCGCCCTGGATCCCGGAGACGCCGCACAGCCCGCTCGATCGCGCCGTCTACGATCCCGGCGGCACAGTGCTGGCGCGGCTCATCGCCGGGCTCGCCGCGCACCTCGTGGAAGGGGGAGAGGCAT
>MEMX01000012.1:0-1423 GCA_001768075.1 Anaeromyxobacter sp. RBG_16_69_14 | reverse complement strand
TCGGGCTCCGGCCGCCGGGCGCGCTCGAGGCGCTCATCGAGGAAGCCGGGCTGCGAGTGATCTTCTCTCTCGAGGCGCGCCCTTCGCACCCGCGCGCCCGCGACGCGATCGACCCGCTCGCCCTGGCGCGGAGGGCCGAGAGGACCAGGCTCTACGGCTTGGCGGCCGCCATCGGCAGCACGATGGCCTGAGGCTGCGCGCCAGTCGACATCGAGCGCAGCACGAGTTCGATGGGGCGGCGCGGCGTGGGGCGCAGCGGGCGTCCGAACCCCAGCCTGAAGAGGACCTGCGGAAAGCCGAGCTCGCCGAGGGCCTCCCGCAGCCGCGCCCGCACCGGCGCGACCTCGACGGCCTGGCTGAAGAACGACGCGGAGAGGCCATTCGCCGCCGCGCGCAGGAGCACCCGCTGCATGCTCTGGCCGGCCACGAACCAGGCCGCCGGGGTGTCGTTGTGCGAGCAAAGAGTGAGGAGCGCGCGCGTGTTGAGCGCGTAGTGGCGGTCGCGCCTCTCCTCCGCCGACAGACCCCTGCGCAGCCGCACGAGCACCCGGTGGAGCACGGAGGCGGAGTCGGAGAGGCCGTTTGCGTATCCCGGCAACCCGTCTGTCTCGCTGGCCTGGTTGGAGCGCGACCATGTGGCGAGCTCGGAGCGGAAGCGCGCGCTCGCCCACTGCTGGCGATCGCCCTCTGCGACCAGCTCCGCCACGGCAGGCCGGACCGTCCGGTCCACCACCCGCAGGCACCCACCCTGATCCGCCGCCTCGCGCACCAGCGCGCTGATCAGGCCGAAAGGCACCTCGCGCGCGTCGAAGGCGAAGCGGTTCGTGCGGCGGACGCCGATGGCCGCGAAGAGCTGCTCGTCTTGCGGTGTTGGCGGGCGGCGCTCCTCGAGCGTCAAGCGCGCCAGGAGCCCATCCTTGCGGCTTCCGGCCAGGATCTCGACCGAGGTAGCGTGCCCGTAGTGCAGGGCCGCCACTTGCAGGTTGTAGAGCGCGGCCCCACACGCAATGACGAGCTCGCGACCCTGCGGATCGGCCACCCGGAGCGCGCGGCGCCAGTCGCCATAGAGGCGCAGCTCCGGCCCCTCGATCTCGAACAGCCACGGCTGTGCGTTGTGGCGCGATGGCGCCAGGATGGCGTAAGGCAGGAGAAAGCGCAGTCGTTCTGCGGGTCCTGCCCATGCCGGAAAGACGGACTTCCGTCCGCCCCCGCCGTCCACGGGGTACCTCATTGTCACATGACTCTCCTACGGATCAGCAGTTCAGCGTAGAGAGTTGAGTGTAGGTGTTAATGTGACGGCGCCGCAAACACCCTGGCGGAGCGTCTGTCGAAAACGGCTCGTTTCGTTGATTCGAATCAAGGTGGACGCTTCTCGGTGGGGGGGTCTGGGGGGGGGAAGCGCTCGACGCGTAGCTAGCTGAGG
>MEMX01000011.1:4065-5457 GCA_001768075.1 Anaeromyxobacter sp. RBG_16_69_14 | reverse complement strand
TGGCCCGAGCCGGCGCGCCAGGTCGAGGGCGTGGGCGCTCTTGCCCGACCGCGCGCCGCCGCCTATCAGGGTGATTCGTCGTTCCGCCATGCTCTGCGCTCCTCGAGCCAGGTCGTGGGTTGCGCGAGCAACTCCTCGAATCGCCTTCGCCGAAGACTCCGGCACAGCCATGCGGGCGCATCGAAATCACAGCCGCGGGCACCACGCAAGCGCGCTCCCCGGACGCACCTCTGCCCTCGCGAAGGGGGCGTCTCACAGCTACGTCCTTGACAACCCGAACGGCGGAGCGCTACCAGTCCGCCCAGTAGCCCGCTCGGAGGAACAGGGAAGCCGGTCGAAGTCCGGCGCGGTCCCGCCACTGTAGCCGGGGTGAAGGCGCCTGCAGTCGTCGCCGCCTCCGCGCACCTCGCGGAGGGTAAGGTGGCAGGCGCGAAGGGCGGCCGTATCGCCCTGCCCCGGGAGCCAGGAGACCTCCCTTCGAGTCGAGCGCCGGCCGCGGCGATCGCGGCCGGCGAAGTTCTCGCGTCCGAAGGAGACGCGGAGAATTGACCCGACTCGTCCTGGCCCTGCGGGGCATCGCCGCCGCCACCTGCGCGCTCGCTTGCGCCATCGCGCCCTCCGCGCGTGCGGGCGAGTCCGAGCCGCCGACGTTTCGAGAGGAGGAGGTCGTCGTCCGGATCCCTCGGACGGAGGTGACCGCCGATCCCACCGCGTCCGCCACCGTCGTGGAGGCGAAGCGTTTCGCCGGCGAGGTGAAGGGCGTCGCCGAGCTCATCGCGACCGCGCCGGGCGTGGCGGTAGAGGACTACGGCGGCCTCGGCCACCTCACCACCGTCTCGATCCGCGGGGCGACGGCCGACGGCGTGAAGGTCCTGCTCGACGGCATCCCGCTCAACACCGCGGCCGGCGGCGGCGTCGATCTCTCCTCCATCCCGCGCGCCTGGATCGATCACATCGAGGTCCTGCGCGGCGCCGAGGGGGCGCACTTCGGGGCCGGCGCGCTGGGCGGGGTGGTGAACGTGGTGACGAAGCCGGCCGCGGCCGGAGCGTGGTCGCTACAGGGCGGCGGTGGATCCTTCGCCACCTTCTCGGCGAGCGGTGACGCGGCCGTCGGCGGCGACCGCTGGGCGCTCCTGGGCGCGGCCACGCTGGAGGGGAGCGACGGCAGCTTCCCCTACCTGAGCGACCCGACCCCCGAGACCGGCGGTACCCCCCAGTCCCTGGTGCGCAAGAACGCCGTGGTCCGGCTGGGCGGCGGCCTGGTGAAGGGGTGGCACGTGCTCGGCGCCGGCCGCCTCGACGTCCTGGCCCAGGTCTCCGGCGGGCGGCGGGAGCTACCGGGCTGGCCGACGTTGACCCCTCACGACTGGCAGGAGGACGCGCGCGCCGCCG
>MEMX01000011.1:3294-4056 GCA_001768075.1 Anaeromyxobacter sp. RBG_16_69_14 | reverse complement strand
GCCTCGACCAGCCGCTCGGCTCCGACCTCTTCGGCTCGCTGGAGCTCTCGGCCCGGTACGACAAACTCGACGTCGAGATCCAGCAACTCGGCCCGCGCGTCTCCCGGCAACGAGATCGCGCTGGCGCCGCGCGCGGCGAGGTCCAGTGGTTGCATCGCGGAGGGACGCTGACGGTCGCGGGCTCCGCGGGACTGGAACGGCTCAGCGCGGACGGCGCGGGGACCCGAGAGCGACCAGAGCTGGCGGTGTCGCTCTCCGAGGACGCGACCTTCCTCGGCGACAGGCTTCGCCTCGCGCCCGCGCTCCGGCTCGATCGCATCGGCCACTACGCGGGGCTCTCGGGGAAGCTCGGCTCGACGCTGCGGCTCCTTGGACCCCTGAGGGCCCGCGCCAGTGTCGGGCGCTCCTTCCGGCCACCCAGCTTCGCGGAGCTGTTCCTCCAGCAGGGCATCCTCGAGCCGAACCCGGACCTGGTCTCGGAAGAGGCCTGGACCTTCGACCTGGGCATCGTGGCCGAGGGGCGTCTCGGGCTCGTGAGCGCGGGCGGGTTCGCGAGCGTCTACCGCGACCTCATCGTCTACGAGCCCGGCTCCTTCCAGCGCCTCAAACCCTTCAACGACGGCAAGGCGAGCATCCGCGGCCTCGAGATCGAGGCGGCGAGCGCGCCGGCGCCGCGGCTCCTCGGTCTCTGTGGCACGGTGGCCTACACCCTCCTCTCGAGCGAGACGCTGCGCGGCGCGCCGGAGGTGGTGGGCAGGGACC
>MEMX01000011.1:1298-3151 GCA_001768075.1 Anaeromyxobacter sp. RBG_16_69_14 | reverse complement strand
CCGGCGCATCCCTGCGCCTCCTGGCGCGCCCGGACCTCCGCCTCTCGCTGGAGGTGAAGAACCTCCTCGACGATCGAACCGTGGTGAACGCTTTCGGCAACCCCCTCCCGGCGCGTACGTTCCTGTTCACCGTCCGCGTCGCCAACCCCGAACGAGGATGAAACCCATGAGAACCTGGATGCTGGCGCTCGCCCTGGCCGCCCTGACGGCCTGCAGCCGCGAGACGGTCTGCCCGCAGGGCCAGCTGGCCTGCAACGGAAAGTGCACGGCGGTGCTCACCGACGTCAACGCCTGCGGCGCCTGCGGCCACGCTTGCGGGGCAGGTGGAGCGTGCAGCCTGGGGCAGTGCGTGTGCGCGAGCGGCCTCGCCACGTGCGGCAGCGCGTGCGCCGACCTGGCGAGCGATCCGTCGAGCTGCGGTTCCTGCGGCGCGGCCTGCGGCGACGCGAGTCCGTTTTGCACCACCAGCGCCGGCGCCACGGCCTGTGCGGCATCCTGCGCCGCCGGTCAGACGGAATGCGGCCACGCCTGCGTGGAGCTGGCGTCGAACCGGCTGCACTGCGGCGCCTGCGGACGGTCCTGCGGGTCGGGCGAGCGGTGCAATAACCAGCAGTGCGTATCGGACCTGTACCTCGCGTGCGCCGACACGAACCAGATCGTCGAGGCCGTCGGCCTGGGCGCGGCCGGGACCGCCGAGACCGTGGGTACGCGGCCGGTCTCGCTCACCTGGCTGGGCGACCGGCTCTACTCCGCCAACTCCCTCGGCGGGACGCTCTCGGAGCTGCGCTTCGATCTCCCCGCCCCGAGCCCGGTCGGCGTCTCGAGGACGTTCACCATCGACGCTACCAGCGCCTTCCCCGATCTCGAGTACGTGGTCGCAGGCGAAGGGCTCCTCTACGTCTCGAACGCCGCGCTCGGGAACCTCGACGTCGTGGACGCCTCGTCGGGCACGGTGATGGCGGCGATCCACCTCGACCCCGCGGGCACCGACGCCTTCACCGGCCCAGCAGGCATCGCGCTCGCGAACGGCAAGGCCTACGTCGCGCTGAACGGCGCCGACGCGATCGCGGTGGTGGACGTCTCGCAGTGCCCGGCCGCGCCCCCCGCCTGCGCCCCCGGCGACGACTGCTCCTCCCACGCCGGCAGCGCCTGCGTGAATGGCCTGTGCGTTCCGACAGGGTGTGGCCAGTTCTTGCAGCGCATCGCGCTCCCCCCGTCGCTGGCCTCGACCGCCACCGGCCCCACGCCCTTCCGCCTCCTCCGGGTGGGCTCGCGGCTCTACTTCACGCTCCAGAACCTGGACCGCGCCAACGGCTTCCAGCCTGCGGGCGAGGGGCGGCTCGCGGCGCTGGACCTCGCGACCGACTCCCTGGTCCAGGGCGCTTCGGGCCCGCTCGCCATCTCGCTCGGCGACGCTTGCAGGAATCCGGGCGCCCTCGTCCTCCTCGGCGACACCCTCCATGTGGCCTGCGGCTACTTCGACTACTTCGGGACCAAGTCCAAGCTCGGCATGGCCATCGTCCCGGTGTCCCTCGCGGCCGACCCACCCGTGGCCAAGGCGCCCATCGCAGCAGAGCACGTGCTCTCGCCGATCGCGAGCTGCGGCGGCGCGATCTATGCCGGCGCCACCGACACGGGTGACGTGGTCCGCTATGATCCCGCGACGGAGCAGCTCTCGACGGCCGAGCTGTGCTCGCCGGACGCCAACGGAAACGCCTTCGTCGCCGACCTCGCATGTCGCCCCTGATCGCCACCGCCGCCGTCGGCCTCGCCGCCGCGCTGCTCTCCCCCGGAACCGCCCGGGCGCTCGACGCCGGCTGGCCCGACAGCGGCCCCGGTGTAGCCGGGGGCGG
>MEMX01000011.1:397-1268 GCA_001768075.1 Anaeromyxobacter sp. RBG_16_69_14 | reverse complement strand
GCCGTTCCCCGGCGCATCGTGTCGCTCGCACCGAGCGCGACGGACGTCGTGGTGGCGCTCGGCCAGGCCCGGCGCATCGTGGGCGTGACCCGCTACGACACCGCCCCGGAGGTGAAGGGGCTCCCCAGCGTCGGCGGCTTCCTCGACCCCAGCCCGGAGGCGGTCGTGGCGCTCAGGCCGGACCTCGCGTTGTGGGTGACCGACGGAGGCGCCTTCCCGACGATCCGCAAGGTGGCCGAGCTGGGCGTGCCCGTGCTCGCGCTGCCCGTGGTGGGGGTGGAGGACGTCATCTCCACCGCGCGGGTCGTCGGCAACGCTCTCGGTGACGCTTCCGCGGGCGAGCTGCTCGCCGGGTCGCTCGAGGACGCGATTGGCCGGGTGCGCGCGCGCACGGCCGGGCTGCGGCGCCCTCGCGCGCTCCTCGTGGTCGGGCGCGAGCCGCTCGTGGTGGCTGGCCCGGGCAGCTATCCGGACGAGCTCATCCGCATCGCGGGCGCCGAGAACGTCGTGAAGGGGACGCGCCCGTGGCCGGTGTACCCGCTCGAGAAGGCGCTGGCCGACGACCCCGACGTCGTCATCGATGCCGCCTACCTCGAGCACGCGGGCGGCGAAGGAAACCTCGCGGCCATCCCTGCAGCGCGGCGTGGTCGGCTGGTGAAGCTCGCCGACGACGACGTCCTCCGGCCAGGGCCACGCCTGGTGCGCGCGCTCGACAGGCTGTTCGCGGCAGTTCACCCGGAGGCCACGCGGCGGTGAAGGCCGCCCGGCTCGCGGCGGTCCTCATCCTGGGTCTGGCGACGGTCGCCGCGGCGCTCACGCTCTCGTGCCTGCTCGGGGCGCAGCCGATCTCGCTCGCTCGCGCGCTGGCGGG
>MEMX01000011.1:0-378 GCA_001768075.1 Anaeromyxobacter sp. RBG_16_69_14 | reverse complement strand
CGCCATCCTCCTCGAGCTGCGACTTCCGCGAGCGCTCCTGGGCGCGGTGGTGGGCTGCGCGCTCGCCTCCGCCGGAACCGCCCTGCAGGCGCTGCTCCGGAACCCGCTCGCCGAGCCGTTCGTGCTCGGCGTGTCTGGCGGGGCCGCGCTGGGCGGTAGCCTCGTCCTCGTGGCCGCCAACGCGGCCACGCAGCTCCTGGGACCGGGCGCCGCCGTGCTCGCATCCGCCTCGCCGGTGGCCCTCGGATCGGTGGCGGGCGCGGCCGGCGCCACGGTGCTGGTCTTCGCGCTGGGGCGGATCCAGGGCCGCCTGGTCCCGGAGGCGGCCCTCCTCGTTGGCGTCGTGTTCAACGCGTTCTCGGCGGCGGTGATCACGAT
>MEMX01000010.1:93019-118407 GCA_001768075.1 Anaeromyxobacter sp. RBG_16_69_14 | reverse complement strand
CGCTGGACCAGCCGAATCCAGCCGGGGCGCAGCCCGCTACGCCCGCGTCGCCGGCGGCCGAGGCCGAACGCGGCGGGCCGCGCACGCTCGAGGGCGAGCCCGGGGTCGAGAATCGCCTCTCGAGCGTGCTGGGCAGGACCGACGACCCCCTCAAGATCGGGGGCCTCCTCTATCTCCGCTCGAACGTCAACGCGCGCGAGCACACGCCACCTTCGCAGTGGACCCTCACCGCTCCCGCCCTCACGGACATCTTCCTCGACGCGCGGCCGCTCGACCGCGTGCGCGGGTTCGTGCTGGGGCGCATGTTCTTCGATCCCACGCAGACGGCGAGCTCGACGGGCCTCGCCTCCGAGGAGGCACCGCCGCCGAACCCGCAGGTCCTCCTCGATCAGCTCTGGCTGAGCTTCGATCTGGGAAGGACGGCCTTCGTGACACTGGGGCGCCAGCACGTGAAGTGGGGTGTGGGCCGGTTCTGGAACCCTACCGACTACCTCCACGCCGTGCGCCGCGACCCGCTCACCGTCTTCGACGCACGCACCGGCACCTATATGGCCCGCGTGAACCTCCCGTGGGAAAGGTACGGGTGGAGCATCACCGGGGTCGTGGTCTTCGAGCCGCTCGTCACGCAGGCCGCCACCACCTTCATCACGAGCGTCGCCGTACCGGCGGGATCCACCACCACGACCCCGGCGGGGACTCCCTCGAACCAGCTGGCCGGCGTGGGCGGCGGCGGCCGCGCCGAGCTCGTGCTCGGTTCCTGGGAATTTGGCGTCGACGGAGTGGCGCAGCGTGGGATGCGGCCACGGCTGGGCGTCGACGTGTCGGGGGGCCTGTGGGAGATCGATTTCAAGGGGGAGCTGTCGCTCCGGAAGTCCTCCGACGTGACGCTCTACAGAGGGACGCTGGCCTCCTTTGGGCCCTACGAACCGAGCGGCGTCCGACCCGCGGCGGTGCTCGCCGCCGAGTGGTCGCACAAGTACTCGGACGAGGACTCGTTCACGCTTGGCTTCGAGTACTTCTACAACTCGAACGGCTACGTGAACGACCAGCGAGCCCTCTATCCCGTGCTGATCCTGGCCAATGCGTTCACGTCGTTCTACCTCGGCAGGCACTACGGGGGCGCGTACCTCTCGCTTACGAAGCCCGGGGGCTGGAACCTCCACACGTTCACCCTCTCGGCCATCTCGAACCTCTCGGACCAGAGCTCGCTCGTGCGCTTCGACTGGTCGATGACGTTCCTCACCTACCTGACGCTGGAGGTCTACGTGCAGGGCCACCTGGGCACGAGCGACGGCGAGTTCCGGCTCGGGATCAACCTCCCGAACCTCGGCGAGACCGGCAGCCCCAGCGTCTCCATCGGCGCCCAGACCGTGGACCTCGGGCTCGCCCTACGCCTCAACCTTTGATCCTCCTTTCGCTGTTTTGGCCACGGGTTACGGGTTGCAGGCCTGCGGGCTGACCAGTCTCCGCCGCAAAAACCTTGCGGCCCCTCCTGTAGTGGTGTCAGATGCAGCCCCTAGGATTCCTTCCATGTCGATCACCCAGGCCCAGCTGGCCGAGTGGCGCCGCATCATCCGCGAGGAGGGCGCGCTCCACTCCGCCCTTGCCCAGCGCATCGCCCCGAGGCTCCTCGACGAGATCGAGCGTGCTTGGGCCGAGCTCGACCGCGCCCGCTGCAAGGGGGCGGTCCCGGCTGACTGCGCGACGATCGCCAAGAAGGCTGCGACCCCGGAGAGGCGACTCGCCGAGGTGGCGCGACCTCCGTCGGCGAGCGCCCCTGGCACACCGCGGAAGCGCGGAACGTCCTGACAGCGGAACCCGCTCGGGCTGGAGCCTTGCTGCGACGCCAATGGTGACCAGAGGCTCGTCGAGCCGCGCGACGATTTCGTCTGGGTGCACACGAACGGAGGGATTCGGATGAAAGCGGTGCTGACCACTGGATTTGGCGGTCGTGAAGTCCTGAAGCTCGGCGAGGCGGCGACACCGAAGCCCACGGAACGCCAAACATTGATCAGGGTCATGGCCACGTCCATAAACAGGCCGGACCTGGTGCAGCGGGAAGGAAAGTATCCCCCACCGCCAGGAGACTCGGAGATCCTGGGACTGGAAGTCTCCGGGATCATCGAGGAGCTGGGCGCTGGCGTCACCGGCTGGAAAGCTGGGGACCGGGTCATCTCCCTGGTGGGTGGCGGGGGCTACGCCGAATACGCAGTGGCCTATTCCGACCATCTCATACCCATTCCCGATTCCATGACGTTCGAGGAAGCGGCGTGCGTCTGCGAGTCCTACATCACCGCCTTTCTCAACATCTTCCTGATCGGCGAGTTTCGGGATGGGCAGACTGCCCTGCTCCACGGCGGCGGCGGTGGCGTGAATACGGCTGGCATCCAGCTGTGCCGGGCCCTCACCCCCGGCTGCAAGTTGATCGTCACCACCTCTCCGGAGAAGATGGATCGGGTCAGGGCGCTGGGCGCTGACCAGCTCATCAACTTCAAGGAAACCCCGGATTTCACCGATCTCGTCAAGGCTTTCACGAACAAGAGAGGAGTTGACCTGATCCTCGACCATGTCGGGGCCAAGTACCTGGCTCCCAACATGAATTCCCTGGCCTACCAGGGGAGGCTGGTGGTCATCGGTGTGACCAGCGGCATCAAGGCCGAGCTCAACCTGGCGCTGATGATGGTGAAGCGACAGGCGATCATAGGTTCCGTGCTTCGCTCCCGGCCGGTCGCCGAAAAAGGGGAGATCGTCGCCCAGTTCGCGCAGCGGGTGCTTCCCAGATTCGCCGATCGCACCATCGTACCGCGCATCGAGAAGGTCTTCCCGATGGACCAGGTGGCCGATGCGCACCGGATGATGGAAGAGGACCGACACTTCGGCAAGATCGTCCTGAGGATCGGCGGCGCTTGATTCGCCGAGAATCAGTGAGGTGAGCAATCCCCACGACCTCCCGGACGGGCTGACCACCCCTCCGCGGGTGTTCGCGTACTCCCGGATGCTCTAGAAGGGTCGAACCCCATCCCATAGGGAGTGTTCATGAAGAGAGAGCTCAGCCGCTCCGTGGCACCCGCGCGCGCCGGGTGCGCATTCGTGGCCGCCGTGTTGTGGCTGGTTGCCGGGCCCTCTGGCGCGGAGGAGCACGCGCACTGGACCTACGAGGGAGAGCACGGACCGGCGCACTGGGGCGAGGAGAAGGGGTTCGAGACGTGCAAGCTCGGACAGCGCCAGACTCCGATCGACATCATCGCGGCCAGGAAGGCGCAGCTCGCTCCGATCGCGTTCGCCTACAAGCCTTCGCCCGCGACGGTCGTGGACAACGGCCACACCATCCAGGTGAAGCTCCCGCCGGGGAACCACATCACCGTGGGCGACAAGGTGTTCGAGCTCGTTCAGTTCCATTTCCACAGGCCGAGCGAGGAGAAGGTGAAGGGAAAGGCGTTTGCGATGGACGCCCACCTCGTGCACCAGGCCGCCGACGGCAAGCTGGCGGTGGTCGGCGTCCTGCTCCAGCCGGGGGCCGCGAGCACCCTGGTAGGTGAGGTGTGGAAGACCATCCCCAGGGGCCACGGGGAGAGCTTGCCCGGCGCGATCACCGTCGACCCGTCGAAGCTGCTGCCAACAGACCGCGCCTACTACACCTTCACCGGCTCGCTCACCACGCCGCCCTGCAGCGAGGGCGTGACCTGGTTCGTGCTGAAGACGCCGGTGGAGGTCTCGAAGAAGCAGGTGGCCACCTTCGCGAAGCGCTATCCACACAACGCACGGCCCGTGCAGCCGCTGGGCGATCGCGGGATCTCCGAGTCCGAGTAGGGTCGTGGCGGGTGCGCCGGGCGACGTGAGCCGCCCGGCGCTCACCCTCCCGGGTACGGGCGGCACCTCGCGTGGCTGGGCTCCGGGCGTTCAATCTGGTTTAATGAGAAACCATGATCGAGTCGGAGGCTGAGCTCTCGGGGCGCCGCCTGAGCCCCGGTGAGGCGCTACCTTTTCGCTGTCACCCAGGCCTCGCCTGCTTCAACTCGTGCTGTCGCAACAAGCGCCTGTCGCTCCTTCCCTACGATGTCCTGCGCCTGTCGCGCGGGCTCGGCTGCCGTTCGGACGAGTTCCTGGCCAACCACGTCGAGCTCGAGATCGAGGCAAGCTCCGGCTGGCCCACACTCCGCCTGAAGCTCGCAGCGGATGGTCGCTGTCCGTTCGTCCGGGACGCCGGGTGCGGAGTCTACTCCCACCGCCCGACCTGCTGTCGCATCTATCCGCTGGCGAGGGCGGTACGACTCGAGGACGAAGGTGAACCCAGCGAGCTCTTCGTCATCGCCGACGAGAACGCGCGCTGCATGGGCTTCGGCGCGCCACAGGGCCTCACGGTCGAAGACTGGACGCGAACCCAGGGCCTGGACGCGTTCCGCGCCGCCAACAATCGCATGGCGAGGCTCTTCCTGAACCCTCGACGGCCACGGCCGCTCTCCTTGTCAACGGCCGAGGTGCACGCCGTCATCATGGCGCTCTACAACCTGGACGTCTTCCGGCAGTCCGTGGCCCAGCCCGGCTTTCCCGCGCGGTTCGGCCTGGAGAGCGCCACCGTCACCCGGGCGCTCGCCTCCGACGAGGCGCTCCTCGAGCTGGGCCAGGATTGGCTCGCTGTCCAGCTCTTTGGCTAGCGGTTAGATCGACCACGGCATCGGTTCGACTGGCTAGCTATCAGAACGCTATCCGGGAGAGCGTGTAAGCGACCACCGTAGACACGCTGACGCCGATCAGGCCCGGGATCATGAAGCTGTGGTTGAGCAGGTACTTGCCGATCCGCGTCGTGCCGGTCCGGTCCATGTTGATGGCGGCCAGATCGCTCGGATAGAAGGCGAAGAAGAAGTAGGCATAACTCGCCGGCATCAACCCCAGCATCAACGTCGCCGGCAGCTTGAGCGCGATGCCGAACGGGATCATCACCGTCAGCGTCGCGGCCTGGCTCTTCACGAAGGCGGACACGCAGAACATGGCGATGGCGAAGGTCCAGGGCGCGTACTGGACCATGCTGCCGACCTTGCTGATGAGAAACGACTTGTTGGCGCTTACGAAGGTGTCGCTCATCCAGGCGATGCCGAAGATGGAGACCACCGCGATCATGCCGGCGGTGAACACGCTCGACTTCGCGACATCGGCTGCCTTGACGTTCGTCGCGAACAGAATGAAGGCACCGAAGGCGAGCATCACGATCTGGACCGCGGTCGTCATGGGGACCGGCTTACCGTCCACGAGCGGGAGGACCCGCGGCAGCTGGTAGCCCGCGTTCGCAGCGGTGTCCCGCAAGGCGAGGAGGATGATGAAGAGCACGCCCGCGAAGAACAGGGCCACGGACAGCTTGGCGGTCGAGGGGAGCTTCTTGTCGAGCGTGGTCACCGAGACATCGAGCGAATCGCGGAACTTCTGGTCCTCGAGCCGCTTCAGGAACTCCGGGTCCTGGTAGAGATCCTTTCCGCGGTTGAGGCTCCAGGCGGCGGCGGCGACGACTCCGACGATGCCGGCGGGGATCGTGATCTTGAGGATGTCGTAGATGGTGACCGGCGCACCCATCTTGGCCGAGTAGCCGAGGAAGGTGGTCACGGCGGCCGCGACCGGGCTCGCCGTGATCGCCATCTGCGAGGCCACGCTCGAGATCGCCATCGGGCGCTCCGGCCGGGTCTTGGTGCGGATCGCCACGTCGGCGATCACCGGGAGGAGCGCGTACACCGCGTGGCCCGTCCCCACGCACATCGTGAGGACGAACGTGCAGAGCGGCGCGAGCAGGGTGACGTACCGGGGATGAGCCCGCAAGAGCTTCTCGGCGAGCTGCACCAGGTAGTCGAGGCCGCCGGCGACCTGGAGGGTCGCTGACGCCGTGACGACGGCGAGGATGATGAGCATCACGGCGATGGGCGGTTCGGAGGGAGCGGCGCGGAACAGGAACACCAGCACCGCGACACCGAGCCCGCCGATCATGCCGAGCGCAACGCCACCGCGGCGGATGCCGAGGAGGATGGCCCCGAGCACCAGGAAGAACTGGATCCAGAACATCGCCATGTCGGCCTCCGCGCGCTCCGGGGAAGCGCCCCGGTGCTGCTCTGCCGAGAGAGCAAGGGGAGTGCCGGGCGCAGCTGCCTCGGCGAGCGGGCCCAATACCCCGAGGGGACGGGAATTCGCGGCGCGGGATCGGAATGGCGAAGGGCATGAGCGCGCTCATGTCGATGGCCGGCCGTTCGGGAGATCCGAGCTGTTTGAGCACATGATCCCGGACCCTTGCGATGCGCATGAGAACGCTCATGGCCATGAGCCGCCTCATGGCCATTCGACGGCGCGGCGTTGTCCCGCACCGTGCGCCCAGGCGCTTGGGACTACGAGAACGGGGTTCCCCTCGCCGCCTTGAGTCGCTTGCTGAGCGCCGACTGCGTGACGCCGAGAAGGCGCGCCGCGATGGTCTGGTTTCCGCCGGCGCGGCCGAGGGCCTCCTGCACGAGCAACTCGACGGCGTCGTGGATCGACGGCAGGTACTCGACGCCGACGAAGGGGTTGTCGCCCGTCGCGGCGGAGTACGGGGTGACGGATCCCCCGGCGCGCTCGATCGCCTTCACGAACGTCTCCATGGACAGGATGCGCTCCTTGTGAACGGTCACGGCATCGAAGACCATGGACTTGAGCTCTCGGACGTTGCCTGGGAACGCGTAGGTGCCGAGCAGGGTCGGCAGCTCCTTCGGCGCCGTGGGCTTCCTCTTCCCGAGGGAGCGCGCGGCTTGCTCGAGGAAGTGCTCGAGGAGGACCGCGATGTCACCCTTGCGCTCGCGGAGAGGCGGGACGTGGATCTGGTGCGTGCACAGGCGAAAGTAGAGGTCGCGGCGAAAGGTCCCGGCGGTCTGCCGCGCCGCCAGGTCGTGGTGCGTCGCGACGATCACCCGCGCCTGGAGCCGCTTGGGCCGGTCGCTGCCCAGGGCGAAGTACTCCCCCTCCTGCAGGAGCCGTAGCAGCTTCACCTGCGAGGCGATGCTGAGGTCGCCGATCTCGTCGAGGAAGAGGGTTCCCCCGGCTGCTTCCTCGACCATGCCGCGCCGCGGCTGATCGGCGCCGGTGAACGCGCCGCGCGCGTGACCGAAGAGGGTGTCCGCGAACACGCTGTCGTCGAGGCCCGCCACGTTGACCGCGACGAGCGGACCCCGGCGGCCGCCGAGCTCGTGCGCGGCGCGCGCCACGAGCTCCTTTCCCACCCCGCTCTCCCCCTCGATGAGCAGCGGCTGCGGGCTCCCCGCCACGGCCTCGACGTAAGAGAAGATGGCGAGCATGGCCCGATCGCGCGTCGCGATGGCGGCGAACGCCTCCGGGTGCTCCACCGTCGCGAAGAGCACACGGCTCGCCATCTCCCGGTTCTCGCGCTGCAGCTCGAGCATCCGGATGGCGCGGGTCACGCCGGAGACGAGGCGATCCTCCTCGGCCGTCTTGACGAGGTAGTCGAACGCGCCCAGTTTCACGCAGCGCACCGCCGTCTCGACCTGGTTCATCCCGCTGATGACGATGACCGCGACCTCGGGGTGGTCCGCGGCGATCCGCGCGAGGAGCTCCTCGCCGGAGAGGTGAGGCATGTTGAGGTCGAGGAGGACGAGGCCGACGGGCTGTGTCGCGAGGAGCCCCGGGACCTCGCGGCTGTCCTGGCACTGCACGAAGTTGTCGATGCCGGCGCGCCCGAGCGCGACGCGGAGCGATCGGAGCCACGCCGGCTCGTCGTCCACGGCCAGGATTCCGAACGAGGGATAGCCTCCGGGGTTCACCGATCTGCCTCCGCGGGGATCGCGGGTAACGAGAGGATCGCGGTGGTGCCGGCACCCGGCACCGACCGGAACTCGAGGGAGCCCCCGTGCTCCTTCACGATCCCCGCCGACACCGACAGCCCGAGGCCGGTCCCTCCACGCTCTCGTTTCGTGGTGAAGAAGGGGTCGGTCAACCGGGACAGGTCCTCCGACGGAATGCCGACGCCTTCGTCCTCGACCACGAAGAGCACGCCGTCTCGATCCGACTCACGACTCGTGAAGACCCGGATGCTTCGGCCCGGGTCCGGCAGCGCCTGGCACGCATTCAACATCAAATTCACCATCACCTGCTCGATCCGCTGTGCATTGCCCCGGACCTTCGGCAGGCGCTCGGCGTACGCGATCTCCAGCCGCCGAGTGGCCTTCCGGAGCGAGTTGTCGACGAGGCGGAGCGCCGCTCTGGCCACGGCGTTGAGGTCGAGCGGCTCGAGGCGAGGCGCGTCCTCCTGCCGGGCGAAGTCCTTCAGGTCCTCGACGATGCGCTTGATGCGGCGCGCGCCCTCGAGCATCTCGTCGAGCATTCCCGGGAGCTCCTCGCGCATGGCGGAGTACCGAAGCCCTCCGAGCATGAAGTCACCGTGCTCGCGGTAACGCTGCTCGAACATGTCGGCCCCGTCGAGATACACGTCCTTGAGAACGGGCATGTTGAGCAGGATGTAACCGTTGGGGTTGTTGATCTCGTGAGCGACGCCCGACACCAGGACGCCGAGCGCGGCCATCTTGTCTGCCTGGACCAGCCTCGCCTGGTTGAGCCGCAGCTCTTCCATGGCCCGCTTCCGCTCGGCCACCTCCCGCGCGAGCGACGCGGTGCGCTGGGCGACCACCCGCTTGAGCGAGCGCGACCAGAGCACGGTACCGCCCAGCACGAGCATGAGCGGTACGAACACCACGGCGCCGTACTTGAAGAACGTCCCCCAGCTCACGCCCTGGGGCTCGAGGACACCCAGCCATTTCTCGTGGATGGCATCGTAGCGACCCGTCTTCTTCAGAATTGCGAGCCCCTCCGTGATGCGCGAGAGGAGGACCGTGTTCCCCTTCCGCACAGCGTAGCCGTACCGGTGCGAAGCTACGTTCTTCGCGACAGGCACCACGTTCGTCAGCTTGAGCTCGCGGGTGATGTACGTCCCCGGGAGGACCGCGACGACGGCGTACTCGCCCGTGCCCGCGGCCAGGAGCCGCATGGCATCGGCGGGGGTGTCCGTTCGGAGAAGCGTGGCTCCGTGGCCCAGGCCGGTCAGCGTCTCGTCCATGATCCCGGCCCGATGCAGGGCGACCTCGTGACCGCGCAGCTCCCCCAGGGAGGACACTGACCGCGCGCCCTTCCGCGCGAAGATGGCGTGGTTCACGATCGTGTGGGGCGGCGACAGCTCGAGCACTCGCGCGCGCTCGTCCGAGTAGGAGACACCTTGCAGCGCGTCGATCCGGCCGTCCCGCAGCGCGGCACGCATCTCGGACCATCCGCCGAGGCGGATCTCGACACGCAGGCCCATCACCTCGGCGATGGCCCGGGTCAGGTCGACGTTGTAGCCGGCCGGGTCTCCTTCCCTGTCGATGAACTCGTAGGGCGGGTAGTCGCGGTCCCCCCCCACGACGACCACGCGCTCGCCCAGCGATGCCCCGGCGCCCAGGGATGGCACCGCCCATCCGAGCGCGACCAAGAGGGGGAGCCACCGTGGGACGAGGTGCCGCACCGCGGCAGTGTCGCGCAAGCATGGGCCAGAGGGAATGGCATCCGACCCTGACCGGACTCGGACTCGGACTCGGACCTAGACCTGGACCTGGACCTGGACCTGGAACTCAGGGTTGAACCACCAGTCGGAGGAGATCGTCGGTCGGGAAGCTCGTCTCGTTGGCCAGGACAGCGACGCCGTAACCGAGCCCGGGGTAGAGCCGGATCTCCGAGCGAAAACCACCGCCGCCAACGTGAAAGGCGTGCGTCTCGCCTCCCACACTCCCCAGCTCCCACCCGAGGCCGAACTGAAACTCGCGGCCGTCGACGGAGCGCGAAGGCGAGAGCATGGAACGTACGGACGACTCGCGCAGGATCCGGCCGTGCTCGGCCTGCCCCCCGGTCAGCACCGCGCGGGCGAACCGCAGGAGGTCGGGCATCGGGCCGGAGAGACCTCCATAGGGCGCGCCGTCGACGGCGAAGGGCCGGAGGGCCCAGTAGCTCCCGACGGATTCCCCGAAGAAGCGACGATCGAGCATCCAGCGCACCCCGAGACCCGTGATGCCTGCTCGCCGCTGGTACCCGCTCGCGGCGGCGGCACGCCATTGGAACCCCGTTGCCTCGCACCCGAGGGGCGCGAGCAGGTGCCGCTCTACATAGTCCCTGTAGCGCTCCCCGGAGACCCGCTCCACGATCTGCCCGAGCAAGAGGTAACCAAGATGGGAGTATCTGCACTTCGTCCCCGGCTCGAATGCAAGGCCCGGGTGCTGGCTCAGGAGTCGGTCCGTCAACGCGTCGAGGCACGGACCCTCCTCGCCGACGAGGTGCATCCACGGGATCGGGTTGGGACTCCTGAGCCCTGCGGAGTGAGAGAGGAGGTGGCGCACGGTGACTCGCCGCTCGTTCTTCTCGAGCCGGCGCTCGGGCAGGTAGGTGACGAGAGGGGCGTCGAGATCGACCTGCCCTTGTTCGGAGAGCTGCACGATCGCCGTCGCCGTGAACAGCTTCGTCACCGAAAACCACGGGTAGACGCTGTCCGGCGCAGCGTCGCGCGGTGGAGCCAGGCACGCTCTGCCAGCGGCCCGGACGATCGTGGGACCGTCCGCGTGGACGGCACCGAAAACCACGCTGGGCGCTTCGTCGGAGGCAACGGCAGCCTCGAGCCGGGAGGCTATCTCGGCGGCCGTCACCGTCTCGAGGCGAGCACTGGCGCACCCGATCAGCGCCGCGCGCACCGCGCTCCCCCGCTGGTGCCCCGCCCACGTCCTGGCGCCACGCGCTCCATTGCGCCCAGGATCCTGGCTAGCGCACCGATCGTCAAGTAATCCACGAATCCCATGGTTCGGATACGGGATCGACAGGCCCCCGTCCGGCCATGATGCTTGGCCTCCGCGAGCCGTCCTTTGCACGGGAAAGCGGGGTCCTACCCGGCGGCGACGCGGAGCTTGTCCACTTCGCGCACTCCCGCCAGCCAGGCCTCCCCTGCGCTCGCGAAGGAGCCGTCGAGCGCGCGCTGGTCGATCTCGACGCTCCAGCGACTCTGCGCAATCCTGGTCACGGTGACTGAGCGCCCGACCACGACGCACGTGGTCGAGGACTGCACGGGAGAGGCCAGGTCATTCGTCGCGTTCTCGAACATCTGAGCATCGCCTCCTTTGGGGTTCACGAAACAGGGCCGCGATCCTGTCGGGGAAGGCCCCTGGGCCATGGCCGCGAGGTTCCCGCCACGGGCGCTGATTCGTGGCTGGAAGCGGCGAGCCGCCCCCACGCATGGAGGAGAACATTCCGGGAGTCGCGG
This sequence comes from Anaeromyxobacter sp. RBG_16_69_14, assembly GCA_001768075.1. Classification (GTDB taxonomy): domain Bacteria; phylum Myxococcota; class Myxococcia; order Myxococcales; family Anaeromyxobacteraceae; genus Anaeromyxobacter_A. Next base: position 107,117 of record MEMX01000010.1, on the reverse strand, counting down.
GTGTTCCGACGAGGCTTCGATACCCAGAACGGCGCACCCGAAAGCCCTTTCCAGGCGGGCGACCGCGTGCTACCGCCCGACGGCGGAGCCCTGCCGGGTCTGTGGCCGGATCTCCCGTGCGATGCGATCCGCACCGTAGACCTTGGCGAGCGCCTCGATGAGCGCCGCGCTGTGGACGGCGATCGCGCGGTTCACCGATTCGTCGAATCCGTAGTCACCACCGAGCGAGTGGATGTTTCCGTCGAAGGCGAGCCCGACGATCTCGGCGTCCTTGTTGACCACGGGCGATCCGGAGTTCCCGCCGATGATGTCGTTGGTCGTGACGAAGTTGAACGGCGTCGCGAGGTCGAGGCGACCCTTCGCGGCGTGCCAGCTCCCGGGGAGCGCAAACGGGTCGCGGCCGGTTTCGCGCTCGAACGCCCCCTGGATCGTCGTGAACGGCTTCACCCATTTCCAATCCTGCTGGTAACCCTTGACCGCGCCGTAGGACAGCCGAGGCGTGAAGGTGGCATCCGGGTAGGTGCTCGTGCCCTCGACCTCGAAGCGCGCCTTGGCGATGAGCTCGGAGTTGCGCTTCACCACCGACTCGATGCCGTCCTCGAACTGCTTTCGGATCGCGCGCGCGTCCGGATCGAGCCGCGCCGCCAGCTCGATGACGGCGTCCTCGCGGACCGCAGCCTCCACGGCGGCCTTGCCGCCGTCCCACAGCTGGCGGCGATAGGCGACGTCCTTCAGCTTCGTGTTCCGCACGAGCCGTTCGGCCACCTCGGCCGGCGACGCCTTGCCGAGGACCTTCTTCACGAACGGGTCGTCGGTGCCGAGTGCCTCGCGCATCTTCGTGAGCGAGAACGTGAGCCGGAGGAGCTCGAGATCGTCATGGATGGGCGCCTGGCTAAAGAGTCCCTGCGTGAGCGCGGGCAGCGCCGAATCGCGGAACTCCTTGAGTCGCTTCTCGTTCGGCTTGGGGCGCTCCTCGGCGGCGCGGACGAGAGTGCGCCCGTGCGCGAAGAGCTTGCCCCCGAAGCCGAGCTTGCGCTCCTCGTAGTCCAGCTGCTTGCGGATCTTCTTCAGATCCTTCTGCGCCTTCGCGATGGCGAGGTACGCCGGCAGGGTGCGCTGCGACTTCGCGGGGTCCTTCGCCAGCCGCGCCTTTAGGTCGCGCTCGGCCGCGACCTTCGAGGCGAAGAACTCGGGATCCTGGAGCGCGAGCAAGCGGCCCTTGCGCGCCTTGAGACCGTTCTCGACGTAGAGCAGCTCGGTGCTGGAGTGACGCGCCTGCTCGAGGCCGCGACGCCGGAACTCGACGAGCTCGCCCCGAAGCTCCGAGAGATGGAAGATGGTGTCGGGGAGCTGGACGTCGCGCGCGTACTCCAGCTCCGCGGCCGTGAGCTGGCGCGAGGTTCCGCCGGGGTTGCCGGTGACGAAGGTGAGGTCGTTCTCCTTGGCGCCCGCCGCGGACCACCGGAACCAGTGTTCCATCCGCGCCGGCTTCCCGTCCTCGTAGACGCGCAAGAACGAGACGTCGAGGTCGTACCGGGGGAACTCGAAGTTGTCGGGATCGCCACCGAACATGGCGATGGCGACCTCGGGCGCGAAGACGAGCCGCACGTCCTGGAAGCGCCGGTACTCGTAGAGGTGGTAGATGCCGCCGTGGTAGAGGGTCACCACTTCACAGCGCAACCGGTCGGAGGTCTGGCACTCCCGCTCGATGCGCGCGATCTCGGCGCGCTGCGCCTGGTTGTACTTCTCGCCCTCGAACCCGTCCGTCGCGTTGCGCATGCGCGCAGTGACGTCGCTCGTCTGCACGAGCTGGTTCACCTCGAGGTCCGGACATTTCACCTCGTCGCCCTGCGACTTCGCGTAGAAGCCGCCCTTCACGAGATCGCGCGTCGGCGTCGAGAGCTGCTCGATGCACTGGTGCGCGCAGTGGTGGTTCGTCATCACGAGCCCGCTCTCCGAGATGAAGCTCGCCGAGCAGCCCTGCGCGAGCCGCGCCGAGGAGAGCCGCACGTGCTCGAGCCAACGGTCATCGGGGCGGAAGCCGTACTTCTGCTCCACCTTGTCCTTCGGGACGTTGTCGAAGGTCCACATGCCCTCATCGGCGATCGCGCCGAGCGGCGCGAGAGCGAGAGCGAGGAGCACGAGCCCGGTGAGGGTCTTCATCCGTCTTCTCCGGTATAGAGCCGCGCAGCGGCGCCGCGAGGTCGTGAGTCTATCTCTGGGCGCCCAGGGGTTCACCGGTGAGCGGCGTCTCCTCGGCAGCCTCCTGTCGAATCCGGCTCGGCTTCGCCGAGACCCCTTCGGGCATGGCGCCGCGACCCCTCGCCCTTCCTCCCTCGGCCAGCGGTCACCCGTCACGCTGCGGCACTGCACCCACCGTGGCCGCACGGAGGAGCGGAAGCCACGCGTATAACACGGTCCGATCTCGGATCATCTCGACCTTCCCCCGTGAGCCCGAGCATGGATTCGGCGCCGACGCTCAGCTGCGATCTGCTCGTGATCGGCGGCGGAATCAACGGCGTCGGCATCGCACGCGACGCGGCCGGTCGAGGGCTGAAGGTCGTGCTCTGCGAGAAGGACGATCTGGCGCAGCACACCTCCTCGGCGAGCACGAAGCTCATTCACGGCGGCCTTCGTTACCTCGAGCACTACGAGTTCGGCCTGGTGCGGAAGTCGCTCGTGGAGCGCGAGCTACTCCTGCGGGCCGCGCCCCACATCATCTGGCCACTGCGCTTCGTCATGCCGCACGACGCCGCCCAGCGCCCGGCCTGGATGATCCGCGCCGGCCTGTTCCTCTACGACCACCTGGCCCGCCGCCGCGTCCTGCCCGGCTCCTCGATGGTACCCCTGGCCGGCACGGCGATCGGAGCGCCGCTGCAGGAGCGCTTCCGCCGCGCCTTCGTCTACTCCGACGGATGGGTGGACGACTCGCGCCTCGTGATCCTGACCGCCGTCGACGCGGCGGAGCGGGGCGCTCGCATCATGACGCGCACGCGCTGCGTCGGCGCCCGCGCGGTCGAAGGACGCTGGCGAGCGACCCTCGAGGAGGGGCAGGGCCGACGAACCGAGGTCATCGCTCGTGCGCTGGTCAACGCCGCCGGACCCTGGGCCGCGCACGTCGTCCGCGAAGTCCTCGCCCGGGACGCGGCAGTCCCGCTGCGCCTCATCAAGGGCAGCCACCTCGTGGTGCCGCGGCTGTTCGAGCACGGGAGCGCCTACCTCTTCCAGAACCCCGACAAGCGGATCATCTTTGCCATCCCGTTTCAGGGCGACTTCACCCTCATCGGCACGACCGACGTCGAGTTCTCGGGCGACCTCGACCGCGCCGCCATCGAGCGCGAGGAGGTCGAGTACCTGTGCGCCATGGCGAACCGCTACTTCCGGCGCCAGATCGACCCGTCCGACGTCGTGTGGAGCTACTCGGGCGTGCGCCCGCTCCTAGACGACGACGGGGCGAACGCGTCCACCCTCACGCGCGACTACCGGCTGGAGTTCGAGACCGCGCCTTCGCCCCTGCTCAACGTGTGGGGCGGCAAGATCACCACCTACCGCAAGCTCGCCGAGGAGGCGATGAAGCTGCTGTTGCCGCCCCTCGGCCACTCCGCGCCACCCTGGACCGCTCGCGCGCACCTGCCGGGCGGGGATCTCGGCCCGGAAGGGGAGCGCAATGCGGGTGACCCTTTTGACCGTTTCCTCACGGGCTTCAGTCTGCGCCGGCCGTGGCTGCCGGCACCGCTCGCGCATCGCTACGCGCGCGCGTACGGGACGCGTGCGGAGCGCTTCCTGGCCGGGGCGCAGGGTCTCTCCGACCTCGGCGAGCGCCTCGCGACCGACCTGTACGCGGTGGAAGCGCGCTACCTCGTCAAGCTGGAGTGGGCGCGGAGCGCCGAGGACATCCTGTGGCGGCGCACGAAGCTCGGGCTGCGCTGTACGCCGGAGGACGCAGCCCGGCTCGATGCATGGCTGGGGCGCTCGTTGGGCGACGGCGCGTCAACTGGACCGAGTCGCGAACCGAGTCGCAGACCGAATCGCGAACCGAGGCAAGATCGCGAACCGGGTCGCGAACTTGAATGCGAGCAGGGACGGGAACGGGAACGATCGCCGGGCGCGGCCAGGCGCGCGGGGCGCCTGGCGCTGGAGCTTCGAGACGTGAGCAAGAGCGTCGGCGCCGCTCCGCTCCTGTACCCCATGACCCTCGCGCTGGCGCCGGGCCACATCAACGTGCTGCTCGGCGCAACCCAGGCCGGCAAGACCTCGCTCCTGCGCCTCCTGGCCGGGCTGGATCGCCCTTCGTCGGGCCGCGTGATCGAGAACGGGGTCGACGTCACCGGCTTGGCGGCACGCAGCCGCGACCTGGCCATGGTCTTCCAGCAGTTCATCAACTACCCGGCGATGACCGTCTTCCAGAACGTCGCCTCGCCGCTCCGGCTCAAGAAGTGGCCGGAACCCGAGATCCGCGCCCGGGTACGGGAGATCGCCGCGAAGCTCCACATCGAGCACCTCCTGGATCGACTTCCGCGGGAGTTGTCGGGGGGTCAGCAGCAGCGCACAGCGCTCGCGCGCGCCCTCGCGAAGGGAGCCGGGCTCGTCCTGCTCGACGAGCCGCTCGTGAACCTGGACTACAAGCTGCGCGAGGAGCTGCGGGTGGAGCTCACCGGCCTCTTCGCGGGAGGGGAGACCACCGTCGTCTACGCCACCACCGAGCCGCAGGAGGCGCTGCTCCTCGGCGGCTACACCGCCGTGCTGGACAAGGGGCGGCTCCTCCAGTTCGGGCCGACGCTGGAGGTCTACCGCCACCCGGCGTCGGTGGCGGTCGCCGCGGCTTTCAACGACCCGCCCATGAACGTCGTCGAGGCGACGGTGGTCGATGGCGGGGCCATCCGCCTGGCCGACGGCGCGACGATACCGCTCTTGCATCCGGTGGCCGGCCTCACCTCCGGTGTGCGCTGCAAGGCTGGCATCCGCCCGAACCACCTGCGCCTGCGTCGGCGCAGCGAGCGCTGCGCGGAGCTCCTGGCTACCGTTGAGCTCGCCGAGCTCTCGGGCTCGGAGACCCTGCTCCACCTGCGCCACGCCTCGATCTCGCTCCTGGCGCAGCTCCCCGGGGTGCACACCTTCGAGCTCGGGTCCACCCTCACCGCCCTCCTCGATCCTGGCCAGCTGTTCATCTTCGACGGTCAGGGCGCCCTGCTGCTCGCCCCCACGGAGGCGCGCGATGGCAAGGATTGAGTTCGTCGGCCTCGCCCACGCCTACCGCCCACGGCCGCGCGGACCGGAGGACTACGCGCTGCGGTCGACGAACATGACCTGGGACGACGGCGGCGCCTACGCGCTGCTCGGCCCGTCCGGCTGCGGCAAGACCACGCTACTCAACATCGTCTCGGGGCTCCTGCGCCCCTCCCAGGGACGGGTGCTGTTCGACGGTGCCGACGTCACCGAGCGCTCGCCGCAGCAGCGCAACATCGCCCAGGTGTTCCAGTTCCCGGTCATCTACGACACGATGTCGGTGTTCGACAACCTCGCCTTCCCCCTGCGCAACCGCAAGGTGGAGGAGGCGAAGGTGCGCCGGCGCGTGATCGAGGTCGCGGAGCTCCTCGAGCTCGGCACGGTCTTGCAGCTCCGTGCCAGCGGGCTCGCCGCCGACGCCAAGCAGAAGATCTCCCTCGGGCGCGGGCTGGTGCGCGAGGACGTGGCGGCGATCCTGTTCGACGAGCCGCTGACGGTGATCGATCCGCACCTCAAGTGGCTCTTGCGACGCAAGCTCAAGCAGATCCATCACCAGCTCCGCTTGACCCTCATCTACGTCACCCACGACCAGGTCGAGGCGCTGACCTTCGCCGACCAGGTCGTGGTCATGACCGACGGCAAGGTGGTGCAGAGCGGCACGCCCAAGGAACTGTTCGAGACGCCGAATCACACGTTCGTCGGCTACTTCATCGGCAGCCCGGGCATGAACCTCATCCCGTGCCTCGTGGCCGAGGACCGGCTCCACATCGGGCAGCACCGCTTGCCCGTTGCCCCCGCCGAGGCCCGGCGCTTGGCCGGCACCGGGGACGAGCTCACCCTCGGGATCAGGCCGGAGTTCGTAGAGCTCGCCGCGCCACGGGCGGAGGGTGCGGTGCAGGTGGAGGTGGAGCACGTGCAGCACCTCGGCACCTACCAGCTCGTCACCGCGCGGCTCGACGGGCAGTCGGTCTGCGCTCGGGTGGGCGAGGACGACCCGGTCGCGACGGGGCCGGCCTGGTTCCGGCTGATCGGGCCGCACACTCAGTTCTTCTCCGGCCAGCGGCGGATCCCCCCATGAGCAAGCCGGTCAACCAGCGGGCCTGGCTCCTCGTCGTGCCAGTCGTGATCTGCGTGTCGTTCTCCGCAGTCCTGCCGCTCATGACGGTGGTGAACTACTCGGTCCAGGACATCATCGGCCCGGAGCAGCGCGTCTTCGTCGGAACCGAGTGGTTCCGCAGCGTGCTGCGCGACGAGGAGCTGCACGGCGCGCTCCTCCGGCAGGTCATCTTCTCGCTGTGCGTCCTGCTGGCGCAGATCCCGCTCGGTATAGGGCTCGCGCTCGCCATGCCCGAGAAGGGCTGGCGCGCTTCGGCGTCGCTGGTGGTGCTCGCCATGCCGTTGCTCATCCCCTGGAACGTGGTGGGGACCATCTGGCAGATCTACGCACGCCCGGACATCGGTCTGGCCGGTCGCGCGCTCAACAGGCTGGGCCTCTCCTACAACTACACCGGCAACTCGGTCGACGCCTGGCTCACGGTGCTGGTGATGGACGTGTGGCACTGGACGCCTCTCGTGGCGCTGCTCTGCTACGCCGGACTCCGCGCCATCCCCGACGCGTACTACCAGGCGGCGCGCATCGACGGTGCGAGCCGCCTCGCGGTGTTCCGGTACATCCAGCTGCCGAAGCTGCGCGGGGTGCTGATGATCGCGGTGCTGCTGCGCTTCATGGACAGCTTCATGATCTACACGGAGCCCTTCGTCCTGACGGGCGGCGGCCCGGGGAACGCGACCACCTTCCTCAGCGAGTACCTGACGCAGAAGGCGGTGGGCCAGTTCGACCTCGGCCCGGCGGCGGCGTTCTCCCTCGTCTACTTCCTCATCATCCTGCTGTTCTGCTTCGTCCTCTACAACTGGATGCAGCGCGTCGGAGCGGGCGGACCGGATTCCGCAGCGGGAACCGGAGGCGGAACCGGAGGGCCACATGGCTAGGCCGGGGTTCGGAGCGCGCAGCCTGGGGCTGCTGCTCTACTTCCTGTTCTCGATGCTCCCCGTCTACTGGCTGCTCTCCATGTCGCTCAAGACGAGCGAGGAGACGCTCGCCGCATTCACCATCTGGCCGACCACGCCCACCCTCGCCAACTACCGCGTCATCTTCACCGAGCCGACCTGGTACTGGGGCTACCTCAACTCGATCATCTACGTCTCGCTCAACACCGTCCTCTCGGTGCTGGTGGCGCTGCCCGCAGCCTACGCGTTCTCGCGGTACTCGTTCCTCGGCGACAAGCACATGTTCTTCTGGCTGCTCACGAACCGCATGACACCGCCCGCGGTGTTCCTGCTGCCGTTCTTCCAGCTCTACTCGAGCGTCGGGCTGATGGACACGCACCTCGCGGTGGCGCTGGCGCACATGGTCTTCAACGTGCCGCTCGCGGTGTGGATCCTCGAGGGCTTCATGTCGGGCGTGCCGCGCGAGATCGACGAGACGGCGTACATAGACGGCTACGGCTTCCCGCGCTTCTTCCTCGCGATCTTCATGAAGCAGATCCGCGCCGGCGTCGGCGTGACCGCCTTCTTCTGCTTCATGTTCAGCTGGGTCGAGCTCCTGCTGGCGCGCACGCTCACTTCGGTGAACGCGAAGCCCATCGCCGTCACCATGACGCGCACCGTGTCGGCGGCGGGCATGGACTGGGGCGTGCTGGCCGCCGCGGGCGTCCTCACCATCGTACCCGGCGGGCTGGTGATCTACTTCGTGCGCCACTACATCGCGAAGGGCTTCGCGATGGGGAGGGTCTGACGTGCAGTGGATGGCCTGGACGCCCCCGGTGGCCGTCTTCTTCCCGTGCATCGGGCTCCTGCTCGTCGGGATGACCGTGTGGGAGCTCCGGTCTCCCACCATACCGCGCAAGGGTTTTCTGCCGATCGTGACGACGCGCGGCGACCGCCTCTTCATCGGGCTCCTCGCCGCCGCCTACGTCAACCTCGCCTGGATCGCGCTCACAGAGGAGGCGAGCGCGTGGTGGGGCTTCGCGATCTCCATGGCGCTGCTGGCGCTCGTCATGTGCAAGGGCTGATTCACGCAACGTCACGATAGCTCGGGATGGATCGAGGACTTCTCCCCCTCGTCCATGTCAGTGCCGGCCAGGGAGATCACGGGAAGGAGCACCGGATGCTTTGCACCATGTTGGCGGTTGGAGCGATGGCGGCCGCGCTGACGGCGGCTGGATCGGCAGGCGGTGGGATGGCCGCGGCCGAGAAGTGGGTCGAGAGCGAGTTCCAGCCGAGCACGCTGTCGAAGCAAGAGCAGCTCGACGAGCTGCGCTGGTTCATCGCGGCGGCGAACAAGCTCAAGGCGAAGGGCGTCAACGAGGTCCACGTCGTCTCGGAGACCATCGACACGCACGTCTACGAGTCCAAGACGCTCGCCAGGGCGTTCACCGAGATCACCGGCCTCGGTGTCGTCCACGACATCATCCAGGAGGGCGACCTGGTCGAGAAGATGCAGACTTCCCTGCAGGCGGGGAGGAGCATCTACGACGGCTGGGTGAACGACAGCGACCTCATCGGCACCCACATGCGCTACGGTCAGACCGTGGTCCTCTCCGACTTCATCGCCGGCGAGGGCAAGGAGTTCACGCTCCCGACCCTCGACCTCAAGGACTTCATCGGCCTCCGCTTCACCACGTCGCCGGACGGCAGGGTGTACCAGCTGCCCGACCAGCAGTTCGCGAACCTCTACTGGTTCCGCGCCGACTGGTTCGAGCGCCCCGAGCTCAAGAAGAGATTCAAGGACAAGTATGGCTACGAGCTGGGCGTGCCGGTGAACTGGTCGGCCTACGAGGACATCGCCGACTTCTTCACCAACGACGTGAAGACGATCGACGGCGTGCGCGTATACGGCCACATGGACTACGGCAAGAAGGATCCTTCGCTCGGCTGGCGCTTCACCGACGCCTGGCTCTCGATGGCCGGCACCGCCGACAAGGGCATCCCCAACGGCTTGCCCGTGGACGAGTGGGGCATCCGCGTCGCCGATGACAAGTGCACGCCGGTCGGCGCGTCGGTGGCACGCGGCGGCGCCGCCAACAGCCCGGCCGCGGTGTACGCGCTCGCGAAATACGTGGACTGGATGAAGAAGTACGCGCCGCCCCAGGCGACCGGCATGACCTTCTCCGAGGCCGGCCCGGTGCCGGGGCAGGGCAACGTCGCGCAGCAGGTCTTCTGGTACACCGCCTTCACCAAGGCCCTCTCCAAGCGCGGCCTGCCGGTGGTCAACGCGGACGGTACCCCGAAGTGGCGCATGGCGCCCTCGCCGCACGGCCCGTACTGGAAGGACGGCATGCAGAACGGCTACCAGGACGTGGGCTCCTGGACGTTCCTCAAGAGCACGCCGCCCGACCGCATGAAGGCAGCCTGGCTGTACGGCCAGTTCACCGTGTCGAAGACCGTCTCGTTGCGCAAGACGATCGAGGGCCTCACGCCGATCCGCGAGTCGGACATCCAGAGCAAGGCGATGACCGACCTCGCGCCCAAGCTCGGCGGCTTCGTCGAGTTCTACCGCAGCCCGGCGCGCGTGGCGTGGACGCCGACGGGCACCAACGTGCCCGACTATCCGAAGCTCGCGCAGCTGTGGTGGAAGAACGTGGCCCCCGCCGTCACGGGCGAGAAGACGCCACAGCAGGCGATGGACCGGCTGGCCGAGGAGATGGACGAGGTGATGGGCCGTCTGCAGCGATCGGGCATGAAGGCGTGCGCGCCCAAGCTGAACCCCAAAACCGACCCGGCCAAGTGGCTCAGCGACAAGAGCGCGCCCTGGGCGAAGCTCGCCAACGAGAAGCCGAAGGGCGAGACGGTCCCGTACGACAGGCTGCTCCTGGCGTGGACGGAAGGGCGGGTGCGGTAGCGGACCCCGCTCAGGACCAGGTCCAAGTCCAGGCCAGCGGGTCTATCCGTGGGCGGGCCCCCCCACCGAAGGCCCGCTGCGCAAGAGGTCGCCCAGGGCCGCGGGTACTCGAGCGAGCGCCCCACCCGTTTCCTCGGCCGTGACGTGACGACCGGGCCCACTCGCGATTACGCCCCAAGAGGGCTATGAACCCTGGGTCGCAGCCTGTATACACTTTGCGTCATGACCCTGCTCGCTCGATTCGCTGGAAGCGTCCGCCGGCTGCGTTCACAAAAGGGCCTCTCGCAGAAGGCGCTCGCGGACAGCATCGGTATCTCGGTTTCGTACGTATCCATGCTGGAACGTGGCCAGCGCTCTCCGCCGCTCGAGACCATCGAAAAGATGGCCCGGGCGCTCAGGGTGCCTCCGACCGCGTTGCTGGGAGGACGCTAGACTACCCGGTCCACCGGCCCTCCGGAGGCCCCGGTCGCGCCGCTCCCCGCCCCCTCTCCCCGCTGCTCTCCCCGTTCCTCCCGGAAGAGCGCAAAGGCGCTCGTGTAGCCGTGGAGGAACGTGGTGCCGCCGATCGGGCCGATCTCTCCGTTGCAGAAGAGGCCTCCGAGCGGCGTCGGCCCGAGACTCTCCTCGAACAGACCGGTGTCGTGGTCGGGGTGGCCAAAGAGCCCCATCCCTCTTCCGACGCAGGAGAATAGCAACGCACCAGCAGGTCGACTGGCACCGGCGCGGCGACACCGCTCGAGCATGCGCCGCAGGTCGTCCTCGGCCGTCCGCGCGTCGCGGAGGACAAACTGCACCACCTGCATCGGTCGGAGCTCCGCAGCGACGGCAAGCGCTCCGGTCTCCCGATCGGCACCGATGAGATTCCGGACCAGGAGCTCACCGGGGTCGTACTCGATCCGCTCCTCCCGCAAGTCGAGCCCGAGGAAGAGGGAGCTCTCCATCAGCTCTCGATCCCGGCCGGTGAGCGAGGTGAACAGGTCGGCCAGGATCTGGAGGGGCTTGCCGTCGTCGAGCCGTTGCAGGAGGCCGCCGCGACAGCGAGTCACGAACATGGGCTTGCCAATGGGGCGGCAACCCTGGGCGATGACGGTGTCCACCGCGACATCGCCCGAGAACGCGACGCCCACGGCGCCGCTCCGATGCACGTCACTCCCGAGGAAGAGTCGGTTCTCCCCTGGCCTCCTGGCGCCGCTGGCGAGCCCACCGAACTTGGAAGTCCCGGGATAGGCACGGTCGAGCCCACCCACGAGCGCCGCGGCGTCCATCGTGAACGGGTCGGCGAGAAGCAGGATCCTCGGCTGCGTCTCGGGCTGCGCGCCGACGATGGCGCGCCAGGGAGCCGGGTCCGCCTCCGGCAGAGGCAGGGACGTCGTCTCGAGGTGAAATCCCGCCACCGAGACGCCCGGAAGCGCCGCCGCCGTGAGCGAGAGCGCCGGGCCCTCCTCGGCCTCGTGCGCACCCCCGATGACACCCCCACCCGTGCAGCCGACGAGGAGCGCCAGCGGGAAGCGTCGCTTCGCCAGCGCGGCGAGTTGCTGACAGCTGGCCGTGTGATCCGGCGAGACGAAGACGAAGAGCAGGTCGGGTGCTTGCCCGCCGAGTTGCCGATCGAGCGCCTCCATCGACTCGGCGAAGGCATCGGTGCCTTCCGGTCTGCGCGAGAGCGTGGAGGCCCACTTCATGACGGGTATCGATACTGGCGCGCCTGGCTCGTCGCACTCCTATGCGCAGCTACGCCGCGACCGGGAGCGCGGCGGCGAGGGGCAGGAGCCCCGCGATCGGGCTATCCCGCCACCCGAGCTGGATCGGTCGGCGGCGCCGGTACGACCTCGGGCGACGACGTCAGCTTCGCCACCAGTCCCTCCAGCGCGGCCGGATTGGCCTTCAGCCACTCCACCGCGCGCTCGCGGCCCTGGCCGATGCGCTCCCCCCCGAAAGAGAAGTACGAGCCGGACTTCTCGACGAGGCCCCGCTCCACCCCCAGATCGACTGCCTCTGCAAGCCGGTCCACGCCGAGCCCGTAGCGGATGTCGAACTCGGCCTCCCTGAAGGGCGGCGCGACCTTGTTCTTCACCACCTTCACGCGGGTGCGGCTCCCCACCACGTGCTCCGCCTCCTTCAGCTGGCCAGTACGGCGGATGTCGAGGCGCACCGACGCGTAGAACTTGAGGGCGTGCCCGCCGGTGGTCGTCTCCGGGTTGCCGAAGACGACCCCGATCTTCATGCGGATCTGGTTGATGAACACGACCGTGGCCTGGTTGCGCGATACGACCGCCGTGAGCTTGCGAAGCGCCTGGCTCATGAGCCGCGCCTGCAGGCCCATGTGCGCGTCCCCCATCTCACCCTCGATCTCGGCGCGCGGAACGAGCGCCGCGACCGAGTCCACGACGATGAGGTCCACCGCCCCGGAGCGCACCAGCTGCTCGCCGATCTCGAGCGCCTGTTCACCCGTGTCGGGCTGCGAGACGAGCAGGTCGGTCAGCTTCACCCCGAGCTTCCGCGCATAGCTGACGTCGAGCGCGTGCTCGGCGTCGATGAAGGCAGCCACCCCGCCCGTCTTCTGCACCTCGGCGATGGCGTGCAGGGCGAGGGTCGTCTTGCCGGACGACTCGGGTCCGAAGATCTCGATGACCCGGCCGCGCGGATAGCCGCCCACACCGAGCGCGAGGTCGAGCCCGATCGAGCCCGAGGGGATCACAGCGATGCGCGGCGCCTCACCCTCCTCCGCCAGGCGCATGATGCTGCCCCTCCCGAACTGCTTCTCGATGGCGCACACCGCGGCGCCGAGCGCCTTCATCTTTTCGACGAGCTTCGACATGTTCACCTCTCGCCTGCCGTGGGTAGGCGGGGGCTTGTGCCCACCACCGGTTCATCATGGATGCTCGAACGAGCGACCCGTCACGCACGCCGGTCGAGCGCGCGGTACTGCACCGCCTCCGCCAGATGAGCCAAGAGGATTCGTTCGGAGGACTCCAGATCCGCGATGGTGCGGGCGACCCGCAGGATGCGATCGTGCGCGCGAGCCGACAACCCGAGCTTCTCCACGGCATCGGCGAGGAGCCGCCGGCCGGCAGCGTCGATCCCGCAAGCGCGACGAAGCGCCGCCCCCTTGAGGCGCGCATTCACGCGCGCGCGGTTCGCGCCACCCTTGGCGTCACGCTCTGCCTGTCGCTGCCTGGCCACGAGCACCCGCTCGCGGACCACCCGGCTCGGCTCGGCGCTGCCAGCCGTGGGCAGCGCGGCGCAGGGCACGGCGGGGACGTCCACGTGCAGGTCCATGCGATCGAGGAGCGGCCCCGAGATGCGGCGCCGGTAGCGCTCCAGCTCGTGCAGCGTGCAACGGCAAGCGCGACGCGGGTCGCCGTACCAACCGCACGGGCAGGGGTTCATGGCGGCGACGAGCATGAACTGCGCGGGGTAGCACACCGACCGCGTCGCCCGGACGATGCACACCTGGCCGTCCTCCACGGGCTGGCGCAGCGCGTCGAGCACGTGACGCCGGAACTCGGGCAGCTCGTCCAGGAAGAGGACACCGTGGTGCGCCAGCGAGACCTCTCCAGGGCGCGGGATGTTGGACCCGCCGACGAGCCCGGCGTCGGAGACGGAGTGGTGCGGCGCCCGGAAGGGCCGCTCGACGAGGAGCCCGCGATCCCGGGTGAGCCCGGCCACGCTGTGCACGACCGTGGCCTCGAGCGCCTCCTCGAAGGTGAGCGGCGGCAGGATGGTGGGGAGCCTGCGCGCGAGCATCGTCTTCCCGCTGCCCGGCGGGCCGAACAGGAGCAGGTTGTGCCCACCCGCGGCCGCCACCTCGAGCGCGCGCCGCGCGTGCTCCTGGCCGGCCACGTCGGCGAGGTCGAGGCCGGCGTGGTCGTGCGCCACCGCGGCCTCGGGCAAGCGCGTGGGCGGGCTGGCGACGCCGCGGGCCCACGCCACCACCTCGCCGAAGTGGCGGATCGGATGGACGCGGAGCCC
>MEMX01000010.1:81590-93009 GCA_001768075.1 Anaeromyxobacter sp. RBG_16_69_14 | reverse complement strand
TCGACGACCGCCGCCTCGCGCGCGTTCTGCTCGGGCACGACCAGCCCCCGTGCCCCGGCCCGGCGCGCCTCGATCGCCTGCGGGAGAACCCCGCGAATGGCCTTCACCTCGCCGGAGAGCGAGAGCTCACCCGCGAACTGCAGCCCCTCCAGCGCCTCGGGCGGCACCTCGTTGCAGGCGGCCAGCAGCGCCACTGCGATGGGGAGGTCGAAGCCCGTGCCCTCCTTGCGCATGTCGGCCGGCGCGAGGTTCACGGTGATCCGCTTCTCGGGGAGCTTCACCCCGATGTTCCGCACGGCGGCCAGCACGCGGACCTTCGCTTCCTGCACCGCGCTCGAGGCGAGCCCGACCAGGTCGAAGTGCGGCATGCCGGGCGTGGCGTCCACCTCGACGTCGATACCGACGGCGGTCACGCCGAGAAGGGCGGAGGATCTGATGCGCACCAGCATGTGACCGGTGCGGAGAGCACCACGCGTGCCAGCGCCAAACGAGCGTGGATCGCGGGCCGCGCGACGGGGCTGCGTACGCTTCGCGGACTGACGGGCCGGTCTGCGGACTGCGCCCGGAGGCGCATCGAGGCAGCGCTGGCGGCCCACGGGGCGAGGAGGCGGAAGAGCGGCTACCCACCCTTCTTGAGCTGGGTCAGCACCTGCTTCGCAACCGCCTTGAGCGTGTCGAACACGCCCACGCCCGTCGGCGCGATCGCGGCGTACGAGGGGACGTTGCGCTGGTTGATCGCGCGATGCAGCTCCTCCACGCTGACGGCGCTGGGCAGGTCGCGCTTGTTGTACTGGACCACGTACGGGATGCGGTCGAGATCGTAGCCTTGCTCGGCAAGGTTCGTGCGCAGGTTGTCGAGCGACTCGAGGTTCGCCTCCATGCGCTCGAGCTGCGAGTCGGCGACGAAGACGACCCCGTCGACGCCCTTGAGGATGAGCTTGCGCGAGGCGTCGTAGAAGACCTGACCCGGCACCGTGTAGAGGTGGAAACGGGTCTTGAAGCCGCGGATCTCGCCGAGCGACAGCGGCAGGAAGTCGAAGAAGAGCGTGCGCTCGGTCTCGGTCGCGAGGCTGATCATCTTGCCCTTCGCTTCCGGGTTCGTCTTCGCGTAGACGTACTGTAAATTGGTCGTCTTCCCGCACAGTCCGGGACCGTAGTAGACGATCTTGCAGTTGATCTCGCGAGAGCTGTAGTTGATGAAGCTCATGTCTGCTCGCTGCCGAAGAGATTGTCGATATCGTCGTCCGTGATCTCGGCGAACGGACTCTGAGCCCCGGGCGTCGCCTGCTTCTTGGCGAGGGCGTCGAAGACCCGCGCCAGCTCCTCGCCCGCCTTCTTCACGCGCAAGCGCACCAGGCCAAGCGAGCTCTTCGCGTCGAAGATGACGACGAGCACGACCCGGCCCGCCACGATGCTCATGTGCAGCGACTCGCGCTCGCCTTCGTGGAACTGGTTGGGGAACTCCTTCTCGCCGATGAGCTTGGCGAGGCCGCCCATGGCGGCGACGTTGCCGGCGGTGAGCGAGGCGAGCGAGGTCGTGTCGAGGTTCTGCGCCTGGCCGCTCGACGCGATGAGCTGCCCGTTCTTGTCGATGAGGAAGACGACCTTCGCGTTGGCCTCGCGCGTGAGGCGGTCGCAGATCCCGGCGATCTGCCGGAATTCCTCCTCGAACATCACCAGCCCGGAGTTCATGCGCTCGGCGCTCCTGGGGAAAGCTTCAGTAAAGCCGAATATCAGGGAACCGCGAGCCAGGCAATTCGGGCTGTCCGTCCGGAGCGCAGCGCCACCTACACCCTACAGCTCGCGCCGGCCGGCGAGGGCGCGGGCGAGGGTCACCTGGTCGGCGTATTCCAGGTCGCCGCCCACGGGCACGCCCTGCGCGATGCGCGTGACCCTGATCCCGAGCGGCTTCAGGAGCCTCTGGAGGTAGAGCGCCGTCGCCTCGCCCTCCACGTCCGGGTTGGTGGCGAGCACCACCTCCTCCGCAGGCGCTCGCTCGAGGCGCAGCATCAGCTCGCGGACCTTGATGTCGCCGGGGCCCACGCCATCGAGGGGCGACAGGGCGCCGTGCAGCACGTGGTAGTGGCCGCGGTACTCATGGGTGCGCTCGATGGCGACGAGGTCGGGCACGCCCTCCACGACACAGATCGTCCGGGCGTCGCGCGCCGGATCCGAGCAGATAGGGCAGGGATCGCGGTCGGTGAGCGTCTGACAAGAGGAGCAGAGGCGCACGTCGCTCACCGCGCCGGTGATGGCCGCCGCGAGGTCACCCGCGTAGCCCGGGCCCGCCTTGAGGATGTGGAAGGCGAGCCGCTGGGCCGTCTTCTCGCCGATGCCGGGAAGGCGCGCCAGCTCCTTCACCAGTCGCGCTATGGGGTCGGCGACGACGGCCATGAGGCTCTTCCCGGTGCCGCTCGACTCCGAGCTTCGGCAGGAGATCGTTCGAGCAGGTCCCCTTCTCCCTGGAAGGGAGAGGGAAGGCGTGAGGGTCGGCGAGCCACGGTCCGCACCTAGTAAGGGAGGGCCGGCACGTTGATGCCGCCGGTGGCCTTCTTGAGGTGCTCGTCCGCGGCAGCGCGCGCCTTGTCGCCTGCAGCGTTGACCGCAGCCACGATCAGGTCCTCTAGCATGGCTTTGTCGCCGGGATCGATGGCCTTCGGATCGATCTCGAGCTTCTGCACGGCGCAGCGCCCGTCCATCTTCACCTTCACGAGGCCACCGCCGCTCTCGCCATCCACGGAGATCTGGTCGAGGGAAGCGCGCGCGCCCTCCATCGCCTTCTCGAGCTTGCGCGCCTGGCGCATGAGGTGTTGGATGTCGATGCCTGGCATTCTCTCTCCGTCCTGCTCTCTCTGTGCAACGAGGGACGAGCCTACCCTACGGCTCCGTCCTGTCATCTCGCGGCCGGGGACAAGCCCCCCGCCCTACGACTGCTGTGCCCTACAGATCCTCTATCTTCGTCACCTCCTGGATGTTCGGGTGCGCCCGAGCGGCGGCGCGCGCCCGCGCGGAACGCGCGTCGCGCTCAGCTTGCTCCATCCCGGCGAGCGACTGCGGCGGCACGCCCGCGGCGGGGACCGCCGGATCGGGCGGATCGGGCGCGGCGCCCTTGGCCACGGTGAGCGTCGTGGGCCGACCGAAGAAACGGGCGAAGACGCCCTCGATCTCGCCCCGGCGCCGCTCCACGGTCGAGAGGGCCATGCCGATCGGCATCCGGACGGAGACCTCGCCCTCCGTGAGGCCCAGGAGGACCGCCTGCTTGAGCGCGTTCGCCGCGGCGGAGCTCGCCCTCTCGACCTCGGCGACGACAACCCGCCAGCGATCGGCAGCGGCTTGCGGGACCACTCCCGCCGCGGGGAGAGAAAACTTGGGGGGAGCGGGGGATACCGGCGCACGCGGTGGAGGGTCGGCGAGGGGCTCCGAGGTCTGACGTCGAGTCGAGGGAGGGGGTCGGGCGGCTGGTGGTCCGCCTGCACACCCTGGCGTGCCGCCGGACAGCGGCCTCGGGGGACCCGGAGTGCGCGACGGCGCAGGGGCGCCGAGCCCCTCGAGCCGGGCGACGAGGTCCTGCACTTCCGCCCCCGGCGCCAGGAAGCAAGCCTTGAGGAGGGACACCTCGAATGCGTAGCGCGGCTGCTCCGAGAGCTTCAGCTCGGCCACCGAGCGCTGGGCGAGGTCGAAGAGGCGCGTGAGCTGCGCTGGCGCTGCCGCCTCCGCTTGCGCGCGCACCTCGCGGCGCTCGGAGTCGGGCAGGTCGAGCGAAGCCTGCGGAACGAGCTTCGTCACCACCACGTTGCGCAGGTGGCGGACGAGCTCCTCCGCGACGCGCTTCATTTCCTGACCGCGCGCGTGGAGCGCCTCCACCTCGACCAGCACCACCGCGCCGTCGCGATGGATGAGCGCGCCTGCGATCCGAGCCACTGCACCCGGATCGACGGCGCCGACCACCTCGGCCACGGCACCGTCGTCGGCCGCGTCGCCACAGGCCGCGCGCACCTGATCGAGCATGGAGAGCGCGTCGCGCATGCCGCCCTCGGCCGCGCGCGCCACCAGTCCCAGCGCACCGTCCGAGACGCGCAGGCCCTCGGCCTCCGCCACCCTGCGCAGCTGATCCGCGATCTGCTGCTGCGTCAAGCGACGGAAGTCGAAGCGCTGGCAGCGCGAGAGAATCGTCTCCGGCACCTTGTGGACGTCGGTGGTGGCGAGCACGAACACCACGTGTTCGGGCGGCTCCTCCAAGGTCTTCAGGAGCGCGTTGAATGCGCCCGTGGAGAGCATGTGGACCTCGTCCACCACGAACACCTTGAACCGATCTCGGGCGGGGCGGTACTTCACGGCCTCGACGATGTCGCGGATGTTGTCGACGCCGTTGTTGGAGGCTGCGTCGATCTCGATCACGTCCACCGAGCGGCCTTCGGCGATCTCGACGCACGGCGCGCAGACCCCGCAGGGATCAGCGGTGGGCCCGTTGACGCAGTCGAGGCACTTGGCGACCAGGCGAGCGGCGGTGGTCTTGCCCACGCCCCGCGGCCCGGTGAACAGGAAGGCGTGCGCGACGTGCCCGCTCTTGAGCTCGTTGGAGAGGGTGCGGACCACGTGTTCCTGGCCCGTCATCTCCCCGAAGCTCTGGGGGCGGTACTTGCGAGCGAGGACGAGGTAACCCATGGATTGTCAGCTGTTGAAGGAAGATCGTGGGGGTGACGGACCCATGCCCCGCTCGCTCCGGAACAGCCTCCTCCCGCCGCACTGCGGTCAAGCTGGAAGACGGTGGGGCCTGTGAGCCCCTTGCCCCCCGCGCTCGTCCGAGGGCGCATCACCTACCAGCTTTAGCACCCGAACGGAAGCGCCGCAGGGGGTACGGGCAAGGCTCGGGCGGACGAGCGAGAAAGACGAGCCGGCCCACAATCCCCGGGCGCACGGAAGACCTCCTACCGTTGCTCCCTTCCGGGCCTGGCGGGGTTCGGAAATCCCCACGTCGCCCGAGGATTCTGGGCCGGCTCTGAACCTCGGCGGGGGACGAGCCCACGCCCTACTGACTGCGGCGGGAGACGGACCCCCGCTCTACTGCCCCGGCTGGCCGACCGGGCGCTCTCTCGTATGGCGGAGAGGGTGGGATTTGAACCCACGGTCCGGTTCCCCGGACACACGATTTCCAGTCGTGCACCTTCGGCCGCTCGGTCACCTCTCCATCTCGTGCTGGGGGTCCAACGGCTCCCCGGTTACGTGCGGCCGGGGAGCTTCGAGCCCCGGTACCTCCACTGACTCTCCGGGGCAGCCCATTCCGCTGCCCCCGCGCTCGCCCTACCCTCTCGCCCGCACGCCGTAGCGTCGCACGGGGCCGACTCAGATGAAAGCGGAGAGCGAGGGATTCGAACCCCCGGTACCGTTACCGGTACACCTGATTTCGAGTCAGGCGCCTTCGGCCAGCTCGGCCAGCTCTCCGCGCGCCGATCTAGCCGATTTCCCTCGTGGCGCCAAGCGGGAAGCGGACTGCCCTCTGGTGGCGCGGAGCGGCCTATCCCCGTCGCGCCCGGAAGAAGTCCTTGAGGAGCTCCCCGCAGGCGTCGCCCAGGAGCCCCCGCTCCACGGGGAAGCGGTGGTTGAGGCGCGGGTCCTGGGTGAGGTCCATGAGCGATCCCGCCGCACCCGCCTTCGGGTCGGAAGCGCCATAGACGAGGCGATCGATGCGCGCCAGCACCATCGCCCCCGCGCACATGGCGCAGGGCTCGAGGGTCGCGATCAGGGTGACGCCCGAGAGCCGCCAGCGCCCCAGAGTGCGCGCCGCCTCCTGCAGCGCGAGGAGCTCGGCATGAGCGGTGGGATCGCGCGCGCTCTCGCGCCGATTCGCGCCCCGACCGACGATGAAGCCCTCGTGCAGCGCCACCGCGCCGATGGGCACCTCGCGCATCTCCCCCGCCGAGCGGGCCAGGGCGAGGGCCTCCTGCATCGCTTCCTCGATGGTCACGCCGCAGTCTTACCAGACCGCCGGACCGCCGCCGATGGCCCGGGCCCCTCGTGGAACGTGAACGCGGCGGCTCCTGCGCTGCTCACCGGCAAGGGCGTGAGCCCCCAGAACCTCATCGACCTCGTGGTCACCAGTGACCGATCCAGCACCGCCTCGTCCATGAGTTGATCCGGTGCTAAACTCGGCGATTGCTATCGAGATTGTTCGGCGGAAGGAACGTCCATCGTGGCAAGCGACAGGAGGGGGCCAGCTCCGTGTATCGGCTTTTGCCTCCTTCGCAACGGAGTCAGGTGCCTGCGCTCGTTGGGCGACGGGGCCAAAGGGCGAGCCACCCCAGGATGGGCTGCGGCGAGACGCCCTGCGGCAATGTGCCCGCACCCTGCGGCCACGCGCCACCTTGATTTCGAGGATTAGTCCAAGGATAGTTTCAAATGTGTAGCGTGAAAAGATCTGGATCTCGAGCGCCTACACCCCGAGCAAAAGCTCCGGACGATGCAATGCAGGTTGGATTTCGGGGAGCACACCGTGCCCGACTCGATTCGCGTTCTCGTGGTCGACGACGAGCAGGACTTCGCGACAGCCCTCGTCGAGCGGCTCCGGCACCGCGGGTTCACGGCCGACGCGGTCTTCACGGGCGAGGCAGCCCTCGAGCGCCTGGCTACCGCCTCCCATGGTAACGCCCCCCGTGCTGCGCCGACCTACGACGTGGCCGTCCTCGATCTCAAGATGCCGGGCATCGACGGCCTGACGACCCTGCGCGAGATCAAGCGCGCCGGTCTCGACGTCGCGGTCGTCGTCCTGACCGGCCACGGCACCGTCGCTTCGGGGATCGACGGGATGCAGATCGGCGCAGCGGACTTTCTCCAGAAGCCAGTGGATCTGGACGCACTCTGCACCGCCATCCGGGCGGCAGCAGAGCGCGCCCGTGACGGACGTGAACTCCAAGGAGGGCCTCCATGAGCCGCAGGACGAGCATGCTTCTTCTCAACGCGGCGAGGGCCGCGATCGCAGGGCTGGCGATGGTTGTCGTGAGCGGGACCGCCTGGGCCGCGGGCGGCCCACCGGCGACCAAGCTCGTCAACGTGGCCGACACGCGCGGCCTGGAGCCTGGCCTGGGGCTCTGGGTGGCCGAGATCTACAACGACGGCTTCCTCCTGTTCGGAGGCGTCGTCGTGCTCGTCATGGTCGGCATGGGCGTCGTCCTCGGGTTTGGCTTCGACCGCGCGATGTCTCTGCTCGGTCTCGACCTCGGCAAGCTGCACCACGATGAGTGACGACCCACCAGTCACGGAAAGTGACAGCCGCATTGATTACGGCAAGTGACGACCCCATAGGCTCAAGGGCCTGAGGAGACTTGGTGATGACGAGCATCTTCCAGATCTGGTTGCCCATCGCGGGCATGCATTTCAACGTCTTCCTGCTGCTGCTCATCGGGTTCACGGTGGGCGTCTGCGGCGGCTTCTTCGGCGTCGGCGGCGCCTGGATCGTGACGCCGGCGCTGAACATCTTTGGATTTCCGATGCCCTACGCCATCGGGACGGACCTCGCTCACATGGGCGGCAAGTCCATCGTGTCGACCATCCGGCACGGCAAGTTCGGAAACGTCGACATCAAGCTCGGCGTGTCGATGATCCTCGGCACCACGCTGGGCATGGAGCTCGGCGCAAGGCTGGTCATGGCCCTCGAGCGGGTCGGAGTCGCCGACTCCGTCATCCGCAAGATGTACGTGGTCTTCCTCGCCTTCATCGGCAGCTACGTCCTGTACGACTACATCACCCACACGCGCCAGACTCGCCGGGACGTCGCCAGAGGCGCCCCCCCCGCCAAGAAGGAGACCGTCGCCCAGCGGCTGCAGAAGCGGTTCCGCGTCCCGCCCATGATCCACTTCAAGGCCTCCGGGATCACCTGCTCCTTGTGGTTGCCGCTGCTGGTGGGGTTCACCACTGGCGTCGTGGCCAGCGTCCTCGGCGTGGGCGGCGGGTTCATCCGCATGCCGGCGCTCATCTACCTCATCGGCTGCCCGACCCTGGTCGCGGTCGGCACGGACCTCTTCGAGGTGATGGTCACCGGCGCCTACGGCGCGTTCACCTACGGGATCAAGGGCCGCGTGGACCTCGTCGCGGCCATGTGGATGCTGCTCGGCGCAGCGGCCGGAGCGCAGATGGGGACGGTCGCCGTGAAGTACGTCCGCGGCTACTCGATCCGGCTCCTGTTCGCCTGCACCATCTTCATCGCCTGCGCTTCGGTGCTTCTCAAGCAGCTCGAGCTGCAGATGGCTTCGTCGATCTTCATCCTCTCTGCCGGCATCCTGATCAGCGGCGTGATCCTCTCGTGGCTGGTGCGAGGGATCGCGCGCGAGCGGAGCTCGCGGCGCGGTTCGCCGGCGCCAACGGCGGGAGTCTGACATGCGCAAACTGATCGGTATCGTGGGTGTCGTGCTGCTGACCGCCTCGCTCGCCTGCGTCAAGGGGCAGAAGGTGACGCAGGGCAAGGTGGTGAGCTTTGACCCGGACAAGAAGGTGCTGGTGGTCGAGGACGAGAAGCAACCCGACACCAAGCTGGCGCTCGACACCACCTCGGCGGAGATCGGGTCTCCGCAGCCCGCTCCGGGTGCGCTCGTGCGCGTGGCCTACCAGGATCGCGACGGGCACCTCGTCGCTGGACGCGTGATGAACGTGGGCGGGCAAAAGAAGGCGTCACACTAGCAGCTGGCGGGGGACACGCCCCGCCGTGCAGCACGTTCCTTCGAGAGGCGGGTCCCCCAGAGGGCCCGCCTCTTTCTTCTTCCTGTCGCAAGCGTGCGACGGATCTCCCCTCGGGCGGCAGCTCGGGTTCGTCCCTTTCGCAAGCACTAGCAACGGCGAAAGGCGAGTCTGATGGCGGTGTCCAGCTGATGGGCAGAAACCAGTTGGATTGCGCCCCGAGTTCACGGGTATAGGTCAGAAGGCCGTGAACTCGCCGGAGAGGAAGCTCTGCGCGTAGGACTCCGCGGTGGCGTCGCTGTCCATCAGCATGTCGAGTTGCCTCGCGCACAAGGTGAGCCGCCCGAGGTCGGCGAGCCGTGCCTGGATCGTCTCGCGGTCGTACTTCTCGAGCCGGCCGACGAGCACGTCGTCCCGGCTCTGGACGGTGAAGTCGAGCGCGCGCAGCACCGTCGACAGGAACAGCACGCGGCGGGCCCGCCGATCGCCCGCGGCGCCACCTCGCTCGAAGCGGAAATGGATGTAGTTCTTGCCCAGGCTCGTACCGCAGTAGGTGTCGACGGTCGAGAAGTGATAGCCCGCCTTGGTGCTGAAGTTCATGTAGCGATCGGAGAGGACCGCGTACGAGCGCCGGCCCACCTCCCTGGCCACGGGCGGCGGCGCCGCGAGGCCGTCGCCGAGCACGGAGAGAAACCCCCGCCCCGAGAGCGGGCGTGGATGATCCCATCGGATGCGTGGGTCGGAGAGGCCCGACAGGAAGGCCTGTCCCGGCACCGACACGACGTCCTCGACGCGGGCGCGACCGGTGCTCGCTGCCGCCTCCGAAAGGCCGCCACCGACGTCGTACAGGAGCACGTTCAGGGGCAGGTGCGCCTGGAGCGTGACGGCGCTCTGGCGGTCGCTCGCGGCGAGGTCGCCGAAGTGGAACATCACCTCGAAGACCTTCTCGTGCACGAAACGCGTGACGTCGTGCAGCGAGCGGCAGGACGCGGCGGCGAACTGCGGACTCGAGGGGTCGGTCAGGTGGAGGGGCGTCACGAGCTCGGCCAGTCGGCGCAGGGCCTGCAGGGCGGGCGAGTCCGACTGAACGCGGGCGGGACGCGCGCTCGCGGGCAGGTCCAGGCGGCCCGCGAACACGCGGCGGTTCGTGGCGTCCACGGTGACGGCGCTTCCGGCCACCAGGATCTCGAGCGCGCGCGGGAGCCCGACGATCGCCGGCACCTGGTACTCGCGCGCGAGGATGGCCATGTGTCCGCTCGGCGAGCCCACCTCCGTGACGATGGCCGCGCAGCGTTCCAGCACGCGGGCGAACTTGGGCGAGGAGTGGCGGGCCACGAGCACCGCTCCCGAGGGGAAGTGGTCGAGGTCGCGCTCACCGCGGATCGAGGCGACCAGGCCGGCGGCGGCGCCGGGACAGGCCATCTGACCGCCCGTCGCGATCGGCGCCTCGCCGCTGGCGAGCTCGGGCGCCGGGGCGACCTCCTCGACCGCCGTCGAGAGGGGTCGCGCCTGGAGCACGAACAGCGCGCCGCGAGGATCGAGCGCCCATTCGATGTCCATCGGCTTCCCGCGCCAGCTCTCGAGGTCGCGGGCGAGCCGTGCCAGCTCCCGGCATTCGGCCTCGGAGAGGAGGCGGCTCGGCGCGGCGAGCTGCCCATCCACGACCCGCAGCTCCTCGGCGTCCTGCGTCCCGCCGACGATCCCCTCGGCGAGGCCCCGGGTCGCGCTGATCACGACCACATCGCGCCGCGGCTGCTCGAAGGCCCGCGAGAAGAGGACGCCGCTCGCGCGCGGCGACAGCATGCGCATGCAGCCCACCGCCATCCTCGCCTCCCGTACCGCGAGGCCGTGCGCCTGGCGATACGCCACGGCGCTGGCGCCGTAGGCGCTCGAGACCACCCGCCGATAGCCGTCGAGCAGGCGTTCGCGCTCGACGTGCAGCTCGGTGTGGTACTGGCCGGCGTGCGAGAGGCTCTCGTCCTCGCCCACGGCGCTGCTGCGCATAGCCACCGCGAGGGGCTTGCCGCCGGCGAGATCGTCGTAGGCCCCCAGGAGCGCTTCCGCGACGGCGGCGGGCACGGGCGCGCGCAGCACCGCCTGGCGCACTTCCCGGCATGCCTCGGGGAGCGCGGCCGGGCCGTGGGTGGCCATGATCGCCTCGAGGCGCTCGGCCTGATCCCACAGCTCCGCCTCGTCCATGAACTGGACGAAGGCGGCGGTCGTGACGGCGAAGCCGTCGGGCACCGACCAGCGGCCGCTCGCTCGGATCTCGCCGAGCGGCGCCATCTTCCCGCCCACGAGCGGCGCATCGCCGAGGCGGATCGCGTCGAGCCGCAGGATGGCAGGACCAGCCGCCGACGTGTCCCGGTTGGCGAGCTCGGCTTCGATGCGGCCGTTGATCTCCTTGAGCGCCTGGTACAGCTCCGGGTATCGGTCATCGGCGATCTGGTTCAGGTTCTTCGCCATGAGGAAGACGTCCATGGCCACCCGCCGCATGCGCGGGGCGAGCGCTTCGAGGACGTCGGCGTCGCGCCGAGCCCGCATCTCGTCCATGTCGGCGATGAGCTGGAGCACTGCGTCGTTGAGCGCCAGGATCTCGCGAAAACGCTCGTACAGGAGCTGGAAACGCACGCTCCTGGCCGGCGGCGGCACGGCGGTCCTGGCCCTCGAGCCCCGGAACAGCAGCTTGAGGCGCGCGAGGAGCGACGGCGCGGCGACGGGGGCGCTCATGCCGATTCCCTGGCGGACACGG
>MEMX01000010.1:62327-81410 GCA_001768075.1 Anaeromyxobacter sp. RBG_16_69_14 | reverse complement strand
CTCCTCGGGGATACCAGGGCCGTTGTCGGCAATCGCGACGGCGACGCCGTCGAGTGCCCGGCGAATGGTGAGCACGACCTCTCCTTGGCCACCCATTGCGTCCACGGCGTTGTTGATGAGGTTCAAGAAAACCTGCTGCATCTGGGAGAGCGAGGTGCGGATCATCGGCACGTCGAGCTGGTAGTTGCGGACGAAGCGCGTGCCCGACGCCTCGGTCGCCTTCTCCACGAAGCCGACGGCGTCCTCGAGGGCCGCCTGCACGTCCACCGGCTCCAGATCGGGGCCGACGCGACGCGCCAGGCCGAGCAGGCGGTGCGTCACCTTCCGGCCGCGCTCGATCTGCGCCTCGATCTTCTTGAGACGCTCCGCCACATCGCGGGCAAAGGGCGTGCTCTCGCCGGCGAGGGCGTCCGAGATGACGCCGAGCTGCGCGTCGATGACTGCCAGTGGGTTGTTGATCTCGTGCGCCACCGTGGCCGCGAGGCGACCGATCGTCGCCATCTTCTGCGACTGAGCCACGGATTCGAGCAGCGCCGCCCGCTCGGCCTCGAGGTTCTGGATCTGGCGCAGCCGGTGGCGAGCCACGAAGAGCGACAGGGGCGGCACGGATAAGAACCCGAGGACGAAGACCACCGCCAGGATCGGGTGTCCGCGGATCTGGCCGGGAAGGCTTGGCAGGGGCTGGCGAGCGACGAGCAGCCAGCGATCGTGGCGCAGCCAGGCCGTGGCGACCAGCTCGCGACGGCCGTCGCGCACCGCCTCGGTGACGCGCACGTCGGGGTGCAGCGGCGGCCGGTCGAGCTCGGCCCGGGCGAGGATCTGGTGGGCTTCGCCATTCTGCGCCTGGTACTCGCCGGCACGGTCGAGGATGAAGATGTCAGCACCGGGATCGGCGCCGCCTTGGCGCAGGAGGGCACCCAGAGCTCGAGCGTCGATGGTGGCCTTCAGGACGTGGAGGGTCCCGCCCTCGCGCCTGGCGACGGCGAGGAGCATGTGGGGAAAGCGGCCGAGCCCGAGAAATACGTCACTCTCGCAGCGGCCGAGCACCCGGGCCTCCTGGAACCAGGTGGCCTCGGTCTCCGGGGCCTGGGCCCCGTAGGGCCCGCTGTAAGCGAGGGGCTTCCCCGCGTCGTCGAGCAGCGCCAGATCGACGATACCGCCGGTGCTGCGCTGCAAGAGCTGGCGGACCCTCTCGAGACCCGTCGGGCTCGCCAGAGCGGATACCGACTGCGACTCCGCCGCGAGCGCGAGAGCGTCGAGGCGTGCGTCGAGGAAGAGCTCCACGGTGGCCATGCGATCGTGCGCGATGGTCTCGAGCGCGCTGCGCGTGTGGCTCTCGAGGTCACCCTGGTTCGCGACCAAGCCGGCGAGGCCCATTGCCAGCAGCGGCGTGAGCCCGAACACCAGCAGCACGGTGAACATCCGCTGGCGTAGCCGGCTGTAAGGGTTCCGCATGGGAGCGTGTGCGGGGGTGCCCAAGGACGCGGCCTCCACGGCCAGGTGACAGGGTGCACGGCGAGGGACGAGCCCCCGCCCTACGAACCCAACGGCGGGGAGCGAGCCCCGCCCGGTGACCGCGGGCCATCCGTCGAGGCGGAGGCGCCCGCGGGAACGCTAGCTTCCCTGCTTCTCGAGCTCCCGTAATCTTCGCAGGGCCGCGAGCGGCGATTGTTCGGTGGCGATGCGCGCGAGCTCTCCCATGCGCTCGACATCCGCTCGCACCCGCGTCTCGACGCGCTTCTGATAGGCCTCCCTGAGCACCCGCATGAGCTCGTCAGTCTCGCAGGGCTTCTGTAGATAACAGAACGCTCCGAGCTTCGTGCAGGTCACGGCCGAGTCGATCGAACCGTGCCCCGTCAGCATCACCACCTCGATGAGCGGGGCGCGCTGCTTCAGGATCTCGAGCAGCCGCTCGCCGCTCATCTCGGGCATCTTGAGATCGACGATCGCCAGGTCGAATTCCTGCCGCTCGGCGGTCCTGAGCGCCTCCTTGGGACTGGTGACGGCGGTCACGTCGAAGTCGCGGAGCCCGAGCCGCCGCGACAGCGTCTCGATGAACCGCACCTCGTCGTCCACGATGAGCAGCCGGATCTTTTCATGCGACATCGCTGTGAGCCTCCTCGCGTGCGGCCTCGGCCGGTGTGGGCCTCGGCAAGGGAAAGAAGAGCGTGAAGGTCGTCCCGTGGCCGGCGCGGCTCTGGACCTCGATCCGACCACCCATCGACTTGATGATGCCGTAGCTGATCGACAGACCGAGGCCCGTGCCCTTGCCGACCCCCTTGGTCGTGAAGAACGGGAAGAAGACCTTGCTCAACACCTCGGGGGTCATGCCACGCCCCGTGTCCTCGATGTCGAGCTGCACGCAACCGTTCTCCACGCGCGTGCGCAGGGTGATGCGACCGTTCCTGCCGATGGCATCGCGGGCGTTGTTGACGAGGTTGAGCAGGACCTGCTCGAGCTGGTTCGCGCTGGCGACGAACTCCGGGAGCTGTGGCGCGAGCTCCTTGTGCACCTCGACGTTCGAGGTACGCAGGTCCACGTCCTTCACCTCGAGGACCCGCTCGACGATGCGCTCGAGCTGCACGGGCGCGAGCTGGGGCTCGTCCTGGCGCGAGAAGGCGAGGAGCTTGCGCGTGATGTCCCGGCCACGAAGGGCGGCCTCCTTGATCGCGCCGAGCCGCTCGCGCAGCTCGGCCGTGTCCATGGCCTGTCCGAAGCTCGGGTCGAGGAGGTCCGTCATGAGCGCCGCTTCTTCGTAGACGATCGCGAGGGGGTTGTTGATCTCGTGGGCGACCCCCGCGGCAATCTCGCCTACCGAGGCCAGCTTGGCGGCGTTGAAGAGATGGAGCGTGAGCGAGCGCTGGGTCTCGTGGGCAGCTTCGAGCCGGGCGACGAGCTTGCGCGTGCTCCGCTGCACGACCCCGACGATGAAGGCGAGCGTGAGCGCCATCATGCCGAGGAGCGCCGCCCGCGCCCGCCGCATGGGCGCGTACGCCTGAGACGCGGGCACCTGGACGACGAGTGCCCAGTCGTTGACCGTGAGCCAGGCGATGGCGCGCAAGTAGCGCTGGCCCCCGATCTCGAGCTCGGCGACCGAGGTGGAGGCGGTGCGCCACGGCAGCGGTCCCACCTCGAGTTCCGGGTGGCCTTCGAGCGAGGCTGTCTGGCTCTGCCCCTGGGTGTTGACGATGTAGGCGTTGGCGCCGTCGAGGATCGCCGAGCTGCCGACGAACTCCCCGAACTTGTCGGGGTCCACGCTCGCGCGCATGACCCACGTGCTGTCCGAACCCCCCCGGCTGACCGTCCGGCGGACGGCGACGATGAAGTGCGGCTTGCTGCGAAACCCCAGGTAGACATCGCTCACGACGTAGTCGCGCTCGACCAGCTGGCGGTACCACATCTCGCCGCTGTAGTCCCTGCCACGCAGGTAGGAGTAGGGACCCGCGTAGGCCAGCAGGTTGCCATCGGGGTCGAACACGCCGACGTCGACGAAGGCGGGGCTTGCTCGCCTGAGCTCGGCGAGCAGGGGGTCCAGATGCCCGTTCCTGGGGGGGATGCTCAGGCTGTCGGGGTGGAAGGCGTTGCGGAGGTTCGCGACGCGCTCCTGCACGAACAGGTCGGCGGTGTTGCGCTGGTTCTCGGCGAGCGAGCGCAGGTGGCTGTAGATGCGCTCTCTCAGGGTGACGCTGTACTGGACATGAAAGAACAGCGCGAGGATGGCGAGCGGCGCACAGTAAGCGAAAAGGAGCCGCCAGCGCATCCTGCGCCGCAGCTGGTCGTAGTATCCAGGGTCGTGAGCGGCCATCGGCCGCACGATGGGCGGCGCAACCTGGTCAGCGTCGATCCGGTTCTCCATGTGCGCGCCTTGGCCAAATCCGGGCGATATACGACCGTCGCAAGCCAGATAGTCTCATGGCGAGTATCCCTCGAATTGGCGAATCACAGTCCCTGTTGGGACGAGTCTAATTGACGCACCTTATCGGAGCGCCTGGCGGCCCGCTGCTGTCCGACCTGCTGCGCTGGGTCGTGACTTGACGCCGCGAATCCCGGCGGCTGTGAGGCAAGATGCCGCAGCCTTGACCCGTCTATCGCTTCACACTCATTTCCGCGAAAGACCGACCAGGCCACCCTCCGGCAGCTCCAGCTCGGGGTGATCGGCGCAGGCGAGGCCGCAGGCGCGGCAGGTGTCGAGTCGGCACTTGGGGGTCAGCTTCGCGCCGACACCGCGCCTGAGCTCTCGCTCGAGGAACTTCTTGGCGATCCCCTGGTCGAGGAAGTCCCAGGGCAGCACCTCGTCCACGCCCACCTCGCGCGTGGCGAAGAACTCGGGATCGTGCGGCCACCGAGAGAGCGCCTGGCGGAGGTCGCCGCCCGTCTCGCGGTGCGCGATCTCGAGCAGATCGGCGCAGCGCCGGTCGCCGCGCGAGAGGAGCGCCTGCAGCCAGGCCTCGCGCGGGCTGAAGAGCTCCACGTCGATGCCGCGCGGCCGCAGCTCCTTCTCGAGGAGCCGCCGCTTCGCCTCGAGGCAGCGCCGGTCGGCCATGGGCGCCCACTGGAACGGCGTCCAGGGCTTGGGGATGAAGGGGTTCACGGACAGCGAGATGCGCCCCATGCGCCCGCTCTGCTTCGCGCGAGGCATCATCACCTCCTCGCGGACGCGGACGGCGAGTCGCGCCATCCCGATCACGTCCTCGTCGGTCTCGGTGGGGAGCCCGCACATGAAGTACATCTTCACGTGTTTCATGCCCTGGGCGAGGGCGTGCCCGGCGGCCTCCACGATCCGGTCGTCGGAGAAGTCCTTGTTGATGACCTGCCGGAGGCGCGCGGTCCCCGCCTCGGGCGCGATCGTGATCGACCGCTCGCCGCCGGCCGCCATGCGCCGTGCCAGCTCGGGCGTGATGGCGTCGACGCGCAGCGATGACGGGCTGAAGCTGCCACCTTCCGCCCCGATCATGCAGGTGAGCGCGTCGAGGCCCGTGTAGTCGCTCGTGTCCGGTCCCACCAGGCCGATGCGGAGCCCCTGGGCGATGCCCTTGCGCGCCTCCTCCTCGAGCTTCTCGATCCCGACCTCGCGGTACGGGCGCTGCACGAAGCCGGCGGCGCAGAAGCGGCAGCCCCAGAGGCAGCCGCGCGCTACCTCCGTCAGGTAGAGGTCGCCGAACTGGGCGTCGGGAGAGTCGACCACGCGCGAGGTCGCGACGGTGCGGAGGTCCTTCACGTACAGGCGCCGCACGCGCACCGGCGCCCCGCGGCGCGGCGCGAAGCGCGTCACCCAGGCGCCACCTGGCCGAGTCGTGTCGGCGTACGTGACATCGTAGAGCGACGGCACGTACGCACCCGGGAGCTGCGCCAGCTCGGTGAGCAGCCCTTCGCGGTCGAGCCCGCGCGCGCCGGCCTCGAGCAGCCGATCGAGGAAGGGCCCGCACAGCTCCTCGCCTTCGCCCACCAGGAAGAGGTCGAAGAAGGGCGCGACCGGCTCGGGGTTGATCTGCACCGCGATCCCGCCCGCGACCACGAGCGGGCGGTCCGGACCTCTGTCGGCGGCGCGCAGCGGCAGGCCGGCGCGATCGAGGATCTCGAGCACGTGGCCGTAGTCGTCCTCGAAGGAGAGGGAGAACGCGATCACGTCGAAGTCGGAGAGCGGCCGCCCCGATTCCAGCGAAGCGATACCTGCGCCTTTTCCGGCGCGAGACGGCCCCGCACCGGGCTCCTCGGGCAGGAAGGCCCGCTCGCAGAGTGCGCGCGGGTGGTCGTTGAGGAGCCGGTACACGGCGTGCAGACCGAGGTTGGCCATGCCGAGGCGGTAAGCGTTCGGGTAGACGAGGGCCACCCGGAGCTTGCCCCCCCGCTCCTTGCGCACGGCACCGCGCTCGAGCGGTCTCGTCCCGCGATCCCTCGTTCCGCGATCCATGAGGGTCGGATCCCTAAGGGAATCCGGGCGGAAGCGCCAGGGCACCCCTTGGCACCGCCGCGGACCGCGCCCGCGAGCGCCAGATCGGCAGCGCGAACATGCCTGCGGCAAGGCCGCGCTCGGACCGGAGCACCCTCCCGCCGCCTGGTAAGCGCTGATGCCCTCGAAGACGCGCTCGACGCCCCGGCACGGCACTCCTACAATCCTGCCGCCGGAGAGCCGGCTCAACGGGTGGACGAGGGACTGAATGGCGGATCACCATTCCAGGGCCAAACCCTGGTCCAGCGGTCTCACGACTCACCGGATCGACATCGACGCGCACGGCCGCCTGGTCCCTCGCGACGACGCAGCGCGGCGGCTCCTGGCCGATCGGGCGGGGCGCTTCCTCCTCCTGCCCTCCGCACCCGACCTCCTCGTCGCCCGGCGGACGCCCACCGTGGGAGGCAGCATGCCGCGCCCGCGCTGCGTGCTGGCGGGCGACCTCTCCGCTTTCCCGATCGCGGACTTCGTCGCCTTCATCCACCAGTCGCGGCTCTCGGGCCTGCTCACGGTGAGCTCGAGCGGCCTCGACCGCGCCGTGGCCTTCAAGGACGGCGAGGTACGCGGCGCGCACTCGGAGGCGATCGGGGAGCGGGTCGGCGAGGTGGCGCTGCGCCTCGGGTACCTGACCCGGGAGCAGCTGGCCGCCGCCGTCGCCGCGTCCAGTGGCAAGCTCTTCGGCAGGGTCCTCGTCGAAAAGTGCTTCGTGTCTCCGTCCGACCTGTGGAAGTGCCTGCACGAGCAGGTGGCCGGCGTGTTCCACGCCATCCTGCTCTCGCGCGAGGGCGTCTTCGCGATGGTGGACGAGCCGGACGTAGACCTCGGCACGCCGCTGGCGGTGAACACGCAGTCGCTGCTCATGGACGGGATCCGGCGCATCGACGAGATGGGCCTTTTCCGCGCGCGCATCCCGGGTCCGCAAGCTTACCTGCGCCGGCGGGAGCCGAAGGCTCCCATCACGCTCAAGCCGGTGGAGCAGCAGCTCCTCGATCTCGTGGACGGCCGCCGGTGCGTCGCCGAGATCGCGCAAGGTGCTCACCTGGGCGAATTCGACGCGACCAAGATCCTCTATCACCTGGCCGAAGCCGGGTACGTCGAGGCGGTCGCCGGGCCGATGGCCTCGCCTGCCATCACGCCGACGGAGCGCCTCGAGGGCATCGTCTCGGGCATGAACGCCATCCTGGGTCACATCGCGAGCGCGCTGGCGCCATCGGGCGGGCTCGACTCGCTCCTCTCCGCTGCTCGCACGTTCCTCGCCGACCCGACGAGCCGCTTTGCACCGCTCTGGAGTACGGTGACGCCCGGGAAGGATGGCACGGTGGACCGGGCTGCGCTACTCGGCAACGTCGCGACGGTGAAGGACGCGACGCTGACCAAGCTGGAACCCTCCGGCGACCCGGCACGCCTGCTCTTCGACGGGCTGCGCGAGCTCATGTTCTTCTACCTCTTCCAGGCCGCCGAGCGGCTACCTCGCGACGCCGACGATCAGCTCGGCCGCGAGGTGAAGCGCCGCTTCGAGGCGCTCGGCGATCTGCGATGACGACGACCCTACCCCACGTCACCGCCGATCTCCCCGGCTCGGGTGGCCGCGTGAAGGCTTCACCGGAGGACTTCCGGGTCGACGAGATCCCTGCCTACCTCCCCCAGGGCAAAGGGCCCCACCTGTGGCTCCGCGTCGAGAAGCGCGGCCGCACGACGCGCGACGTGGCTCGGACGCTGGCTCAGGTGCTGGGGGTCCCCGACCGCGAGGTCGGCCACGCCGGCATGAAGGATCGCGCGGCGGTCACGACCCAGTGGCTCTCCTTCCCGGCAGCGCGCGATCCCGATCCGGCGTCGCTCCACGGCGACGGCTACCGCGTACTCGAGGTCTCCCGACACCAGAACAAGCTCCGCACGGGTCACCTGCGCGGGAACCGCTTCGCCATCGCCGTCCGCGGCGGCGACGTCGCGCGCGCCCGCGCCTGCGCCGAGGCGCTCCGGGCGCGTGGCCTGCCCAATTTCTTCGGCGAGCAGCGCTTCGGGGCCGAGGGCAAGAACGCCGACCTCGGGCGCGCGCTCCTCCTCGGCCGCGGCGACGACCCCGAGGTGCGGCGCGCGGCGCGCGACCGCTTCCTGCGCCGGCTCGTCCTCTCCGCCTGGCAGTCGCGGCTGTTCAACGCCTGGCTCGCGGAGCGGCTCGCCGACGGGCTCTTCGCCACCGCCATCGCAGGGGACGTGCTGAAGAAGCTGGATTCGGGCGGGATCTTCACCTGCCAGGACCCCGCCGTCGATGCGCCGCGCCTCGCCGCCTTCGAGATCTCGCCGGCGGGACCGATGTTCGGGCACAAGCTGAAACCGGCGGAGGGCGAGGCGCTCCTGCGCGAGCAGCGGCTGCTGGATGCAGAGGGCGTGACCACGGCCGACCTCGCTCGCGGCGGTGGCGAGACCGAGGGCACGCGCCGCGCCGGACGCATCCCGGTGGCGATCGAGCTCACGCCGATCGAGGACGGCTACCGCGCCGAGCTCGAGCTGCCGAAGGGCTCCTACGCGACCGTCGTCATGGGAGAGCTGACAAAGTCCGACGGGGTGGAGATCGCGGACGATTGACAGCGCGCAGGGCGGCGGTCGCAACCGGGATCTTCTAGCTCTAGCCGCCGCTGCCCGTCCGCAGATACGGGCACTCGCGCCACGCCATCGCGTGTCGATTTCACGAACTCCTTGCGGACCCATCGTCAAAGGAGGATATGCTCATGCCGCCTTTTTTCCGAGGGGGGACCTCATGGACACGGGCTTGCGTAGACTGACAATGGTGACGGTGCTCTGAAGGACCATGTCGGGGGGAAGCACGAGTGGACAAGAACCAGATTGCGTGGAATGAAAAGGTCTCCGCAGGTATTGTCGAGAACCTGAGAAGACGCCGCATGGAGGGGAGCTACGCCGCCAGCGCCGCCCAGGCCAGAGACGAGATCCTCTCGATGATCCCCGCTGGCGCCACGGTCTACCGTTGCGCCTCGATGACGACAACCGGGATCGGCCTTTGGGACACACTGGCGGACCTGCCTGGCGTCAAGGTCATCGATCATTACCGACCCGGACTTTCGCCCCAGCAGTCAATGGAACAGAGGCGTCTGGGGATGCTCGCGGACGTGATGATCGCAAGCTCCAACGCCATCACCCTCGACGGCAGGCTCGTGAACCTTGACGCGGTCGGAAACCGTGTCGCTGCCATGACGTTCGGCCCCAAGAAGGTGATCCTGGTCGTGGGGATGAACAAGGTGGCGCCGGACCTGGATTCGGCGATGGCAAGGGTCAAACATTACGCAGCCACGGTAAACGCCCTCCGCGCCGGGTACAGCATCCCGTGTGCGGAGACCGGGCTGTGCAGCGACTGCGGATCGCCCCAGCGCATATGCAATGTCTGGAGCATCATCGAAGGGCAGATGGCAATTAGCGAAGGGCGAATCCACGTGAAGCTGGTCGGAGAGAATTTGGGTTACTGATCGGGGTCGAACCACACAGCCGGGAGCGGGTTCGGAGTCGGGGTGGTCGGGTACGGGGGTCGGGTACGAATCCGGGTGACGGCTCACGGGCGCGGAAGCCTCGCGACCGAGGCTGTTACCCGTCCCCGCACGCCCGTTACCCGTTCCCGTCCCCGTTCCCGCAGACGAACCCGCTCCCGGTCCCGCTCCCGGTTTCTCATCGATTGCGCCACGACCTCGCCCTACGAACCCTCGAGGACCGGCCGGACACGACCGCGAGGGCGCGTCGCTACGGTGTGACCGTCGCGACGAGGCCCCTCGCCCCGTCCAGCGTGGTGATCGCCTGCTGGATGATGGTCCGCCGGGTGTTGGGGTTGGCGGTCTGCTGCGCCTGCACGATCAGCTGCTGGGCCTGGTTGATCTGCGTCACCGCATTGGGATAGATGCCACCTTGGTCGAGCACGCGAATGGCGTCGCCCGTCTCGGTGAACGCGGTCTGTAGGTGCCCCTGCACCTGCGGCTGCGGGTTTCCGTTGAGCGCGAGGATCTCCGCCAGCTCACTCCGGGCCACGTCGACGTTCTGGAGCGTGTTGATGCCGCGCATGAAGTTGGTGAGCTGCGCGGTCTGCGTCGCGTCGAAGCTGAACCGGGCGCCGGCGAGGCGCGGCCCGTTGAACTCCGGCCCGGTGTAGAAGCCGATGACGCCCTCGAGCGTGCTCACCACGTTGTTGTGGAAGAACGGCGCTGTGTCCGCCGCCTCCACGACCGACGCGGTGTTGAAGGTCCGGTTGCCGAAGGTCCCGTCCGGATTGGCCGTCTGCCCGAAGCCACCGTCGTGGGGGAAGGCCAAGACGCTCCGGGCGGGGTGGACCACGTCCTCCACGTTCGTGTTGAAGTTGCGGTTCCGCCCGTTGGCGGCGAGGGCGCCGCTGTTGCCATGGCAGGCGCTGCATCGGCCTCCTGCTAGCGGATCGCCGGTGCCGTTGACGAAGAGGAGCTTCCCCGTGTCGACGTCCGGATCCAGGAAGGACAGGTGTAACAGGTCGAAGTCCGTGTCGCGCCCGAGCGACAGCTGGAAGGCCTCGAGCGCGTCCAGCTGGTGCTCGCTGGGGAGGACGAAGTCCTGGTTCGGGACCCGCGCCAGGCTCTTCGTGAAGTGCTGCGTCACCGCCCCGGTGGCGAAGTCGCGCAGCGACCCGGCCCCGGGCGCGCCGTCCCCGGACCACCCTGTCATCTCCGCGGGCGGGTCCGGCTGGGCCGCGTCCTGCACCAGTGAGACCGGGAGCCCCAGCGTGTGCGGAACGCCCCGCATCACGAACTTGTTGGTCGGATCGTCCAGTCCGTCCAGGTTCTCCAGGATCAGGCCGAACCCGCGCATCAGCTGCGGCTTCTCCAGCTGGGCCAGCGCCGGATTGAACTCCGCCACGAAGAGGGGGTCGTTGGCGGGCAGCGTGGCGATGAAGGCGGTGTCGATGGTCAAGTTGTTGCTGGCGGGGTGGCAGGTTGCACAGGTGCGTCCGTTGCCACTGAACGTCCCGGTGGTGAAGAGGGTCCCGCCCTGGCGGATCAGGACGTCGATCGGGACCGACTGGGCGGCCGCGCCCGCGGTCTCGGCGCTCACGTCGGGCACCAGCGACGCGAGAGCGGGCGCTCTCGTCGGCTCCGCGAAGGACAGCGTGGGCGCGCCCGTGACCGCGACTCCGAGTCGCCTGAAGAACACCTTCTGGAACACGCTCATCGCGCCCGACGCCAGGACCTCGCCCGTCGAGGCGCGCGTCAGGGTGGCTCGGTCGAGGGCGAACCCCGCCACCTGCCCCGGGTCGAGCTTGCCGGCTGCGCTGGCGGTGGGTCCCGTCGCGGCGATAGCGGCCAGGACGAGCGTGCGATCGAGCTTGCGGGCCTCGTCCCGGTCCACCAGCGCGAGCGTGAAGGACTCACCCGCGGTCAATCCGCTCACTCTCGCGCTGAACTCCCCGGTGCGCAGGTCGATGGAGAGGCTGCCGGACGTGCCCGTGAACGACCGCGAGAGACCCTTCACGAACCCGAGCGAGATGGTGAGGAGATCGGGATTGGCCGAGGCGAGCTGTTTGGCCCGGAAGGCCAAGTACTGACGGAGGAACGTGCTCGACTTGCCCTCGGCGCTTCCCCTGAGTGGATCCGGCGAGACGGCGCTGGGAACGGACTGGGCGTTCGCCTCGACAGCAATCAACGACGCAATTGCAATGCACGATAGTACACGAACAATCCTCACGTGGGCCTCCTGCGTCACGGCGGGCCGGCCCCTCGAGCAACGGGTCGTTCTCGGGCGGTTGGCGATTTCCGGACGGAGGCCCAACCTTGCTTTGCACCGGGCCGCCGTCAAGCGCCGTCCGGGTCGTTGAGCGTCGATGACACGCGCCTCGGCGGCAATTCGCAAGCTGGACGGTTCTTACCGCAATGCGCCATCGGACGCGCTCCATGGCAATCGTCCAGAAAGACGCAGACTCGTGATGTAGCGGCATGTCGCCCGGCCGCCAGGACGCTCGAGCTCCGGGCGCTCGTCATGGCGATCTGAAGGCGGCCAGTAACGCCGACGACGGTGCAGGCCACCAACGGCTACGGCGGTTCATGAGCGCATCAGCGAGACACCTATCCGGCAACGTCTCTCACCGGCGCGCGACTATAGTCCCGACACCGTGAGCGCGTCCCTCGTCGAGATCGAAGGCATCGAGGTCCGCCTCGGCGGTCGCCCGGTGCTCTCGGGTGTCTCGCTCACCCTGCGCGAGGGCGGGTCCTGGGCCTTGCCCCAGGCCTTGCCCCCCTATCCAGCCCCCGCCCCGCTACATTCCATGACCCCATGACCGCGCTCATCGTCACCCTGTACCTCGCCTTCTTCCTCGCGCAGCTCGCGGTGGAGACGGGGCTCGCAGTGGCCAACCTCCGACACGTGGCGCGTGCAGGCGACGCGGTCCCGGCCCTGCTCCTCGGCCACGTGGACAACGAGACAGCTCGCAGGAGTCACGCCTATACGCTAGCGAGGGGCCGGTATGGCCTCGTGCACGGCTTCTACGCTGCGGCGCTCATCCTCCTCTTGCTCTTCTCCGGCGCGCTGCCGGCCATCGACGCCGCGCTGGCGCGGCACGGGCTATCCGGCGCGCACCGCTTCGTCGGCTTCTTGGTCGCGCTGTCCGCTGTCCCCTCTCTCGCCAACCTCCCGTTCTCGCTCTACGGCACCTTCGTCCTCGAGCACCGCTTCGGCTTCAACCGCACCACCGCCCGACTCTGGCTCAAGGACAGCGTCAAGGGGATCGCGCTCTCCGCCGTCATCGGGGTGCCCTTGCTCTACGCTGCGTACGGGCTCTTCGCGCTCACCGGCCACGCGTGGTGGCTGTGGCTCTTCGCGCTCCTGACCGCCGTGCAGGTCTTCATGGTCTGGCTCTACCCGCTGGTCATCGCGCCGCTCTTCAACAAGTTCGCGCCGCTGCCGGACGGCGAGCTACGGGCGCGGCTCGAGGCGATGGCGCGCGCCGCGGGGTTTCGCGCGCGCGGGCTTCTGGTGATGGACGCGTCGAGGCGATCCGGACACTCGAACGCCTACTTCACCGGCTTCTTCCGGCCGCGCATCATCCTCTTCGACACGCTCGTGCAGCAGATGAGCGTGGACGAGACCGCGGCGGTGCTCGCCCACGAGATCGGCCACTACCAGGCCCGGCACGTCCACAAGCGGCTCGTGGTCGGACTCGCCGTCCAGCTGGCGAGCCTGTGGCTGCTATCACTTCTGATGCGGTGGCCGCCGCTCTTCGCGGCCTTCGGCTTCGCCGCTCCGTCCTTCCACGCGGCCCTCGCGCTGGTTTCCCTGTGCGGCGGCGCCTTCACGTTCTTCTTCGCACCGCTCGAGAGCTACCTCTCGCGCAGGCACGAGTACGAGGCCGACCGC
The DNA here is from genome assembly GCA_001768075.1 of Anaeromyxobacter sp. RBG_16_69_14. Lineage (GTDB taxonomy): Bacteria > Myxococcota > Myxococcia > Myxococcales > Anaeromyxobacteraceae > Anaeromyxobacter_A. Next base: position 68,086 of record MEMX01000010.1, on the reverse strand, counting down.
TACTCTGTCGCCATCGCCGGGGCGCCGGTCGCGCTGCGCTCGGCGCTGGTGAAGCTGAACGGGCAGAACCTGTCCAACCTCCACCCTCACCCGTGGTACAGCGCGTGGCACTACTCGCATCCGACGCTGGTGGAGAGGCTGGCGGCCATCGAGCGCGCCGGGGCCGCGACGCGCCCGTGAGATGCCGACGGGGCGCGGTAGGAGCCACTGGAACGCATACGCCAGGAACGCCGGCGCGGAGATCGGGATGAGGCCTCGAAGCAGGGCGTGATAGAGAACTGGCGGTGCAAGTCTCCACCGCAGCTCGGCAATCCTCGGCCAACCCGAGCCCGCCGCAACCCGCGCTCGCGGTCGGCGGGCGACTGCTCCCCATTGCGGTGTTCGGCGCCCTCTTCGGTTGGCACGCTGCCGATCCGCCCGGTCTCGTCTTCGACGAGGTGCACTACGTCCCTGCGGCGCGGGCACTCGCCCATCTCGCGGGCGACCTCAACTGGGAGCACCCGCCGCTCGCCAAGTTGATCCTCGGCGTCGGCGGGCGGCTCCTCTCCGAGCAGCTCCACCTCGTCTCCGAACCGACGGTGTACCGACTCGTCGCCTCGGCCTTCGGGCTGTGGGCGCTCTTCACCGTGGGCGGCATCCTGCGTGACCTGGGGTTCGCCGGGTGGGAAAGCCAATCGGCCGTCTGGCTCACGGGGGTCAACGTCCTCTGGTTCGTCCAGAGCCGGACGGCCATGCTCGACATCTTCTACGTCGCGTTTGCGCTCGCCGGGGTACGCCGCGTGCGCAGGAACTGCGACGGCGTGGGGCAGTGGCTCGGGTGGGTAGCGCTCGGGTTTGCGATGGCCTGCAAGTGGTCGGCGGCACCGTTCTGCGTCCTCGCGGTCGTATGGGCGCGCGGGCCGGCGCGCCGGCGTGCTGCCGGAATCGGGGTCGCAGTCGGCGCCTACTTCCTGCCGTTCCTCCCCCTCGCGCTCCTCGCAGGAGACGCGACACCTCCCAGCCAGATCCTCGCCTACCAGATCCGGATGCTCGACGGATTCAGGCGGGTCGACCTGGCGGGTCACCCCTACGCCTCGAGGTTCTGGCAGTGGCCGACGCTTCTGCGGCCCACCTGGTATCACTACGAGCCTACGGCGGCCGGCGAGCGTTGCGTTTGGGCGGGAGGCAATCCGCTGCTTCACGCCTGCGCGCTCCCGGCCACCGCCTGGCTCGCCTGGCGAGCGCTGCGCCGCGGCGCAGGGCAGGCGGAGCGGGCGATCGCGTTGCTCTACTGGGCGCCGATCGCGTTCTGGGCGGCCATGCCGCGCATGCAGCTCTACTACTACTACCTCCCGTCCTCGCTCTGGCTCGGGCCGACGGTCGTGTGGGCCCTGCTCGCCGCCATCCCGCGACCGCGCGCCGCGCGCGCCGCCGTCATGGGGCTCACGGCCGCGTGCGCCGCCCTCTTTCTTTGGTTCCTACCGATCCTGGACGGGAGGCTCCATGCGGGCTCCTACGCGCGGTACATGTGGCTGGTGCGGTGGCGCTAGACTAGCGTGGCGAGCGACCAGCCCCAGCCGCTCCGGGAGCGGAAGTCCGCCAGGATCCCCAGCGGGCGGGGAGGCGAGCAGGACGCACCACGTCAGCCGTACCTTTCTTTCTCGAGGAGGTGTCGCATGGGCATCGTCGCCTGGATCGTCTTTGGCTTCGTCATCGGGCTCCTCGCGCGGGCCGTCGTCCCGGGGCGGCAGAGCATGGGGTTCATCATGACGACGCTGCTCGGCGTCGGCGGCTCGCTCATCGGCGGCCTCGTCGCGAGCGTGGTCACGGGGAGTCCTCTGTACGAGATTCGCGGCGCTGGGTTCCTCGGGAGCCTCATCGGCGCCGTCCTCTTGCTCGTCGTCACAGGCGCGGCCCTGCGCTCGCGGCGACGGACCGCATGAGGGTTGCGCGCTCGGGGGCCCGCTTGCACCCCGCGCCGTTCGCGAGTAGGTTCGCGGCACTTTCAAGGAAACCCGAGGTAATGCGGCCACAACGGGCCCGCCTCGGGGGTGATGATGCAGCTCGACCTCCGCGACGCCGCCCGGTTCCTGGGCGTAGACGAGAGCACGTTGTATCGATGGGTTCGCCATGGGGACATCCCGGCCCGACCCGTCCACGAGCAGTACACCTTCGACCACGTGGACCTCCTCGAGTTCGCCTCGGGGCGCGGCATCAAGGTCTCGCCCGAGATGATGGTCGAGCCGGACTCCCGCGGCCAGCCCATGCCCAGCCTCGCCGACGCGGTGCGCGCGGGCGGCGTCCACGACGACGTCCCGGGCACCGACAAGGCGGCCGTCCTGCAAGCGGTGGTGGACCAGCTCCCCCTGCCCAGCAGCGTCAATCGCGGCTTCCTCTACCAGATGCTCATGGCGCGCGAGCAGCTCGGCTCCACCGGGTTCGGGCACGGCATCGCGATCCCGCACGCGCGCGACCCCGTCGTCCTGCGCGTGGCTGCGCCCGCGGTGGCCGTGTCGTACCTCGCCACACCGGTGGACTTCGATTCGCTCGACGGCAAACCCGTCCACACCCTGTTCACCATGGTGTCACCCTCGGTTCGCGTTCACCTGCACCTGCTCGCCCACCTCGCCACCGCGCTCCAGGACGTGGACGTGCTGGCCGCGGTCACGGCGCGCGCTCCCGAGCCGGAGCTGATCGAGGCGCTGGCCCGAGTGGAGGCTTCGCTGCCGCAGCGACGTGGCGGCGGCTCGGGAGAGAAGAAGGCGTGATCCTCCACCTCGGCGCGCTCTGCGTGCTCGTCCTGGGCGGGCTCGCCGCCCTCGCGCTGGGCCACCGGCCGCAGCTCGCGATCGCCGCCGCCACCGGCAGCGCCGTCCTCGGAAGCGCGCTCGGCCTGGCCTCGGCGATCGCCGTGCTGGCTGGCCAGCACGTCACCGCCGTGGCGCTGCCCTGGAGCGCGCCCCACGCTGCCCTCAACATCGGCCTCGACCCGCTCTCGGCGTTCTTCGAGGCGGCGCTCTTCGCGCTGGCCATCCCGGCCGTCCTCTTCGGCGCCACGTACATGCGGCCGCACCTCGGGCGCCGGCGCGCCCTGCCAGCCTTCCTCTTCTTCCAGAACTTGCTCATCGCCTCCATCGGGCTCGTCTTCTCGGCGCGGCAGGCGGTGCTCTTCCTGGTCGCGTGGGAGGTGATGGCGGTGGCGTCGTTCCTCCTCGTCACCTTCGAACACGAGGACGAGGAGGTGCGTGGCGCAGGGTTCGTCTACCTCGTCGCCGCGCACCTCGGAACGGCATTCCTGCTCGCGCTCTTCATGCTGCTCGGACGTGAGGCGGGCTCGTTCGACTTCGGGGCGTTCGCCGCGCTCCGAGCCTCACCGGCGTCGCAGGCCGCTCCGGCTGCGCTCTTCTTCGGGCTCGCGCTGGTAGGCTTCGGCACCAAGGCCGGTCTCGTCCCGCTCCACGTCTGGCTTCCGGAGGCGCACCCGGCCGCGCCCAGCCACGTCTCGGCGCTCCTCTCCGGCGTGATGATCAAGACCGGGCTCTACGGCATCGTGCGGGTGCTCTCGTGGCTCCCGCCCGCGCCCGTCGGCTTCGGCGTCGTCCTCGCCGTGATCGGTCTCGGGGGAGCGCTCGCCGCCATCACGCTCGCGCTCGGGCAGCGCGATCTCAAGCGCGCGCTCGCCTACTCCAGCGTCGAGAACGTGGGGATCATCGCGCTCGCGATGGGGCTGGGGGTGGCGGCCGAGGGGCACGGCGACCGGATCGTCGCGGCGCTCGCCTGGTCGGGCGCGCTGTTGCACGTCTGGAACCACGCCATGATGAAAGGGCTCGCCTTCATGGGCGCGGGCGCCATCGCGCACGCGGCGCACACGCGTGACGTCGAGCGCATGGGCGGGCTCCTGGCGCGGCTCCCCCGCACGGGCGTCCTCCTCCTCGTCGGGCTGGCCGCGCTCTCTGCGCTCCCCCCGCTCAACGGCTTCGCCTCCGAATGGCTCGTCTACATGGGCCTGTTGCAGACGGCGGCGAACGCGCCCGGCGGGTTCTCGCTCCTGGGCTGGCTCGCCATGGCGACGCTGGCGCTGGTGGGCGGCGTCGCTGCCATCGGGTTCGCGAGGGTGGGTGGGCTCGCGCTCCTCGGATCGCCGCGCGGCCCGGGAGCAGAGACGGCGGTCGAGCCACCGCCCGGGATGTGGGGCCCGCTCGCCGCGCTCGCCGCCGCGTGCACTCTCCTCGGCCTCTTCCCCGACCTCGCGCTCCGGCTCGCGCTCCCCGCCATCGCCCAGGCGAGCGGAACGGAGTACTCGGCGCTGGCCGATCGCCTCGCGCCCACCCTCCATGCGATGGCCCTCCCCATGCGTGGCGGCGCCGCCTTTCTCCTCGTCCTCGCGGTCGGCCTGGCGCTCCTGGCGCGGCGTGCCCGCGCGGACCGCGAGGTGACGGCCAGCGAGACGTGGGGCTGTGGTTACAGCCGGCCCACCGCACGCATGCAGTACACCGGCGCGTCGTTCGGCCAGCTCTTCCTCTCCGGACTCGCGCCCCGCGCATTCCAGCCGGACGGACGCATCGTGCCGCCGACGGGCGTCCTGCCCGTCCGCGCCACCGCCCGCTTCGAGCTCCGGGACCCAGCGCGAGCGAGGCTTTTCGATCCGCTCTTCCGCGCCATCGCCGAGCGCGCGAACCGGATGCGCAGCTACCAGGCGCAGCGCCTCAACCTGCAGCTCCTCTTCACGCTCGCCACCCTGCTCGTCCTCGTGGCGCTGCTCGTCCTGCGCGCGCCATGAGCCTCGCCCTGGTCATGGCCGGCATCGCACTCGCCGCGGCCTCCGGGCTCCTGGCGCTCGCGTTTCGCCGCGACCCCGGGGCGGCACAGCGGGCCGCCTGCGCCGCGCTCGTCACGGCCTGCGCGCTCGGGATCGCTGGCGCGCTATGGGTTCTCGCGCTCGGGGGCGCCGCGGAGTTCCACGCCCGATGGAGCCCGCCCGGCGCGTCGCTCGCGCTCCAGCTCGACGCCCTCTCCGCGCTCTTTCTCCTGCCGATCTTCGGGATCCCGGCCGCGGGATCGGTGTACGGGCTCGCCTACTTTCCTCAGGCGGCGCGCGGAGGACAGGCGCGCCGGCTGCAGATCTTCTACGGCCTCGTCACCGCGGCGATGGCGCTCGTCGCGCTGGCCGCGAACGCGATGCTGTTCCTCGCCGCCTGGGAGGTGATGGCCCTGTGCGGCTTCCTCCTCGTGCTCACGGAGCACGAGAAGAAGGCGGCACAGCGGGCCGCCTTCGTGTACCTCGCCGCCACGCACGTGGGCACGCTGGCGCTTTTCGCGCTCTTCTCGCTGCTCGGCAACGCCGCGGGCTCCTTCGATTTCGCGCGGATGGCGAGCGCAGGGCTGGCGCCGGGAGCCGGGATCTTCGCCCTCATGCTCCTCGGCTTCGGGCTCAAGGCCGGCCTCATGCCATTGCACTTCTGGCTCCCCGGGGCGCACGCGGCCGCGCCCAGCCACGTCTCGGCGGTCATGTCCGGGGTGCTCCTCAAGACCGGCATCTACGGCATCTTGCGCGTGAGCGGCCTCTTCGCCTCGCCGCCGCTGTGGTGGGGGCTCGCGATCCTCGCCATGGGCGGCGCCTCGGCCGTGCTCGGCGTCGCCTTCGCGCTGGCGCAGCACGATCTGAAGCGCCTGCTCGCCTACCACTCGGTCGAGAACGTGGGCATCATCGCCATGGGCGTCGGCCTGGCGCTGGTCGGCCGCGCCGTCGGAGATCCTGCCCTCGTGCTGCTCGGGTTCGG
>MEMX01000010.1:61265-62308 GCA_001768075.1 Anaeromyxobacter sp. RBG_16_69_14 | reverse complement strand
GCCCTCTTCAAGTCGCTGCTCTTCCTCGGTGCGGGCGCGGTGGACCACGCCTGCGGCACGCGGGAGATCGACCTCCTAGGCGGGCTGGCGCGAAGGATGCCGCGCACGGCGGCCCTGTTCCTCGTCGCCGCGGTGGCGATCAGCGGGCTCCCTCCGCTGAACGGCTTCGTCTCCGAGTGGCTCGTCTACCTCGGCTCGCTACGCGCGCTCTCCTCGGCTTCACCCTTCGTCTCGTGGGCAGCGCTCGCCGCGCCGGTGCTCGCGCTCGTGGGTGGCCTGGCGGCTGCGTGCTTCGCCAAGGTCGTTGGGACGGTGTTCCTGGGGGTGCCTCGCTCCGACCGCGGTGCGAACGCTCACGAGGCGGCGCGCGCCATGCTCGGGCCCATGGCGCTGCTCGCGGCGGCCTGCACCCTCATCGGCCTCTTCCCCGCAGCGGTCGTGCCGGCCCTGGGCCGCGCCGCTGCCGCGTGGGCAAGGCTCGCGCCCGCCGCCCTCGCCGCCCCGGGCCGCAGCGCGGCCGCGTCCGCCGGCGCGATCACGGCTTCGGCCGCCCTCCTGCTCTTCCTGGTGGTCGCCATCGCCGCCTGGCGCAGCCGCCGCGCGCGCGGCGCCACCGAATCGGAGACGTGGGGCTGCGGCTTCGCCTACCCCACCGCTCGCATGCAGTACACGGGCTCGTCCTTCGCGGAGATGCTGACCCTCCGCTTCGGCTGGGCCTTCTTTCCGCGCGCCCGCGTCGAGCCGCCGCACGGCCCCTTCCCGCAGCACGCCGCCTTCAGCTCGCACGTGCCCGACACGGTGCTCGACGTGGGGATCATCCCCGTCCTGCGAACCACCGCCTGGGGCGCGGGATGGGTCCGGAGCCTCCACCGCGGACAGGTCCAGGCGCAGGCGCTCCTGGTGTGCCTCACGCTGATCGCCCTGCTCGTCTGGCGGTTCCTCTGGTGGTGAGCTCATGGCCGTGACCCTCCTCTCCTTCGTCTACCTGGCGCTGTTCCTCACGCTACCGCCGCTGCTCCTGGGCGTGGTGAACCGCGTCAAGT
>MEMX01000010.1:60011-61232 GCA_001768075.1 Anaeromyxobacter sp. RBG_16_69_14 | reverse complement strand
CCGCTGTGGCAGGTCTACGCGGATCTGCGGCGGCTCGCGCGCAAGGGCGCCGTCTACAGCCGGACCACCACGTGGGTGTTCCGGGCCGGACCGGTCGTCGGGCTCGCCGCGGTGGCCACCGCCGGCCTCCTCATGGCCTTCGGAGGAGCGCCCGCGGCGCTCTCCTTCGGAGGCGACTTCGTCCTGTTCGCGTACCTGCTCGGGCTGGCGCGCTTCGCGACCGTGCTGGCGGCGCTCGACACCGGCTCGGCGTTCGAGGGGATGGGCGCGGCGCGCGAGGTCACCTTCTCGAGCCTCGCCGAGCCCGCCCTCTTCCTCTGCCTCGTCACGCTGGCGCGCGCGACCGGCTCGATCTCGCTCAGCGGGATGCTGGGCCCCGCGCTGCCCGACGCCTGGAGCCACGCCGCGCCGGCCCTGCTCCTCGCCGCCATAGCCCTCTTCGTGGTCGCGCTCGCCGAGAACGCTCGCATCCCGGTCGACGACCCCAACACCCACCTCGAGCTCACCATGATCCACGAGGTCATGGTGCTCGACCACTCGGGGCCCGACCTCGCGCTCATCCTGTACGGCGCCTCCCTCAAGCTCTTTCTCTTCGGAGCTCTGTTCGTCCGCCTTGTCCTGGGCGTCCGCGCCGGAGGCCTGGCCGGCGTCGGCGTCTTCGTGGCAGGCATGCTCGGGTTCGCGGTGATGGTCGGCGTGATCGAGTCGACCATGGCGCGGCTGCGCCTGGTGCGCGTCCCGCAGCTCCTCGTCGGGGCCTCCGTCCTCTCCGCCTTCGGCCTCGTCCTCCTGCTCAGGTGACCCGGATGTCTGCCTGGACCGACATGGTGTTCATCCTGCTGGTCGTGTTCGACTTCTTCCTGCTCGCGTCGAGCCGCCTCAAGGCCGTCATCCGCGCCGCCGCGGCGCAGGGCGCGCTCCTCTCCGTGCTGCCGCTCTTGCTCGCCACGCACAAGGCCGAGGTCGGCCACGTGCTCGTCCTCTCGGTCGGGGCGCTGGTGGTGAAGGGCGTGGTCATCCCGTGGCTCCTCATGTGGGCCATCCGCGAGGCCTCCATCCGGCGAGAGGTGGAGCCGATCGTGGGGTTCATCCCGTCGCTCCTCCTCTGCGCCGTGGGGGTGGCGCTCGCCTTCGCGTTCTCGAACGCCATGCCCCTCCCCACCCCCGGGAAGCACGCCTTCCTCGTCCCGACGGCGCTCTCGACGGTGTGGACCGGCCTGC
>MEMX01000010.1:57377-59859 GCA_001768075.1 Anaeromyxobacter sp. RBG_16_69_14 | reverse complement strand
GTGATGGGTATCGTCATGTTCGACATCAACCGCGAGTTCTCCTCGCTCGACACGGAGAAGCTCTCCGCGCTCAAGGATTGACCGGATGTCCTTCGTCATCCTCGCACCCCTGGCGCTGGCGGCGCTGGCCTTCGCGAATTCCCTGCAGACGCGCCGCCCGCTGGCCCTGCTCGCGGGGGCGCTGCTCCACCTCGCCGGCGTGGCGTTCCTGTGGATCGCGCGGCCGGCACCGGCGGTCGGAGGCTGGCTCGAGTTCGACCCGCTCGCGAAGGTCGTGCTGACGATGATCAGCGTGCTCTTCGCGGTCTGCGCGGTGTACGCGCAGGGCTACCTGGCGCGCCGCCCGGATCGCGACAACCGCATCTTCGTGGGCGGCCTGCTCGTGCTGCTCTCCGCGATGACGGTGGTTGCCTGCTCGCAGCACCTCGGGCTCCTGTGGGTGGCCATAGAGCTCACCACCCTGTGCACGGCGCCCCTCATCTACTTCGACAAGAGCGCCCGGTCGCTCGAGGCGGCCTGGAAATACCTCCTCGTCTGCTCGCTCGGGATCGCCCTGGCGCTGCTAGGCACGTTCTTCCTCGCGCTCGCCGGCGCGGGTGAAGGCGGTCCGCGTTCGCTGCTCCTCGCCGACCTGGTCAGCGCCGGGCACGCGCTCTCCTCACCCTGGGTCCGCGCCGGGTTCGTGTTCCTCCTCGTGGGCTACGGGACGAAGATGGGCCTCGCCCCGCTCCACTCCTGGAAACCCGACGCCTACGGTGAAGCGCCCGGGCTCCTGGGAGCGCTCCTCTCTGGCGGCGTGACCAGCGTGGGGTTCATCGCCCTGGCGCGCGTGGTGCAAGTGTGCAGCGCCGCGGGGGAAGGGGCATTCGCGCGCGACGCGCTGGTGGGCATGGGCCTGCTCTCCATGGCGCTGGCGGCGGTGTTCATGATCGGGCAGCGCGACTTCAAGCGGATGCTGGCGTACTCCTCGGTCGAACACATGGGCATCCTCGCCCTGGGGCTCGGGCTCGGAGGTACGGCCGCGTCGGGCGCCGTGTTCCACACCCTCAACAACGGCCTCACCAAGGGCGTCCTCTTCCTCGCCGCCGGCAACATCCACCGCTCCTACGGGTCGAAGCTCGTCGACGACGTCCGGGGCGCTGCGCGGCGACTCCCGGTGTCGGGGCCACTCTTCCTCGCCGGCTTCCTCGCGGTGACCGGGTCGCCGCCCTTCAGCCCGTTCTTCAGCGAGTTCACCATCCTGAACGGCGCGATGGCCAGCGGCCGCTTCGTCGTGGGCGGGCTGTTCCTCCTCTTCCTGTCGGTGATCTTCGTCGGCATGGGCGCCACCGTCCTCAAGGTCGTCCAGGGCGATCCCGGTGGCGCACCCGAGATGCACCACGCCGACTCCTGGCTCACCGCCGGGCCGCCGCTCCTGCTCATGGCGCTCGTGCTCGCACTCGGCCTCTTCCTGCCGCAGGAGCTCAAGAGCCTCTTCGACGCCGCCGCGGCGCAGGTGGGCGACTAGGTGGCGCCGCAGTGGGCGAGCGCGAAGAACGACGAGAGGCGAGTCTAATGGACATCCTCGAGAGCTGGAACGGCGAGGCGGTGGCGGCGGACGCGGTGCCGGTGCTCCCCGTCACGCGCTTCCAGGGGATCGTGTGCGACGTCCTCACGGCCGGAGGGCGGATCGCCTCCCTCTTCGGCCGGCCGACCGAGGGCGGGAAGGTGCTCGTCACGGCCGCCCTCGCCGACGATCCGGACAGCCGCATCGGCCTCCTCTCGACCGTGGTGGACGGGCGCTGGCCCTCCCTCGCGCCGGAGTGCCCAGCCATCCAGGCCTTCGAGCGCGAGCTTGCCGAGCAGTACGGCGTCGTGCCCGAGGGTCACCCGTGGCTGAAGCCGGTGCGCTTCGAGCACCCGCACGTTGACGTCCCGGACGCGTTCGGCCGGACCGCGTCGCCGTGGCCCACCATCCCGGGGGACTACCCGTTCTTCAGCGTCGAGGGCGAGGAGATCCACGAGGTCGCGGTGGGACCCGTGCACGCCGGCATCATCGAGCCCGGCCATTTTCGCTTTCAATGCCACGGCGAGCAGGTGCTCCACCTCGAGATCGCCCTCGGCTACCAGCACCGCGGCGCGGAGCGGCTCCTCGAGGGCGCGGCCGGCGGGCGCGGCCTCGCCGTGGCGGAGACGATCGCGGGAGACACGTCGATCGGGCACGCGCTGGCGTATTGCAGCGCGCTCGAGGCGCTGGCGGGCCTGGAGGCGCCGCCCCGCGCGTCGTACCTGCGCGGCGTCGCGCTCGAGTTGGAGCGGCTGGCGAACCACGTTGGCGACCTCGGGATGCTGGCGGGCGACGTGGGGTTCCAGCCCACCGCCAGCGCCTGTGGCGCGCTGCGAGCCGAGTTCCTCAACTCCACCGCCGAGATCTGCGGCAACCGCCTGGGCCGTGGCCTCCTCGTCCCCGGCGGCGTGCGCTTCGACCTCGCGCCCGGCGAGG
>MEMX01000010.1:51867-57360 GCA_001768075.1 Anaeromyxobacter sp. RBG_16_69_14 | reverse complement strand
AAGCTGGCGCGCGCCTGGGATCTCACCCAGCAGTCGGTCAGGCTCTTCTTCCGATCGCCCTCGGTCCGCAACCGCACCGACGGAACCGGCGTCGTCTCGCGCGCTCTCTGCAACGAGCTCGGACTGGTGGGCCCGGCCGCTCGCGCCTGCGGCGTCGGGCGTGACGTGCGTCACGATCACCCGTTCGGCCTCTACCGGTTCGCGCACGTCCCGGTCGCGACCGCAGACTCGGGCGACGTCTTCGCCCGGGCCTGGGTCCGGTACGTGGAGTGCGAGCGCAGCGCCCGCTTCGTGGTGAACCACCTGCGCAACATGCCCGAGGGACCGACGCGCGTGAAGCTGCCACCGCTCCCGTCCGACCGCCTCGCCGTCTCCATGGTCGAGGGGTGGCGCGGCGAGATCGTCCACGTCGCTGTGACCGGCGCCGACGGCCGCCTCGTCCGCTGCAAGGTGAAGGACCCCTCGTTCCACAACTGGATGGGCCTCGCCCAGGCGCTGCGCGGCCAGCAGATCAGCGACTTCCCGCTCTGCAACAAGAGCTTCAACCTCTCCTACGCGGGGCACGACCTGTGATCGAGATCCTGAAGGCTCGCCTGAAGCTCGGGAAGCAGACCATCGCCTACCCCGACGGCCCGGCGCGCTTCCCCGAGCGCTTCCGCGGCCGGCCGGTGCTCGACCCGGCCCTGTGCGAGCAGGGTTGCATCGCCTGCGCCGACGTCTGCCCCACCGGGGCGGTGCGTGAGCCGGGCCTCACCTCGATGGCGCTCGACATGGGCCGCTGTCTCTTCTGCGCGGAGTGCGGCGAGGCCTGCCCGAGCGGCGCGCTGTCGTTCACGCGCGACTACCGGCTGGCGATGCGCACCAGGGAGGAGCTCCTGGTCGTCGCGGCCCGGGGCGACGAGGCCAAGCTGGCGCGCACGCTTGACGCGAGGATGCGGTCGCTCTTCGGCCGCTCGCTCAAGCTCAGGCAGGTCTCCGCCGGCGGTTGCAACGGCTGCGAGGCCGAGCTGAACGCGTCGGGCAACATCCAGTTCGACCTCTCCCGCTTCGGCATCCAGTTCGTGGCCTCGCCCAGACACGCGGACGGCATCGTGGTGACCGGCCCGGTGACGGAAAACATGCTGCTCGCGCTGCAGAAGACCTACCAGGCGACGCCCGCGCCCAAGATCGTGGTGGCGATCGGCGCCTGCGCCATCGCCGGTGGTCCGTTCGCCGGCACTCCGGTGGTGAACGACGGCATCGAAGGCGCCCTCCCCGGCGTACCGGTGGATCTCTGGATCCCCGGCTGCCCGCCGCACCCCATCACAATCCTCGACGGCCTGCTCCGCATGCTCGGCCGCGTCGCCGGTGACGAGCTTCGGCTCGCCGGCACCGGCATCGTGGGGGAGGCGGAGCCGCTGGCGGGCCCGATCGCGCCCGCCGGCCATGACGCGCCGGCGAAGAGCGCCTGATAGCCGAGCGCAACATGCAGCAAGTCTGACCCATCCCCTCATTTCCTGGTCACGGGCACGATAGCGGAGAATGAGAGGATACCTCAGGCAGCAAGTGACCCCACCCCACCGCGCCCACGATGGTGGAGGTTTGGTTTCGCCTGTTGCAAGAGCGGAGCCCCCTCGGCATACTGCAACGGCAGTGCGGGGACGAGACACATCTCATGTGCGCTCTCCGTGACACCATCTCCAGCACATGCGCGACACACTCCAACCGTTTGTGAACTCGATCGGGCCCAGTAGCGCGCCGCGCCGAGGGATCTTCGCGTGCAGGCCCGCTTGGCTGCTCTTGTTGCTGGTGCCAGCGTCCTTGCTGGCGCGGGCTCCGACCTACTGGACGCCGGGCCGATCCGATTTGCGCCTGTTTGCGTATTTCGGGGCACGCTGGCGGCAAGGCGCCGTGCCCTACCTGGACATCTGGGACAACAAACCGCCCGGCATTTTTGCGCTCATGTCCGTGCTGATGCCGGCGCCGGCATCGGATACCCTCTGGCTCGCGCTCACCGAATCTCTCTTCGTTGCCGTGACGGCCCTGCTCATCTACGCGCTCCTGCGACGGCTCGGACTCGCGGAAACCTGGAGGATAGCGGGAGTCGGGTTCTTCGTGCTCCTCAACACGCTGGCGATTTACGCCGACGGCGGTGGCTACACCGAGTTGTTCACCCTGGCACCTAGCGTGGCCTCGGTTCTGCTCTGGCTCCGCGGCAAGTCCGAGGAGAAGGCGGCGTGGCTCGTCTTGGCCGGTGCAAGCACGGGACTCGGCACGCTCTTCAAGTTACCGGCAATCGCACCCCTGCTCGCGTTTCTCACGTTTTCGGCCCTCGAGTGTATCACCCGGTCCAAGCCGATCGGCCTTTGCCTTCGGCAGTCCACACAGCTTCTCACCGGGTTCGCCCTGCCATGGTCGATCACGGGCGCGTACTTCATGTATCACGGGGCTGCGGCCGAGCTGCTCAGGGTCTCCTTCCTCCATCCGTTCGCCTACGGCTACAGCAGTTTGTCCACGCGACTCGGCCTCGCAGGGGTTGCGCGAAGGCTCTACTACGTGCTGTGGCCTCTGGCTCCCTTGATCCCGCCAGTCGTCATCGGAGTTCCGTGGTCGATCTTGTGCCGTCGCCGGCGCCTTGCCGGGGCCAGCCTGCTCGACACGAAGCGCCCCGATGCCCCCGGGCCGTTGATCGTGATCTTGCTCTGGGTCGCGGTCGACCTCGCGGGCGCGTTTGCCGGAGGACGGTTCTACGGTCACTACTTCACCGCGTGCACCGCGAGCGGCTGCGTGGCACTCGCCGTGTCCCTCGACGCGCACTTCCGCGAGACAACAGCGCGCATCGGCATATTGTGTTCACTAGTAGTTCCACTGCTCTTGAACTCGATCGTGGATCTCGCCGGGTCATTCGCAAGACGGGAGGAACCCTCCGATCCCGCGGCGGCGCAGCTCCGGATAGCTCAGTTCCTGCGAGCAAACGCCGACCCTTCCGACACGCTGTTCGTATGGGAATACGCACCACTCATCTATCAGTCATCGGGGATGCGCAATGCTTTTCCATGGACGACCAGCGTCAACCTGTTCGACTCGCCAGCTCGCGGTGCAAAGCTCTTCCGGGAGATCACCGATCGCTGGAGCAACGCTCCTCCTTCCCTCGTGATATCGAGCACTTCATCGTCGGATCACACACAGAAGGTCGGCGACTCCGCCCTCGATCGATCGCCCGCCATGCGGCAATACGAGCGCCAACTCCTCACGATCCTCACCGACCGGTACGACTCCATCTACTCCGAGGCGCGGTACACCGTGCATCGGCTGCGCAAGGCGCCCCGTGCGTCGCCATCGCCTCCCACGGCCACACCGCCTGCGCCGTCGTCACCGCCGTAGCCGATCGCAGCATCGCACTGGGAGGTCCCGGCGCCCTCTTTCAGCTCTCTGTCCGCGCCCGACCAGGCGCTTGCCACGTTGGCCGGCTCTCCTTCGATCTCCGTTGTGGAGAGAGCAGACTGGGAGAGAGCCGACTGGCCTGGCGCAAGCTGCCGAATACAGAGATCCACCGTCCGAGGTCCGCAGCGATAGATCGCGTGCAGCGGCGGATCGCTATCCTGGACCACGTACCGCCCGGCCTCCAGCGAATAGGCATCCGCTATCCTCGACGTGACGAGTGGACTTCCAGGCGAGACATGAATTCGAAACTGGCCGGAGGCCGGCTCGTAGTTCATGAAATTGAAGCAATGGCCGATGCACGCCCGACCGACCAGGTGCCTCAGCGAGATTCGGGCGCGAGAGTATCCGAGGATCCCGTTGATCCAGGGGATGTGCCGCGCCCATCGCTCGAATGTTTGGCGGACCTGATCCAACTCCGTCGGCTGAGCCCTGTCGGTCCCAAGATCATTCACGTATGCAACGACGCGCTGGTTCGGCGCCAGGGTCCCGACCAGCGCTTCCATCTTTTCCTCGATGCGCGCCGCCTTGCCCAGGTCCACGTAAAGCACTCCGAAGAAGTACGCAGCCGTGAGCAACCCGACCACGAGGTGCCGCTTCCGCACACCCTGGCTGGCGAGGAACGCCAGCAAGAGCAGGACGGAGTAGAGTGAGAGCCTCTCCGCGAACAGCCCTACCCATGGGCCGTGCGGGGAGACCCGAAAGCTCGAGGGGATGAGCACGACCGCCACGGCGGTGAGCCCGAACAACTGCGCCAGGATCCCGCTCCAATCGCGCCGGAGGCCATCGAAGCCACGCTCCACCGCGAACCAGGCAAGGAACAACAGGAAGGCAAAAGCCGCCGGCAGGTAGCGCCAGCCGTACAACAGCGTCTGGTCCGCTCCCGTCACCGAAAGCAGCTGGCCGTAGTCCCAATCGTGTTGGTAGTTGCTCGCGATCACGTATCTTCGGATCACGTACAGAACGATCACTCCCGCCAGGAACAGAACGCCCTGCAAAGGTGGCCGCATGCGCCGCGCAGCTTCGCGGTAAGCCATGACCGCGGCGAACCACAAGGGCGGTATCGGATGAGCCAGCAACGCAAGCAGCAGCAAGGCGGCAGCCACGACGAACCTCTTCAGCCCGTCATCCCATGTGATCGCCAGCAGCCAGAAGACAAGACCGCTCGAGAGATAGAAGTTCAGCAGTCCGAGCTGGAAGACATACCCATAGCTGATAATCGCCAACCATGGCGCGAGCCGACGTGAGGATGTGCGCGCGACCACGGAGATGAAAGTGAATGCACCCCAGAAGAAGACGAGCACCGCGATGGACGCCACGGCTCTCTCGGCCGCAGCTATTCCCCATCGTTTCACGAAGAAATCAAGCAGGAGGTCCGTGGCTACGTTGGTCCACTGCGCACCAATCCACAATCCAGGTGCGCGCCCACTGTCAATCAATTGCGCCAACCAGGCATTGTAGAGGTGGCTCTGGAAGTCGGCGGTCGAGACGATGGGACGCCAGAAACACGGGACGATCAGGCCCACCGAGAGCAAGAGCGGCAGAAGGTACGACTTCAACGGCCTCGACATTCGAGCCCCATGATCATCGTCGAATGACCAAGCGACCCACGGCAGCGTGCGCGGTGTCTTGCCCGCTTCCGGCAGGTGCGCGCTCCCGCAATCAGCTCACCGCCCCGTAGAGCCGCTCGTACGCGCGGGCCATATCGGTATCGTCAAACCGCTCGCGCGCAAAGCGCGCTGCGACGCCGCCCATCGCCCGCGCGAGGCCGAGATCGCAAGCGATCTCGTACATCGCCGCCTCGAGCGAACTGGGCTCTCCAGGAGGGACGAGCCGCCCGGCGCCTTCCGGGACGAGCTCCGGGACACAGCCGACGGCGGTCGCCAGGACGGGCTTCCCCGCGGCCATGGCCTCCATGACCGACAGCGGATTGCCCTCCCGACGCGAGGCGAGGACGAATGCGTCGGCGGCCGCGAGCACCGCTGGAACGTCCGACCGCACACCCAGAAAGTGGATGTGGTCGGCGGCACCCGCCTCTCGAGCCTGCCGCTCCAGCTGCGGACGGCGTTCTCC
>MEMX01000010.1:30523-51856 GCA_001768075.1 Anaeromyxobacter sp. RBG_16_69_14 | reverse complement strand
TGGGCGTTCCTGGACCGCAGGCGTTGCGACGTGAACGCGTTGATCAAGCCCTCGTGATCCTTCGCCGGCACGAACTGCGCGATGCACGCGAAGGTGGGGGAGTCGGCCGGGATCCCAAGAGAGGATCGGATCTGCTCGCGGGCGCCCGGCGGCGGCGCACAGTCGGAGACGGGAATCCCGTTGGGGATGACGTGTTTCGGATCGAGCCGGTACGTGGACCGCATGCTCTTGGCGACGCCTTCGCCGATGGCGACCGGGACGACGCCAGCTCGGAAAGCCACCTGCTGAAGGAGGCGGCTGGCCAGCTCCACCTCCTCTTCAGCGACGCTGTGCAGGGTGTGCACCGTGCGGCACCTTCCCCCGATCATCGCGGGCAAGCAGTACTTCAGCACGTACATGTGCGTGTGGAGGACATCCGGGCGAAAACCTGCGATGACGCGCGCGAGCCTCGGGATCATGGCGAGATCCAGACCCGGCCGCTTCCCAAGGAATTGGAGCGGAATCCCTGCCGAGATCAGCTCCGCCTCGATCCAGGTGTGCAGTGGATCGTACATCACGGCCACGCTGACTGTGTGGCCCCACCGATGCAAATGGCCCGCCAGCCTTGCCACCATGCGCTCGGCGCCACCCACCACCAGCGTTGGAATGACGTGCAGGATTCGCATGCTCACCGGCTTCACGTGCTCCGAGGGGATCCGCGAGCGAGGGAAACGTCCGCCGCTCTCCCCACTGCCCCGGCGGGAGCTCGCTGTGCAAGAGCTCCAGCAGAAGCTCGCCATAAAGGAGGGCGGAACACGATCTAGGCCTGGGCGACCGCTTCGCCCAGGGGAAGCGCTTCGGGCTGCGGAGCCTCCAATGGGAAGTTCGCGGCGAGCGCCGTCAGCAGCAGGGAACACCGATCGTCAAGTACCCCGTGGCTGAAGAACCCGGACATCATGAGCACCAGCGCCAGACCGGCGGCGCCGCGATTGCTCTTGAAGATCGCCCAGCAGAATGCCGGATAGGTGAGCAACCCGAGCAAACCATGATCGGCTGCCAAGGTGAAGTACATATTATGTGCTCTTATGCCCTCATCCCAAAGTAGCGTCGAACCCAGGCCATTGCCCAGGCCCGGCTCCTTGAGGAACATCTCCCACGCCTTCAAGGCGATACCGATGCGGCCGTTGTCATCCTGGGCGAGCTGCAGGCGGGCCACGGCGCTCGTGCTCAGCAGGTCGTGCGATTGCAGGTAGGTGACCGCGTACAAGAAGAGGAAGACGCCGCCTACCGCAGCCAGCACCACGTACCCGGTGCCCAGGGCCCTGCGCCAGATCAGCCAGAGGACGACGATGGCCAGGCACACGGTGGCGCCTCTCGAGAAAGTCGCCGCCACGCCGACGGCGCCCATGAGCAACAGAGGCACCCGCAGGATCTTCGGTATGCGTTCGGTGATCACCGCCACGCCCAGCGCGATGGCCACGCCAGAACTGTTGGGGTTCATGTAGAAGCCGGCCGAGCGCCCGGGGGTCCTCGACAGCTCGGCAAACGTGACGAGAGAGAGGGTCTCGGCAACGTTCAGGGCCACGGCCATCGCCACGCACGCCGCAATCGCGATCACGGCGGCGCTCCGCGCACGCGGATCGTCGAAGATGAGCCCCATGGCCAGCAGGAATCCAATGGATCGGTAACGACCCGACAGCTCCTGTGTCAGCTCGGGGGCGCCGCTGATGAAGATGGCCCACGCGGTCGTCAGCAGGAAGTAGAAGAGCACCCAGTAGCTGAGGGGTGACCGCAGCAGCCGCACCACACGAGACGAATCGAGGCACGCGATGAACAGCGCGATGGCCACGAACCCCACCACCCAGACGGTGGGGGGTGGCGCCAGGTTGATGGCGAACCCGTAGCTGTCGATGTTGGTGTAGAAGAGAAGCACACCTACCGCGGCGATGGCGCCATTCCAGAGCCCCCCCGGCTGGGCCGGTCTGGGTTCGGAGATGCCTGGCATCAGGGGAGCTCCTCTCCGGTCAATAGCGCAGACCAGCGTTGGAGAACGGTCTCGGGGGCGAATCGAACGGTCACTTCCGTCGCGTTCCGCCCCAGCCGTACGCGCTCGGCCGCGTTTCCCATGAGGCGGTCGAGCGCCAGCGCCATCTCCGCGATGTCGCCCGGGCGGACCAGCAGCCCGTCCTGCTCGTGCACGATGATCTCACGGGGGCCGCTCTGGCAGTCGAAGGCGACGACCGGCAGCCCGCATGCCATGGCCTCGAGGAGCGCGTTCGGAAACCCCTCGTAGCGAGAGGGAAGTGCGAACGCATGGGCGGCCGCGAGCCGCGGCAGCGGGTGGACGACGCTGCCCGGCATCGACACGCGGTCGCGCACCCCGAGCGCTCCGGCCAGCGCCTCGAGTTGCGCGCGCTCCTTGCCCTCGCCCAGGATCTCCAGCGTCCAATCGGGGTGGGATCGCGCAACACGGGCGAACGCGCGGACGAGGAGGTCGAACCCCTTCTCCGGGGCGAGCCGTCCCAGGCCGAGGAGCCTCCTGGGCCCGTGCTCGATCCCTGGCTTGGCGACCTGCATCGGGCGCTCGACGAAGTTCGGGATGACGTGCACGCGCGGGCAGAACGCGCGGGCCCAGGCGCCGACCCTCTCGGTCTGAACCACCACCCCTGCCGCGCGAGGGTAAAGGAGCCGCCGGAGCGCTGCCCAGGGCCTCCCGATCGCATCGTGCCGCGGATCACTCCGTTCGCAAACGAACACCGGTACACCAGTACCCGTGGTCGCGAGCAGCGCGAGGATGTTGGTGCGCTCGAGGAAGCTCACCACGAGGTCGGGCCGCAGGAGATCGAGGGCGCGCCGGAGGGCAACCACCCTGCGGCTCGCCTGGAGGACCCCTTCCGCGATGTTCTGCGACGGCCGCAGGAGATCGAGGGCCACCCGGCGCACACCCGGTGGCAGCGGGTAGCGATCACCCGCGCTCGACCCGACCGTCAGCAAGCTCACCTCGTTGCCGACCGCCCATCGCCGCGCCAGCGAGCAGATCACCCGCTCCGCTCCACCCTGGCCGAGGTGGGAGATGACCAGCGCGACGTGAAGCCCGCGTTCGCGGCGACCGGTCTTGAGCACGCCGTTTCGTGGACCGAGCAACTGGGCTGGAGACCTCATGACCGCGCAGCTCCTCGCGAAACCACCTCAGCGTAGAGCGCCTCATACTGCCTCGCGACCACGCCCAGCTCGTAGCGCTCGCAGACGCGCGCCCTCGCCACGGCTCCGAGCGCGGCTCGCTCCTCCGGTGTCAACCCGAGGAGATCGAGGATCGCCCTGGACAGGGCGATCGGGTCTCGCGGCGGGACGATCCGGCCCGCGGGGCCGACGACCTCGCGCGAATCGCCGCAGTCGGTAGCGACGCAGGGCACTCCACACGACATCGCCTCCCCCAGCACCTGCGGGAACGCTTCGCTCCTGGAAGATGACGCGAGCACGTCCATCGCCGACAGCAGCGCTGGAACGTCCCGCCGAGCCCCCAGAAGCCGAACGCGGGCACGAATGCCGAGCGCGTCGACACGGGCCGCCAGGGCAGGATTCGACCACTCGACATCGTCGCCGGCAAGGCAGAAGAACGCGTCGCGCCTCTCGATCACGAGGCGCGCGGCGGCAAGCAAGGTCTCGTGGTCCTTGTCCGGATGGAACCGCGCCAGGTGACCAACCACCATGGCCTCGCGGGGAATCGACAGCTCTGCTCTCACTTGAATGCCCGCCTCCTGGTCCTTCACTAATAATCCCACATCGAACCCATTGGGAATGACCACCAGCCGATTGGCGTGGTAGCCTAACCGGCGATGCGACTGCGCCGCGGACTCCGCGCAGCATACGATCCGATCTGGGATGAAGCCAGACAGATGCGCGCAGATGGTGTTGGTCAGGTACGTCAGCCGCTTCGCGTGGCGGGGATCGACGTCGGAGTGCCTGATGCTCCAAACGATGGGTGTGCGGGTGATCACCGCGGCGGCCCCGGCGAGCAGGTTGGCGTGGTACATCCAGCTCTGGACCAGGGGGGGGCGCTCTCGCCGGAGGAAGCCGACCAGCCGGGCCACGGCCCGGGGATCGGGCACTCCCGGGCGCATCCCGAGACACGTGACGGGGACCCCCTCGGTCGCCAGCCTGGCACCGAAGGTTCCCTCGTCCGTCAGGGAGACGACCGAATGGCTCAGTCCATCGCGTCGGGTCGCGGAGATGATCCGGTAGAGCGCCGTCTGCGCCCCGCCCGTCGTCAACGACGTGATGACGTGCGCCACCCTCATCGCGATCCCAGCAGGCTGCGATATTCGGCGGCGATCGCGTCCCAGATCGCCTCCTGGCGAAAACTCGTCAGGACGCGCCGCCGGCCTGCCTCCCCATGTCGCTCCCGCAGCGGGGGATCGGAGAGGTACCGCTCGAGGGCCGCGGCCAGGGCAGTCGCATCACGAGCGGGGACCAACGTACCGGTCACCCCATCCTGCACGGCATCCACGCAACCTGGAACGGACGTCGCCACGATGGGCAGCGCCATCGCCGCGGCCTCCAGGGCCACATTGGGAAACCCCTCCCGGTAGGTCGGCAGAGCGACGACGTCCATCGCCGCGTAGAGTCTAGCTATTTCGGATTGCGGCCCCGTGACATGAACGCGCTCGTCGGCTCGCAGCGCAGCACCCAGGTCTGCCAGGCCCGGCTCGAGCTCATCCCATCCGACGAGCAGGAGCCGCAGACCGGGATGCCGCTCCCGCAGGAGATTCCAGGCAGCGGCCAGCTCGACGATACCCTTGTCGCGCGCGAGCCTCCCGACGAATCCGACGACCGTCGCGCTCTGCGGGATACCGTACTGCGCGCGTGCAGAACACCGCGCCGTCGGGTCCAGCGGCTTCAACCGACCCTTGGCGTCGACGCCGTTCCCGCTGCCTCCGAGGAGCACCTTGATCTTCTCGGGGTGACAGAGCCCCTCTTCGACGGCGATGGAGCGCATCGAGTGGCTCACCGCCAGCACGCGGCTTGCGAGCGCGCAGGAGATCCGCTCGGGCAAGCGGAGCAGCCATCGCCGCGACCCCGACTCGGTCAGGAAGGCCAAGCCGCGCATGTGATACACTCGCACTGGCGTTCCGGCCAGCGTTGCCGCAATCATTCCGAGCAAGCCGCCCTTCGGGGTGTGCGCGTGTACGATGTCCGGCTGGATCGCACGCATGGTGCGCCAGAGTTGCCACACCGCGTTGAGGTCCCGGATCGGAGTTATCGCGCGCGCCATCGGGATCGCGTGGACGGTCGCACCTTCGCGCTCGGCGAACTGCGCAAGCTCCGGCCCGGGGGATGTGATCGCGTGCAGCGAGAACCCGCAGCCCCTCATGTGCGAGACCTGCCCGGATAGAAACGCCAATGAGATCGGGACGGTCATGACGTGCACGACGGTGGGCCGGGCTGCACACTCCACAGGCGCGGACAGGGAACCGCCCGCGCGTGTCCCGAGTTTCCCTCGGCGGCGAATACGTCGAGCGACCTGAATCAAGATGTCCTCGCTGGAGTGGTAGCGTAGACTGGTATCATAGGACGCGATGACCCTGGGCTCTCCCTGGGATGCTGTCACACGATTCAGGCAGCCGTTCACAGGACATGATAGCCGGCGCCCACCGAAGATACCCGCCCTGCGTACCACGTGCGAAGGACAACCCTCACCCCGAAATAGGCGGGGCATTCGCGAGGCTTCGGACGAACAGGGACGTCGGGCCGCAAGGCTCCGGAGCCCGCAACGCCGATCGCGAAACGCTCGATTTCCTTGCTCGGGGAGTCCTTGAGCCTGGTATGCTCTAGCGGCACGCAAGGGAGGAATGGTGGGTGTCCGGCGCACAGAGGCCCACCCCGCCGGGACCAGCGAGAAGCGACGCGCTGGAAAGCTGGCGAGCCTTCCGGGAGAGAGGGAATCGTCGCGTGTACTCCGGGCAGGACCTCGCACTCGATGTGTCGGAGCAAGAACGTGAAGACACCCAAGTACCCCTCGCCGGACTCTCACGAGGATGAGGTCGCTCGCCATCCCGCGCCCGTCCAGGATCCGGGAACGGGTCAGCCCTTGTTCACCGTGTTCACGTCCACGTACAACCGCGCCCACACCCTTTCACGCGTATACGACAGCCTCTGCAAGCAGACCTGCCGCGACTTCGAATGGTTGATCGTGGACGACGGCTCGACCGACGGTACCCGCGACCTCGTGAGTAGCTGGGGGGGCTCGTCGTTTCCGATCCGCTATGTCCACCAGGAGAACCGAGGCAGGCACGTCGCCATCAACCAGGGTGTCGCGTCGGCACGCGGCCAGCTCTTCCTGTCCGTCGACTCCGATGATTCGTTCTCGCCGCAGGCGCTGGAGCGATTCAAGTGGCACTGGGAGCAGATCCCTCCCCATCTGCGGAGCGCATTCGTCGGGGTCACGGCCCTCTGCGCCGACCAGTTCGGGCGCCTGGTAGGCAGCAAGTTCCCACGCGACGTGATCGACTCTGACTCGAACGAAATTCGATATCGGTACGGTGTCACGGGCGACAAGTGGGGGTTCCAGCGGGTAGAAGTCCTTCGGCAGTGCCCCTTCCCGGAGGTTCCCGACACCAACTACGTGCCAGCCGGCATCGTCTGGTTCGCGATCGCGCGTTCGTACAAGACACGCTACGTGAACGAAGTCCTGCATACCTACTGGCAGGCGGAGTCGCGCGGGGCTCAGGTAAGCACCAGCGCTCTCTCGAGCGCCAGGGCAGCCGGTCACGCGCTGGCGCACTGCTCCATCCTGAACAACGACCTCAAGTGGTTTCGGTACGCACCGCTGCGGTTCTTGCGTTCCGGCGCGAACTTCAGCCGTTTCTCCTTCGCGGCTCGAGTCGGCATCCTGGACCAGCGGCGCAAACTCTCGGCGGCGGCGCAGATCGTGTGGGCCGTGGCCCTCCCGCTCGGCTATGCCGCAGCGGCCCTGGATCGCGCCAGGAACCCGTCCCTGCGACGGCGCCGCTCCTGAACCGCAGCCCCTAGCCGTCGCAGCCACACAGACGACAGCTCTCTCGCGCCGGCGTGCTCGCGCTCATCCGCGGACCGCACCTTGGTCCAGGAGGCACGCCGGCCAAAGATGCCGGCGCGCCGCCCGTCCGCAACGGCCCTTCCCGCCGCTACAGCGCGGGCGCCATACCGCTCAGGTACACGTCCAGGTTGGTGTAACCCGCCGCCCAGCCGAGGTGCGCCGGAACCTCCTTGCCGGTCGGGGTGAGATCGCTCGCCGCGGGTGACACCTGCGTCTTCCAGTAGTTCACCCACGCATCGGGCATCCCGCGCGTCTGCAGCCCCGCGCAGGCGGATCCGGATACGAGCGACGGGATCGTGTAGATCCCCCTCCCCAGGTCCGACGAGTTGGGATGGGTCGACGACGGCGACCCGCCGCCCGAGCAGTAGTTCACGATCCGGGCATCGAGCGCGTCCTGGCACCCGACCCAGTTCCCCTCGCAGTCGAGCCGGCGCGAAGCACCCACGGGTCCCGACCCGTCCGCCGGGCCGTCCTTGAGAAGGAGCGCTTCGAGGTTCGCGCCGGATCCGGTGAGCGCGAGTGGTGTGATGTTCAGCCCGCGCGTGCGGGTGCCATGCGGGCTGCTGCGCCGGTACGTGCTCGTGCTCGGGATCGTCCCCCCACCGTGGTCCTGGCCGTTCTCGGCGCTCGTCTGTCGAACGAGAGCGTTCCACTCGGCCACGTCTCCCGCGCCGCTGGACGTGAGGTAGCGCGAGCTGACGTTGTTCGCGACGTAGGCGGAGAGTTTCCCGCCCGAAGGGTACATGTGGATCGGGTGCTCGCCGTTCGATCGCGAGCCCTCCTTGTAGATGTTTCCGATGACATCGACCTGCGCCGCGAACTCGAGCTGCGACCACACGTAGTCCGAGTTGAACATGATGTTGTTCACCAAGCGCATCCGCCCGAAACCGAGCTTCGGGAAGCGATGGTTGTGGGTCGCCAGGTAGCTGTGGTGGACGTCGATGTCCACCACCTGTGCGTCGAGCGAGGCGTCGCCGGAGCTCAGGATCATCCCGGTGCGGTTCGTGCTGGAACCGATGCTCTCCGCGTCGAGGAGCCACGAAAGCGTGACGCCGTTGTTGATGTACCGGCCGGCGGGCTGCGACACCGAGATGCAATCATTGCCGCAGTACTGCAGCGAGACGTGATCGAGGATGTTGTTGTACGCACCGTTCAGACCGCTGCCGGAGCCTGGCTGGTAGGAGAAGGGCGTCCCGCCAGATCTCACGCGGATGTGGCGGATGATCGTGTCGTGCGTACTCATCCAGAACGTCACGGCATCGGACGCCAACGCCGACACGACCTGGATCCCGCCTCCTGGCGCCGTCTGCCCGGCGACGGTGAGGTATGGGTTGCCCACGGTGACATACGACTTCAGGTTGATGGTACCGCTCACCGTGAACACGCAGGTGCGAGGACCGCTCGCCGTCATGCAGGCGCGCAGCGAGCCGGAGCCGGAGTCCGCGAGGGTCGTCACCGGTATCACCCGACCGCCACGCCCGCCGAGGCTGAGCGCGCCGCCTCCTTCAGCGCCCGGGAACGCACGGGCGTCGCCCGGAGGGGGAGGGGGAGGGGGGGTCGGGGTCGGCGTCGGCGTCGGCGTCGGTGTCGACGTCGGGGTCGGCGTCGGCATCGTGGGATAGATGCTGTTGCGCCAGAAGCCACCGCAGATCTCGGCCGGATTGGCCTTGCATGGCATGTTGCACTCGCTGCTGCTCACGGACTTGTATCCCCGCGTGTTGCCACCCCAGCACTCACCGCCGTACTGGACCCCCGCATAGCTCAAGCTAGCCGCGGCGGCAGCCGCGACGCAGCTCTCCACCGTCGCGTTGGACGCCATGAGTTGCCTGGGGAGCGCGCGCGTCTTGTCGTCCGTGTAGCAGCCAGGATCGGTGGGCGTATCGGTAGGCGTAGGCGTCGGGGTCGGGCTCGTGGAATAGATGCTGTTGCGCCAGAAGCCACCGCAGATCTGGGCCGGATTGGCCTTGCATGGCATGTTGCACTCGCTCTCGGCCTTGCTCACGGGAGCTTCCCCCATCGTGCTGCCACCCCAGCACTCACCGCCATACTGGAGCCCGGCATAGCTCAGGCTAGCCGCGGTGGCCGCCGCGAGGCAGCTCTCCACCGTCGCGTTGGACGCCATGAGTTGCCTGGGGAGCGCGCGCGTGCGCGCGTCCAAGTAGCAGCCCACATAGCCATTGCCGGCGATGAGTGAGGCGGCAGTTTCCGACGACTGAGGGTCGCTGCATGCCGTCACGCAAAGCAAAGCCATGGCTAGCGGGGCTACGCTCGTTCCGCGGATCGTCGTCATTGTGATATTTCCCCCGACCACAGGCCTTCTCCACCACTCGTCCAATCGCGCGCAAACCAAGAGGGAAGGCAGGCCTCCCTCCTCACACCGATTCACTCGTGACTCACCCTGCCGCCGAACCATCCACCGACCACGTCGACCCGGGCCGGGCAGCCGATTCGCGTACCCGATCTCAGGTACACTGATCGGGGCGCCCAAAACAAGGTTCGTGAACCGCGATCCGTTCTTTTTTGTGAATGACACCAGCCCACATGCTTCGACGATGTGGGATACACTTACAGAGTAGAGCGGTGGAATCGAATCACTCGTGCGGGCAGTGCCGCCTCGCGGTCGGAGCTGCTCCGCGCTCGAGCGGGTAGAGCTTCGCCGACTTCATCGCGTCCTTACGGTGCGCAGGAACTCGGGATCGCCATGGAGAGGGCCGCGTCGGAGACCCCGTCGGCAAGGAAGACCGCGCGCACCGCTACCGGCCGTTGAGGAAGCTCTCCAGGTTGGTGTACCCGGTACCGTCCCCGGCGAGCGCGCTGGCCTCGAGACATGTCGCCGTGCCGCACCTCGCGTGTTCGCAGGCGTCCGGGATGCCATCCGAGTCACTGTCGGCGCACGGCCTGCCTGACGCGAGGTCCGGGGCGGTGAAGGGAGCGATGCCGAGATCCGACTGCTGCGGTCTGCGGGAGCCGGGCGCGCTGTCTCCGTAGTAGTACTCCACGACGCGCGCATCGAGGGCGTCTCGACGCGGCAGCCACCGACCGTCGCAGGAAAGCTTCCGGCTGGCGCCCACCGGTCCCTGTCCCTGCGGCGGCCCATCCCGGAGCAGCAACGACTCCAAGTTTTGGCCCGAACCGGTCAGCCGGAGGGGTCTGATCGCGACGCCGCGGGAACGGGTGGAGAACGGCGTTGCCCGTCGGTGGAAGCGCGGATCCGGCACCGCCCCCTGCCCGCGATCCTGACCATTCTCACCCGTGACGCGGCGCACCAGCGCGTTCCACTCACCGATGTCGCCCGTACCGGCAGTGGGCAGGTAACGCGAGCTGACGTTGTTCGCGAGGTGCGCGGAGACGGTTACCCCCGGAAAAGGCTCGAAGAGGTGGACGGGGTGCTCGCGGATCGGCCGCTGGCGTCCTTCCCTGAAGACGTTTCCGATGATGTCGGCCCGGGCGGCTTCACCCATGTTGATCCACGCGAAGTCCGTGTTGAACATGATGTTGTTCACCACCCGCACACCTGGAAAGCCGATCTTCGGTAGCCGGTGATCGTGCGTCGCCAGGAAGTTGTGATGGACGTCCACGTCGACGACCCTCGCTGCGATGCTCGGGACCCCACCGCCCACGATCACGGCGGTGCGGTTGGCACCGTCGTTCGCGCTCTCGGCGACGAGGAGCCACGAGAGCGTGACGCCGTTGTTGATGAATCGTCCCTGCGGCTGGTTCACCGAAATGCAATCGTTGCCGCAGTACTCCATCGAGACGTGGTCGAGGATGTTGTTGTGCGCTCCGTCGAGACCGATGCCGCGACCCGGCTGGTACGAAAAATGAGAGCCGCCGTTGCGGGTCCGGATGTAGCGAATGACCGTGTCGTGCGTGCCGATCCAGAACATCACGCCATCCAGTTCCCGTATCACGACCTGGATCCCATCGCCCGGCGCCGTCTGCCCCGCCACGGTGACGTAGGGGCGACTGATCACCAGCGGCCGCGCCAGCCTGATCGTCCCGCCGATGCGGAAGACGCAGGTACGTGGGCCCCAACCTTCCACACAAGCACGCAGCGAACCCGGTCCCGAGTCGTCGAGGGTCGTCACGGGCACGACCTTCCCGCCGCGCCCACCCCTGGAGAGCGCGCCCCCGCCCTCGGCGCCCGGGAACGCGAGCACTGGAGGGTTGTCGCCCTGGTCCGGATCGGAAACCGGCTCCGGAGCACCGAGCGGCTCGTGCCCGGCTGTCGCAGAGCCTGCCGAGCAGACGAGCATCGTCACGACCAGGGCGAGCGCGACACGGCGGAGACCCTCGGCTCCGTCCTTCAAGGCGAATATTAGAGAACTCTTTCGCATGACTCCCGCGCATGACGCCTGTCACAGCGGCGACCAGTTGATGTGATTCTCCAGCGTCACCGCCGCCGCTGTGAGCTGATATCCGGCGCCTTGCGGCGCCTCAAGCGGAGGGGAGAACTCTCCCCCCGCGCCCCCCATCTCGAGCGTCAGTTCATGTGGCATGCGCTATCAGATCAGAGCGCCCTCGCTCAAAGTGCGGAGTGTGTCACGAGTCGCCTGGCCCTGTCTCGCCGAAACAAGGGACGCGCGAGGAGTCGGCGGCTGGCGCACGTCCCTGCGCCAGCGGCGGTGCGCGTTGGGCCTCGGGGGAAACGCGGCGGAGAGGACCGACGGCCGCGCTCGCCGCAAGGTACTTTTGTTTCCGCCTTGTCCGTGCGAAGAACTCGACCACCGCGGGAGGAGAGACGGATGTCTGACGGACGTGGGGCGGCCGGTGCTGAATCCCGGTGGGACGAGGGCGATTCTGGCGCGCCGCGCCCGACGCAGGAGCCGTCCGTGAACGTAGCCCATTCCGAAGCGGGCATCTTCTCCATCCTGAGCCAGTACGCGGTGATGCAGGTCGTGCTCGCGTTCACGGGGGTCATCCGCAACAAGGTCGTCGCGTTCCGGCTGGGGCCGACCGCTTTTGGCGAGATAGCGCAGATCGCGGCGGTCACGGCGGTGATGGTGACGCTCGTCACGTTCGGAATGGGCGTCAGCTTGAGCCGGAACGCGGCCAAGTGCCGGACGCTCGAGGAACGGCAGGAGCAGCTCTCGAACGCCAACGGCATGGTGCTCTGCTTCTCGTGCGTGGCGGTGTTGGGCTCCCTGCTCTTCCTCGCTTCGGGTCGCCTCCTGACGCTGGTCGGCTTGAGGCAGGAGCCGACCATGGTCCTCGCGGCGGTCCTGTTCATCGCGGCCGTGCCCTTCGAAGGACTGAGGAACAACTACCTCGCCCTCCTCCAAGGGATCCTCGACGTGAAGGGGCTGGCCATCGGGCGCAGCGTCGCGGTGCTCCTCGCCACGGTGATCGCCGTGCCTGTCGTCTGGATCTTCGGCTTCGTGGGCGCCGCGATCCAGTTCTTCCTGCTCAGCGTCTTCGTCACCGTCCTGCTCGGCTGGCGCTGCCGGAGCATCGGCTACGCGCCGCTGCGCTTGCGGCTCGATCGGTCGAAGATCCTGCTGCTCGCTTCTTTCGGGATCGTCTCGTTGGTGAGCGGGTTCGGCCAAGGCCTGGCCGACACGGCCGTACGGACCAGCCTCATCGAGAGGGCGGGCGCCACCGCGAACGGGCTGCTGCAGGCGCCCTACATGCTCGCCGTGACGGTGAAAGGCATCGTCCTCGCGAGCATCGGCAGCGTCTCCCTGGCGACCATCGCCCCCAAGACCGATCGCAAGGAGATCTCCGACGCTGTCGACCGGCTTCTGAACGTGGTCATTCCGATCGGCACGGCCGCGCTGGGTCTCCTCGGGCTCCTGGGCGTCCCCGCCATGATCCTGCTCTACTCCAAGGCGTTCACCTCGAGCGCCATGTTCTTCCCGTACGTCCTCAGCGCCGATCTCCTGCTGGTCTTCGTCTGGGTCATCGGCGCTCCTCTGCTCGCCAAGGGCGATCGCGTGCTGTGGCTCCTGCTCGACCTCTTCCACGCGGCGGCACGCTGGGGGCTCGCCCTCCTCCTCATGCGGCGGCTGGGCAGCTATGCCGTGGTGGTCGGATACCTGATCGCGGTCGCCGTTCACGTCAGTCTGAACCTGGCCATCTACCGGTTCCGGTATCGGCTCCAGCTCTCACCAAAGCACGTGAGCAGGGTGCTCTTCGGCCTCGCCCTCGTCGGCTTGCTCTCGCTGGCGGGCGCCAGGCCGACCGCGTCGCTCCTGGCCACGTCCGCGGCAGCCATGTCCTGGCTCGCCTACGTCCTGTATCATGCCCGGCACGGCTGGCTCCTCGTCGCGGTGCAGCGGCGACTCCAGCGGAGATAGGCACGTGTCGACCACTCCTCTCGTATCCGTCGTGATGCCCGCCTACAACGCGGAGCGGTTCCTGGCCGACGCGGTCGGGAGCGTGCTGGGGCAGACGTGGAAGCGCCTCGAGCTCGTCATCGTGGACGATGGCTCGGTGGACGGGACGCCGGAGCTCGCCCGGCAGTTCGCCGCGGAAGACTCGCGCGTCCGTGTGATCCACAGGGCGAATGGCGGAGTCAGTGCAGCCCGGAACGCCGGCATCGCGGAGGCGAGCGGTGAGCTCCTGTGCTTCCTCGACGCGGATGACGCCTTCCTGCCCGACAAGCTCGAGCGGCAGGTCGGCTTCCTGGACTTCTTCCGCTCCTGCGATCTCGTCTACTCCGACCACTATGTCGGCGACGAGCGGCTGAACCCCCTGCGGCTGGAGTGCAGGAGTCCGCCACCTCTGCCGCTCCAGAAGTTGCTCACGTTCTGCAACTGGTTCGCCCCCATGTCTCCGCTCATGAGGTCTCGCCTCGTGCGGCAAGTGGGCGGGTTCGACGAGGATCTGAGGTCGGCCGAGGACTGGGACTGCTGGCTTCGGGTGAGCCACCACGGCGTCCTCGCCTATCTGCCCGGCCCGGTTGGCGTCTATCGCACGCACCCCGGTCAGATGCACAAAGACCTCGAGCGCATGCTGGAGAACCAGGAAAAGGTGATCCGGAAGCACTTTCAGCCCGGTTCCGAGGAGTGGCGCCTCGCACACGCCGCCATGGCGTGGAGCGACGCGAAGCGCTCACGGGCCTCGCGGAACTACGCCCGGATGACCTTCAAGCTGCTCGGCTGCGCCTGGCATGCCCGCACCAGGCGCGATCTGCGGAACATCCTCGCCTTCGCATACTGACGGGTCGGGGGGCGCTCCGGGCGCATGCGGCGGGGATCCCTCCGGAGAGGGCGCCGGTGGTGGAGCCGATGGCGCAGCGGCGGTCTTGCGCTCGGCGCTGGGGTGTGGTCGTGTGCAGCTTCACGATCTCCGTCGAAGTGGACTGGGCTCAACCGCAAGGAGGTTCACACCGTGGTGCTCGTTCGTTTCAGGCAAGGCCTGCGTCGCGTCCTGGCGGCTCTCGCGCTGGTGGCGCTGGCCGCATCCCCTTCGCGAGGCGATTCCCCGAGCAGCGGGCCGCAAGCGACCCCTTCCAAGGTACCACCCATGACGAGCATGACTGGAAAGGTGCGCGTGGCGTACCTCCATCACAGCACCGGAGGAAACGTCTGGAAGGGTGGCGTGCCGGAGTTCTTCAAGTCCTGGAACGCCGAGCACCGTACCGACTACCGGATCACCGAGCTCACCTACCCGGCGACCACCGGGGGCCGGTCCAAGCTGTTGCGCAGCCTCGGGCCGCGCTATCCCTGGGCGAACTACCCGTACGACTACTGGAATCTCTGGGTCGCCCACAGCGGCGAGAGCCGTGATCGCGGGGAGCTGAACCTGGACGACCTGGTCAAGGACTACGACGTCATCGTCTTCAAGCACTGTTACCCGGTGAGCGGCGTCTTGGCCGACGGCGACGCTGCGAGCGTCTCGTCCAGCGCGAAGACCCTCTCCAACTACCGGCTGCAATACGAGGCGATCCGCGCGCGGCTGCGCCAGTTCCCCGCGAAGCGCTTCATCGTCTGGACCAGCGCCGCGCTCACGGAACAGAACACGACGCCGGACCAGGCCGAGCGTTCCCGGCAATTCGTCGAGTGGGTGAAACGCTCGTGGGACGAGCCCGGAGACAACGTCTTCGTCTGGGACTTCCACGCCTTGGAGACGGGGGGCGGGCCTTTTATCAAACCGGACTATGCGATGAGCGGCACCGACTCGCATCCGAACGCGACCCTGTCCAAGCTGGCGGCGCCGCTCATCGGGCGCCGGATCGTGGACGTCATCGAAGGCCGGGGCGACTCGGTGAGCCTCACCGGGCGCTGATCGACCCGGGAGACCTACGATGACGCTCGATCGCTAATCCGGCCCGGCCCGTGCGGCCTTACCCCTGATCGCGATCTTCTCGAGCACCGAGCGCTTGTCTTTCAGGTACTCCTGCACGTCGTAGCTCGGCGTGGCTGCCAGCGCCCACTCCGCGTACTGATTGACCGTCATGACCGGCTTGGCCGGGTTCCCGGCCGCGAGCACGTTGGGCGGAACACTTCGGGTGACTACCGCGCCTGCCCCCACCACCGAGTTCGGCCCGATCGTCACACCCGGAAGGATGATGACGCCGTACCCGAGCACGCAGTTGTCCAGGACGTTGATGCGACCGTACTTGATCACGTCCTTGTAGCGCTCCTGTTCCCGGAAGACGTGGGTCCCGCCGTCGTGAGTGATGAACGTCACGTTGGCTGCGATCGCGACGTGCTTGCCGATGGTGATCAGGTAGGGCTCCGATCCAAAAGCCGGAACACCGTGGAACCGGCAATCGTCCGCGACAGTGAGCCCCTCCCTGCGCAGCAACGCGATCCGCAACTTCACCCATGCGTGCAGCAGCGGTCCCAAGAGGCTCATGTTCCTTGCGTCCTTCCTATGTCCGGATAGCCACCTGGCGCCCACCTCGTGCACAACTTGTAGACCGTGCGGCCGTAGCTGTCGAGGTTGCCACTCGACGTCGCCCCCGGCAAGGCAGAAGAACCCTTCGCGCCTCTCGATCCCGAGGCGCCACTCGACGCGGTGCCTCCTGGGCGGCCACTCCACCAGCGCATTCCTCCCGTCGCGGGGCTGAGGTATCCCCTCATTTCTCCGCTATCGTGCCCCTGCCCGCGCCCGATCTTCTCGCGCTCGCCGATAAGATCGTGCAGCTCTTGGCAGCGCCCGCGACCTCGCGATGCTTGTTCATGCGGCACAACGGCACGACCGCACTCCTGCGGGCACGGGCTCGGGCTCGGCCCGGAACGAGAGGATGGGTCAGGGACCGCGCCTGATCAAAAGAACGGCGCGCCGGCCAAGGTTGCCGGCGCGCCGCCCGTCCGCGGTGACTACTTCTCGGCGCTACAGCGCAGGCGCCAGGCCGCTCAGGTAGACGTCCAGGTTGGTGTATCCCGCCGCCCAGCCGAGGAGCGCCGGAACCTCCTTGCCGGTCGGGGTGAGATCACTCGCCGCGGGCGACACCCGCGTCTTCCAGTAGTTCACCCACGCATCCGGCATCCCGCGGGTCTGCAGCCCCGCGCAGGCGGATCCAGCTGCGAGCGACGGGACCGTGTAGACCCCCGTGCCCAGATCCGACGCGTTGGGGTGGGACGACGACGGCGAGCCCCCGGCCGAGTAGTAGTTCACGATCCGGGCATCGAGCGCATCCTGGCTCCCGACCCAATTCCCCTCGCAGTCGAGCCGGCGCGAGGCACCCACGGGTCCCGACCCGTCCGCCGGACCGTTCCTGAGGAGGAGCGCCTCGAGGTTCGAGCCGGATCCGGTGAGCACGAGCGGCGTGATGTTTGCGCCGCGCGTGCGGGTAGCATGCGGGCTGCTGCGCCGGTACGTGCTCGTGCTCGGGATCGTCCCGCCACCGCGGTCCTGGCCGTTCTCGGCGTTGGTCTGTCGAACGAGGGCATTCCACTCGGCCACGTCCCCCGCGCCAGCGGACGTGAGGTAACGCGTGCTGACGTTGTTCGCGACGTAGGCGGAGAGTGTCGCGCCCGAGGGGTACATGTGGATCGGGTGTTCGGCGTTCGAGCGCGAGCCCTCCTTGTAGACGTTCCCGATGATGTCGACCTGCGCCGCGAACTCGAGCTGCGTCCATACGTAGTCCGAGTTGAACATGATGTTGTTCACCACGCGCATCCGCCCGTAGCCGAGCTTGGGGAAGCGATGGCTGTGGGTGGCCAGGTAGCTGTGGTGGAGGTCGATGTCCACCACCTGTGCGCCGAGCGAGGGATCGCCGGAGCTCAGGATCATCGCAGTGCGGTTCGAGGAGGTGTTGACGCTCTCCGCGTCCAGGAGCCACGAAAGCGTGACGCCGTTGTTGATGTACCTGCCGGCGGGCTGCGACACCGAGATGCAATCGTTGCCGCAGTACTGCATCGAGACGTGGTCGAGGACGTGACTGTAGGCGCCGTTCAGACCGGTACCGGAGAGTGGCTGGTAGGAGAACGGCGTCCCGCCACCCCTCACGCGGATGTAGCGGACGATCGTGTCGTGCGTGCCAATCCAGAACGTCGCGCTGTCGGACGCCCGCGGCGACACGACCTGGATCCCGCCTCCTGGCGCCGTCTGCCCGGCGACGGTCAGGTATGGGTTACCCACGCTGATATACGACGACAGGTTGATGGTGCCGCTCACCGTGAATACGCAGGTGCGAGGACCACTCGCCTCCATGCAGGCGCGCAGGGAGCCGGAGCCGGAGTCCGCGAGGGTCGTCACCGGTATCACCCGGCCGCCACGCCCACCGAGACTGAGCGCGCCGCCCCCCTCGGCGCCCGGGAACGCAAGCACGCCGCCCCGAGGAGGCGTCGGCGTGGGCGTCGGCGTGGGCGTCGGCGTGGGCGTCGGCGCTGGGGTCGCGTTCGTGGAGTAGATGCTGTTGCGCCAGACACCACCGCAGATCTCGGCAGCATTGGCCGAGCACGGCATGCTGCACTCGCTGCTGCTCACGGCAGTGTACCCCAGGGTGCTACCGCCCCAGCACTCACCGCCATACTGGAGCCCCGCATAGCTCAAGCCGGCCGCCTTGGCCGCCCCGACGCAGCTCTCCACCGTCGCACCGGACGCCATGAGCCGACTTGACAGAGCGCGCGTGCTCGCGTCCGTGTAGCAGCCGGAGTAGCTATGGGTTGGGGTCGTGGGGTAGATGCTGTTGCGCCAGACACCACCACAGATCTCGGCGGAGTTGGCCGAGCATGGCATGCTGCACTCGCTGCTGCTCACGGCAGTGTACCCCAGCGTGTTGCCACCCCAGCACTCACCGCCATACTGGAGCCCCGCGTAGGTCAAGCCAGCCGCCTTGGCCGCCTCGACGCAGCTCTCCACCGTCGCGCCGGACGAAATGAGTCGCCTTGACAGAGCGCGCGTGCTCGCGTCCGTGTAGCAGCCAATAGGTCCATTGCCAGAGCCGAGCGCCGTGGCAGTCTCTGAATACTCTGAGTATTCCGACTCGGGACCGCCACATCCCACCACGCAAAGCAAAGCCATGGCGAGCGGCGCTACGCTCGTTCTGCGGATCATTTTCATCGTGGTATTTCCCATTTCCGGTTTCGCTCCCATCAGATTGCAGCACTCGCTTTCGCCCGCAGACTGCCTCAAGGCATCGGGGCACCAGAGGCGCGGCCAACGCCAAACCGCGCGCCGGCCCCGGCCCTGGTTGCTCGTCGGGTATCCCGTGTAATGGGTACATCAATTCGCGAGACCCAGACAAGGACCGGCGATCGTTACATCACCTCACAGTGAATAGAACAATGCGACACACGCGTACACCGCAGGCTTCTGCAATCATGGAGTCCGGGCGGTACGCGTTGCGCTCCCCGCTCGCGCTGCAGCGCCTCACCCAGGGCAAATAGGGCAGCTCGTTTATCGGACGACGCGCCCCTGCGACGGTCCCTCTTGCTGCCGCTCAAGCCTGAGCGGGTCCGGACAAACCAAGTGGACGGGATGAACGTCGTCCGACGCGAAATCGCAGGTTGAAGTTCCTACCTCCACCTACCCTCCGCATGGTAGTTTCCCCTCCTTCAGGTTCGCTCCTACGCGTCGATCGGTTCGGCTGCAGGAGCCCTGTGACGCACCGTACGATCCCCCGCGAAGGGAGCCTTGAGTGCCGTTCAGCTCCGTCAACTTCATCGTGCTGTTGCCGGTGCTCCTGCTCGTCTACTGGCAGCTGCCCCGGAGCATGAAGCGCTTGTGGCTGCTGGTGGCGAGCGGCATCGTCTACCTGGCGGCCGGGTGGGAAGATCTGGCGCTGCTGGTGGCGATCACGAGTGCCAACTGGATCTCCACCGCGGCGTTTCCGCGCTCACAGCTCGTACCCAAGCTGATGGTCGTCGCCAACGTCGCGGCCCTCGGCTGGTTCAAGTACCGCTACTTCATCGGCGGGCTGTTCAGCTTCGACGCCACGGGATCGCTCGTCATCCCGCTCGGCATCTCGTTCTACGTGTTCCAGCTCATCTCGTACCAGATCGAGACGATGAAGGGCGTCCTGCAGGAGCGCCCGAGCTTCCTGGCGTTCTTCCTGTACATCTTCTTCTTCCCACACCACCAGGCCGGCCCCATCATGCGGCCGCACAAGTTCCTCGGCGCCTTCATCAAGGGCCGCGAATGGAGTGCGGCGCGTTTCCGGATCGGCGTGCTCATTTTCCTGTGGGGCCTCTTCAAGAAGGTCTGGATCGCCGACTGGCTGGCGAGCGGCGTCGTCAACGCTGCGTACGGAGACCTCCACGCCAGCCACGGCATGAGCGGGAACGCGCTCTTCCTGGGCGTGACCTATGGCGTGCAGGTCTACGCCGACTTCTCCGGCTACTCGGACATCGCCGTCGGTCTCGGCCGGATGTTCGGATTCAAGCTCGACCGCAACTTCCACCAGCCCTACATCGCCATCGGGCCTTCCGAGTTCTGGCGGCGCTGGCACGTGACCCTGTCACAATGGCTGCGCGACAACGTCTATTTCCCGCTCGGCGGCAATCGCAAGGGCGAGGCGCGCACGCTGGTCAATCTGATGATCGTCATGCTGGTCGGTGGACTGTGGCACGGGGCTGGCTGGTGCTTCGTGCTGTGGGGTGGCTTGCACGGTGCGTACAATGTGCTCGAGCGGCTCGGACAGCGGTGGCTCGACCGGGTGGCGCCCCTCAAGTTCGTCGTGTTCCAGATCCTTTTCATGCTGGCGTGGATTCCCTTCCGGGAGCCCGACATCCGGAGCGTCCTCAACCTGCTCTCCCGCGGCAGCGCCTGGGTCGGGCCCGACACGGTCCGGGCGCTCATGTGGATGGCTGCCATCGTGTCCTTCTCCTGGGTCGAGGACCGGCTGGAGCGCTTCTTCCCTCGCCTGTTCCGCCGCTTCGGCTGGCTCCCCGGCCCGGCCTTCGCCGTTGCCTACGCCCTTCTTCTCCTCACTATCCTGACAGGGGTGCGCCGTGAGACGGTCTTCATCTACCAGCGCTTCTAGGCATGGCGCGGCGCGGTTCCTGATCGTCTTCACGGGGATCGCCGTCCTGGTGATCGTCGCCGTGAACTTCCTCATGCTCCGCCGCTACGAGCGGCGCCGCTACGAGGCGCCTGACACCGAGCACGTCCGCAAGCTCGGCAGGGCGGAGGAGATGTTCGCGTCCGGGCATCCCATCCGCGTCCTGTTCGTCGGCGACTCGACGGTGGCGTGCGGGATCATGCCAAGGCTCCTCGGGTCCGACGGGTTCAACTTCGCCTGGTCTGGATTCGAGCCGAGCGCGCTTGCCATCCTGGAGCGGCGCATTCTGGCGTTCCCGCGATTGCCGGAGGTGGTCTACCTCGGCATCAATCCAATATTCCTCTCCAGCAACGAGTGGTACAATACTTTGTATATGCCGCTCCCGTTCGTGCTCCGGGAAGCGGTCGAGTCATTCTACTCGGACACGAACTCCTTCAAACCGCTCGTCATCATGGGCGGGCTGCTGAGCCTGTCGAACCGCGTCCTTCCGTCGGCCCGGGGCCAGGGCCACGGCCAAGCCCAAGGCCAGGTCGTGGGCGCCGAGGCGTACGACATCGAGGAAGACGGGCTGTTCGTGGCGCGGCCGGAGAAGCAGGTCCCGGCGACGCAACGCGAAGACCTCAGGTTGACGTTCCGGCAGTCGAACTTTCGCATGATCGAGGATTTCAAGCGGCGGCTCGAGGGCCGAGGCGTCCGCGTGGTCTGGCTCGCCATGCCGTACTCGCACGGGTCCGAACGTGTGTATCGCGAAGGACCCTTGTCGGGCCCGTCGTTCCATCGCCAGTGGGCCGAGATCCACCGCACCTTCGGACGGGACGTCGTCAACTTGACCGGATCCGTCCCGGACGACGCTTTCCGGGATGGTGCGCACCTCACCAAGGCG
>MEMX01000010.1:24811-30509 GCA_001768075.1 Anaeromyxobacter sp. RBG_16_69_14 | reverse complement strand
GCCGCTTCATGGACGTCCTTGCCCACCGCAAGGTGGAGCCCGGTTAGGCGGCTCCTGCCCGCGCGCCTGATCGGCCGGCGGCACCGCCCCTCGGGCGGCGGAGCCTGGGATGAAAGCGAAAGGCCGGGGAGACCCGGCGAGACTCACCAGGTGCTGGTCGGCGTCGATCGCGCCGCGCTCACTTCGGCTCGGCTCGTGCTGCGCCCTTGACCGTGATCTTCTCGAGCACCGAGCGCTTGTCCGTCAGGTACTCCTGCACGTCGTAGCTTGGCGTGGACGCCAGCGACCACTCCGCGTACTGATTGATGGTCATGACCGGTTTGGCCGGGTTCCCGGCCGCGAGCACGTTGGGCGGCACGCTCCGGGTGACCACCGCGCCTGCCCCCACCACCGAGTTCGGCCCGATTGTCACACCCGGAAGGATGGTGGCCCCGTAACCGAGCACGCAATTGTCCAGAACCTTGATGCGACCGTACTTGATCACGTCCTTGTAGCGCTCCTGCTCCCGAAAGACGTGGGTCCCGCCGTCGTGAGTGATGAACGTGACGTTGGCTGCGATCGCGACGTGCTTGCCGATGGTGATCAGGTAGGGTTCCGATCCAAAAGCCGGAACACCGTGGAACCGGCAATCGTCCGCGACGGTGAGCCCCTCCCCGCGCAGCAGCGCGATCCGCAACTTCACCCATGCGTGCAGCAGCGGTCCAAAGAGACTCATGTTCCCGCGTCCTTCCTATGCCCAGGTAGCCAGCGCTGGCGCCCACTCCTTGCACACCTTACTGGAGAGTATTCTCTTGTCCTAGTGCCTGGCGCGTCACCGGAGCCTGGGACCGCCACGATGACTCCACCACGCGCCACGAACGCCGGGACGTGTGATCGCGCTCGGGGCGGCGCCCGCGGGTGAGCTGGACGGCTTCTCATCGTGGTGGGATTATCGCCCCTCTCCCTCCTTTCCGGAAGGGTCCGGAAAGGAAATGGGTCAACTAGTGGAGGCAGATGGCGCCGACGTGTGACACGCAAGGAAGCTCTTTGGCGATCCGGAGCGTCATCGTCTACGGCGCCAGCGGCCACGGGAAGGTGGTTGCGGACATCGCCCTTTGCGCCGGGTACACGCTCGCCGGCTTCCTCGACGACGATCCGTCGAAGGTCGGCGGCGTGCTCCTCGGCGCTCCGATCTTCTCGTGGGAAGCCCTCTCTCGTCGGCGTGAAGCCTGGAGCGACTCGGCCGTGGCGCTGGGAATCGGCGACAACGCCCACAGGGAACGGTGCTTTGGTCGCTTGCGGGCATCGGGGATCGTCATCGCGACCCTCGTCCACCCGGCAGCCGTCATCGCTCGGAGCGCTCGACTTGGCGCGGGCACGGTGGCCATGGCGCGAGCGGTGGTGAACCCGGACGCCGTGGTGGGCGAGGGCTCCATCCTCAACACCGGCTCGATCACCGAGCATGACGGAGACCTCGGTCGCTTCGTCCACCTCTCGCCGAACGCCACCCTCGGGGGAGGCGTATCCATCGGCGATCGGACGCACGTCGGGCTCGGAGCGGTCGTGCTACCCGGGATCCGGATCGGCGCGGACGTGCGGGTCGGCGCCGGAGCTGCCGTGCACCGCCCGGTAGAGGACGGCCTGACGGTCGTCGGTGTTCCCGCTCGGCCCATGCCCAGGAGAAACGTGCCCTGAATGCGCGACGGCCCGCGGCCTTGGAAGGCCACGGGCCATCGGGCGCGGCGCGATCCGTCGGAATGTCCCTGGCGGACGTGGCTCCGAGGACGCGCGCCTCTCCTCACTTCACCGGCACATGGTCGCCCTGTCCGCGCTCTCGGAGCAGACGAGCGCCCTCGAGACGTAGCCATTCCAGGGCACCGAAGGATCGGGGACCCACACCGGAGCGTTCGCCTGTCTCGTGTTTCCGATCACCACGTGTCCACCCTGCAGGTTGGGGATCACACTGGGGGGACGCAGCAGGCTTCCAATCTCCACGTCATCCGCGTAGACCCTCGCGGTCTTGTCCGCGGACACGCAGCCCTTGACGTTGTGCAGGCTACCGGGCGACCAATTAGCTGGCACCGGCCCGCAGGCCTCGACATAAGCGTCTGACCCCGCTTGTTCTATCCCGTTCACGTAGAAGCACAGGCTGCCAGTGGGCTTATTTAGCACCGTATAGGTCCCGGTCAGGTAGAGACTCACGTTTTCCTGGGTCGCACCGCCGGGCAACCATCCCATGAGCGCCCGCTTGTAGGTGACCGGCGCATTCCAGGCGAGCCCGTCGTAGGGCTGTGCGTCGACGGAGAAGCAGAAGCCAGTCGCGGCCGTGCTCTGCGGCACGGGCGTCGTGAGGTCGAGGACGTCGATCGGCCTCTGGTCAACGTTCCGGTCATGGATGCTCCGGTCGTACATGAGTGGATCCATGGGAATGCCAGGATCGCCGCCGTTGCAGATCTGCGAGAGCTGGGCGCCCCATGCGCCGAAGGTGAGGTTCCCCGTTGCCGTCATGGTAAGTGTGCCACCGGAGATTCCGTCCGTCGTGAACCCGTTCAGCGGGACGTGATTCCACGCGTTGGGAGTCAGCGTGGAGAAATCGACGGCGCTCGTTCCGCCAGAGAAAGAGAAGGTCAGCGTCCCGGAGGCCGCCGTCGGCCGGATCCAGATCTGGCCGAGAATGACCCCGGCCGCTTGGGCGACCCCCAAGTTAGGGGGGGCGACCGGCGTCGAAAGCGAAGCCCCTGCCGGCAAGGTGATGGTGTCGGCAGTCATCCCTCCCTCAGCGACGGGTGCCTGGAGCGCGTCGGCCGCGACAGTGCCACCTGCAGCGGTCCAAAGATTGAACGCCTCGGATACCGCGGCGGGCGAGTTGAGCAGGTTTCCGCCCTGGAGGCCGAAGAGGAAGCCCTTGGTCGCGTCGATCCGCGGTTCGTTCTGCGGGAGGAGGTGAATGGCGCCATCTGACCCGGTGAACAGGGCCTCCCGGGTGCGCGTGTAGTCCTGGACCACGCCCGCGGTGTTCGGCGCCTCCCACCGCTGAATGACCGAGGTAGGCCCGGGCGTGCACGTCACGACGACACTGGTCACGTTCGCGGACTGAATCGTTCCGCTTCCGTTCGTCACCTGGCAGTTCGCGCCCCCAGCCGGCGTCCTGACCGTCACCGAGTACTCCCCCCCGTCGGCGACACGGTCGGGGAAGGTGAAAGAGGTTGCGCCTGAGGCGACCGCCAGATCGGCCCCGTTGTTCTGGAGAACGAGACCTCTGGTGGTGACCCCGCTCACGGTGCCGCCCACGGTGAAAGTATTGCTGGAGCTGGAGCAGGTGACGGCCACGGTGACGTCCGCGTCCCCCATCGTGCCCGATCCGCGAGCTACGCTGCAGAACTCCCCCGGGGGCTGCGTCCCGACCGTGACCGCGTAGGTCGCGCCCTCCTCGACCTCGGTGGGGAAGGTGAACGGACCCGCAGCGACGGGAAGGTCGTCGTGGTTGCAGTGGAGCACCAAGCCCGTCCCGACGAGCCCACTGACGGTGCCGCCGACCTTGTGCTTGGAAGTGCCTCCCCCCCCGCCCGGATCGTCCTTATCCGTGCCGCAGCCCACCAGCGCCAGGCTGCCTACCATCGCCAACCCGACGAGGCCCACTGGCGAACAATGCAAAGCCTTTCTCATGCTTTCCCCCCCTTATTTTTGGAGCGCACGCCCCAAACGGTTACTTCGGCGGTGCGCGCATCCTACCTGGGGGGTCTCCCGGACGGCAAGGATGATCGTGATCCCACCTTCGCGGGAGACCAGAATCCAGGGTGAGGACGGAATTGCGATGAATACTGCGGGTCAGATGAGCCGACGCCCAGCCAGGCCGCGAACCGCCCTGATCACGCGGTCTTGGTCCTCTGGGATGAGCGAGCTCGAGCTGGGCAAGCAGATGCCGCGGCGAAAGATGTCCGCCGCGACCTCACCGCCGTAGCGCTCGCACCCCGCGTAGAGCGGCTGCAGGTGCATGGGCTTCCAGACGGGCCGCGACTCGATGTTGAGCGCCTCGAGCGCCCGGAGGATGTCGTCACGGCTGGCGCCGAAGCGCTCCCCTACGAGGAAGCAGGAGAGCCAGTTCGTGTGCAAACCGTACGGCGCCTGCGGCATGGGGGTGAGGCCAGGCAGGTCCGCGAAGGCGTCGCGGTACCGAAAAGCGAGGGCGCGGCGCTGGCTCACGCGCGCGTCGAGCACCTCGAGCTGCCCGCGGCCGATCCCGGCGAGCACGTTCGACATCCTGTAGTTGTAGCCCATCTGGGTGTGGTGATACTCGACTGTCGGGTCTCGAGCCTGCGTGGACCAGAACCGCGCTCGGTTCACCCACTCCTCGCGCTGCGCGACGAGCATCCCGCCGCCCGTCGTGGTGATGATCTTGTTGCCGTTGAACGAGAAGACCCCGACTTCGCCCAGCGATCCGGCGGGCCGTCCCTTGTAAGTCGTCCCGAGCGCCTCGGCCGCGTCCTCGAGCACGGGGACGTCGTGGCGACGGCATACCTCCAGGATCGGATCCATGTCGGCGCTCTGACCATAGAGATGGACCGGGACCACGGCCTTGGGGCGCACCCCTCTCGCGACGCGGTCGGCGAGGGCCTTCGCCAGGAGCCCGGGATCGAGCATCCAGGTCGCTGGATCGCTGTCGACGAGGACCGGCCTCGCACCCAGGTACCGGATAGGGTTCACGCTCGCGACGAAGGTGAGCGTGGGGACGATCACCTCGTCTCCGGGACCCACCCCGAGCAGGCGAAGCCCGAGGTGCATGGCCGCGGTGCCGCTCGTCAGCGCCACCGCGGGGAGCCCGATGCGCTTCGAGAACGCCCGCTCGAAGGCGTCGATGTTGGGACCGACCGAAGAGAGCCAGTTGGACGTGAACGCCTCGTCGACGTAGCGACGTTCGTTCAGTCCCATGTGCGGGATGGAAAGATAGACGCGTTTCATGGCTCGGGGTCGCCGGCGCCTCGAAACTCGGGCATGGTCGCGTGCTCGCCGTTGCTGATGCTGCTCTGCCTCAGGACGACGGAGGCGGTCTTGAGGAGGACCTTCGCGTCCAGCGCGAGGCTCCAGTGATCGACGTACCAGACGTCGAGCGCGAGCTTCTCATCCCAGGAGATCCCGTTCCGGCCGTTCACTTGAGACCACCCCGTGATGCCGGGCAGCACGTCGTGCCGCCTCGCCTGCTCCGTGCTGTAGAGGGCGAGGTACTGCGGCAGCAGCGGCCTAGGACCGACCAACGAGAGGTCGCCCTTGACCACGTTCCAGAGTTGCGGAAGCTCGTCGAGGCTGCTGGCCCGCAGAAATCGCCCGAGGGGGGTGAGTCGCTCGCCGTCGGGCAACGGACGCCCGTCGACGCCGCGCGCATCCCTCATGGT
Organism: Anaeromyxobacter sp. RBG_16_69_14; assembly: GCA_001768075.1. GTDB lineage: Bacteria > Myxococcota > Myxococcia > Myxococcales > Anaeromyxobacteraceae > Anaeromyxobacter_A. The sequence goes on along the minus strand of MEMX01000010.1, from coordinate 25,140 downwards.
TCGGAACTTGAAGACTCGAAACAGGCGACCACCTCGACCCGGGCGTTCCTGAGCGAACAGCATCGGGCGACCCATGGAGACGCGGATCGCGACCCCGATCGCCAGCATCACGGGGGCCGAGACGATCAGAGCCCCCGCGGCGACGGTCCGGTCAAGACAAGTCTTCAGAACCAGGGCAATGCCGCGTTGTCGGGGCGGTGTCGTTCTCGCCTCAACGTTCATCGCGAGCGCTCGCGGCAGCGTACCAGGTGGCGGCGCAGTCCAGCCCGGCGCCGACCGTGTGCGTCGGCGCGTAGCCGAGCAGCGCTCGGGCCTTGCCGATGTCCGCC
>MEMX01000010.1:12648-24745 GCA_001768075.1 Anaeromyxobacter sp. RBG_16_69_14 | reverse complement strand
GGGCTCCAAGCGAGCCACGCGCTCGCGGATCAGGCGGAACAGCTCACTGAGCGTGGTCCGATCGCCGCAGGCCACGTTGTAGACCTGCCCGACCGCCTCGGCTCGCTCGCTCGTAGCCGCCAACAAATTCATCTGGACCACGTTCTCCACGAAGCACAGGTCACGGCTCGTCTCGCCGTCACCGTTGATGACGACCTCGCCACCCCGAAGCAGTCCGGCGAACCAGAGCGGGACGACCGCGGCGTACGGGCCGTTCGGGTCCTGCCTCGGCCCGAAGACGTTGAAGTAGCGGAGGCCTATGAGCTCGAGGCCGTAGCACCGGCCGAATGCGTGCGCGTACAGCTCGTCGGCCTGCTTGCTGGCGGCATAGGGCGAGAGCACGCGCCCCACCACGTCCTCGACCTTGGGCAAGGCCGGGTGATCTCCGTAGACAGAGCTCGAGCTGGCGTAGACGACCCGCCGGATACCGGCCGCGCGGGCCGCCGCCAGGATGCCCAAGAACCCTGTCACGTTGACGTCGTGCGACGTCATGGGGTCCTCGATGGATCGCGGCACCGACCCGAGCGCCGCCTGGTGTAGCACGACGTCCGCGCCGCGACAGGCGCGCTCGCACGCGGCGGGGTCCCGGATGTCGCCCTCGATGAACTCGAGCCGCTCCGCCTGCTCTGGCGATACGAGGGCGCGGACCGCCGACACGTTCGCCTTGCTGCCGGTGGCGAAGTTGTCGAGGCCCACAACGGATTGATCGAGGCCGAGCAACCGCTCGACGAGGTGCGACCCGATGAATCCGGCCGCGCCAGTCACCAGCCACCGCCTCGGTCGCTCGCGCAAGCGCGCCTTGAGCCCCTGGTATGCGTCCGCCACGTCGCTCATGCTCTCAGTCCTCTCCCGAATCGCCAACCGGTCAGGCCTTCACGAGCCGGCGCGGCCCGGCACCTTCTGCCCTCGGCAGCCGTGCGATCAGGTTGCGCGTGTCGACCACGAGCCCCACGCCGCGGTAGAGCGCCCGGTCCTTGAACACGTCGTGCGCGGTCGCGACGACGAGGGCATCGTACTGCGCGAAGGACTCCGCGCTGCACGGAACCGACACGAGGCTCATGTCGTGCTTGCGTCCCTTGCGCGCCGCGGGGAAATAGGGATCGCAGTAGTCGATCTGCGCCCCCGCCTCCTGGAGGAGCTCCAGGATCTCGTAGGACGGCGACTCGCGGTCGTCGTCGATGTTCTCCTTGTAGGCGAGCCCGAGCACGAGGACCCGCGAGCCCTTCAAGGACTTGCAGTCCTCGTTGAGACCCTCGGCCACTTTCCGGACGACGTAGCGGGGCATCTGCGTGTTGATCTCGCCGGCCAGCTCGATGAACCGGGTCCAGGAGCCGTACTCGGCCGCCTTCCAGGACAGGTAAAATGGGTCGAGCGGGATGCAGTGGCCACCCAGCCCCGGCCCCGGATAGAACGGCATGAACCCGAACGGCTTGGTCTTCGCCGCCTCGATCACTTCCCACACGTCGATCCCCATGCGGCTGAAGGTCGTCTTCAACTCGTTCACGAGGGCGATGTTGATCGAACGGAAGATGTTCTCGAGAAGCTTGCTCGACTCCGCCACGCGCGACGACGACACCGGGACGACCTTGTCGAGCGCAGCGCCGTAGAGCGCGGCGGCCACCTCGGTGGACGCCGGGTTGACGCCGCCGACGACCTTGGGAATCCCGCGCGTGGAGAACTGCGCGTTGCCTGGGTCCTCGCGCTCTGGTGAGAAGGCCAGGAAGAAGTCCTCGGGCCACCGGAGGCCGCTCGACTGGAGGATCGGGAGCACCTCCTCGTCGGTCGTCCCGGGGTAGGTCGTCGACTCGAGCACGATGAGTTGCCCGCGCCGCATGCGCTTCGCGATCTCTCTTGCACTACCGTGGATGAAGGAGTTGTCGGGCTCGCGGTGCTCGCCGAGCGGCGTGGGCACACAGATGATGACGGCGTCGCACTCGGCGAGATTGTCGAAGTCCACCGTCGCCCGGAGCTTGCCGGACGCGACGGCACGCGCGACGCGCTCGGCCCCGATGTGTTTGATGTAGGTTTCGCCACGTCGGATCGCGTCGATCTTCTTGGGATCGACGTCGAAGCCGAGCACCGGGAAGCCAGCCTCCGCGAAGACGAGCGCCAGCGGAAGCCCAACGTAGCCTTGGCCCACCACGCCAATGGACATGGTACGAGACCGAATTCGAGAGAGAAGGTCAGCTTGCATGGGGGCGCATCATAGTCTCAGATGCGCAGGGGCGCGAGTCCCAAACCAACGTGATGATCGAGCCGCCGTTGACAGAGGAAATCCTGGGTGGAATCCGCTGCCTGGGCGCACACCCGCCGCACATTTCCACGCGGGGAGAGGGCGAATGAGCGTCTCCGCCGATGGTCCGGTTGCGTGGAACGAGCCGACGCTCGTGATAAGCCTCGACCTCGAGCTGGCGTGGGGCAGCTTCGACCACGACTACGGCCCCGAGCTGCTCGCGATGGCTCGGTGGACACACGACCACGGCGCACCGGCGCTGCTCGAGCAGCTCACGCGGAATGGCCTCTCGGCCACCTGGGCCGTGGTGGGAGCAGCCATGCTGGATCGGCTCCCCGAGCCGGGCCGCCTCGAACCGTTCTCGATCCCCGGCGGCCGCGACTGGTTCTCGTTCGTTCCCCCGGGTGCGACCGAGCAGACCGCGCCCGAGTGGTTCGCTGCCTCCTTCGTCCGCAAGCTGGCCGAGGCTACGCCCAAGCAGGAGGTGGGGTTCCACGGGTTCTCCCACGTCATCCTGGGCGATCCACGGCTCACCGCCCGGCGCGCCCGACAGGAGCTCGAGATGTGCGCGGAGCTGGCGCGCAAGCTCTCGCTCGAATCACCCTCGTTCGTGTTTCCTCGCAACAACGTCGGTCACCTGGACGCTTTGCGCGCCGCCGGGATGGGATCTTACCGTGGACCCGACGCATTGCCCTTCCGTCTCCGGAGGCGATCGCTTCGAAGCGCCTGGTCTGTCGCGGCCGACGTGCTGGGGCTGCGCCCCGTGCTCGTCCGTCCGCGGATCGAGGCGGGCCTGGTCAACATCCCAGGCTCTCTGATGGTGCGGTATGCCGCAGGTTGGCGGAAGTACATCCCGGACGCCTCTCGCCTGCGAAGGCTGCGCGCGGGGCTGAAGCTCATCCGCCAGCGCGGCGGCATCCTCCATGTCTGGTTTCACCCGGAGAACCTCTTCTTCGAGCGCCCTCGGCTGGAGCGCGTCCTGGCGGACTTCCACGCCGAGGCCGGCGACCTCGCAGCTTCCTCCAAGATCAGAGTGTTGACCATGGGGCAGATCGCGCGGGAGGCGCTCACCAAGGCTCCAGCGCGCGCCGAGCGATGACGCACGGATGTATGCGAGTGTAGTACCGAATCCTTCACGGTCGAGAAAGTTTCGGCGCCGGATGGACAAGCCTTGTCTGGCTCGCGTCACCGATGTACTCAAGTCTCGGGACTGTTGGGCGTAGGGCTGTCCGAGCCTTCGAGATAGGTAACAGGCGAGCGCTGAATTGTGTCAAATTGGCAGCGCGGTCGTGGCGAGGGAATGCATGCGGCGCTGCAAGAGCGCCGCATGGAGATCGAGCGGAACGGGAGCTGGGGGGGGATCGCAATGGGAACGATGCACAGGATGGGCGTGGCGCTGGCCGCCATCGCCCTCCTTGGTATTGCGGCATGCAATGGCCCGAAATCGAAGACTTCGGAAGTTTCCACGTCGGGCGGCGTGAATCTGGGCTGCTATGCGAGCACGGACGCCCGCGCGCTTCCCGGGCTGCTCCATTCTACCGAATGCGACGGCAGCGGAGGTTCTGGCTCGACACCCGACTCGACACCCGACCCGACACCCACCTCGACCCCTACCCCGACGCCCGACCCAGGCAACGCTCCGGGCGACCTCCGCGCGTTCCCGGGTGCCGAGGGAGGCGGCGCGCTCAGCCTCGGTGGGCGTGGCGGCCAGGTGATACTGGTGACGAGCCTCGCGGACTCCGGCTCCGGTTCGCTGCGCGCCTGCATGGAGGCGAGCGGTGCTCGCACTTGCGTGTTCACGGTGAGCGGCACCATCAACCTGTCGTCGAGTATCAACGTGACCAACCCATACCTGACCGTCGCCGGACAGACGGCGCCGGGAGGCGGGGTCCAGGTCGTATCGGCGTGGTCGTCCGATGCCGTGACGTTCTGGATTGGCACGCACGACACCATCATTCGCTACGTCCGCGTGAGGAGTGGCGGGACGCCGTTCGCCTATCAGCCAGGCGAAGGCAGCGGTACGGCCGGCGCCCACAACAACGTCCTCGACCACATCTCGATGCAGTACTGCGGCAATGATTGCATCTCGGTGTCGCAGCCCCCCAGCCGATACATCGCCAACGGCATCACGTTTTCGTGGCTCCTCGACGCGGAGAGCGCCGGCCCCACCACCAACCGCACTGCGATGGTCCTGAGCTGCGGCGACCCCTCCCTCGGCGCACAGGTGGTGGACGTCGACGTCCACCACAACTACATGGCGACCCACAGCCATCGCATGCCCAAGCTCGGTTTCGGGAGGATGCGCGTGGTGAACAACATCATGTTCAACTCGGAATTCCTGTGGGCACAGCTCGAGTTCTCGGGGCAGGCCGACCTCATCGGGAACATCTTCAAGGAGGGCTCGCGCTCGAACAGCGAGCACCCGATCCACATGTTCCCTTCGGGCGGGACGATGTCCGCCTACGTCGCGAACAACGTCAGCACGCGTTACCTCACGTCTGGCGGCTCGGGGGACGTGGCCGAGTGGAACGCTCTCGTCCGAGAGATGAACGCCGAGAACGGCCAGGACCGCGGTGGTGGAACGATCCCGAACACGAGCACATACCGGCGCAGCAGCCCTCATGCCACCCGCACGCGCGGGCTGAACATCACACCGCTCGCGCTCACCGGATCCGGCTCGAACCTCGAAGCGCTCCTTCTCAGGGACGGTCCGGCCGACGGGTCCGGACCCGTGGGCGCCTCGCGCCGGCTCGACTGCCAGGGGAATTGGGTCGGGAGCCAGGACGTACTCGACGCCCGGATCGTGAACTACTACTCGGCCGGCGGCTCGCCGCTGGCGACCCATCCCAACTCGTCGGACCTGGCTGCGGGGACCTTCTACACGATCCCGACACTCGCAGCCGGAGCCGCCTGCGCAGGGATGCAGACCCGTGGGATGCCAGATGCATGGGTGGACTACTGGAAGACGCGGGTGTCGCCCGCAGCGAGCAATCTCGCACCGAGCGGCAACCAGGTTCCGGTGCACCTCGGCTGGCCGGCGGGATACACCAACCTGGACGTCTACCTGAGCGGCCTGGCGCCAGCGCAGTAGCAGCTGCCCGCTCCCGACCCCGCCTGCCTGGGGTGGTCGGCTCTCGACGGGCGAAGTCGGACGAAAACCTCGAGGCCGACGAACGTCATGAGGTCATGGCCGACGGCGCTGCCGGGGAGCAGGAGCGCGGCGACTTCAGGCTGACGTCGGATGAGCGCCCGCAGCGGCACCGCCGCCGCTGTGAGCTGATGTCCGGCGCCTTGCGGCGCCTCAAGCGGAGGGGAGAACTCTCCCTCCGCGCCCCCCATCTCGAGCGTCAGTTCATGTGGCATGCGCTATCCGACGATGCTGCTACAAGAGACTCGTCGCGAACGCGACCTACCCCCGGGCAGGGGGAAAGTAACGCCTGCGGAGATACGAGCAGCGCAGCAAGGCACTCGGCCCAGGAACCCAGCCGTACCGGCGGCGCAAGCCGCCCAGTCGGAATCTCCGGGCCTTCAGGCCGGAGAGGATGTCAACAGCCGCATCGGGATCAGATGTCGGTGAGCGCCTGCACCCAGTCCATGCCCGGCAGCCGCCGGGTGCGCTTCGAGCCGGGCTCGCCGGGAGACGCGAGGGTCTCGAGCGCCAGCCCGGCCGCCGGCGCACCAGCTGGAATGGGCTGGCCCGGCGTGCGCCGATAGGTCGGGACGAGCGCCTTGATCGCGGCGAAAAGCCCTGGGCGATCGCCCGTCGTCGCGAGACCCTGCAGTACCTTCAGCCGGGCCGCGAGATCGGCCGGCGGCGGTGGGCTCTTCGCCACGTTGATGCGATTCCGGACAAGGACGTTTTGCTCCTCCTCCTCCGTGAGCAACTCCTCGAAGAGCTTCTCGCCTGGCCTCAGCCCCGTGTAGACGATGGCGATCTCCTTCTCCGGGATGCGTCCGGCCATCGTGATGAGGCTCCTCGCCATCTCGTCGATCCGGATCGGCTCGCCCATGTCGAGCACGCATAGCTCACCGTACCCGCCGAGTCCGGCGAGAAGGACGAGGCCGACCGCCTCGGAGACCGTCATGAAGTAGCGAGTGCAGTCCGGATGCGTCACGGTCACAGGGCCACCGCGCTCGATTTGCTGCTTGAAGATGGGCACCACGCTGCCTGCCGATCCCAGCACGTTTCCAAACCGGACAGCGGTCATCTTGGTCTTGGAGCGCGACGCCAGATCCCGGACCACGAGCTCCGCGATCCGCTTCGACGCGCCCATGACGGACGTGGGGTTCACCGCCTTGTCAGTCGATATGACGACGAGCCGCTCCGCGCCGATCTCGTGCGCCATGAGCGCCACGTTCAACGTCCCGAAGACGTTGTTCTTCACCGCTTCCTCGGGCGCGTACTCCATGAGAGGGACGTGCTTGTGGGCAGCGGCGTGGAACACGAACTCCGGACTGTACTGCGCCGCGAGCCGGTGCAGGCGCTGCAGTTCGCGGATGTCGGCCACTTCCGGATGCAGGCGGACCGAGGGGTAGTCCTCCTGGAGGCGGCGGGTGCGCAGATAGAGCTCGTTCTCGTTCATGTCGACCATCACGAGCCTCGAGACCCCATGATCGGCAAGCTGCCGACAGATCTCGCCTCCGATGGTCCCACCGGCGCCCGTCACCAGCACGCGCCGGCCGTGGACCAAGCTCCGGATCTCCTCGTCGTCAAAGGCAACGGGGGGGCGAGGGAGCAGATCGTCGGGCGAGAGGTCGTGAAGCATCGCGGCCGAGATGCGCTCGTCGAGGAACGCATACGAGGCAGGGATGGTCTTGAAGCTCGCCTTGGAGGACGAGCAGATGGCGAGTATCTCGCGGATACGCTCCGCCGGAAGGTCCGGGATGGCGAGCAGCACCGTCGAGACTTGATGTTGCTCGATGAGCCGCCCAAGGTCGCGCACGTTGCCGAGCACGGGCTTCCCGCTGACGTGCATCCCGAGCTTCGCGGGGTCGTCGTCGACGAATCCGACCACGAGGTAGTTGCCGTCTTCCGATCGAAGGAGGTCGCGGGCAAGGAGGTCGCCAGCACCGCTTGCGCCGACGATGATCGCCTTGACGGCTCCAGGACTGCCTCGGCGCTGCCACTCGGCGTACCAGCCTTCCACGAACCGTGGAGCGAACCGGAAGCCTGCCATGAGGCTCGTGGTGAAAAAGAACTCGAGCACGTAGACGGACCGGGGGAGGCCGCTCCACGCGAGCGCGAAGGCCAGGGACGCGGCCATCATGGAGAACACGAGCCGCACGGCCTCGGAGAGCCCGGACATACGGAACGACCAGCAATGGAGGCGCGCCGCGTACACGGTGGCGAGCTTGATGCCCACGAGGAGCGGGATGGCTCCCCGAGCCCCGCTCGCAAATCCAGAAGGGACCTCTCCGCTCAGCCTCAGCAGAAGGGCGCCGTACAGGCCACACAGGGCCGCGATGGCGTCGTACGTGAGAAAGATCGCGTACCGGAGTGCAGCCGCGGACCCCCAGCGCGTCATGACAGTAGACTCCATCACACCCCCCCCGGGCTGAACCTGCTTCCTAGGTGACTCAAGCACGCCCGGTATGTGGAACTCACAAAAACTAACAGACCCTGTTCCCCGCGTGGGGTATTTCAGCACTGCATGCACGGAACTCCGCGAAACTCTTGATGCCAGCAGGGGGCGCAACGAACGCGCGGCCCCTTCAAAGTCGCGCAGTCCTTGGCCATCTCGTACTTCTTTCGAACCAGGGCGCGAACCAGGGCGCGGCCCAGAGCGGAACGGACTTCGAGTCCCAGGTACCGCACGAGAGAGATCGGCCGTCGACTTGCACGCACCGTGCACGAGCCAGGCCCGTGTCGGGCACCACGCCCCTGTCGACAAGGACCGCTGCACGAGCAAGCCCGCGCTACTTCGGCGTCATGGCAGCTCTGTTTCCCCACGCCAGCCCCATGCAGACGCAACGGCCCCGTCCGCCCTGAACACCCGAAACTGTGCGATGACGTATTGGGCTGCAGGTGTATTCCCCACCTTGGGCCCGACGTAAAGGACCGCTTTCGTGGGACACGCTCCCCCGGATGTCGCTGTTCGGCCACGACTGCCCTTGCCCGAAGGCCACAACTACTCTCTGGCTGACAGTCACCGCCTCACGGCGCGCGTCCTATTTCTGCGTGCCCCTGCCCTGCGGCTTCTCGTACAGCGCGGCGAAGTAGCGCCTGCCATTCGCGAGCGGCACGACGAAGGCGCGGTGCTCGACGAGCCCCTCCGCCTCGGTGAGCTTGCGGAGCTCCTCCGGGGGGACGAGCCGGGTCGCGCCGGCGAGGGCGCGCACGCTCGGGTACCGGCTCTCCGTGACGGCCTGGCCGCCGGGAAGCTCCAGCACGACGCTGGAGGCTCCCCCCGGCCCGAGCCAGGAAGCGATGCGGGGGATGACCACCCGCACGTCGACGAACTCGAGCACGAGCGCGGCGTGGACGAGATCGAAGCGGCCCTCACCGAGATCCACGCGCTCCACGTCCGCGCACAGGAGCTCCAGCGCCGGGCCGAGCCGTATGAAGCGCTGCCGCGCGACCGCCAGGAACGTGAGGTTGACGTCCACGCCGACGGTGCGGCCGGTGAGATGGAGATCGACGTGCTCGAGCCCGTTCCCCGTCGCGACGCCGAGCACCGCCAGCCGCCGCGGGCGGCGGGCCGCGTACACCTTGGCGAAGATCGTCGAGAGCGGCGCCAGCTCGTCGGCGCCGCCCGGCCCCAGGTAGGCCTCGTACTCGGCTGCCGAGACGAGGGACCAGGGGTTCGTTCGGGCCACGCGAGAACCTAATAGCGCGGCGAGACGGGGGGAATCCGCATGACGCCTCTGTCGACAAGTGCCTGGAACCGTGACTACCCTTACCGGGCCTCGGGCGGGAGCCCACGCGCCTCCAAGATGAGGCGCGTGCGCAGCTCGAAGAGGCCCTTCTCCAGCCCGACGGGATACTGGTGCGGGTTCACGAACCGCTTCACCCCGCCGTGGAGCTTCCCGAGCTCGTCCAGGGTGCGCTGGCGCGACCTGGCCAGCGTCGGGCGCTCGTAGACCAGCCGGCCCGCGCGGAAGACCGGGACGAGCAGGTCCTCGCCCGGCGTGCCGGCGGGGATCTCGCGCCTTCGCGTGTGGTCGAGCGGGTCCACGATGACGGTGGGAGTAGGCAGACCGGAGAGCTCGTCGTAGACGCAGTCGGCGAGGTGCCCGTCGCCAGAGCGGAACCGCCGAACCTGCAAGAGCCCCGGCACGCTCGTCTTGGAGGAGAGCTCGGAGAGCTTCACGCGGTGAATCCACGCCCCACCCGGCCGACGCACCGCGTTGAGCTTGTACACGCCGCCCAGCGCGGCTTCGCCGGCCCCGGTGACGAGCCGCGTCCCCACGCCCCACACCGCGATGCGCGCACCCTGCTCCTTCAGGCTCTCGATGATCCGCTCGTCGAGCTCATTCGAGGCGAGGATGACGGTGCGCTCGAGGCCCGCCGCGTCGAGCAGGCGGCGCGCCTCCTGCGACAGCCAGGCGAGGTCGCCCGAGTCGAGCCGGATGCCGGCCAGCTCGGCCCCCTGGGCGCGCAGCCAGCGCGCCGTCTCGATGGCGTGCCTCACGCCCTCCAGGGTGTTGTAGGTGTCCACCAGGAGCACGCAATTGCCCGGCATCGACTCCGCGTATGCCTGGAACGCCGCGCGCTCATCGTCGAAGAGCATGACCCAGGAGTGCGCGTGCGTGCCTTTCACCGGGATGCCAAAGAGCTTGCCGGCGAGAACGTTCGAGGTCGCAGCACACCCGCCCAGGTAGGCGGCGCGCGAGGCGGAGAGGCCGCCGTCGAAGCCCTGCGCCCGGCGCAGCCCGAACTCGAGCACGGGATCGCCCCGCGCCGCGAGGCAGACGCGCGCGGCCTTGGTCGCGATGAGCGTCTGGAAGTTGATGAGCGTGAGGAGCGGGGTCTCGAGCAGCATGCAGGGGATGACCGGCCCCTTCACGCGAAGCACGGGCTCCCAGGGGAAGACCGCCGTCCCCTCCGGCGCGGCGTCGATGTCGACGGCGAGATCGAGGTGGCGAAGGTGGTCGAGGAAGGCCTGCTCGAACAGCGGCGCGCCTCGCCCGTCGCGCTGAGCGGCCAGATAGGCCAGATCGGAGTCGTCGAAGCGGTAGCCGGCGACGTGCTCGATGACGGGGTCGAGCCCGGCCGCGATGGTGAATCCGCCCTCGAATGGGCTCTTACGAAAGGAGAGGGTGAAGACCGCCTCCTCCCCCGCCATGCCGCTCTTCCAGGCCGCCGCGGCCATGGTGAGCTGGTAGAAGTCGGTGAGAAGCGCGAGCGAGGGGCGCTGACGATCGACGGGATCGATCATGAGACTCCTCGGGCAGAGACAGGGTTGGGGGCCCCGTGTACCCGCCTCACTTCAGACCGCCCTTCACGTACGCGGCGAGCGCCTGGACCTGCTCCGCCGTGAGCTTGCCCTTGAAGGCGAACATCCTCGGTGGCTTGCCGTTCTCGATCGCCACCGAGATCGCGGCCTCACTCGACTGGAGGCCGGTGAGATCCGTGGCGCCGAGCCTCTTGCCCATGGCCGTTTGCCCCTTGCCGTCCACGCCGTGACAGCTCGCGCACCTCCGCGCGAAGAGGGCCTTCGCGTCCTCCGCGCGGGCGGGCGCGGCGAATCCGAGGACGAAGCAGGCCGCGAGGGCGACCGTCGTGCGCTTCATGGTTCTCTCCTTGCGTCTCTTGTCGCCGGCGGGGGACAGGCCCGCCCCGCACGGGGCCTGGCTCCGGCCTCATGCTACAGGAATCCGGGGACAGAGCTCCTTCGGAGGTGGGGGGCCAAAGGGTGGCCCGAGGGGGAGCAGCGGTCGCTCCCCCCCGGCTGTCAGAACATCTCGGTCCGGTAGTGGTAGGCGGCCATCTCTTGCCAGTCGCTGATGGCGCGGAACGCGTCCTTGAGCCGGCTGCGCTCGATGGAGGTGAGCTCCGAGAGCACGAGCTTGTTCACGGGCTTCTCCCCCTCACGGATCCTCTGGAGCTGTTGCCTGATCCGCAACCCGAGCAGGAACCGATAGGTCTCGGAAAGGGTGGCGTACTGGTCGGCGCTGATGAGCCCACCCGCGACTGCCGCCTCGAGCCGCCGGATCGTGTTGCGCGTCGAGGACCCTGCCTCGAGCGCATAGGGGCGGGCCAGCAAGGCGATGCGCGAGATGCCATGCAGCTTGAGGTCCACCCCGTCGCCTCGCAATCGGAGGAAGAGCGAGGGCGGCGGCCCGAACTGGAGCGCCGCCTTCGCCAGGCAGGCGAGGAACACCCGCTGTCTCGCCGCGCGCGCAAGCACCGCCTCCAGGGGGGCCAGATCCAGCGCCCCGTGCACTTTCCGGAAATCGAAGAAGATGGCCGCCTGGAGCAGCGCGTTCGGCTTCGGGTCGTCGATCCACCCGGAGAACCGCGACTCCCATTCCTCCAGCGATCCGTGCCAGTTTCGGGCCATGTAGCCACCCGGGCACCTGGGGAATCCAGCCGCCTCGAGATCATCGTTGGCGCGGTCGGCCAGCTGCGCGAAGTACTGGCGAGGGGCTTCGCCGCCGCCGTGCACGAGGGCATTGTCCTGATCGGTGAGGAGCGTCTGCTCCTGGCGGCCTTCCGAGCCGAGCACGATCCAGGCGTAGGGCGCCGGTGCCGGCCCCAGCTCCGTCTCCGCCCATTGCAGGATGCGCCTGAGCAAGGCGTCGTTGAGCCGCGCCACGAATCCCGCGATGACGGTCGGCTCGAGGCCGCCGGCGAGGAGTGACGACACCATCTGCGCCACCTTG
>MEMX01000010.1:3834-12623 GCA_001768075.1 Anaeromyxobacter sp. RBG_16_69_14 | reverse complement strand
GCGAGGCGAGCCGCTCGACCGAGCGCAGCACCCTGATCGGCCCCGTCGAACGCAGGAGGTCCGACGAGGAGAGGACGCCGATGATCTCGCCCCCACGTTCGATGGGGAGGTGGTGGACGCCCGCGTCGAGGAGCGCCTGCCATGCCTCGTAGAGGGCCGTGCCCGCGGGGACCGTGCGGAGGGGGGCGGAGGAGACGCGAAGTACGGGGGTGTCCGGGCCGAGCCCCTCGGCCAGCACCTTGTCGCCGAAGTCGCGCAGGGTGACGATGCCGGGCGGGTCGGTGTCCACGAGCACGGAGCCGACGTGCGCCTCTCGCATGGCGCGCGCCGCGTCGCTCACGGTCGCCGTCGCCGCGACTCGCACCGGGGCTCGTCGCGCGCGGGTCTCCACCGGGATCTCGAGGTCCACGTGGAAACTGGCCACGGGCGAGCGATCCAGGCTGTGCCTGAGGCGGTCGCCGAGCCCGGTCGCGAAGTGGCCCGCGAACTGCGCGTCGGAGAGGAGGCGCCCGAACTCCGCCGCCGGGAGCTGGTACGCGAGCAGGTCCTCTTCGACGACGGCGTCCATCGTCGCTCGCTTTGTGATGAGCGAGGTGTACCCGAAGATCTCGCCCTCCTCGAGGACCTGCAGCACGTGGCCCTCGCCTTCCAGACGGACCGCCCCTTTCCGGATCACGTACAGATGGCGCAGCGGCGGTCCGTCGCGCTCGACGAGGCGCGTCCCGGCGGGAAACGCCCCTACCTCTACGGCCTGCGCGGCGGCCTCGAAGAGCGGCTTCGGGAGGTCGCAGAACGGGGGCGTCGCGCGCAGGAACGCAATGGTATCGAGGGCCGCCATCCGCAGCGCAGTGACTTCGGTCTCGCCGTGCTACTCGGGGCCACTGTACTTAGCATCTTAACCTAAGTGTCCCGCCGGAAAGAACGTGTAACTCACCCAGAGCAGGATTCCGAGCAGGGAGATTCCGAGACCGATGCTCCACCCGATGAGCTTCTTCTCCACCGGCAGGAGCGGCTCCCATTCCATCTTCTTCAGCTCGTCCGCCAGTTGTCCTTCGCCGGGGGATGCGACGCGCTCCGGTGTCCCTGCCATGGTCATGCTCCTTCTCCTGAACCACCGACCAGCTCACCGACCGAACAGCTGACCATCCGACCAGGTGGCCGACGAAGGTGGCCAAGCGACCCGACTGACCGCCCGACTGACTGATAGCGCATGCCACATGAACTGACGCTCGAGATGGGGGGCGCGGGGGGAGAGATCTCCCCTCCGCCTGAGGCGCCGCAAGGCGCCGGACATCAGCTCACAGCGGCGGCGGTGACGCTGGAGAATCACATCAACTGGTCGCCGCTGTGACTTGCCGGCTGACGAGCGTCCGAGTGACCAAGCTCCTGGCTAGTAGTTCCCTACGGGGAGGAACGCATTGGTCACCCAGTACAGGATACCCAGCAAGGAAATCCCAAGACCGATGCTCCACCCGATGAGCTTCTTCTCCACCGGAAGGAGCGGCTCGCATTCCATCTGCGTGACGAGGTGGCGGAGGAGCTCCTGCATCTCCTCCTCCATCTCATGGCTGTGGTGAAGCCGCGCACTCAGCAGCGCGCGCTCGATGGAGGCGAGTCTCAGCGTGCGGGACTTCAGCTCCTCCGCCAGCGCGAGCTGTTCGTCGCTGGGGGAAGCGTCGCGGTCCGACGTCCCTGCCATGGTCATGCTCCTTTTCCAGACCCCTTGACCAGCTCACCGACCAACCAACTGCTCGTCAACCGTGATCGCCGACAGGCAAACCGATCCTCCGACCGTTCCTCTAACCGATGCGGGGCGGCCTCACGCCATGGAAGAACAACCACGAGATGGCGAGCCCGACCCAGATGATGAACCCGAAGAGAGAGATGACGTAAACGGCCGCGAGCTTGCCGAAGCCTTCTGCCCAGAGCTTTCTGAAATCCGAGACCACGCCGATGCTGAAGAAGGTCATGACGAAGAAGAGCCCTCTGAAGACGTTGGCCTCGCCCGTCGCCGTCTTTGCCGCGCTTATCGTCGCCCTCGCGGACTTGAGCTCGGTGTCCAGCCCGGCGATCTTCTCCCTGGTCACGAGGATCGGGTCTTGCTGGGAGGCTATGGCGGTCGCGTCGCCCTTGGCGGTCGCGAGCTGCGCCTCCTCGGCGGCGAGTTGCTTGTTCAAGCCGATGAGCTGCACTCTCAGGCTGGTCATGTGCTTCGAAGCCGGCCAGCAGACGAGGAGGACGAGGAGGAAGGTGATCACGTACCCGATCACGAACTTCGGGAAGCGTTCCCAGATCTGTCCAGGCCTGAATGCCTCGCCGGGCCTCCGTTCGATGAGCGTGCACCAGATGATCGCGAGGACGAACGCCCACAGGCCGATGAAGACGTCGATGAACACCTTGACCGTGGCGGCGGTCCCCATGATCCAGTCGGGCTGATAGTTGATGCCTTCGGCCGACGCCCTCCCTCGGATCAGTGAGTCGGCGATGGCGCCGCTCGCCACCGCGGCGCCATCGGTCTTGACCGCGAGGCCCATCCACGCCCCAGCGACGATGGGCTCCCGGTAGAGGAAGTCTCGCGCGATGAGCGGCAGGAACACCAGCTCCACCACCGCGAAGATGACTACGAGAGAAGAGACCATGATGGGGACCACCGGCCGCGCCTTGATCGCGCCGCCGGTCGCGATGGCCGCCGAGACGCCGCAGATGGAGATACCCGACGCGAGCGGAGCGGCCCACTCCCGGCTGAACTTGAAGTACTTCCGGGCGATGAAGTACACGCCCGCCCAGTAGATCAGGTACGCCCCGACGATGGCGCAGAGGCTCCTGAGAATCACGGCGGTGGCGAGTCCCAGCTTCTCGGCGGCCATGACACCGAGCGCGCCACCGAGGATGACGATGGCGGTCTTGATGTACAGCTCGGGGCGCGTCGCTTCCTTCAAGACGTCCGCGAGCTTTGGAAAGAAGTTCCCGACGACGAGCCCGGCGATGAGCGCCACGATGAATCCGGCCTCGCCGGTGAGCTTCATGGCCCAGGTGATGCCGAACTTGTCCATCTCGGCCCTCGTGGTCGCGGCGATGTACGCGTTGTTGCCCACGAGCCAGCATGTGTAGCTGATCCAGAACACCAGGGTGAAGCCGACGAGGAATTCCTTGATGTCCGCGTCGAGGACCTTGGCGCAGATCACCATCAGGAACGTCATGAAGACGTAGGTCAGCAGGAGCGAGACGGGGCCGGACATCTTCTCGTAGCTGGCAGAGGCGGGGGCGAGCGCCTTGCCCGGGTCGATCCAGACGTTCGTCTGGATCCCCCACCCGAGGACGTCGACGCCGGCGAAGACACCGAGGGAAAGGACGAAGATGAAGAGCCCGAGCCACAGCGCCAGCCAGTCTTCGCTCAGTCTTGGTCGCTTCGGTTTGTCTTTCATGCGTGAATTTTCCCTGAGTGTCAGGTGGCGCATCTCGCAGCGTGGCCACCCGTGCTTCCGTGCGCTGGTCAAACCGGCAAAGGTGGCGTGAATGAAAGAGGCACGGGGTGAGGATTGGCCGGCCGCCCCCATCCCAGGTCATACGCCACCGCTCATGAGGGTTGGAGCCCCTCGGGGACTACCGACTTCGCCGGTGGGCAGCGCACCGGGCGGTCTCGCAAACCCGTCCGGGTGGTACTCTGCCGGATCCAGGCGTGACCGTCCAGAGTCGTTTTGACCGTCGGAGAGACCGACCCCGCGTCCGCGGGTTGCGTTCGCGGTTCCGCGTGTCAGGAAGCGGGAGAGCCCTGATCGGGATCTTGCGCGTTTGCGAGCCAGCAGCCCTGGACGAGCCCCCGCCCTGCAGGCTGTCATGGCGCTGCCAGATGGGGCTGAGCCGATCCGGCGTCCGGGGAGTGTGCCTCGGGGTTGCGCTCGACTTGGAGGCCCGGTAATCCCCGTGATCATCGGAGAGCAGGGAGGCCAGTATGGCAAAGGGGAACCCGGTCCTCGAGTTGCTCGAGTCAGACAAGGCGACGCTCGAGGACGTCGTCGAAGCCGTCAACACTTTCGAGCGAGAGCTTACGGCACATCGCGTGATCGAGACGAGCACCTGTCAATTCTGTGGAAAGCCTTATGTCGTGCAGCCGGGAGACAGGCCGGTGGTGGCCGAGCAAGGCCGGCGGTCGGTTTGCTGGCGTCTAGCCTGCCGCCAGGAATTGCGAGCGCGCGGCCTGACGTGGGCGGGGCACCACCTGTATCAAGGGCGGCCGGAGCCTCGACCGCACGACAAGGGCTTGCGGGGGCGGTAGTCCCACCCCGCGGGACGACGGAGACAGGCCTCTGGGTCCAAGTTCCGCCCGCGCGGAACGCTCGAACGTCGAGCTCCTTCGAGGCTCGCCTCGCCCGGCCCCGATTCGTGTCCTCGAGCGGGTGAGCCTCGCGTCACATACTCGCCTCGATCTTTCACGAGCCTTGAAACCCAACTTTCTGTAATCTCCTCGGCCTCCGTCTCGGACTCGCGAGATCGAGCACCTCGAGCAGTTCGCTCGTCGCGTGTCCATCACCCGGCAAGAACACCATCCCCAAGTACGCTCCTCCATGAAGACGAAAACCAAGCAATGGATCGTGGCGATCGCCGGTCTGCTCCTGGTGATCGCCGCCCTGATTGGGATCAAGGCTGGTCAGATCGGCGCCATGATCAAGGCCGGCAAGGCCTTCGTGCCGCCGCCCGAGGCCGTCACGTCGGCCAAGGCAGAAGCGAACGAATGGGAGGCCACCAAAGCCGCCATCGGAACGCTGGTGGCGGTCCGCGGCGTGACCCTCGGCTCCGAACTGGCCGGGCTCGTCCGCGAGATCGGGTTCGAGTCCGGTGCCTCGGTGAAGCGGGGCGCCGTCCTCGTCAAGCTCGACACCTCGACGGAGGAGGCGCAGCTCGAAGCCGCGGTCGCCGATGCCGCGCTGGCCAGGATCAATCTGGAACGGGCCCGGCTCCTGCGCAAGGGCGGGGCCAGCACGCAGGCGGACCTCGACGCCGCCGAGGCGCGCGCCAAGCAGTCGGACGCGACGGTGGCGGGCCTCCGGGCGACCATCGCCAAGAAGACCATCCGCGCCCCATTCGACGGCCGCATCGCCATCCGGCAGGTCGAGCTGGGCCAGATCATCTCGCCCGGGACGGCCATAGCCTCTCTCCAGTCGGTCAACCCCATCCACGCTGACTTCTGGCTCCCCCAGCAGGCCCTCGCGGAGCTGAAGGCCGGCCAGCGTGCGCGCCTGCGCACCGACATCTTCCCGGGCTCGAGCTGGGACGGCGAGATCACCACCGTCAACCCCGAGGTCGACGTCGCCACGCGAAACGTGCGCGTCCGCGCCACCTTCGCGAACGCAAACGGACAGCTGCGCCCTGGCATGTTCGCCGGCGTGGAGATCCTCTCCTCGGAGCGGCGGCCGGTGCTTCTCATCCCTGCCACCTCGGTCATCTTCGCGCCCTACGGGGACTCGGTGTTCGCGATCGAGGAGAAGAAGGACGAGTCCGGGAAGACCGACGCCATCGCGCGCCAGAAGTTCGTTCGCCTGGGAGAGCGCAAGGGTGATTTCGTCGAGGTGACGTCGGGGCTCTCCGCGGGAGAGACAATCGTGAGTAGCGGCGCGTTCAAGCTGCGCAACGGCACCGCCGTCGTCGTGAACAACGCGCTCGCGCCACAAGCGGAGCTCTCCCCCAAGCCTACCGACCCGTGACGCGACCGGAGCGCACGACATGAAGTTCACCGACCTCTTCATCCGGCGCCCGGTCCTCGCGGTCGTCGTCAACCTCGTCATCATCATCGCGGGCGTCCAGGCGATGCGGACCCTCAACGTCCGCCAGTACCCGCGCAGCGAGAACGCAGCCGTCACCGTCACGACCGTCTACGTGGGCGCCACCGCGGATCTGGTGCGCGGCTTCATCACCACGCCCCTCGAGCGCGTGATCGCGGCCGCCGACGGCATCGACTACATCGAGTCGGAGAGCAAGCAAGGCCTCTCGACCATCCGCGCGCGCCTTCGGCTCAACCACGACGCGACCCGCGCCCTCTCCGAGATCAGCTCGAAGGTCGATCAGGTCCGCAACGACCTCCCGCCGGAGGCGGAGGTCCCCGTCCTCAACGTCGAGTCGGCCGACAGCGAGTTCGCTTCCGCTTACCTGAGCTTTTCCTCCGACCTCCTCAAGCAGAACGAGATCACGGACTACCTCGTCCGCATCGTCCAGCCGCGCCTCTCCGCGATCGAGGGCGTGCAGCGCGCCGACATCCTCGGCGCCCGGACCTTCGCGATGCGGATCTGGCTCAAGCCGGATCGCATGGCATCCATGAACATCAGCCCGGCCCAGGTCCGGCAGGCACTCGCCGCCAACAACTACCTGGCGGCCGTCGGCCAGACGAAGGGCTCGCTCGTCCAGGTCAACCTCACCGCCAACACCGACCTCCGCTCCGCCCGGGAGTTCCAGCAGCTCGTCGTCCGCGAGCGCGACGGCGCGGTCGTGCGCCTCGGTGACATCGCCGACGTGGTGCTCGGGGCGGAGGACTACGACTCCGCGGTGAACTTCAGCGGTCAGACTGCGGTCTTCATCGGCGTCTGGGCCCTCCCCAACGCGAACTCGCTCGACGTGATCAAGCGGGTCCGCGCGGAGATGACGTCGCTGCAGGAGGAGATCCCGGAGCAGATCCGCGCCGTCGTCGCCTATGACGGTACGTCCTACATCCAGAGCGCGATCCGCGACGTGGAGTCCACGCTCGGCGACACGCTGCTCATCGTCGTGGTGGTCATCTTCCTCTTCCTCGGCTCCCTGCGCACGGTGCTCGTCCCGGTGGTGGCCATCCCCGTCTCGCTCATCGGGGCGGTGTTCCTGATGCAGGCGTTCGGATTCACGCTGAACCTCCTGACGCTGCTCGCTATCGTGCTCTCGGTCGGCCTCGTGGTGGACGACGCGATCGTGGTCGTGGAGAACGTGGAGCGGCACCTGCGCGAGGGGCTGCGCCCGATCGACGCCGCGCTGAAAGGTGCCCGCGAGCTGGTCGGTCCCATCATCTCCATGACGATCACGCTGGCGGCCGTCTACACGCCGATCGCCTTCCAGGGCGGCCTCACGGGGGCCCTGTTCCGGGAGTTCGCGCTCACCCTCGCCGGCGCCGTCACCATCTCGGGCGTGGTGGCGCTCACGCTCTCGCCGGTGATGTCGGCGTACCTCCTCCGCGCGGGACACGAGGAGAAGGGCCTCTCCGGGATGATCAACCGAGGGTTCGACCGCATCAGGGCGACCTACGTGCGGCACCTCGACACGGCCCTCGGGGCCCGCGGCGCGATCTACGCGGCGTGGGCCGTGATTGGCCTCCTCGCCGTGCTGATGTTCTCCCAGGCACCCAAGGAGCTCGCCCCCACGGAAGACCAGGGCGTCGTCTTCGGCATCGTCAACACACCGTCGAACTCGACGCTCGACCAGCTCACACCGTCCACGCGCGCGATCAACAAGTCGGTCATCGCCCTCCCGGAATCGGCCTTCACCTTCCAGATCACCTTCCCGAACGGCGGCTTCTGGGGCGTCGGACTCAAGCCGTGGGACGAGCGCAAGCGCACCGCGTTCCAGATCCTGCCGGAGGTCCAGGCGATGGCTTCGGCCATCCCGGGCATCCAGACCTTCGCCGTCCTCCCTCCGGCTCTCCCGGGCGGAGGTCAGTTTCCGGTCGAGTTCGTGCTCGCCTCCACTGCCGAGAGCTCCGAGATCCTGGGCTTCGCGCAGCAGATCCAGCAGAAGGCCGCCGCGAGCGGCCTCTTCGCGTTCCCGCCGCAGATCGACGTCAAGATCGACCAGCCCCAGTCCGAGATCGACGTCGACCGGGAGAAGGTGGCGGAGCTTGGGATGAACCTCCAGACGGTCGGGCAGGACCTGGGGGCAGCGGTCGGCGGCGACTTCGTCAACCGGTTCAGCATCGCAGGGCGCAGCTACAAGGTAATCCCGCAGCTCTTGCGCACCGAGCGCCTGACGCCGGAGCAGCTCAGGGACGTCTACGTCACCGGCCCCAACGGCCAGCTCGTGGCGCTCTCCTCCATCGCCAAGATCCGGGACAGCGTCACGCCCCGAGCGCTGAACCGGTTCCAGCAGCTCAACGCGGTGAAGATCAGCGGTGTGGCCGTCCGCCCGCTCGACGAGGCGCTCGGGTATCTGGAGTCCGAGGCCACCAAGATCCTCCCCAAGGGCTACTCGATCGACTACACGGGCGAGTCGCGCCAGCTCCGCACCGAGGGGGACAAGTTCCTGCCGGCGTTCATGCTCGCGGTGGTGCTCATCTTCCTGGTGCTGGCGGCGCAGTTCAACAGCTTCAGGGATCCCTTCGTCATCCTGGCCGGGTCGGTCCCGCTCGCGATGTTCGGCGCGCTCGTCATGACGTTCTTGAAGATGCCCAACCCGAACCTCAAGTTCTTCACCGACGGCTGGACCACGACGCTCAACGTCTACTCGCAGGTGGGGCTCGTGACGCTCGTGGGCCTGGTCTCGAAGAACGGCATCCTCATCGTCGAGTTCGCGAACAAGCTGCAGGAGCAGGGACAGACGAAGCTCGAGGCGGTGCGGAACGCCGCGGCCACGCGGCTCCGCCCCGTCCTCATGACGAGCGTGGCGACCGTCTGCGGCCACTTTCCCCTGACGCTGGTGACGGGTCCGGGCGCGGCCGCGCGCAACAGCATCGGCCTCGTGCTGGTCACCGGCATGGCCATCGGAACGGCGTTCACGCTCTTCTTCGTCCCGGTGATCTACCTCCTCATCGCCCGCGACCGGCGGGCCGAGGGCGCGCG
>MEMX01000010.1:0-3819 GCA_001768075.1 Anaeromyxobacter sp. RBG_16_69_14 | reverse complement strand
GCAGATCCACCAGGAGGATCAGCTGGCGTGACAGGCCCAGCGCCGGCATCCGGCGCTGGGCCATCCATGTCACGAGCCGCGTACTTGGGGCGTGACATGTCCGCGGTGGGCCACATGTCGTTCAAGCGACCAGCGCCGTCAGACCTGCAGCACGCCGCGGGCCTGCGTGTAAACGGTCAGGCTGTCGCCGCGCGCGAAGCCGATCAACGTGATGCCCGCCTGCCCGGCAAGTTCAATTGCCAAGGAGGTCGGCGCCGAGATCGCCGCCATCAGGGCGACGTTGGCGCTCGCGGCCTTGTGCACCATCTCGTAGGAAGCGCGTGAAGTGACCAACAAGAAGCCCTCTCGCGGACCGCCGCGTTCCATGGCGCCTATCAGCTTGTCGAGCGCGTTGTGACGACCGACGTCCTCTCGCACGAGAACGAAGCCCTCACCGATCAGTGCCGCTGCATGTACTGCACCCGTTGCGCGATTGAGCGTCTGCTGCCGGTCCAGCTCCGCGAAGCCCTCGTGAATCATCGCTGGCGTGACGCGGATGCTGGCAGTAACTCGAGCCACAGGCCGAATCGCCTGCTGCAGTGACTCTGCTCCGCAGAGGCCACAGCCCGTGCGGCCTGTCAATGCGCGGCGGCGCTCGCGCAGCGCCGCCATCCGTCGCTCGATGACGCGCAAGGCCAAGGTAACGCCGCCCACCTCGCAGCGTTGCTCGATCTCGCGGATTTCCCCGCTATGCTCGACGATGCCTTCGGAGAGCGAAAAGCCGATAGCGAAGTCCTCCAGGTCGCGGGGGGTCGCCATCATCACGGCATGGGAGACGTCGTTGTAGCTCAGCGCGACGGGCACCTCTTCCGCCACCATCTCGCGCGTGTCTTTCGCGCCTTGGGCGTCGACGCGCCGCGCGGAAAAGGGCAGGTGGCCGGTACGGAAATCGTCAGTCACTCGGGTGTCTCGTTTCGTTGCTTCCGTGAGCAAGTCCTTGCCTTGTGTCCGTGCAATGCTTGTGCCGCGGCGGCGTCTTCGGATCCTGTCCCCTCGCCTCGTCGCGTCACGAGCCAGACGGCGCCACCGCCTTGGTTGTCGGTCAGTCGCTTCTGCTTGCGTGGATGAGCAAGTGCAGTGGTGCCACCGGTGAGCGGAACGAGCGCGCCGGTGCGAAACCTGTCGCGGAGAGCCATTCCCGGAAATCAGCGGCCGAGAAGCAGCGCGACGCGGAAGTGAGCCGAAAGAAGAGGGCGCTGGCGTCCCGCCCTAGCTCCGCTGGCGCCCCCTCCGGGCGGCGCTCGATGTCCCAGATGGCGAGCGTGCCGCCCGGGACCAGCGCCCGGCGTGCGCGACGGAGCAGGTCCAGGTTCTCCTCCGGGGACAGGTGGTGAAGGATGTTGGCGAGCAGGATCACGTCGGTGCCCGAGCCGAGCTCGTCTCTCCGCAGGTCACCAGGGGCGTGCTCCACCACGTCGTCGATGCGTTCCTCGTGGGCGAGGCGTCGGGCCGGCTCCAGCGCGACAGGCAGTTCCAGCACCCGCGAGCGCAGGGGTGGGTGTCGGCGGCAGATGGCAGCGCCCAGCAACCCGTGGGAGCCTGCCAGGTCGACCAGGAGGCTCGCGCCGGGACGCACCGGTACGTGGCGGGCCAGGATGGGGGCGTGAGACCTCGCCATTTCCAGCATCGCTCGCTGGTAGTTCTCCCAATCCTGGATGTCCTTCATGCTGCCGTGGATGTCGAGGCCTCGTCCTGTCCGGAGGAGTTCCTCCAGGTGCTCGAGGAATCCCCACTGGGCGTAGTTGAAGCGGAGATAGCCGAAGGACTCCAGGGTGCCGCCGCGGATCACGGTCCGCCGGGCCACGGGCGCAAGCTGCCAGCGGCCGCCGCGTTCCACCAGGTAGCCGGATGCCGAGAGAACCCGCAGGAGCAAACGGAGGCTTCCCTCGTCCAGGCTCAGCCTGCTCGCGAGGACCGCCGGAGGCAGGGGTTCCTCCCGCAACGCCTCAAAGACACCCAGGCGTTCCGCCGCCATGAGGGAGCGGGCCTTCACCAGCGGGAAGATGGTGTCCACCAGCGGAAGCGGGACCTTGCCGATCCACAGGGCGAGCCTTTCGGCCAGCGACTCGGGAACGATCTTGTGTCTCATGGAATGGTGGCCCTCTCCCCTGCCCTCTCCACGTAACGGGTAGTGGGATCCATGACCAGTGATTTCAAGGTCTTGCTGCCTGCCGGCGATGCACTCTCAGCAAAGAGCTGCAGCGCTCACCTGGAGCCCGTAACCCCTTGAATCCATGGATGCGCGAGCCCCCTTCGGGCAGCCTTCTTGGCCGCGACGGGTTGCTGGCGTTGATCTCCTCCTCGCGAGCTCTCGAGAGCAGGACAGCGAACGGGAGGCAGCTCAGCGGCTGTTCTCACAGCGGCGACCAGTTGATGTGATTCTCCAGCGGCACCGCCGCCGCTGTGAGCTGATGTCCGGCGCCTTGCGGCGCCTCAAGCGGAGGGGAGAACTCTCCCCCCGCGCCCCCATCTCGAGCGTCAGTTCATGTGGCATTCGCTATCAGGCGCTTCGCCGCGGTGGGGTTCCGCGAGAAGCGCCTGCTCGCGCCGCCGCGCGCGGCTTCCGACGGCCGTCCGCCGTGAGCAGCGACGCGATCCAGCGGTACCCGGCGCGGAAGCCCGGAGCTGCCCTGAGCATCTCCCATCGCACACGGCGGAGCGCGGCGCCGCGCAGTCTAGGCTCGATCCGCTCCAGCAGCTTCCATGCCTCGTCCGGCCGACCGTCCTTGCGCAGGAGGGGAGCGAGGGCCAGCGTCGCCTCGACGTGGCCGGGCTGGAGGCCGAGCGCGCGCCACAGCATCTCGATGGCTTCGGGCCGCCGGGTACGGCCGACCGCGCGGCCGCCCTGGGCGAGGACGATGGCGGCGTCAGCACGCCGGCCACGGACGAGGTGCACGCGCGCGGCCTCGCTGTGAAACTCGGGCTCGAGCGGGAACGCGCGTCGCGCCTGCAGGTAAACGGACAGCGCGCGGTCCACGAAACCCGTTTGAAGATGACCCTCGGCCGCGCGGCGGAAGCTGGCCAGCGCGCCGGCGCCGTCCTCGAGCTGGGCCAGGAGCGGAGCGAGCTTCCCGTGGACGTGGGGGTCGTCGGGGCCATGCTGGGAGAGAGCCTTGCGGTAAGCCGCCACCGCGGTCTTGACCCGGCCCTTTGCTCGCGCCCGGTCACCGGCGGTGACCAGATCGCGACGCGTCTTGGGTCTGCGTGTCCAGAACACACCGCGATGTTACGCCTCCCCTGGCCTTCGTGGGGCGGCTGCCGGCGCCGACAGGGGAGGTCGGAGCATACCTTGGGTGAACGAGGCGGACGAGCCACGACCCGTCCACACCTCCGCGCTTCGTGTCGGATGCCATGGGTGGCGACCATGCCACGTTGCCGAGGGCGGCGCCGGCCTTGTCGACGGCCCTCGTCGAATGCCTCACGAGGAACATGCAGCTGAGGTCGGGGATGAGGGTGCTCGACCTCGGCTGTGGCAAGGCTCTCACGAGCATCTTCCTGGCGCAGGAGTTCAACGTCGAGGTGTGGGCGGTCGACCTGTGGGTGGAACCGAGCGAGAACCTGAAGCGGATCGAGGAAGCGGGCCTGGGAAAGAAGGTCTTCCCGATCAAGGCCGAGGCCCATCAGTTGCCGTTCGCCAGGAGCTTCTTCGACGCCATCGTGTCGGTGGATAGCTTTCACCACCCTACTTTCCGCACGTCTTGGACCTGATATCCCGGAATTTCGGTCCGCCCGGTCACCCACGCATAGCGCCCTTCTCGCCCGAGGAGAAGTACGCCGTGG
>MEMX01000009.1:43366-44368 GCA_001768075.1 Anaeromyxobacter sp. RBG_16_69_14 | reverse complement strand
GAGGAGATCCGCCGCAGCGAAGACAGCCCCGCGCGGCGCCTCTCCCGCGCGCTCTTCGGAAACGCGTTCCAGGTCCACCCCTACGGGAGGGCCGTCATCGGCACCGCCCGATCGGTACGCGCCTTCACCCGGGAACAGCTGGTCACCTTCCACTGCGCGCACTACGGGCCCGAGCGCATGATGCTGGTGGTGGCGGGCGATGTCGACGAGGCACGCGTGGCCGCGAGGGCCGAGGAGCTCTTCGGTCAACTCGACCCGGGCGCGTCGCCGCGCCCGCCCAGGCCGGCCGAGCCGCCGCGCGCAGGCATGGGCATGGTACTCACCGAGCCGGTGCGAGAGAGCCTGCTGGGCATCGCCTTCCGCGCCACCGGGCTGACCGAGCCGATGACGCCGGCGCTCGACGCGTTGTCGGTGCTGCTCGGACAGGGCGATGCCTCTCGACTCCAGCTCGACCTGAGGCGGGAGCAGCAGCTCGCGAGCGAGGTCTGGGCGTACGCGTACACGCCGGCCGAGCCGGGCCTCTTCGTCGCCGGCGCTGCGCTGCCTGATGCGAATCTCGCCGGTTGCGCACGCGCGCTCGGTGCCCAGCTGGCGCGGCTCGCGCGCGAGCCCGTCGCGGCGCGGGAGCTGGCCACCGCGAAGGCGATCCTCGAGGCCGAAGCCATCCACCAGATCGAGACTGCGCAAGGGCTGGCCCGGCGGCTCGGGTACCACGCCGCGGTGTCGGGAGACGAGGCGTTCGCCGAGCGCACCCAGGCAGCGGTAGCCGCGCTCACGGTCGAGGATCTCCGCGCCGCCGCCGAGCGCGTCTTGATGCTGGACCAGGTCATCGCGGTCGCCGTCGTGCCACGCGGATCGAAGGCGGCGGAGCTGACCGGCGAGGCGCTGGTCGAGCTCGTACAGGAGGGATCCCATACTCCTCGCCCTCGTCCCCCCCCCGTTCCCCCTCACGGCGAGAGCACAGGGCCGGAGCTCGCCCCCCGCCTGCGACCTCCCGCGGCG
>MEMX01000009.1:29921-43345 GCA_001768075.1 Anaeromyxobacter sp. RBG_16_69_14 | reverse complement strand
AGCCCTCAGCCTGCCGGGTCGGCGAGAGAGTCTCGCCACTCGCGGCGCCCGAGCTCGTCGTTCACACCCTGTCTTCGGGCATCGTTCTCCTGGTGCAGGTCGATCACTCTGTCCCGCTGCTCGCGCTGCGCGGGGTCTGGCGTGGCGGGCTGCGCTCCGAGACGGAACGCGACAACGGCGCGTCGCAGCTCCTGGCGCGGCTCTTCACCAAAGGCACATCGCACCGCGGCGCGACCGAGATCGCGCGCCTCACGGACGCCATGGCGTGCACGCTGGGCGGCCAGGCCGGGCGCAGCACGCTCGGCCTGAGCGCGGAGCTCCTGTCGCGCCACTTCGAGGCAGGGTTTCGCCTCTTTGCCGAGTGCCTCGCCGAGCCCGCGTTCGCGCCGGAGGAGGTGGACCGCGAGCGCCACCTCCAGGTGCAGGAGATCCGCTCGCGGGACGACAGCCCGGGCGCGGTCGCCTTCGAGCTCTTCCAGGCCACGCTATACCGCCAGCACCCCTGGCGCATGAGCAGGCTGGGTACGGAGGAGACCATCGCTCGCCTGGATCCGGACGTGCTGGCGGCACACCTCACCACGCGTTATCCTCGCTCGCGGCTCACGCTGGCGATGGTCGGCGACGTCGATCCCGGGCGCGCCGTCGCGCTGGCAGAGGAGCTGCTGGGTGGCGTCGCGCCGACGGGTGGCGCCGAGCTCCAACCGCGCCCGGAGCAGGCGCCCGAGGGCCGCCGTGAAGCGCACCGCGCCCTCGACCGAAAGCAGATCCACCTCCTTCATGGCTTCCTCGGCCTGACCGTTCACGACCGCGAGCGCGACGCGCTCGACGTGCTCGTCGCGGCGCTCTCCGGGCAGGCGGGGCGGCTCTTCGTCGAGCTCCGCGACCGGCGCGGCCTGGCTTACTCCGTCTCGGCGGCTGCCGTCGAGGGTCTCGACCCGGGCTTCTTCGCCGTCCACATCGCCACCAGCCCCGACAAGCTGACCCTGGCGCGAGAGGCGATCGACGTCGAGCTGGCGCGCGTCCTCGAGGGCGGCATTTCCGACGACGAGCTGGAGCGCGCCCGCTGCTACCTCGTCGGCGGCCACGAGATCGGCCTCCAGCGCGTCGCGGCCCGTGCCGCCGCTCTCTCCTTCGACACGGCTTACGGCCTCGGCCCGGAGCACCATCGCGGCTATCCCGAGCGCATCTTGGCCATCACGCGCGAGGACGTGCTCGCCGCCGCCCGCCGCGTCATGAAACCAGAGCAGGCGGTGGTGGCCATGGTCGGGCCGGGGCTGTGATTCGGAGGGCTACCGGCGATCCATGCCCTCCTACGCGCTCACGGTCGATGTTCCCGAGATCGACGCCGACGACGTCGCCGCGCTCCTCCTCGACCGGGGCGCCCTTGGCGCCGAGGTTCGCGATGGCTCGATCAAGCCCATGCCCGGCGTGTCGCTCCCCGCGCCCGGCCGCGCGCACGTGTCCGCCTTCTTCGCAGCGCGCGGCGAGGCGGAAGAGGCCGCCACCGCGCTCGGCGTGGCGGGCAGCATCGCCGAGGTTGCCGATCAGGACTGGGGAGAGAGCTGGAAGAAGGGCCTCGCCCCGTTCTCCGTCGGCCGCGTCTTCATCCGGCCGTCATGGATCGCCGCCGCGCCGCCGCCCGGCGCCGTCGAGGTGGTGCTCGATCCCGGCATGGCCTTCGGCACGGGGACGCACCCGACCACGGCGCTCTGCCTCGAGGCGCTCTGCGAGCTCCTCGGCGGTGCGCCTGGCGCCGATGTGCTCGACGTGGGCACGGGTTCGGGCCTGCTCGCCATCGCCGCGAAGAAGCTCGGCGCCGACCGAGTAGTCGGCACCGAGAACGACCCGGTGGCACTCCGGGTGGCAGAGGAGAACGCCGGCCGCAACGGGGTCGCCCTGGAGCTCCGGCTGGAGGAGCCCGACGCCGTGACGGGGCACTTCCCGGTGGTCGTCGCGAACATCGTCGCCAACACACTCGTCGCACTCGCTCCCGGCATCGCGGCCCGCCTCGCTCGGGGTGGGACGCTGTTCCTGGCAGGCATCCTGGCGGGCCAGGAGGACGAGGTCCGCTCCGCCTATCTCGCCACGGGTCTCATCGCCGATCGAGATCGCGAGCGAAGCAAGGGAGAGTGGCGGCTGCTGGCGCTGCGGGCCCTGACCCCCACCGAGAGCGCCGCGAGAAGAGCCATGAGTCCGAGTCGAAAGGCGAGCCCCAGGTGACTGGCACCGGAAGGAGGAGGCGCCTCTTCGTCCCGCGCGATCGCATCGCGGATGGCCGCGCCCAGATCGGCGCAGCAGAACTCCACCACCTGCACCACGTGCTGCGGCTCGCGCCGGGCGCAGAGCTGGAGGTGTTCGACGGCGAGGGCGGCGCCTACACCGCGCTGCTCGCCGAGGAAGGCGGCGCCCTCACCCTCGTGCTGGGTCCGCGAATCGACGCACCGGCTCCGCGAGCCCGCGTCCACCTCGCCTTCGCACTGGCGCGCGGCGAGCGCTGCGACCTCGTCGTACAGAAGGCGACCGAGCTCGGAGTGGCGGGTCTCTCGCCCTTCGAGGCGGCGCGTTCGATGGTGCGCCTGGACGCGGAGCGAGGGGCGGAACGTGCCCGGCGCTGGCGACGCATCGCGGCGGAGGCGGCGCGCCAGTGCGGCCGCGCCGACGTTCCGGTGGTCGACGCGCCCGCGCCGCTCGGGCGGGTGCTCGCCCTCGCGCCGGAGGGCTTCCGAAAGGTCCTCTTCTACGAGGGCGGGGGCGAGCCGCTCGCCGACGTCGTGGACCGCGCCGCGCTCGGGCACCTCCTGCTCGTCGGGCCCGAGGGTGGTCTTGCGCCGGAGGAGGTCGAAGCGTGCGTCACTGCTGGCGCGCGCCTCGCCACGCTCGGGCCGCGCATGCTCCGCTTCGAGACGGCCGGCATCGTGGCCACAGCGCTCGTGCAACACCTGGCGGGCGATCTCGGGGGGGGGAAGTAGGTAGGGCGGGGCTCGGGTGCGCGCTACCGTGGGGCAAGAGGCCCCGCTTGCGACGGCTGCCGTGGCGCCCCTCCTCCTCCGCGCGCCTTGACCCATCGTGGCGGGGAGCCTAGAACCCACGATCGTGCCGCTCGATCTCGCCGCCCTCCTCGTCGAAGCGGGCGCGGCCTCTGCGAATGGGCTGGAGCGCGCGCTGGAGCGCCAGCGCGAAGCGGGCGGCAGCCTCGACACCGCCCTCCTCGAGCTTGGGCTCGTGACGGAAGGCGAGCTGATCCGCCTGCTCTCGCGCGCCTCCGACCTGCCGCCGCCGCCCGCCGAGCCCATCGAACCCGATCCCCGCGCGCGCCGGGTCTTCCCCGCCCGCGTCGCCGAGCGCCACGGCCTGGCGCCTTTCCGGCTCGAAGGCCGCGAGCTGTCGCTCCTCGCCACGCACCCGGTTGACCTCGGCGCGGTGGACGAGATCAGCTTCATGCTCTCGCTCCACCTCGTGCCACATGTCGCACCCGAGTGGCGCGTGCGAGAGCTCATGGCGCGCGTGTACGGCGGGGAGCTCCCCGAGCGGTTCGCCGCGGTAGCGGAAGCGGTGCGCTCGGCCCAGGTCTCTGCCCCGAGTCCGACAGCGCCGGCGAGCCACGGATCCCGTTCCCCCGATGCGGCAGCGGATCGAGGTGGGGGTGATCGCGACGCGACTCCAACCCCGGCCGCCACCTCCGACACCACCCTGACCTTCGCCGCGTTCCCGAGCGGTCCCCTGCCCTCTTCCCCTGCGGCGGGAGGGGGGGCCGCTTTACGGCGGGAGGGGAACCTGGACGACCTCGTCATCTCCATCGACGAGGGCTTCTCGCTCGAGCCCGGCGCCGCGCCACCGGGCGCCCCTGCCCACCAGGCCACCCCCGAGCTGCCCCTCACCCGTTCGGCGCCCGCCGTGCGCGCCACCGCCCGGCCCGCCGTCATGGCGCCCGGCCCGCTGGTCGCCAGCCGCACCGAGCACGACGAGCCGCTCGCCGTGGCGCTGGCACAGGCCATCGAGGCCACGGACGCCGAGGCGCTCCTGCACGATCCGGCTGCCCTCGCGCCGCAGGCGGACACGCCTCCGCACTGGTCGCGCGAGGACGCCTTCGCGGCGCTGGAGGCAGCGAGCGCCCGCGACGACGTGGTGGCGGTGGCACTGCGCTACGCGCGCGACTTCTTCGAGGTCGCGGCGCTCTTCGCGGTGACGCGCGAGCGGGTGAGCGGCCAGGATGCCGTGGGCTGGGATGACGCCCGGGCGCGGTGCCGCACGGTGCAGGTGCCGCCGGACGCTGCCGGCCTCTTCCGCGCCGCCATCGAGACCAGCGGGCCGTATCTCGGGCCTGTCGCACACGAGCCCGGCAACGAGTCGATCCTGACGGCGCTCGGGCGACCTTGGCCTCGCATCGCGCTCGTCTACCCCGTGGCGCTGCGCGAGAGAACCGTCTGCATCCTGTACGCGGACAACGGCGACGCTCCGGTGTCTCCGCGGCGACTGGGCGACCTCTTGCTCCTCGCCGGCGGCATGGGCGGCGCCTTCGAGCGCATCCTGCGCGAGGCGAAGCGGATTCGCGCGATCGCTCCACCTCTCGGCGGGGGTGCACAGGGACAGCCGGACGAGGCCACCGCCGCGACAGCGACCTCGACTTCCGAGGCGACTCCCAGCTCCTCCACCACGACCGACGACTGGGAGATGAAGGAGCCGGCCCGCGCGCCGGAGCCCGGGCCAGCGCTCCCGCCTGGCATGCCCGACCCATTCCAGGTCGCGTCGGCTGCCGAGGCATTGCCTTCGCCAGGCGCGTTCGATCCGGCGGGAGCGGTGCTCTCGCTGTGCTCCACGCGGCGCGGCTCTGCCGAGCGCGGGCGCCTCATCGCCCAGCTCGTGCAGCACGGGCCGGACGCCGCAGCGGCGCTGTGCGCGGCCTTCCCCGGCCTCCTCGACGTCGCAGAGACGGATGCGGAGGCGCTGCCGGTCGAGGAGCGAGGCCCGGTGCTCGCCGCCCTTGCGGCGCTCGGCATCGTCGCGACGCCCTATCTGACAGGCCTCCTCCTCGAGCCCGACCCTCAGCGGCGGCGACTGGCCGCCCAACTCCTCGGAGGGACGCGCGATCCGGCGGCGTTCCTGCCCCTGGCCGATCGGGTGCTCGACCCGGATCCCGGCGTGGCGGAGGCCGCGCTGGGGGTACTCGCCCAGCTCCGCCGCGACCCCAACTTCCGGCCTGTGCTGGAGCGGCTCCGCCGCGCGCTCCTCGGCAACGAGACCGAGCGCCCAGCGCAGGCCGCCACCGCGCTGGGGCGGCTCGGCGACGCCGAGGCGGTCCCGCTCCTCATCCAGGCGCTCGACGCGCCCGACCTGGTGAGCAACGCCGCTGCCGGCGCGCTCGCGGCCCTCACCTGCCAGCGCCTCGGCCGCGACGCGCGGCTCTGGCTTACGTGGTGGAAGGATCACCGCACGCAGCGCCGCGTGGACTGGCTCTTCGCCGCGCTCGCGGACGACGATCGCGACGTGCGCGCTGCCGCGGCCGAGGCACTCCGCGAAGGCGGTACGCCGCCCGTGCCGTGGCTCACCGACGCTTCCCCTGCCCAGCGCTCCGAGGCGGCCCGCGCGTGGCGCGCATGGTGGAATGAGCAGGGAGCGGCGCCCTCACTGCATCACCACGACAGAGGCTCAGGAGAGCCATGAGCAACCCCTTCGATCCCGATGCGCGCAGGGCCCTCCTGGAAGAGTTGAACTCCGACGCCGAGCGCGGCGGCGGCGAGGAGCGCATCGCGAAGCAGCACGACGCCGGGAAGCTGACGGCCCGAGAGCGCATCGACCTCTTCCTCGACCCCGGCAGCTTCGTCGAGCTCGACAAGTTCAAGACGCACCGCTGCGCCGACTTCGGCATGCAGAAGCAGAAGATCCTGGGAGATGGCGTGGTGACCGGCTACGGCCTCGTGGAGGGTCGCCAGGTGTTCGTCTTCGCGCAGGACTTCACGGTCTTCGGCGGGTCGCTCTCGGGCGCGTACTCGGAGAAGATCTGCAAGATCATGGACCGCGCCATGGAGGTGGGCTGCCCGGTCATCGGCCTCAACGACTCGGGCGGCGCTCGCATCCAGGAGGGCGTCGTCTCGCTGGCCGGCTACGCGGACATCTTCCTGCGCAACACGCTGGCGTCCGGTGTCGTGCCACAGATCAGCGTCATCATGGGGCCGTGCGCGGGCGGAGCGGTATACTCGCCCGCCATCACGGACTTCATCTTCATGGTGAAGGACACGAGCTACATGTTCATCACTGGCCCCGACGTCATCAAGACGGTGACGCACGAGGAGGTGACGAAGGAGGACCTCGGCGGCGCGCGCTCGCACGCGCAGAGGTCGGGGGTGGCGCATTTCACCTTCGACAGCGAGGAGGCGACCCTCAGGGCCGTGCGCGAGCTCGTCTCTTTCGTCCCGCTCAACAACACCGATGACCCACCGGCGATCCCCTGCTCGGACGATCCGACCCGTCGCGACGACGCGCTCAGGTCCCTCGTCCCCGACAACCCGAACAAACCGTACGACATCAAGGACGTCATCAGGGCAGTGGTCGACGACCGGCACTTCTTCGAGGTCGCGCAGCACTTCGCCGAGAACATGGTGGTCGGCTTCGCCCGCATGGGCGGCCGGCCCGTCGGCGTGGTGGCGAACCAGCCAGCGGTGCTGGCCGGCGTACTCGACATCAACGGCAGCGTGAAGGGCGCGCGCTTCGTTCGTTTCTGCGACGCGTTCAACATCCCCCTACTCACCTTCGTCGACGTACCCGGCTTCCTGCCGGGTACCGACCAGGAGTGGGGCGGCATCATCAAGCACGGGGCGAAGCTCCTCTACGCCTTCGCCGAGTCCACGGTGCCCAAGGTGACGGTCATCACGCGCAAGGCCTACGGCGGCGCTTACGACGTCATGGCGTCCAAGCACATCCGAGCAGACGTGAACTTCGCATACCCCACCGCGGAGATCGCCGTCATGGGGCCGGAGGGCGCGGTGAGCATCATCTTCCGCAAGGAGATCATGAGCGCCGCGGACGCGGGCGCCGAGCGGCAGCGGCTCATCGCCGACTACCGCGAGAAGTTCGCCAACCCGTACAAGGCGGCGGAGCTGGGCTATATCGACGAGGTGATAAGGCCGGAGGACACGCGCCCGCGGGTCATCCGCGCTTTCGAGATGCTGCGCACCAAGCGGCAGGAGAATCCGCCCAGGAAGCACGGGAACATACCGCTGTGATGCCGCCGCATCCCATCACTTCCGCTTTCACGCAGGCGAGAGGCACCGGGGGACGTGCGAAGCCCGGCCCCTCGAGCAGAGACCGGGCTTTTCATCGCACTGAAGTTGTGACCGCTACGACTTGCGGACGTTGGACGCTTGGAGCCCCTTGGGGCCCTTCACGACCTCGAATTCCACCTTCTGCCCTTCCGCGAGGCTTCGGAAGCCGTCCATCTGGATGGCCGTGTGGTGGCAGAAGACGTCTTCACCTCCGTTGTCCTGGGTGATGAAGCCGTAGCCCTTCGCATCGTTGAACCACTTCACGTTACCAGTCGCCATTCGCCGTGCTTTCCTAGCTCGGGCGCATCATTGCGCTCGGTCAACCCGTGCGCGCGGGAAGACTAATTGATTTATTCAAAAAAACGGAACGAAGTCGAGCGCATATTGTCACGTAACGTGGATTGGTCCTGTCCGCTACACGCAGCGCGAAAGGATAGGCACCGCTGCCGCCCGTCGCTCACGGGTGCCGAACCAGGCGAGCGAAACCGCAAGCAGAGGCATCGGGGAGCACCGGATGCGCCGCGAGAAGATCGAAACACGAATCAAACGACGGCCAAGCCAGCGGCCTCTCTCGCCAGCGAGAGATCGCCGGAGGCGCAGCCTCGAGACCGGCGCGCCGGGCAATCCTCACGGCCGAGACCAATTGGCCTCAACCACCGCCTTCAGGGGCAGATACCGGCGTCGCGAGACGAGCGACGCCATCGGCAGGTATCGTCCGTCGCAGCGGGGCTCGCGTCAACTTGTTTTCGCCGTCGCAATCAGGGCGCGGCGGCGCCTGCCGTGGCGGGCGCCTCGGCGGCGGCGAGCGTGGCCTCGAACATGCCGAAGATCTCGCGCACGCTCGGGAGCGCCTGCGTCGATCGCTCTGGAATCCGCGTGACGCTCTGACCCGTGTAGAAGAGGCCGTTCTCCATGTCGCCCTTGATGGCGGCGGCGAGGAGCGCGTCGGTGATGCAGAAGCTCTTCTGGTAGTCGCTGGCGCGGCAAAGGCAAACGTCCGTCGCCAGGCACTCGACGCAGGCCTTCCGGCGCCCGAAGAAGCCCTCCTTGCCGTAGAACCAGGCCTTCGAGCGGGGCGGGAAGGCCTTCCCGGCCGCCAGGGCCTCGGTGAACGTGTTGCGCACCGCGCGCGCGTTCATGCCCTTCACGCAGCTCGTGATGAGCGTGACGTCGGCCTCGCCCTTGGCGAGGTGCATCTGCTTGAAATTGGGGTGCACGTCGCCGTCGCTGCAGGCGAGGAAGCGCGTCGCAAGCTGCGCGCCGGCCGCGCCCGCTGCGAAGTAGGAGGGCAGATCCTCCACGTCGATGCCGCCCGCAGCGACGACGGGGAGCGAGGAGTGGGCGAGGACTTCGGCCAGGAGCGCAGGCAGCGGGTGATCGACGTCGCCGATGTGACCTCCCGCCTCGGCGCCCTCGGCCACGAGGAACTCGGCTCCCCACTTCTCGTACATCTTGGCGAGCCGGCCAGAGGAGACGATGCCCGCGAAAGGCACGCCCGCCTCGCGGCACTGCTTCACCACGTCGCGAGAGATGCCGGCACCCTGGACGATGAAAGAGATGCCCTCCTCGAAGGAGATGCGCAGGTAGTTGTCGAAGTCGATGCGGTTGATTGCTGCCATCAGATTGAGGCCAACAAACCCAAACGGGGCTTCGGCCCGCGCGCGTCGGATCTCGGCGCGGAGCAGCTGATCGCTCTTCAGGACCGCCGAGATGGTGCCCACGCCCACGAGGCGCGGGCCACTCACCGCCGCCACCTTCCCGGAGAGACCGTCCGAGGCGTGGATGCCCATCGCCCCTTGAACGAGGAGGCGCTTGCCGGAGCGCACGACCTGTTCGATGGCGTGCCGATCGAGCTTGGGCGCGCGCCGCCGCACGCCTTCCATCGAGGTGACGCTGGACTGAGTGGGGGTGCTTTCGGCGCGTTCCATGTCGTCATTCTCCCGTTGATGCTCGTCACAAAGGTGCTCGCCGTCGATGCACGGTCCCGTCGAGAGCGCAGCCGAGATCACGGCTCAGCGACCAGTGGCCCGGTCATCCGAAATG
Source organism: Anaeromyxobacter sp. RBG_16_69_14 (assembly GCA_001768075.1). Lineage (GTDB taxonomy): Bacteria > Myxococcota > Myxococcia > Myxococcales > Anaeromyxobacteraceae > Anaeromyxobacter_A. The sequence continues at coordinate 34,043 of MEMX01000009.1, read as the reverse complement.
ACCGAAGCCAGCCTATTCTACCTCTGTCACGGCGACGTCATGGGTCCCAGTTCAGGGAGCGTCCTGACGGAGGCCGCGCGATTCATCACCCGTCACGCAGAGCACGTCCTTGTCGATCCCACAAGCAGGGTGTTAGGGTGCCGATCAGCCGGGAATATCCGAAATATCAGGTGATTCGAGCTGTAGGTGAGGGTCAGTGCGGTACCGCACCGCCCCGGCGGTGCTCGTGTCTGACGCGGCGCGACTCGTGAGGCTACTGTTCCGGCGTGACGTATTCGATGAGGGAGCGACCTCGCTTGCTTCGAACGACCACGTCGGCCAGGCCCGCGCTCCAGAAGCCGCTCGTCGCCGCACTGGAGATGGGGTACGGCCACCTCCGGGCGGCCCATTCTCTGGCAGAGCGGCTCGGGGAGCACGTGGTGCTGGTGGACCGCGCACCGCTCGCCGGCGACGAGGAGCAGAAGCTCTGGCGCCGGGTGCGCAACGCCTATGAGCTCACCTCCCGGCTCTCCACCCTCCCCTTGGTCGGAGCGCCGCTCAAGTGGGGGCTCGACCAGCTGACGAGCATCCCGCACCTCCACCCCTACCGCGATCTCTCGGCGCCCACGCACGGGGTCGTCACCCTGGACCGCCTCATCCGGCGCAACCTGGGCCAAGGCCTCGTCGAGGAGCTGCGCCGCACCGGCCGACCCCTCCTCACGACGTTCTACTCTCCCGCGATCCTGGCCGACCGCGCGCGGATCGAGCACGTCTACTGCGTCGTCACCGACACCGACGTGAACCGCATCTGGGTCCCCATCGACGCGGGGCGCACGCGCATCCGCTACCTCTGCCCGACCCACCGGGCAGGGAAACGGCTGCGGCTCTATGGCGTGCCGCCCGAACGCATCACCTTCACGGGCTTCCCGCTGCCTCATGAGCTGGTGGGCGGCCCCGAGCTGACCGCCCTGGCGAAGAACCTGGCCGCTCGCATCGTGCGGCTCGATCCGGACGGCGAGTTTCGGCACGAGTACCCCGAGGAGCTCGCGCACTTCCTCGGACCGCTCCCGCCCGACGAGGAGCGCCGGCCGCCCCTCGTCACGTTCGCCGTGGGGGGCGCAGGCGCGCAGGCCGAGCTGGCCGCGCAGTTCCTGCCCTCCATGCGCCGCGACATCGAGGAGGGGCGGCTGCGCGTGGCCCTGGTGGCCGGCGTGAAGCCGAAGGTGAAGCAGGCCTTCGAGGAATGCCTGCGCGCCGCGCGGCTCGAGGACGCGCTCGGCCGTGGCGTCGAGCTCCTGTACCATCCCGAACTCGAGGCCTACTTCGACGAGATGAACGCGCTCCTGGCGCGCACCGACATCCTGTGGACGAAACCGTCGGAGATGTGCTTCTACGCGGCGCTCGGGATCCCGCTCGTCTGCGCCTCGCCGGTGGGCGTCCACGAGCGGCTGAACCGGCGCTGGGTGCGGGAGGCCGGAGCCGGCTTCAAGCAGCGGGACGCGCGCTTCGCCGCCGAGTGGCTCGGCGACATGATCTCGGAGGGGACCATGGCCGCCGCCGCCTGGGCCGGCTTCATGCGACTCCCCAAGTTCGGGCTCTACCGCATCCTCGAGACAGTGGGCGCCGGGTCGCCCGGCCGCTCAGCGTGACTGTCTTCGAGGAAAGTCGGTTCGAGGATCGTCCAGCGTCGCTCAGTGCTTGCGCGCGGCGGGGCGGCGGTTCCAGAATGCGTCAGTGCTCCGCGTCTTCACCATCGCCTACTGGGCCTTCTTCGTCCTGACGCTGCCCCTCTTCTTCACGGTGGCACTCGCCCTCTTCCTCGTCACCCTGCCCTTCGACCGGCGTCGCGTCGTGCTGCACCTCTACTCCTGCTTCTGGGCCTCCTTCTACGTCTACGCCAATCCGCTCTGGAGGGCGCGGATCCAGGGCCGCCAGAAGCTCCCCTGGCGCGGCTCGGCCGTCATCGTGGCGAACCACCTCTCGCTGGTGGACATCCTGGTGCTGTACGGCCTTTACCGTCCGTTCAAGTGGGTCTCCAAGACAGAGAACTTCAAGGTGCCGATGGTGGGCTGGAACATGACGCTGAACGACTGCGTCCGGCTCACGCGAGGCGACCGCGAGTCCATCCGCGCCATGATGGGCCACTGCCGGCGTCACCTCGCGCGCGGCTCGCCCGTCCTCATTTTTCCGGAGGGGACGCGCTCGCGGGACGGTAGGCTCCAGCCGTTCAAGGACGGCGCGTTTCGGCTGGCGATGGAGGCGAAGGTCCCCGTCATCCCCATCGCGATAAGGGGGACCTACGAGACGCTACCCAAGCACGGCCTCGTGCTGCGCCAGCACATGGACGCGCGGGTGCAGGTGCTCGACCCTCTCGATCCCGCCCGGTTCGAGAGCGCGGCGGCGCTGCGCGATGCGGCCAGGACAGCCATCGCCCGGGCCATCGGTCAAGAGGAGACGCCTCCCGCGGCGGAGGCCGCGAGCGCACACCGGTGAAGGGTGCCAGGGAGGAGGCGCTCCACCCACGCGGCTCCTCCTACAATTCGAACACGTCCGCGAAGATGATCTCACCCTTGCGAGCGCGGATGCGGTCCAGGACCTCGGCGCCGGGGCGCTCGTCGAGCTCGATGACGCAACAGGCGGCCGCGGCCTCCTGGAAGACGGTGTTCTCGAGCTGCTGCGCGTTGATCCCGGCCTCGCGGACGGCGTCTAGCACGTTGGCGAGGACGCCCACCTTGTCGAGGTGCCGCACCACCAGCCGGCAGCGCGCGGGCGTGTGCTCCATCACGTTCACGCAGTTTGGCACCTCGCCGGTCTGCACAAAGGAGGCGAGGATGCGCACCGCCTCACGCGCGATGGCGTCCTGCGCTTGCTCGGTGGAGGCGCCGATGTGGTGGGTACCGTAGACGCTCGGCAGCTTCGCCAGCTCCGAGCGGAACTCGGCCCTGCCGCCCTCGGGCTCGCCCTGGTGCACGTCCACCCCGACCCTGATTCGCCCGGACCGCGCCTGCTCGAGCAAGGCGACCTGATCCACCACCTCCGCCCGCGCCGTGTTCACGAAGATGCTTCCCGGCCGCAGCGCCGCGAGCACCTCGCGCGAGACCAGCCCGCGGGTCTCCTTCGCGAGCGGCAGGTGCACCGACAGCACGTCTGCCTTCGCCGCCAGCGCCTGGGGGCTCTCCTCGCGCACGACACCGATGGCCTCGGCGCGCGCCGGGTCGAGCGAGCGCGACCACGCGTGCACCTTCATCCCGAGCCCGTGCGCCCGCGCGGCCGTCTCGCGCCCGATGGCACCGAGCCCGAGCACGCCGAAGGTCCTGCCGTGGAGGCCGCGAGACTCGGAGAAGGCCTTCTTGTCCCATCGGCCTTCGCGCAGCGCCTGGACGTTGTCGGGGATACGGCGGTCGAGCGCGAGTGCGAGGCCGATGGCCAGCTCCGCTACGGCGATGGCGTTCTGGCCCGGGCAGTTCGCCACGTAGACCCCGCGCCGAGACGCCGCCGCCACGTCGATGGTGTTCGTGCCGGCACCCGCCCGCACCACGAGCGAGAGGGCCGCCCCCCGCTCGAAGACCTCGGCCGAGACCAGCTTCGAGCGCACGACGAGCACCGACGCGGTGCCTATCGCCTCCGGGAGCTCCTTGGCCGGTATGTCCGGCCGGTGCTCCAGCTCGAGACCGAGAGCCGCGATGTCGGCGAGGCGCTCCTTCGGGAAGGCGTCGGCGATGAGGACCTTCATGGGTCTCCTTCCGCAACTATCGGGTCGGACCCGTCCGGCGGGTCGGACCCGTCCGGGCGCCGGCCTGCTCCATCACCGTCCGGCGCGGCAGGCGCATCGCGATGCGCGTGGCGCCGTCGTGGCTGTGGATCGCGATCTCGCCACCGTGACAGCGTACGATCTCGCGCGCGATGTAGAGGCCGAGCCCGAGCCCGGAGGCCTTCCTGCCGGTCTGCTCCGGCCCGCGGTGGAAGGCCTCGAAGGCGTGATCGAGCACCTCCCTCGGCATCTCGCCCTGGTTCGTCACCTCGAGCGTCACCTCGTCCGGTCCGCCCCCCAGCACGAGCTCGATCGGCATCCCGTCCTCGCCGTGATCGATGGCGTTCGAGATCAGGTTGGAGGCCACCTGCTCCAGGCGATCGCCGTCCCAC
>MEMX01000009.1:22101-29915 GCA_001768075.1 Anaeromyxobacter sp. RBG_16_69_14 | reverse complement strand
CCCAGGTCACCCTCGACCGAGAGCTCGATCTTCGCCCCCGGGTGGGCCACCCGCAGCTCATCCACGCTCTTGCGCGTGAGGTCGCCGAGGTCGGCTGGGCGGGGCACGATGGGGATCCCGCCGCCGAGGCGGGTACGCGTGTAGCTGAGGAGGTCGTCGATGATGCGTCCCATGCGCAGCGTCGAGCTGCGAATCCGGCCGATCGTCTTCGCCTGCCACCCCGCCAGGCCGCCCCTCTTTTGGAGGAGCGCCACCGACATCACGATCGCGCCGAGCGGATTTCGCAGATCGTGGCCGACGATGGCGAGCACCTGGTCGCGGAATCCGCTCGTTCGCCTCGCCAGCTCCTGCGCGCGCACGAGGTCCGCGGAGAGCCGAGACGTCTCGACGGCGCGCGCCGCGCGCTCGGCGACCACGCGCACCACCGCCAGGTCCTCGAGGCCTAGCTCGTCGGCGCTGCGGCTGCCGAAGAGCGCGACGCCGATGAGCTCCGCGGCGCGCCCCAGCAGCGGCACGGCGCAAGCGACGCGCGTCCCGATGGGGAGCAGGCCGTTCGCCGGGCCCGCAGGCGCTTTCGCGACCACCGGCTTCCTTGCGGAGACGGCCTCGGCGATGGGTCCCGCCAGCGAGCGGTCGAGCGGCTCGGTCAGCGCGGAGAGCCCCACCGCGGCTCGCAACGTGAGCTCTCCGCCCTCGTACACGAGAAAACCGCCAGCGTCGATCGCGGCGCAGCACGACGTCACCGCCGCGAGGAGCGCCTGCAGATCGCCGTCCGCCGGCAGATCGAGGAGCTGCCCGAGCCCCGCCAGTCCCGCGCGCGCCGATACCTCCCGTTCGGCGACCTCGGCGAGGCGCCGCATGAGGCTCGCCAGGCGCGCACCGGGATCCGCGGTCAGCTCGTGGCCCACGGTCCTGAAGCTTAGGGCACTGCACGCGCGGACGCCGCCTGGTTCTCGCGAAGTCCTGCCCTATTGCATGACGCGCGGCGTCGTGGGGCCATTCTTTACGGAGCGACGGTGGACATCATATCGTGACGCCCCCTGCATCGGCCTCTGCCCCACTGTAGCGAGGACGCCGTGGAGAACGCCATGAACGTTCGCCGGCCGATCCGGAAGGTCCTGGTGGCCAACCGAGGCGAGATCGCGGTCCGCGTCATGCGCACCTGCCGCGAGATGGGGATCCAGACGGTGGCGGTCTACTCGGACGCCGACCGCGGCTCGCTCCACGTCCGCTTCGCCGACGAGGCCGTCCGTATCGGCCCTTCGCCGTCGCGCGAGAGCTACCTGGTCATCGACAGGATCATCGGCGCCGCCAAGGCGACAGATGCGGACGCCGTCCACCCCGGTTACGGCTTCCTCTCGGAGAAGCCGGACTTCGCGCGCGCTCTCGAGGCCGAGAACATCGCCTTCATCGGCCCGCGCGCCGAGTCGATGGATGCCATGGGCGTGAAGACGACCGCCCGCAAGAACATGCAGGCAGCGGGCGTACCCACGGTGCCGGGCTCCGCCGCCGCCATACCCGACGAGAAGGAAGCCAAGGCCTTCGCCGACGAGATGGGTTACCCGGTCATGATCAAGGCGGCCGCCGGCGGTGGCGGCAAGGGCATGAAGAAGTGCGAACGCGGCGAGGACTTCGGCGCGATGTGGCAGAGCGCCAGGCGCGAGGCCGGGGGCGCCTTCGGCGACGACCGGCTGTACGTCGAGAGATTCCTGGACAAGCCGCGCCACGTCGAGATCCAGGTGTTCGCCGACGAGCACGGCAACTGCGTCCACCTCGGCGAGCGCGAGTGCTCGGTGCAGCGGCGGCAGCAGAAGGTGATCGAGGAGAGTCCGTCCTGCATCCTCGACGAGGACATGCGCACCTCCATGGGCGAGGTGGCGGTGAGGGCAGCCAGGGCGGTGAACTACCGCGGGGCCGGCACCGTCGAGTTCCTCGTCGACGCGAAGCGGAACTTCTACTTCCTCGAGATGAACACGCGGCTCCAGGTGGAGCACCCGGTGACGGAGCTCGTCAGCGGGCTCGACCTCGTCCGCATGCAGATCCTGGTGGCGCGAGGCGAGGAACTGCACCTCGCGCAGGACCAGGTGGTGCGCCGCGGCCACGCCATCGAGGCGCGCGTCTACGCGGAAGACCCGGCGAGGGGCTTCATGCCGAGTCCCGGCCGCATCAGCTACCTGCGCGTTCCGAGCGGCCCTGGCGTCCGCGACGACTCGGGCGTGTACACGGGCTGGGTGGTACCGCAGTTCTACGACCCGATGATCTCGAAGCTCCTGGCCTGGGCGCCAACCCGAGAGCAGGCCATCGAGCGCCTCCGGCGCGCGCTAGGGGAGTACACCGTCCACGGGATCTCGGTGAACCTGCACTACCTCGAGAGGGTGCTCGACCACCCCGCCTTCCGCTCGGGCGAGTACGACACGGGTTTCTGCGCGAAGTACGCGAATGACCTCATCGTGAAACCCGACCCGCAGTACCAGGGGGTGGCGCTCATCGCCGCGGCGGTGGTGGCCTTCGAACGCGATCACGACGAAGCCGAGGCATTCAACGCCCGCGCGCGAGCGGCGCACGCTTCACGCTCCAGCTGGCAGCTCGTCGGCCGGGCGCGGGCGCTGCGCGCGCGGTCCACCGCACGGGTACGGGGCATCCGATGACCACGTACGTGGCGCTGCTCGACGGCGGCAAGCGTGAGGAGACCGTCAAGGTCACCCGGCACGGGACCGGGCACTACCAGGTCGAGATAGGCGGCAGAGTCCACCAGGTCGACGCCTTCCGTCACGACCACGGCACCGTCAGCCTGCTCGTGGACGCGCAGAGCTATTCGGTTCAGCTCGATCGCCGCCAGGCCGAGGTGAAGGTCCACGTCCGCGGCAACCAGTATCCGCTCGAGATCCTCGACGAGCGCCGGCTCCGCATGCGCCGGGCAGCCGGCAAGTTCACCCTCGAAGGCAAGCAGACCCTCACCTCGCCCATGCCTGGCAAGGTCGTGAAGGTCCTCGCCAGGGTGGGCGACGCGGTGAAGGAGGGGCAGGGCGTCGTCGTCATCGAGGCGATGAAGATGGAGAACGAGATGAAGAGCCCCAAGGACGGCAAGGTCGTCGAGCTGCACGTCGTCGAGGGGCAAGCGGTGGATGGCGGCGCCAGGCTCGCCGCGATCGAGTAGTCCCCCTGCAGCAGCGAGCGCTGACCTCTACCGCGATGCGAGGACCAACCATGTCCAAGTCGAAGTGGCTCGAGACGACGTACGGCAAGGCCGTGAAGAAGGCTCCCGAGCGCCGCGCGCGGTTCGAGACGTCGAGCGGAGTCACGCTCGATCCCCTCTACACCGCTGCCGACGTGAAGCCCCCGCTCGAGGAGCGGCTCGGGTTGCCGGGCGAGTACCCGTTCACCCGCGGGGTGCAGTCCACCATGTACCGCGGGCGCTTCTGGACGATGCGCCAGTACGCCGGCTTCGGCACCGCCGAGGAATCGAACAAGCGCTACCGCTACCTGCTCGCCTCGGGCCAGACCGGCCTCTCTGTCGCCTTCGACCTGCCCACGCAGATGGGTCGCGACTCCGACCATCCGCGCGCACGCGGTGAGGTGGGCAAGGTGGGCGTCGCCATCGACTCCATCCGCGACATGGAGACGCTGCTCGACGGCATCCCGCTCGGGCAGGTGTCCACGTCGATGACCATCAACGCGACGGCCGGCATCCTCCTCGCCCTGTACCAGGCGGTCGGCGAGAAGCACGGCGTCGCGCCAGCTCAGTTGCAGGGGACCATCCAGAACGACATCCTCAAGGAATACGCGGCGCGCGGCACGTACGTCTATCCGCCCGAGGCGTCGCTCCGCCTCATCACCGACATCTTTGCTTACGCGGCGAAGGTGATGCCCAAGTGGAACCCCATCTCGATCAGCGGCTACCACATCCGCGAGGCGGGCTCCACGGCGGTGCAGGAGGTGGCGTTCACCCTCGCCGACGGCATCGCCTACGTGGACGCAGCGGTGAAGGCCGGCCTCGACGTGGACGCCTTCGCCGGCCGGCTGAGCTTCTTCTTCAACGCGCACAACAACCTGCTGGAGGAGGTGGCCAAGTTCCGGGCCGCCAGGAGGATCTGGGCGCGCATCATGAGGGAGCGCTTCAAGGCGAAGGACCCGCGCTCGATGATGCTGCGCTTCCACACGCAGACGGCGGGCTCGATGCTGACGGCGCAGCAGCCCGACAACAACGTCGTGCGCGTGACGATCCAGGCGCTGGCGGCGGTGCTGGGCGGCACGCAGTCGCTCCACACCAACTCCCGCGACGAGGCCCTCGGGCTTCCCACCGAGGAGTCGGTGCGCATCGCGCTCCGCACCCAGCAGATCATCGCCAACGAGTCTGGCGTGGCCGACGTCATCGACCCGCTCGGCGGCTCTTACGCCATCGAGGCGCTCACGGACGAGGTCGAGGGCAAGGCCGACCAGTATCTCCAGAAGATCGACGAGATGGGCGGGATGGTGCAGGCCATCTCGAAGGGTTACGTGCAGCGCGAGATCCAGGAGGCGGCGTATGCCTGGCAGCGGCGGGTGGAGTCGAAGGACCAGGTCGTCGTCGGCGTGAACGCGTTCAAGTCGGAGGATCCCGTGGTCCCGGCGATGAGGCTGGATCCGGCGCTCGAGCAGCAGCAGATCGCCCGCCTGGAGGCGCTCCGGCGCGAGCGCGACAACAGCGCGGCAGGAGCGGCCGTGAGCGCCGTGCGCGCCGGCGCGAGAGGCAAGGAGAACCTCATGCCCCTCATCGTCGCAGCGGTGAAGGCCGCGGCGACGCTCGGCGAGATCTCCGACGCGCTCCGGGACGTCTTCGGGGAGTACCGGGAGGTGGTGGTGCTGTAGGCGTACCGATCCCGCGCGCGAGTCCCTGTTCGTGCTCCGCGCCCCGCTCGGTGGTACCCTTGGGGGCGTGACTGGAGGGCAAGGAGAGGGCGGCGGGCCGCCCAAGCTGGACCGCGTGCAGCCGGACGTACCTGGCGCGAGCCGCGGGCTCGGCGCGCCCGAGATCACCGCCGCCGCCGCCATCGCCGCCGGCCTTCCTTACCAGGGCTCGCTCGAGAAGGACGGCCCTCTCCGGCTCTACTACCTGGCCGCCGCGGCCCAGGCGGCTGGGCGGCTCGATCTGGAGACGGAGCGCGGCCGCTTCGCCCTGCATTTCAAGCGCGGCGCGGTCGAGCACGCCACCTCGAATGCGCCCGAGGACGATCTGGGCCGATTCCTCGTCGCGAAGGGCGTCGTGAACGGTGACGCGATCGCTGACGCCGAGCGCGTGCGCGGCGACCTCGGGGGGGATCTCGTGGCCGCGCTCGCGAGCCTGCGCCTCCTGAACCCGGCCGAGAGCTTCCGCGTCCTCCAGGAGCACGGCGTCACTGTGATCGCGCGCGCCTTCGAATCGGAGAAAGGGGCGTGCCGCTGGAACCCCGGCGCACCGCTTCCTTCCTCGGCGTTTCCACTTGGCTCGCGGTGGGGCGGGCTGTGCGACACCGCGCGGCGGCTCGACGGCCTCGCGGTTCGAAAGCTCCTCGGCGACCGCGCGCAGCGCGTTGCGAGCCGCAGCGGGGGCCGCGTCCAGCTCGCCGAGCTGCGGCTCACCGCGCACGAGGTCCGCGCAGCGGGGCTCTTTGACGGGCGGTCGAGCCCATCGCGGCTCGCGGCGGCTCGCCCGCTGGAGGCGGAAGCTATCCTGCGCGTGGCGCTCCTGCTCGGGGAGACGGAGCTGCTCAGGTTCGGTGACGTCGTGGAGGCGGCACCCGGCGAAGGAGGAGCCGAGAAGTCACGGGTACCCTCTCCGAGCCCCTCCACCTCGACGTCCTCGACCCCGCCGGCGGCGCCGATCCGGTCTCGCGGCCCCGACCCCGAACGCGACAGGCCCGGCCAGGGGTCCACTCCAACCCCGACCGCATCCTCGGCGTCGATCCGGGCAACCCCGGCCGTCAGGCCTCCTCCTCCTTCCGTTCGCGCTCCCGGCCCGGAGTCGAAGGCCCCCGCGCCGAAGCCCACCGGAGCGAGAGCAACCGTCGTCTCGCAGGACGCCGCCGCGCTCGAGGCCTTCCACGCGCGGGTCCGCGCCGCCGATCACTTCGAGGCGCTGGGGGTGAAGCGCGAAGCGACGACATCACAGATCAAGATCGCCTACTTCCAGCTCGCGAAGAGCTACCACCCCGACGCCGGGCCGCCCGGCGAGCTCGAAGAGATCAAGAAGCTCCGCGCCGACATCTTCGCGCGCCTGGGCGAGGCATGGGGCATCCTCGGCGAGGACGCGAAGCGCGCCGAGTACCTGCGCGTGCTGGCCTCGGGGGGCGCCGCAGACGTCGACGTCTCTGCCATATTCAGGGCCGAGGAGCTCTTCCAGAAGGCGACGGTCTTCGTGAAGACGCGCCAGTACGAGAGGGCGCTGGAGACGCTGGACGAGGCGGCCAAGCTGAACGGGGAGGAGCCGGAGTTCGGCATCTGGAAGGCCTGGGTGGAGTTCCTCCTGGCCCAGGACCGCAAGCGCCAGAGAACCGCCAGCGCCACCGTCATCGAGGCCGCGCTGAAGAAGGTGCCGCGTTGCATGCCCGGTTACCTGTTCCTCGGACAGATGGCGAAGCTGGCGGGCGAGGTCGATCTCGCCGAGAAGCACCTCAGGCGCGGCCTCGCGCTGGATCCCCAGCACGCCGAGATCGTCCGCGAGCTTAAATATCTGAGGAGGTGACGGGCTGCGGACGCCGATGAAGGGCTATCAGTGCAGTGTGCGCGATCCGCGCACAGGCTGCGCATCGTTCGGAGCGTCGAAGCGGCGGCGCGCCGCCTCGAGATCCTCCTCGTTCGCGAGACCCTTCTCGAGGAGGACGTTCCCCGCGACCTCGGCCCGGGTAGCCGCGTCGCCTGCGCTCTTCTCGGCGTTCTCCAGCCGCCCCGACACCTCGCGCAACTCGCGGCGCAAGGCGCGAATCTGGCCCGCGAGCGCGCGCTGCGCCCGCGCCGCCCGCCGCGCGAGTACCCATGACGAGAAGACGAGTATGAAAACGGCGGCGAGGACGCCTGTGGCGAGGAGAGGCATGGACTTTTCCATCTTACTGGCCCCGTTTGGGGTATTCAAGCTTTGCGTGAGCCGGGGACACGGCGCGCCGCCGGGGCTTGTGCGGGGGCCAGCAGGGAGATAACGGTCTCGCCGTGCCGCCGCGGCCCAACATGACACTAGCTGTGAAACGGCTCGTCCGGGACGTGGCGCGGCTCCTGCCCGAGCGGGCCCACGTGCGCGCGTCGCGCGTGCTCGTCGTCGCCGGCGAGGCGCGGGGGACGTCGCGCGCCAGCATCCGACCGGGGAATATCGGCCCTGCGCGCGGCGGAACCCGCCGCCGATTCATCCGCGTGCGGGGGCGTCGCATCCTGTACGTCATCACACTCCGTCCGCTCTGGTTCGCCGCCTCGACGCCGGAGGAGCGCGTCGCGACCATCCTGCACGAGCTCTATCACGCGTCCACGCGCTTCGACGGAACGCTCCACCGGGGGCGCCGCCACCAGCGGCTGCCGCGCGCGGCCTACGATCGGGAGGTGCGGGCCATGCTCGGCCGCTACCTGGCGCGCGCGCCGGAGGAGGTGCTCGCACCGTTCGCGCGCGAGGGCGAGGTGAAGGTGCGCATGTGGCTTCGCCTGCCGCGCGCAGCGGAGGTCGGCCGCCGCGCGGCGCTCGACGTGGACGAGCACCTCTTCCACGGATTCATGCCGCTGCGCACGAAGGCTGTCCTGGCGCGGCCACCCGACACCGAGGGCGGAAAGGTGAGGAAGACTACGGGTGGCGGCTCTGCCGCGTCGATCGATCTCGC
>MEMX01000009.1:16642-22086 GCA_001768075.1 Anaeromyxobacter sp. RBG_16_69_14 | reverse complement strand
GCCGCGTCGATCGATCTCGCCCCCCAGGGGGCCCCGGATAGGGATGGCGGCTCTGCCGCGTCGATCGATCTCGACGACGATGGGGAGGACTTGTGATGCGCATGCCACATGAACTGACGCTCGAGATGGGGGGCGCGGGGGGAGAGTTCTCCCCTCCGCTTGAGGCGCCGCAAGGCGCCGGACATCACCTCACAGCGGCGGCGGTGCCGCTGGAGAATCACATCAACTGGTCGCCGCTGTGAGGAGTGCGAACGGAGGTCAGCGCCAATGAAACGCGAGATACGCCTTCCTCTGACCGCACAGGGGCGCCTCGACCGCGCGCTGGCCGACGCGCTGGGCGTGGGCCGTGCCGCGGTGAAACAGGCCTTTGCCGCCGGCGAGGTGCGTGTGCACGGGCGGCGGGCGCGCGCCGCCGATGGAGCGATACCTGGGGCGCTCGTCGAGCTCGAGCTGGAGCTGTCGGCCGGGCCGCCACTACCCGATCCCGGACTACCGCTGCGGACCCTGGCCGAAGGGCCGGGATGGCTCGTCGTCGACAAGCCGGCCGGCATCGCCACCCATCCCCTGCGAGGAGGCGAGACCGGTACCCTCGCGAACGCCGTTGTGGCGCGACATCCGGAGTGCGCCGAAGCGTCGCCCGATCCGCGCGACGGGGGGGCGCTGCAGCGGCTCGACGTCGAGACCAGCGGCTGTGTGCTCTTCGCCAGAGACCGCGCCGCCTGGGAGGGGTTGCGCACACAATTCTCGGCGCGCACGATGGACAAGGGTTACCTCGCGCTGGTGTCCGGCCGCCTCGCCTCGGGGGGCGTTTGCTCGGTGGCGCTCGCGCAGCGCGGCGGGCGGGTGGTCGCCGTGCCTGACCCGGATCGCCCGCCCAAGACGACGGGAAGCCCACGGCAGGCGGAGACGCGCTTCGAGGTGCGGCGCGCGTACGCGGCGCACACCCTCGTCGAGGTCCGGATCGTCACCGGGGTGATGCACCAGATCCGGGCCCACCTGGCGTTCCTCGGTCACCCCGTGGTGGGCGACCTCCTCTATGGTGGCGCAGCCGCAGCCGTTCCGGACCTCGCCCCCCAGGGGGCCCCGAACGGGGATGGCGGCTTCGCCGCGTTGATCGATCGCCAGTTCCTCCACGCCACCGTGCTCGGCTTCGAGCGTCCGGAGGGCGGGCGGGTACGGGTGGAGAGCCCTTTACCGCCCGATCTGGGCGCGTTCCTGGCGCGGCTTGCGGGTGCTCCGCGCTAAGGGAGAGTTGCGGGCGCCGGCTTCGCAGCGGGTGCAACGGGCGCCAACGACGGCGCGTCCGTCATCACGCCGATGGTGTTCACACCGGCCTCGTGAGCGAGGTCGAGCACCCTCATCGCCTGGTCGTACTTGACGCTGTCCTCGGCGTTGAAGAAGAGGACCTTCGACGCTCGGTTCGCGTATGCGTCGCGTAGGTAGGCCATCGCCTCCTCGATCGACTTGTCCTGCCGGTTGAGCAACACCCGGCCGTCCGCTTTCACCGTGATGACGGTCTGGTCGGGCGAGACCTGATCCGGCGGGACGACCTGCGTGTTCGGCTCGTACTCGGGCACGCGCATGAACATCTGCTTGTCGGCCAGCGGCGTCAGCACCATGAAGATGATGAGCAGCACCAGCACGACGTCGATGAGCGGCGTCACGTTGATGTCGCTCTGGGGACGCTTGGTCCCGAGCCCCACGGCCATCTTACGGGGCCTCCCCGGGCCTCAGCTGCGTCGCCGCCAGCGAGACGCCCACCACACGCGTCTTCGAGACCTCGAGGATCACCTCGCGCACCACCTTGTAAGCGAGCGTCCTGTCCGCCTTCACGACCAGGGGCGCGCCCGGACGCACCACCATCTCGCCGGTCAGCGCCTCCGCCAGATCCTTCCTCGGGACCTCGACCTTGTCGAGCCAGGTGCGCCCGTCGGGCGTGACCGAGAGCAGGATGGGATCGCCACCGTGCTTCAGCTCCGAGACCACCTTCGCGCGCGGGAGCTGCACCGCCTTGCCGCGCTGGAGCAGAGGGGTGATCACCATGAAGATGATGAGCAGCACCAGCACGACGTCGACGAGCGGCGTCACGTTGATGTCGCTCTTCACGCCCTTGCCACCGAAGTCCGTCGACATGAGCTGTTCCTCGCAGCTGCGCGGGACGAGCCCGTCTACTCAACGTTCACGGAGGGCTCGCTGCGTCCCTGCTTCATGAAGTAGTCGACGAGCTCGTTCGCCGAGTCACTGATGTCCACCTGCATGTCCTCGACGCGGTTCGTGAGATAGTTGAACATCATCACGGCGGGGATGGCGACGAGGAGGCCGAACGCGGTCGTGACGAGCGCCTCCGCGATGCCGGCCGACACCGAACCGAGGCCGCCCGAGCCGGTGGCGGCCATCGCCTGGAAGGCCGTGATGATGCCGGCCACGGTACCGAGCAGGCCCACGAAGGGGGCCGTCGAGCCGACGGTGGCGAGCGCACCAAGGCCGCGACGCAGATCCGCGACGGTGCGCATCGAGCTGCGATCGATGGCGCGGTTCACCGCGGCGACGACGTCGAAGTCCCCCACGTCGTCCGGTCCCTTCCGTCGCAACGCATTCACGCCGCGATCGTATTCCTCGATGGCGAGGCCGAGGACCCTCGAGAGGTGGCCGCGGCGGAGCTTCTTGGCGAGCGCGACCGCGTCACCGTACTTCCTGGCTGGCAAGAGGCCGCGCAGCTGCTCCGCGTACTGTCGGGAAGCCGAGCTGGCGCGGGCGTAGGTGACGAGCCGCTCGGCCATCACTCCGAGCGAGTAGATGCTCATGATGCCCAGGATGGCCGCGATGAACTTCGCGAAGAACCCCATCGAGTGCCACATGGACACGAGGTCGAAGGACATCGCCGGGCCGGCCTCGGCGGCGTCGGCGAGCTGCTGCACGGCGTGGATCATCGAGAGCGACATGAAGCTTCTCCCTGACGCTGGCGAACGAAAGAAGGAGCGAGCAAGTTGCCTTACCGCGCTGCGCGGAAGCGGTCAAACGGGCATGGCTCCCGTTCCGAGCACGAACCCGTGCTGGGTTGGCTGATCAGGCTGAACAGCACCCGGCCAAACGGGTATGGTCAAAGGCTCTGCGCTAGTCGTAGATAAAGGAAGCGGCCCATGAAGTCGTAGGCCGTCGGGTCGGACGCGGCCGTGAAGCCGCCGTACACTCTCTGCGGCGCCTTGTCGAACACGTTCTGTACGCCGGCGCCGATGACCGTGCGGCCGAGATTGCTCCGGAGCGCGTAGCTGAGGAACAGGTCGAACGTGACGTAGGCGCCCACGTCGCGCTCGCCGACGTGATCCTGCGCGTAGCAGTAGCTTCCGGAGCCGTGGAGGACACCGCTCGAGTTGGCGCACTCCTTGTAAGTGCCGATGTAGCGGGTGGAGATGCCCGCCCCGACGTTGTCCAGCGCATAGGTGAGCGCGGCGTTGAACTTGAAGGCTGGATAGACACCGCCCTGCCCCTGGGCGCCCGCGCCGTCGTAGGTTCCCTTGGCGTGGATGACGGTGCCGTCCGGCTGGCCGATGTCGTACTTGTGCAGCCAGGTGCCGTCCAGGTTGAAACCGAAGCGGCCGAACGGCGTGGGCAGCGCGTAGCGCGCCGCGAGGTCCACACCGTCCGTATTGAAGAAGCCCACATTCTTGTTGACGTCGACCACGTTGCCGATCTGCCCGTTCACTCCGCGCGTGACGAGATTGCAGAGCTGTGCGTTCCCTTGGAGATAGCACTGGTCTAATATGAATTGAGCACCATAGGTCGAGATCGCCTGCTCCACCTCGATGTTGTAATAGTCGAGCGTGAGGGTGAGGTTTTGCACCCAGCGCGGCTCGACCACGATCCCGGCCGTGTAGATCTTGGCCGTCTCGGAAGTGAGCCTCGGATTGCCGCCGATCGTGGCGCGGATCTGCTTGTTGGGATCCTGGGCGTTGTTGGCCGCGGCACCCGTGCAGGTGGCGGGAAGCGGCTTCCCGTCGAGCACGGCCGCCGCGCAAGGATCGGCCAGGAAGAGGAAGTGGTCGTTCAGGCCGCTGTAGAGGTCGATGATGGACGGCGCGCGGTAAGCCGTGGAGTAGGTGCCGCGGAGGGTGATGTCGCGCACCGGGCTCTCGCGAAGGCCGACCTTGTACGTCCAGTCGGATCCGAAGGAGCTGTAGTAGAAGACGCGCGCGGCCGCGGTGGCCTCGAGCGTCTCGGCAAAGGGCACGTGGTTCACGATGGGGATGGAGAGCTCCGCGTACCCCTCGTTGGCGGTGTAGGCACCGTAGGTGCCCGCGCCCTTGTTACCGGTCACCTCGCCCATGGCGATCAGTGCGTCGGGGGTGTACTGGCCGCGGTTGCGGCGCAGCTCGTAACCGAGCGCGAGACCTACCGGGCGATCGGCATAGAGCCGGAACAGCTCACCGCTGACGCTGACGAGACCCTGGATCTGCTCGTTGAACGATGAATTGGTGAGTCCGGTCCGAATATAGTTCGCCTGGTCCGAGGTGATGGAACCCGCGCCTCCGAAGAGGTTGAGCGGGACGCAACCCGCCTCGACGTGGGCCGCGTCGGTACCGCACAGCGGCTTCCCGGTTACTGGGTCGGTGAACGACGGGCCGAGCGCCTTCCGCAGCCGGTTTACGTTCATGCTGCCGTCGACGACCTCGCTCAGATCGCTGCGGCCGTAAACGATCGAGGTGTCCCAGAACCAGCCACTGAGCGGGCCCGCCGCCTCGGGCAGCGTGCCGTCGAGGCCGAGGACGATTCGGTATGTGTTCACGGTGGTGCTGTTCTTGCGCGGCCCCACCTCCACCATGCGGCGCAGGACGTCGGGGCCGGAGGGGTCGTTCGTGGGGTCGAAGGCCACGCCGAACGGGTTGTAGGCGTTACTCGCCGAGACCGTCAGGCCCTCGTTCGAGAGGGCCAGGGGCTCCGGCGCCTGGTAGATGCTCGAGCGCCGGCTGACGAGGGAGGCCTCGTAGTAAACGCGGGCCACCTCGCCGAGCTTGTGATCGCCGGCCGAGTACATCGTCAAGCGCTGTGCCGGCGTGGTGAGATAGCTGTACGGCTGGAAGTTGTAGGAGTGCTGCCCGGGGCCGATGCCGTCCTGGAAAGGGACGAAGGTGCCAGTGACCGGGTCGTAAGTGACGTTGCCGCCTGCGGCGAAGGCGCTGTTGTAGGCGGCGTTACCGCCCGGCAGCGGGTTGCCGTCCGCGGTGGCGGGCAGGAAGAAATGGCCGTCCGGCGTGATGCCCGAGCCGAAGGACTGCTCGCCGATGGTGTTACCGTCCGCGTCCTTGTTGAAGCTGTAGTTCAGCGGCCGGGCCGACCAGCTGCGCTTGTCGGCGAGGACGTGGTCCTGGGTGAAGTAGCCCAGCGAGAACATCAGGCTCCCGCTCTCACCCGAGGTCCCGATCGTCGCCGAGAGGTCGTAGGTGGTG
>MEMX01000009.1:14775-16629 GCA_001768075.1 Anaeromyxobacter sp. RBG_16_69_14 | reverse complement strand
GCCCGCCAGCGCGCTGGCCTCGGCGCCGTCGAACTTGCGGCGGGTGATGATGTTGACGACTCCCGCGATGGCATCGGACCCGTACACTGCCGAGGCGCCGTCCTTCAGCACCTCGATGCGCTCGATGGCCGATGTGGGGATGGCATTCAGGTCGGCCGACGGGTCCTGCACCATCGAGGAGAATGCGTTACCCACCATGCGGCGGCCGTTCACGAGGACCAGCGTGCGCTGGTCGCCCAGGCCGCGCAGGCTGATGCGGGAGGAGCCGTCGCCGCCGTTGACGACGGACGTGTTGATGGCGTTGCCCTGCTCCGGCATGCTCTGGAGTAAATCGCCCAGGGAGAGCTTGCCGCTCGCCTGCAACTGCTCGCGGGTGACGACCGTGACCGGGGCGGCCGTGGTGAGGTCCTTGCGGCGAATGCGAGACCCGGTGACGACGATCTCCTCGCCGAACTTATGGGGCGCCTCGGTAGGCCGGGCGGTCGCCGTCTCTTCGCGGCTCTGGGCCGGAGCCGGCTCGGTTTCAGTCGGGGGCGTAGCCGGAGCCGGGACTGCAGCCGCAGGGGGAGCCTCGGCCGCGGGTGGCACCTCGACCTGAACGGGAGCCGCGGCTGCTGGGGGAGCTTCCGCCGGAGCGGGGTCCGCGACTGCCGGGGGAGCTTCCGCCGGAACGGGGTCCGCGACTGCCGGGGGAGCTTCCGCCGGAGCGGGGTCCGCGGCTGAGGGGGGAGTCTCCGCGGGAAACGGAGGCGCAGACGTCGGCGGCGCTACCGTGGCGGGGGGAGTCCCGGGGAGGATCGTCGAGGGCGGCTCTTCGGGGGTTCCGGCCCCCTGCGCGATCGCCAACCCAGGGCTCCAGACCTGGGAGAACAGCGCCACGGTCAGCGTCAGGACTCCACGTCTCGACGGCATTCGCTCATCCTCATTGGTTGATGCTCAAGTTGACGTTCACCAATTCTCAGGCGGTGCGCTTTGCCTTCGCCTGCGAGCTGCAATTGCATCGCGAAATCCTCGTCCGAGACCATTGCCTTGTAGCCCACCCCTGTTGGGTGTCAAGGATTACCGGCCCGTCGAGAAGGCGACCCTGAACTCGATCACTGCGACGGCATTTCAGTGCAGTCGTGAAACACGCAACCAGCTGTTTGTAGGGACGAATCAGATGAGACCGACTCCATCGGCACCGCCATGTGCATGACTCCTTCAGGCCGTCCCAGGTGGGTCTGTCACGGGACCGCTGCGGCCGGTGGTTTCGCGGCACGCCATCGACGCCTCGCGTCAGATAGGTCCTCGCGCGAGCGTGTATGTTTCAATTCTCCATTCTGGAACACGTTCCGCCGTGACCAGCCGTTCTCGGCCGAACGCGCGGACCTCTCATGTTGACAAGCCCGGCAGCAGGCAATACAGACCGGCTCTTCGTCCACCCGATTCGGTCGATTCCGCCGCCAGGTCCCGAGCAAAGACATCGTGTTTGACGACGTCACCAAGAGAGAAGGAGGAAGGCGCGCCGCCAGGCGGGCCGGCTACCTCGTAGGTTCCTCCGCGGCTCAGATCGCGATCGTGACCGGGATCATCTCCCTTTCCGCGGCCATCTCCGCCAAGGTCAGCGAGGATCCGCTCGTCCCGGTCAAGATCGTGAGGTCGCCGACCCCACCCCCCGCGCCTGCGCCTCCGGCCCCGAGGCCGCGAGCGCCACCGAGGACCAGACAGCACGCTCCGAGGTCAAAGCCGCCGAGCCCCACGGCGATGATCCAGCCCAAGGAGGCGCCGGCAGAGCTCAAGCCCCCGGAACCGGCCCCCGAACCCGAGGACGAGGGCGGGGGCGAGGAGGACGGCGTGATCGGCGGCGTGGCGGGC
>MEMX01000009.1:12289-14762 GCA_001768075.1 Anaeromyxobacter sp. RBG_16_69_14 | reverse complement strand
GGAGGCCCGCCGGTCGAGGAACCTGCCGGCACCGTCAAGTTCAACAGCGCCATGACTCCACCGGTCCTGGTCGCGGGGCCACCGCTCGAGTACACACAACAGGCGCTCGACCGCGAGGTGGAGGGCGTGATGGTGGTGGAGTGCATGGTCGCCGTCGACGGGACCGTGCACGCTTGCCGCGTGCTCAAGAGCCTGCCCTTCATGGACCGGACCGTCGTGGAGAACCTCGAGCACCGGCGCTACAAGCCGGCGACGCTGGGCGGCAAGTCGCTCGACGTCCAGTACACCTTCACGATCAGGCTAAAAATCCCGCGGTAGCGGTCTCGGTGCGCGCTCCGGTCACCTGTTCACAAATCGTATTGGCATGGTGACCCAGATCTTGGCCAGTCGCCCCTGGATGTCCGCGCCCGGAATCCACCGGCAGGCCTGAATGGCCTGCCAGACGGCTGCCCCGATGCGCGCGTCCGGGACGTCACCGAGGATCTGGAACTCGCATGGCACCCCGTCGGAGCCGACGGCGAACTTCACCGTGATCGGACCCGCGGCGAAGCCCTGCAGGCCGCGCGGGATGCGCACGCTGTTCTGGACGCAGTTGCGCTGCGCCTGCTCCGGCCGCTTCCAGCCAGCGCCAGCGTGGGCCGGAGCTTCTCCGAGGGCCGAGCCGGAGATCGCGCCAGTCACCACGCCGCCAAGGCTCCCCTCACCGCGGGGGCCGTCGTCACCTTCGCTCTCCTCCCCGGACGGCGCGCTCCTGTCTTCTTCCGGTTTCGGCGGCACGGCCTTCGGCTGGACCATCGCCCTGCGGCTCTGCGGCCGGGACCGGGGCCGCTGACCCTCTCGCTTGGGCGTCGGCGGTGTCCCGGACCCGGCGACCTCCTCGAGCGTTGGAGCGGGGGGAAGCAGAGGCGGACCCGACGTCGTCACGGATCTCACGATCGTCACCGGGACGGCCGGTCCCTCGGCGACGCTCGCACGAATGCGGGCGGCGAGTAATGCCACGACGACCAGGGCCGCGACCTGCACCGCCGCGGAGCCGATGAGATAGCGAACGCGCCGGGCGGCACGCTCACCGCCCCCGTCTTTCGTGATGTCGTCGAACACGGAAGAACCTTGCCTCGAACCCTGCGCAGGATCGTGCGGCGGAAGGCAAGTGTCCAGGGCGCCGCTGCCGTGTGATTCTCCAGCGTCACCGCCGCCGCTGTGAGCTGATGTCCGGCGCCTTGCGGCGCCTCAAGCGGAGGGGAGAGCTCTCCCCCGCGCCCCCCATCTCGAGCGTCAGTTCATGCGGCATGCGCTATCCACCCGGGCGACGAACCTCGGCGGGGGACCCGGCGGAGGTGGGGCTCGGGTCTGATACAATGATCGTTGGATTCGAGCTCCCGCGATCCCGTCTCGGGACGCCACTCACCAGCGTCTTCGTCGGGTGGACCTGCTCGCCGGTGTCCGAGTTGCCGTTCGCGTCGGACCGGGGAACCATGAAGAAGAAGTTGTGGCGCCTCCTGAATCTCGCCCCGCTCGCCATGCTCGCCGCTGGCGCGGCTTCCGCGCAGACCACCGGAACCATCGTCGGCTTCGTCACCGACGCCTCCACCGGGAGGCCCGTCGCCGGCGCTGCCGTCGTCGCGACCAGCCCGGTCCTGCAAGCCGACCAGACAGCCGTCACCGATGAGGCTGGCAGGTTCCGGTTCGATCTGCTTCCGTCCGGCCCGTACAAACTGCTCGTCCCGGCGTTCACTGGCCCGGCCAACGGCAAGACCGTGGACTACGCCGAGGCGGAGCGCGGCGAGGTCGCCGTCCGAGTCGGCAAGACCCTGCGCGCCGATCTCGCGCTCGTCCCGGCGTCGATGCCCCCGTCGTCGA
Source organism: Anaeromyxobacter sp. RBG_16_69_14 (assembly GCA_001768075.1). GTDB lineage: Bacteria > Myxococcota > Myxococcia > Myxococcales > Anaeromyxobacteraceae > Anaeromyxobacter_A. The sequence goes on along the minus strand of MEMX01000009.1, from coordinate 12,902 downwards.
TGCCCATGGAAGAGCAGGTCGTCCAGACCGGCACGGCGCCCGTCATCGACCTCGGAACGGCCGAGACGGGCTCGGTATTGACGAAGGAGTTCCTGGCCGGGGTGCCCCTCGGCCGCGACTTCGCCAGCAGCGCCGTCGTGGCTCCGGGCGCACAGCCCGACCTCTATGGCACGAGCTTCGGCGGCGCGACCTCTCCGGAGAACGGCTACGTCCTCGACGGCATGAACGTCACCGATCCCGCGTTCGGCACGCAGGGCTCGAGCCTGCTCACGAACTTCGTGGAGGAGGTGAACGTCAAGTCCGGCTCCTTCATGCCCGAGTACGGCCGCGCCACCGGGGGCATCATCAGTGTCGTCACGAAGTCGGGCTCCAACGAATTCCACGGCTCGTTCTTCAGCGACTTCTCCCCGGGCGCTCTCTCGCCCCCCGCGAAGGTCATCGGACGCGACGCGGAGGCGATCGTCACCCGGCCGGCGCAGGCGAAGGAGTACCAGGCCGACTTCGGCTTCGACCTCGGGGGACCCGTGGTGAAGGACCGCCTCTGGTTCTACGTGGGGTTCGCGCCGGTCATCAACCACTTCGTCGACGAGCGCTACTACCAGGTGCTCACGGA
>MEMX01000009.1:3644-12216 GCA_001768075.1 Anaeromyxobacter sp. RBG_16_69_14 | reverse complement strand
CGGCCCGAGCCAGTTCTTCCCGGGCTGCCGCCCTGCCGGCAGCGGCGCCTGCACCCAGTTCAGCGGCACACAGGTCCAGCTGACGAGCAAGCTGACCTACCTCCTCGACGAGGACCATACCGCCGCCCTCTCCTTCACCGCCGCGCCACAGAGCCGCGACTACCTCGCCACCGGCAACGCGACGACGTCGGCCAGCCTCTTCGGCGACAGCGCCAGCGCGACGGACCTCGTCGGCCACTACGCCGGCAAGTTCCTCGACAAGCACCTCATCGTGGAGGCGCAGGGCGGCTGGCACCACCAGACGCTGAAGACCGGCACGGCGGTCTTCGACGGCGTGGATCAGCGCACCGCCTCGCAGGTCCGGTGGGAGCTCACGCACAACCTGAGCGAGTTCTACGACCAGGGCGCGCTCGGCGCGCAGCTGTTCACCGCCTGCGATCCCTCTGCGCGCCCGGGCTTCAACCCCTGCCCCGTGACGCGATTTCTCACGGGCGGCCTCGGCTACCTGGCCGACGACAAGCTCGACCGCTTCGCCGGCAAGCTCTCTGCATCGGCCCTCTTCGGCTTCTACGGCCGACACAACGTGAAGGCTGGCGTGGACGTGGAGCGCTCGAGCTACGACCGGACCAAGTACTACAGCGGCGGCGTCTCGCTGCGCGAGCACGAGGACGGCTCCTTCGGCGCGACCTTCCAGGACTTCAACGGCTACGCCGTCCTGCCCGATCCACCGCCCACCTCCACCGCGGCGAACACCGTGCGGTTCGTCGCGCTCGGCGTGAGCACGGTCTCGTACAGCCGCGCCCTGTTCCTCCAGGACAGCTGGTCGATCCTGGATCCGCTGACGGTCAACTTTGGCGTGCGCTGGGAGATGCAGGACATGTTCAAGGCGGGCGCCGCGGGGCCGCCCAACCTCGCCATCCACGACAACGTGGGGCCGCGCATCCAGGTCATCTACGACTTCACGGGCCAGGGCCGCGGCGCCGTCAAGGCGACCTGGGGACGCTTCTACGAGAACATCCCGCTCGACCTGGGCGACCGCTCCTTCGGCGGCGAGACCCAGGTCGTCTCGGAGCGCCAGCACTGCGTCCCGGCGTCGCCGCGGGTGGGCGGCACGCCCGCGACGTGCGATCGCATTCCCGGCGCGAACGCCGACCGCACCACGTACTCGCAGGTCAACGCAGGCGTCGTGCCGGTCGCGCCGGACCTCAAGGGGCAGTATGTTGACATGTACGGCGGTTCCGTCGAGTACGAGCTCCTGCCCGACCTCTCGGTCGGCTTCGAGTACCAGGGGCGCCGCCTCGGTCGCGTGATCGAGGACATGTCGGTCGACGATGGCCGCACCTTCTTCATCGCCAACCCGGCCGAGTCGAAGCCGTTCAGGGATGCGTCCGGGACCCTGCAGGACCCCGGGGTGGCGACCTCCGTGGACCCGGTGACGCTTCGCCAGTTCACGACCGCCGAGCCGAGGCCCGAGCGCCGTTACGACGCCTTCACCGTCCAGCTCCGGAAGGTCTTCTCCAGGCGAGCCGGGAGGCGGTGGCTGGCGCAAGCGAGCTACACCTACTCCATCCTCCGCGGCAACTACCCGGGTCTCTTCCGCACGGAGAATGGCCAGCTCGATCCCAACGTCCTCTCCGAGTATGACCTCGTCTCGCTGCTCCCCAACCGTGACGGCCCCCTCCCGAACGACGTCCCTCACCAGCTCAAGCTGTTCGGATCCTACGTCTTCGACGTCACGAGCCGCCTCAGGATCCAGGCGGGAGGAGCGATCCGGGCCCGCAGCGGCACGCCGGTCAACTACCTCGGCGCCCACCCCGTCTACGGGACCGGCGAGGCCTTCATCCTCCCGCGCGGAAGCGCGGGCCGGACGCCGTTCGTGACCAGCTTCGACGTGCGCGGCGCGCTCGAGTACGCCCTCACGCCACGGTACATACTCAGGTTCACGCTCGACGTTTTCAACGTCCTCAACCAGCGACAGGCGCTGGCGGTCGACCAGAACTACACCTTCGACAACGTCCTCCCCATCGTGAACGGCCAGTGCGTCAAGAGGGACGCCGCATCGGCCGGGGACCCCTCGAGCGCCGCCCTCACCGATTGCCCCGATCTGAAGTATCTCCGCACGACGGACGGCCGTCCCGTCACCCTCAACCGGAACTTCGGGAGGCCGACGCAGTACCAGGCGCCCCTCTCGGTCCGCTTCGGCCTCGCGCTGACCTTCTGAATGAGCCATCTTGATCATCCGCGGCGGGGGACAAGCCCCCGCCCTACGAAAGCGACGAACCTGCGGAGCGCCGCAGCGATCCTCCTCGCGGCCGCCTGGCTCACCTCGGCGGGGTGCGACCGCTTCCGCTCCGCCGACGCGTCGGCGCCGCGGATCGTCAACATCATCCTGGCCGACCAGAACGGTGCCGTGCCGCCCCGCGAGATCGTCCCGAGCGGCGACGACATCCGCATCACCGCCGTCCCGCTCCAGCTCTCCCGGATCCGGGTCCGCTTCAGCAAGACGCTGGACGGCTCGACCATCCAGCAAAGTTCGAACCCCACAGGGGGTGGCGAGTCCGGGGGCAATCTGCTCCCCGCGAGCTGTTCACCTGCGAGCGGCATCGAGGTGACGGAGACCGACGCCGCCGGCGCACCGGTGACCGGCTTCGCGGCGAGCGTCTGCTACGACCCAAGCGGACCAGACATCGTGATCGAGCCGGCGGTGGAAACTTGCGGTGGACCGGTGGTAGCGAGCGCCTTCCAGTCGGTCGCGGCGTCTGCCACCACGGGTGGGTTCCCCGCGCTCGCTCGCGGTGCGACCTACGCCGTCCGCGCGACCGACGTGAGGGACCACGACGGCAACTCCATCTCCTTCGCGCTGGCGCTCACCACCTCCGCGGCGCTCGACCTCGCCTTCGACCCGGCCGATCCGTCGGTGCACCCGGTCCAGATCGCGACGGCGTACCAGCCGGACGGCTCGGTGGCTGAATACGTCGGACTCGAGGAGGGGACATCCCTCGCCGGCGTCCCGCAAGGTCCACCGGCCGATGGCTCGACGGGTGCCCCGCTCAGCGCCAACCGGAACGAGGCGACGAGATTCACCGCGTTCGGCCCGGACATCCTCGCCCGCTTCGATGCGCCGCTCTGCAAACCGCGGGGCAACGCGTCCGACTTCCCCGACCTCCCCGGCTACTGCGCGCCGATGGGCGTTGACACCGGGAGCGTGCCCGGCGTGGCTCTCGCCGTCACGGGCCCGCCCGTTCCGGGCTTGCCTCAGGCCGTGGACACGGTCTCGGAAGGCCCGGCCACCGCGCTGCACTTCGAGCTCCGCGGCGGCTACGACAGCCCCTCGGACGGCTATCTCGCGGGTGACGTGAACGCCGTCCACGTCATCCCCTGGCTGCCTCTCGAGGACGGCCAGGCATACGCCCTCACCATCGGGGCCGGGGCGACGGACGTGACCGGCGCCGGCTTCGCGCCGGGCGTGTCGCGGACGTTCGCGTTCCAGGCCTCCTCGGGCGACTTCCGGGTCCAGCTCGTCCAGCCGTCCGCCAACGCCACCGGCGTCTACCCGACGACCGATCTAGCTCACTGGGGCGCCGCCGCGAGCGGCCACGGGATCGAGTTCGTGCTGTCGCGGCCGATCGAGGTGGACACGGCTGGCCGGCCGACCGGCACGGTCGAGCTGCACGAAGGCGACGAGAACGGGCCCCTCGCCCAGTTCAGCAGGGCCGGGGACACCACGCCGACGACGACCTCGTCCGAGGTGGCTGCCCTCGACACCCGCAACCGCTGGTTTGCCGTCGGCGCCAAGCTCGGGCAGGGCGACCTCGCGCTCAAGCCTGGCCAGAAGTACACCGTCGTGCTGAAGGACCTCGTCTCGGCCGCCGATCCCGCCGCGACGATCGCGAACTTCAGCTGGAGCTTCACCACCGCCCGGTTCGCGCGTGACTCGGCGCTGAGCGTCCCGGTCGTCGGGAGCGCCAACACCGGCGCCGATCCGTTCCCGGGTCAGGGCGGTGCAGTGAGCGGCACGTTCCTCGCCCAGTACGTCATCGGGCGAGTGAAGTACGACGAGGCGGCCACTCCAAGGATCGCTCCCCAGGATGGCGGCGAGCAGTTCTTCCCACTCCTCGGGACCTCCGGGAAGCCTCCCTCGATCACGCTCGCGAAGGTCCGAGACGCGCTAGGCCAGGCGTGCACCGCGAGTTGCGACGTGGCGGGCATCGCTGGCTACGTGAAGACCACCAGCGGCTTCGACATCTTCGGGAGCGGAGCGGGACAGGACCCGAACCCCAACCTCCGCGGCGCCGACCCTGCTGCCGCCAAGCCCCGTGCAGGCCTGCCACACACGATCATCGGCTTCCTGCCGGAAGCGCCGCTCGACCCCGACTCTGCCTATGAGCTCACGCTCGCCAACATCGTCGACGTGAACGACATTCCGCTCGCGGATCTGGAGCCGGACGGCCAGTTCGCGATCCCGTTCACGACTCGCCCCTTCGCCGTGCACCGCGCCTCGAGCCAGGCCGGACTCGACGCCGGCGGCGCCGGAAACGCGCTGCAGAGCGGCGCGCGATTCGTCACCGTGGACGGCGCGCATCCGATCACGCTCGAGCTCCGCGGGAGCCCCGACCTGCCGGCCGCCGGCATGACGACCGCGGGCAACCTCGCCAGCGACCCGATCGTCCTCGTGGACACGCAGACCGGCGAGGGTTTGCCGATCGCGATCGCGCCGGACGCCGCGTCGGCGGTGCGGCTCGCGGTGAGGCCGGTGAGCGAGCTGGCGCCGGGTCACACCTACGCGCTGTTCGTGACGAACAGGCTGAAGGCGAGGGCGCATGCGCCGGGCAGCGGAGAAGGCGCGACCCCCTTCCCGCTCACCTTCACGACGGCGGACGCCAGGGACGCGTCGGGCGATCTCGTCTGCCGGTGAGCGCGATGGCTCGAACGGCGGCCCTGAAGGCCAGCTTTCGGACGCGCCCCATCTGACCCACACCATGCGTGAGGCTCGGTGGCGACGCCGCGCGTTTACGTGCGTACAGTGCTCTCGTACCCGCGTCACATCCCGCGTCACCTCCGGAGTGGGAGGGGCACCTTGGAGTCCACCGAGCGGCGGCCCATGACCCAGTGCGCTTGCCTGGCGGTCGAGCGCCTCTGCGGCGCCCAGGCGAGCCTATACGCCTGTGGCCACCTCAAGCGGATGATGGCCAACCGTGCGCTGCGTGCGCTGCTATACCGCTGTCCCGACACGGGCACTTTATGGCGCCTCGCGTACGCGGAGCGTCGCGGCGAAGACGACGAAGTGATCGAGCTCACCAAGATCGATCGCGAGACCGCGGGGGACGAGTTCGAGCTGTGCTGAGGTGGCCGCCTTACAGGCCAGCCACCTTGGCGACCTCCTCGGCCAGGTTCTCCTGCTTCTTCTCGAGGCCCTCGCCGAGCACGAATCGGGCGAAGCGGCGCACCTGGATGTTCTCGCCGATCTTGGCCACCGCCTCGGTGAGGACATCCTGCACGCTCTTCTTGTCCTCCTTCACGAAGGCCTGCTCCAGGAGCACGACTTCCTTGTAAAACTTCTCCACCTTGCCGGTCGCGATCTTCTCCACGATGGCGTCGGGCTTCTTCTGCTCCTTCGCCTGAGCGCGGGCGATCTCCAGCTCCTTCTCGACGAGCGGCGCAGGCACCTCCTCGCGGCGCACGAAGAGTGGCGCGGCGGCGGCGATCTGCATGGCGAGGTCCTTGACCAGCGTCTGGAACCCCTCGGTGCGCGCGACGAAGTCGGTCTCGCAGTTCACCTCCACCAGGACGCCGATCTTGCCGCCCATGTGGATGTAGCTGGCGACGGCCCCCTCGGAGGCGATGCGGCCCGACTTCTTGGCGGCGGCGGCGAGGCCCTTCTTGCGGAGCACGTCCTCGGCCTTGCCGAAGTCGCCCCCCGCCTCGGTGAGAGCCCTCTTGCAGTCCATCATCCCGGCGCCGGTCTTCTCCCGGAGCTCCTTCACGGCGCTTGCGCTGATCTCGGCCACGTTTCCGTCCTTTATTTCGTCTATTTCGTCGGCCGTGACATCGGCCTCTGTCGAAGGTGATCGGGCCATCAAACGCGGGCCCGCTACCCCGCCGTGATGGCGGGGCCTGTCCTCAAGGCGCCCTAGGGCTTCGGGGCTGCCGCCTGGGCCTCGCCCTCGGGCGGTGTCACGTCGCCCTTGCGCACCACCTCGACCTTCGCGCTGGCCGCGGCGCGATCCTCGCGCGGCGGGCGGCGCTCTGCACGGTCGCGGCCACGGCCGCGGCGATCGCGCGGGCTGCGTTCGCTGGCGGCGTCGCGCTCGTCCTGATCGCGCTCGGCACCGTGGGCCGCCACCCAGGCGCCGTGGCGCGCCTTGCCCTCGATGCACGCCTCGGCCACCTTGCCCGTGAAGAGCCGGATGGAACGGATGGCGTCGTCGTTGCCGGGGATGACGTAGTCGATGCCCTCGGGATCGCAGTTCGTGTCGACGACGGCCACCACCGGGATGCCGAGCCGGTTCGCCTCGTGCACCCCGATGTGCTCCTTCTTCGTGTCGATGACGAAGAGGGCGGCGGGCAGCCGGGTCATGTCCTTGATGCCGCCCAGGTTCTTCTGCAGCTTCTCGCGCTCGCGCTCGAGCTGGGCGATCTCCTTCTTCGGGAGCCGCTCGTAGGTGCCGTCCGCGGCCATCTTCTCGATCGTCTTGAGCCGCTCGATGCCGGTCTTGATGGTCTTGAAGTTGGTGAGGGTGCCGCCCAACCAGCGGTTCGTCACGTGGTACATGCCCGAGCGCGTGGCCTCCTCCTGCACCGCGTCCTGGGCCTGCTTCTTGGTGCCGACGAAGAGCACCGAGCCGCCGCGCGCCACCGCGTCCGAGACGAAGCGGAAGGCGCTGCGGGCGAGGTTGACCGTCTTCTGGAGGTCGATGATGTAAATGCCGTTCCGCGCGCCGAAGATGTAGGGCTTCATCTTCGGGTTCCAGCGCTTGGTCTGGTGCCCGAAGTGAACGCCTGCTTCGAGGAGCTGCTTCATCGTGATCGCGCTGCCCTGCGTTTGCAGGGCGACGGCCATCGCGTCGGCAGGTGCGGGCGGTGTCGGGATCTCGGCGGGGAGAACCGCGGCCGGGGTCGGCGCGGTATCCATCTGCGGCTGCTGCTGGGTATCCATAAGGTCTTCTCCGGTTGTGTTCCGCCACTATCCGTCTTGCGGCGCGCTGGCCTCTGCGGGCGGAAAAGCTCTCCGCCGGTTGGGAGGACACCGGGGCGCGACGCCGGAAAGTGTGTGAATTTACTACGCTTGTACTGCTTCGCCCCCTCGTCCCTGGCGGTACGGCCGAGGACGGGTAGGGAAGCTCCTTTAACATAGTCACATCGAGGTCGCAAGCGCCCGATCTACCGCCAGTTTCAGCGAGAGCGCAGCCACCGCGCCGGCTCGACGAGTGCTCGTACCCGCGCCAGGCGATCGGGCACGGTGCCCGATCGGGTCCGTACACGTGCCCCCCACACGCGCCCACCCGCCCGCGTGAGGAGCGGATGTGCGTTGCGCGCTGCACGGCAACGGGTCTAATAGCCGGGACAACCCGGAGGTGGCATGGCACTCGAGATCGGCAAGAAGGCGCCCGACTTCGCCCTGCAGGACGACGACGAGAACACGGTCAAGCTCACCGACTACAAGGGGAAGCGCGTGATCGTCTTCTTCTACCCGAAGGCGAATACCTCGGGCTGAACGCGCGAAGCCTGCGACTTCCGTGACGAGGTCGACGCGTTCGCGAAGAAGAAGGTGGCGGTGCTCGGCATCTCCAAGGACACGCCCGGCGCGCAGAAGAAGTTCAAGGAGAAGTACCAGCTCCCCTTCCCGCTCCTCTCGGACCCCGGCGCGAAGGTTCAACAGGCCTGGGGCGTCTGGAAGGAGAAGAACATGTACGGCAAGAAGGTGATGGGGACCGAGCGGACCACCGTCGTCATCGGCCCCGATGGCAAGGTGGAGCGCATATTTGCCAAGGTGAAAGTGGACGGACACGTCGCGGACGTGCTGGGAGCGGTGTGAGGGGGAGGGCGAAATCCGAATCCGACGTCACGCGCAACCTCCGTACCGATCTCGTCGACGCTGCCGTGCTCGAGGTCCACGGCCTCGTGCACGAGCAGGGCTGGCTCGCGGATCGCGCGCTCGACCGCGTGCTTCGGCGCGAGCGCCGCCTCTATGCCAGCGAGCGTCGCGCGGCGGCCGAGACGGTCTACGGGATCCTGCGCGCGCTGGGGCAGCTCTCGTGGCTGATCTCCGGTTCCCTCCCCATGGAAGCGAGACGGTCGGCTGCACCCGACCCCGCCACGCTGTACGCCGTGTGGCTCGCCCGCGCCGGCGTGCCAGCGGACGCCGCGGCGAAGCGGCTCGGCGTCTCGCCCAAGGTGGTCTCGGGCGCGCTCGACCGCGCCGACGCGCGCATCGCCGCCATCCCTGACCCGGCGGCGCGTCTCGCAGTGGAAGGCTCGCTCCCGCGCTGGATCGCCGAGCGCTTCGTGACGGAGCTGGGCGAGACCGAGGCGCGGGCGCTGGCGCGGGCGCTCAACGAGCGCGCGCCGCTCA
>MEMX01000009.1:1038-3573 GCA_001768075.1 Anaeromyxobacter sp. RBG_16_69_14 | reverse complement strand
GCGCGCACGACCCGCTTCTCGCCGTGGGGCCTCGTCCTCGACGGCCACGCCAACGCCTTCGCGCTGCCCTCGTTCCAGGAAGGGATGTTCGAGATCCAGGACGAGGGGAGTCAGCTCCTTGCCTTGGCGGTGGGGGCGCGACCGGGGTGGAAGGTCGCGGACGCCTGCGCCGGGGCCGGAGGCAAGGCGCTCGCCCTGGCGGCCGAGATGCACGGCAAGGGTTCTCTCCTCGCGCTCGACTCGGACCCGGAGAGGCTCGACGAGGCGAAGCGCAGGGCGCGGCGCGCCGGCGTCCACAACCTGCGCGCGCGCCCCATCCCCGCCGGCTCGGAGGCGGAGGCGGCGCTCGCCGATCTCGCCGGTCAGTGCGAGCGGGTGCTGGTGGACGCGCCGTGCAGCGGGCTCGGCACGCTCCGGCGAAAGCCCGATGCGCGCTGGCGCCTTCGGCCCGACGACGTAGCCCGCTTCGCCGCGCTGCAGAAGGAGCTTGTCCTCCGCTTTGCCCGGCTGGTGAAGCCGGGCGGCCGGCTCCTCTACGCCACCTGCTCCATCGGCCGCACCGAGAACACGGAGGTCGCCGACTTCCTGGCCCGGGAGCTTCCGGAGTTCGAGCCGCTCCCGCTCGGCGTCTCGCTCGGCGAGGATCTCGCCCGCGATCTCGGCGCAGAGGGCCACGTCCTGCAGCTCCTCCCCCATCGCCACGGGACCGACGGCTTCTTCCTGGCGGCGTTCGCGCGCGCGCGCTGAAGGCCTCGCCCCCTGCTCGCCGCGCGGATCCCTATCCAGCGCCAAGAGCTGGACAAAAGTATTCGACCAGGTCCCCGAGGAAGGGTCACACCGCCGCCCACGGCCGGTGTGCGGCCATGGGCGGCGCTCTCGCGTGCTGCTCCCGGAGCAGGGCGTTTGCGTTCCCGGTGCCACGGCACCGCCTCCAGGATGATGGGGGCGCATCCAATGGCAGAAGACAGACAAAACTGGCATATTACTGCCATGAAATTTGCCGAGCTTCTCGCCGTCACGGTGAACGAGCCGGTCTTCGATACCGGTCTTCTCCTGGTTGGAGCGGTGTGCCCCGGAGACGTTCGCCGGCAGCTCTCCCGGTGGGCGGCGGCTGGGAAGATCCTCCAGCTCCGGCGAGGCCTCTACGCGCTCTTGGCACCCTACCAGAAGGTGAAGCCGCATCCCTTCGTGGTAGCCAACCACTTGATGCCGGCATCCTACGTCAGCGCCGAGTCTGCCCTGGCGTACTACGGGATGATCCCCGAGCACGTCCCTTTGACCGTCAGCGTGACGACAGGCCGGCCCGGCCAGCGGCAGACGCCGCTTGGGTCCTTTGACCATCGGCACGTCGGACCCGCTCTCTTCTGGGGCTTCGAAGCGAGGGAGGTCGCGGTCGGCCAGCAGGCGTACGTCGCCACACCCGAGAAGGCGCTGCTCGACCTGGTGCACCTCACAGCCGGGGGCGGCAGCGAAGAGCACCTGCGCGGGTTGCGGCTCCAGGGCCTCGAGCGGCTCGACCTCCGCAGGCTGAGGGCCTTCGCCCACCGAGCAGGCAAGCCCAAGCTCGTCCGGGCCGCGCGAACCATCGAGGCGCTCGTCGAGGAGGAGGAATCGTGAAGGACTACCTCGTCCACGCGCTGCAGACCTCCAGCCCCCCACTCCATGGGAGAAATCTGGTGCGCGAGTACCTGCAGGCGCGCATCCTCGGGGCGCTCCAGCGCGCGGGTGCCTTCGTCCCGCTCGCCTTCCACGGGGGAACGGCACTGCGGTTTCTCTTCTCGATCCCGCGCTGGTCGGAGGATCTCGACTTTGCCCTGGAGCGACCCGACCCGGGCTGCGACTTCCGGGGCTGGCTCGAGGCTGCCCGAAGCGAGATGGCGAAGGAGGGCTATGCCGTCGACCTCGCCAAGGTGAAGGACGACAAGGTGGTGCACACGGCGTTCGTGCGCTTCCCCGGCCTGCTTCACGAGCTGGGGCTCTCGCCCCACCGCCAAGAAGCGCTCTCCGTGAAGCTGGAGGTGGACACGCGACCACCGCCGGGCGCCAGCCTGGAGATCACGGTCGTCCGCCGCCACGTGCTACTTCGGCTCCAGCACCACGACAAGCCTTCGCTCCTCGCGGGGAAGCTCCACGCAATCCTGCAACGCAGCTATCCCAAGGGGCGAGACCTCTTCGACCTGCTTTGGTACCTGAGCGATCGGTCGTGGCCAGGGCCGAATCTCGAGATGCTCAACCACGCGTTGAAACAGACCGGGTGGGAAGGTCCCACGCTCTCCGAGTCGAGCTGGCGGCCCGCTGTTCGCAAACGGCTCAGGACGCTGCCGTGGAAGCAAGTCGTCACCGACGTTCGGCCGTTCCTCGAGCGAAGCGACGAGGCCGACCTACTCACGCCCGGGGAGCTCCTGCGTCTCCTCCAATGAAGGGGCATCGGAAGGGAGTCGGTCTCAGGGTGAGCTGGCGCGGATTGACCCCTCAGGCGTCGATGGAAGAGGGTGCCCGGTCGTTCCGCTCACGTCCGGCACCACGTCAGTGCCA
>MEMX01000009.1:0-870 GCA_001768075.1 Anaeromyxobacter sp. RBG_16_69_14 | reverse complement strand
ACCATGCCCACGAGGTGGCCACCCGAATCCGTAACGGCCAGGACCTTGTAGTTCCCCTTCAGCATGCGAGCGATGCCCTCGCTGAGAAGCGTGTCCTCCGTCGCCGTCACGAAATCGTCGGTCATGAGATCCGCCGCTCGCCGTGCGCGGGCGTGCTTCTCGGCCGCCGCCTCGTCCGGCGTGGAATGCGCAAACGGGAGCCGGTGCATGAGCGAGCGTAGGGCGCTCGGCCGGAGCGAAGGTGTGAGCCTGTCGAGTAGCTCTGCGTCGGTGATCTTCCCCACTACACGCCGCTCGGCATCGACCACGAGCGCGCGGTTGAGACGGGTCGATACGACCGCCTGCAAGACCTGCGGCAGCGGGGTGTCGCGTTCCACGGTCGGGACGTCCCGACGCATCACGCGCCCGAGCGGCACGTCGCCAGCGAGCCCCATCTGGGTGGCAACGGGGGCCTCTCGAGCGAACGATGCGGCTGCAGTACGGAGTACATCGACCCTGCTCACCATACCCACGATCGCACCGTGATCATCGACGACGGGGAGCCGCTTCAGCCTCCGGTTCGTCATCACTTCCGCGACCTGCGGGAGCGGGGTCCTCTCGTGTACCGTAACCGGCCCGGGAGTCATCACGTCGGCAACCACCTTGTTCGACGCCGCGAGCCTGGCGAGGACATCGTGCAGCTCTGGCTTGTCGAGCGCGCGCATGAGATCGACGCGCACGCCCAATCCGCCCTTACGGACGACGTCGCCATTGGTGATGATGCCGACGGGCACGCCCTCCTCGACCACCGGAATGGCCCGGTGCTGCTTGCCCACCATGAGCTCGACCACCTGCGAGATGGGCGTGTCTCTCGTGACCGACGTCACCTCG
>MEMX01000008.1:17727-18291 GCA_001768075.1 Anaeromyxobacter sp. RBG_16_69_14 | reverse complement strand
CGTGAGCCTCACCCGTATCGCAAAGTATACTCTTGGCTTTACCCGAACGGCAAATAGAGTCACCGAAGCTCCGGCCGCGTCGCGGCCGTTGTAGGAGCGGCAAGCGCCTGGTCGCACACCGGACCCCGACGAGCCCCGCCCGGTGAGGAGATGCTCTAGCCGCCGGTTCTCGCCTGGGGCTTGCTGCCCGCCGCGGTCGGCGGCGCCGCGACCGACCCGGGTGCCGGGGCCGGGCCGATGGTCGGGGCTGGCCCCGCCCTCAGGACCGCGCGCGCGGCCGCGACCTGCTCGTCGAGCCGCGAGACGAGGGGGAGAGCGTATGCAGCGAGCTTCTCGTCCGGGTCCGCCTGGGCGCGGCGCACCGCGGCGAGGAGCGGGTGGGGCTCCTGGGCCCGCGCGATGCCGCGGGCCATGAGGCCGAGCGCCGCATCTGCGGCGGGGGCGGGCGAGTCGCGGAGCGCGAGGATGGTCTCGTCGGGCGCGTTGCGCGCGACCTCCTCCCAGAGATCGGCGAGACCGTTGGCGAGGCCGGGCTCGGCCATCGCTGTCGCGGTGAGCTGGACG
>MEMX01000008.1:17409-17719 GCA_001768075.1 Anaeromyxobacter sp. RBG_16_69_14 | reverse complement strand
GCCTGGAGAGCGCCTCGCCGTCGCCTTCCGCGGCGAGATCGGCGAGCGATCCCAGCACGGGCGCGGGCGCCTCGAGGCCCGCGCCGAGAGTCCGCAGGCGCCCGAAGCTGGCCGCATCCGTCGCGACGCCGTCGAGGAAGGCGCGCCTCGCCGACTCCGAGTCCGGATCTGAGAGGTACACCGCCTCGGCCGCCGCCATCCGCAGCACGGGATCGCCTTCGGTCTTGAGCGCGGTGCGCAGGAACGGGACGTTGCGAGCGTCGCCGGAGCGCCCCAGGCGGTAGTAGGTGGCGAGGTGCGCCTTCACGTC
>MEMX01000008.1:9226-17288 GCA_001768075.1 Anaeromyxobacter sp. RBG_16_69_14 | reverse complement strand
TGGGGTGCGCGCGGCCCGGAAAGTCGTTCACCAGGATGGAGAAGACGAGCCGATCGAACCCCGCGGTCTCCACGTACCCGGAGAGGCTCGTGACGCCTTCCAGCGTGCCCGTCTTCGCGCGCAGGCGACCCCCGGTCCCGTCCATTCGCCAGCGCGTCGTGCCGTCCTTGCCGGCGACGGGGAGCGCCGCCAGGAAGTCCGCCATGACCGGAAAACGGCGCCACATCTCCCGGAGCAGCGTGACGGTCTGCCGGGCGCTGAAGCGGTTCGCGTCGTTGAGGCCCGATCCGTTCTTCATGACGTAGGAGCCGCGCGGGATGCCGACGTCGGCGAGGAAGTCCTCCACCGCCTGGACGCCCTTGGGCCAGGTGCCGGGCTGGCCCTTCTTCTCGGCGCCGAGCGTCTTGAGGAGCTGCTCTGCCACGAAGTTGTTCGACGTCTTGTCGAGCCTGCGCACGATCTCCCCGAGCGACTGCGACTCGGCGGTGGTGAGGAGCCTCGCGGTGGGCGGTACCGCGGCGCGGCGCACCTGCCCCGTCACCTTCACGCCGCGCAGCTCGAGGAGCCGCTTCAGCGTCCAGCCGAAGTAGGCGGGCGGATCGTCGATCTTCCGGTAGAAGACATGGTTGCGGTTGCCCAGCGGGAGCCTCGCGTCCACGGTGATGCGCTGGCGACCGGAGGGGAGGCGGAAGGAGGCCGGCGTGACCCGGCGCCGGCCGGTCGCTTTGACCGTGCGCACGCGGTTGTCGACCTCGAGGTATTCGCTGGCGGGCTCCACCTCCACCCGCCCCTTGTCGCCGACCCGTGCGCCCGCCGCCACGTGGATGGCGACCACGTTGAAGTTGAGCGAGAGCGCGCCGACGGGCGCGAGGTAGGAACGGTCGCCCTTTTCCTGGTCGTAGCCGGGACCCTCGCGCTCGCCGTCGAAGAAGCTGTCGTCCACGAGGATGTCGCCCTTGACCACCTTCACGTCGCGGTGCGCGATGTCGCCCGCCAGGGCCCAGAGCCGCTCGGTGACGAACGTGGGGTCGCCCCTGCCTTTTACATATAGTGATTTGACCACACCCGCGGAGGGCAGCGCGTCCACGAGGACGTCGGTCTCGAAGCGGTACTCCGGCCCCAGGCGCGCCAGGACGGCGGCGCTCGTGAACAGCTTCACGTTGGAGGCGGGGGTGAGGAGCGCGTCCGGGTCGCGGGCGTAGAGCACCCGCCCCGAGTCGAGCGAGGTGACGACGATCCCGGCGCGTGCGCCCTGGAGCGGCGTCCGCGCCACGATCTCGTCGAGCGCCTGCTGCAGCTGGTGCGTGCGTTCGGAGACCGTGGATCCGGTCGCGCTCCTTTCCGTGCCGGAGACCGCGTGAGGGATGAGCGCGAAGAGGAAGCCTGCGGCGGCCGGCCGGAGCGTGCGGGAGATGAGCGAATTCATTCGGGCAGCGCACGTGCGGCGGAGCAGACCAAGCCGAGTATAGGGAACTGCCCGCCGCCGGCAAAACCGCGCCCGCGCGATCGGTATTTCTCCCTTGACAGCCTCCTCCCCGGGCAGGTAGGCTGCCTCTAGATGAGACCAGGTCTCAACAATCATCCAGGCGACCAGGCGATCGCAGCTCCGCCAGGGGAGTCCTCGGTCGCTCAGGCGCTCAAGCAGTTCGAGCGGTTCCTGGCGGAGCGTGCGCTGCGGCTCACCGCCGCCCGGCGCGCCATCATCGAGGCCGTGCTGGAGCGTGCGGGGCACTTCCCGATCGAGGAGCTCATCGCGGATTTGAGGAGGCGTGGAATCCGCGGCTCGAAGGCGACCGTCTACCGGACGCTTCCGCTCCTGACCGAAGCCGGAATTCTTCAAGAAGCTGTAGTTACGGGTGAAACACGGAGCTACGAAGCCGCCATAGGGCGGGAGCACCACGACCACTTGGTCTGCCTCGGCTGCGGCAAGGTGGTGGAGTTCGAGTTCGAGGCGTTCGAGATCCTGCAGCGCGAGATCGCGGCGCGGCACGGCTTCCGCCTCGAGGGCCACCACCACCAGCTCGTAGGCAGATGTGCCGATTGCCAGCGGAGAGAGGTAGCGCCAGCTGGCCCGCCGGTCAACGCCGAGCACCCCAATAGGGTCGGCAGTGGCCGCTGAAGTCGACCCGTTGAGGGATCAGGGAAATGAGACTTGATCTCAGTCAATGTCGAGAGAGAAGGGGAGAGGCGATGACTCAGGAGCGCGGAAAGGGTCCCATCCGGTTCGGCGAGAGCTCCAGCCAGGCGCTGGGCTGCTCCGGCCATGGCGAGGTCCGGTGCGGCTGTGGGAGCCTCCTGGCGCGCGTCGTCAGCGACGCCGTCGAGCTGAAGTGCCGCCGCTGCAAGCGGACGTGGAGCATCCCACTCGAGCATTCCTGACCCGTCCTCCTACGCGGGGGACGAGCCCCCGCCCCACCACTCGCAGCACGCATGTCCTGAGGCCCGAGGTCCAAGAACCCAGTGCCCTGCCCGAGCTCACGCTTTTGGACGTCATCCATGTACCCGACTCGCATCGCGGTTCCGGCTCTCCTCTCCGCGCTCGCCGTCGCAGCTGTCCCCGCCCGTTCCGAAGGCGGCCCGATCCAGGACAACAGCTTCCTCATCGAGGAGGCCTACAACCAGGAGGCGGGCGTCATCCAGCACGTCAGCACGTTCAACCGGTCCACATCGGGCGGGGCGTGGGCGTACTCCTTCACCGAGGAGTGGCCGGTGCTCGGGCAGACGCACCAGGCGAGCGTGACCCTCAACTTCGCCGACCTCTCGCCGGGCGCGAGAGGCTTCGGAGACCTCGCGCTCAACTATAGGTTACAGGCGCTGGGCAACGGCGGGACGACCGTCGCGCTCTCCCCGCGCCTCACGCTCCTCCTCCCCACCGGCGACGCGTCGCGCGGGCTCGGCAGCGGTAGCGCCGGCCTTCAAGTGAACCTGCCGCTCAGCGTCGTGCTGTCGGAGCGCTTCGTCTCGCACGTGAACATCGGGGGGACCTACCTCCCCTCCGCGCTGGCGCAGAGCGGAGGCCACGGCGCGCTCACGACCTTCTCCATCGGCCAGAGCTTCGTGTGGCTGGCGCACCAGCGGCTCAACTTCCTCGTCGAGGTGCTCTACACGACGACGGAGATCGAGGCCCGCGCGGGGGTGGAGCGCTCGGAGGCGCTCACCATGAACCCGGGCCTGCGCGGCGCCATCGACTTCGCGAGCGGGCTGCAGATCGTGCCGGGCTTGAGCGTGCCTGTCGGCCTCGGGCCGAGCCGCGGCGAGAACGGCGTCTTCTTCTACCTCAGCTTCGAGCACCCGTTCAGCCCCGCCGGGCCGACGGAGCGCAGCTAAGACCCCACCATCCCGCGTCAGGCGGGCTGCAGCGCCGGCCCCACGTCCCATGTGGGGCCGATTGAATCCAACAAGGCCAGCGGTCCCGAACCCCGAGCCAGAACGCGAGCACGACGCCCGCGGAAGGCGAGGAGTCTCATGGATCGCATCTCGAGGAGAGCAGGCGCTGTCGCGAGGGAGCTGGAGAGCCGCCGGTCGCTCGACAGCTCTTCAGCCAAGGCGGGCACGACGAGCGCTGGCAGGCCGCTGGCGTGCGCTTGCGTGCTCGCGGTCTCCCTGCTCGCGCCATGCGGGGTCCTGGCGGCCCACCCGCTCGTCACCGACGATGCGGGGACACTGGGGCGAGGCAAGCTCCAGATGGAGCTGGCCAGCGAGGTCGGCAGCCACCGCCAAGGGCAGGGCAGCGTCGAACTCAAGGAAAGCATGGGGGAGGTGGCAGCAGTCCTTTCGCTGGGGCTCCTCGAGAACGTCGATCTCGTCCTCGGGGCCCCGTGGGCCTGGAGCAGGACCAGCCAGGGCGGCGCCGTGGTCTCCGACGAGAAGGGGTTCGGGGAGGCGACCGTCGAGCTCAAGTGGCGCTTCTTCGAGCGCGAGGGGTTCAGTCTCGCTCTCAAGCCGGGCTTGACCTTCGGTGGCGGCGACACCGCGTTCGGCGCGGCCTTCATCGCCACGCAGGTGGTGGGGCCGTTCTCCTTCCACGCCAACGCGGCGTACACGCGCAACGAGTTCCAGCTCCAGGCGGACAGGGAGGCGTCCCGGAGCGACATCTGGCACGGGTCGATCGCGATAGCCGCGGAGGTGCTGAAGGGCCTTCAGGTGGTGGCGAACGTCGGCGCGGAGACGAACGGCGACCGGGGGTCCGGCACCTGGCCCGCCTTCGCCCTGGGCGGGGTCGTCTACGCGCTGACCGAGAATCTCGACCTGGATCTGGGAGTGAAGCGTGGGCTGAACTCGGCGGAGCCGGAGCTGACCGCGATGGCCGGCATGGCCTGGCGTTTCTAGCACGGGCACGGGCTCGGGCTCGGGCAGGAAGAGGATGGATCAGACCAAGGAGCAAAGGAGGTGGACCATGCTGCCGATGGCGTTATTGACCGAGGGTGAATTTGGCGAGATCGTCGCGATCGGGGAACGTGAGGTGCCTGCCAGGAGAGCGTGCGATGGCAGAGCGGAGGACATGGGCCTGCGGGTGGGAAACCGCGTCGAGATGCTGGCGAATGGCAAGGGCCCGGTCTTGGTGAAGGTGGACGAGTCGCGGATCGCCGTCTCCCGCGGTATCGCGATGCGGATCGTGGTGAGGAGGTCGTGACCATGGATCTGGCGAAGCTCAGGCCCGGGGAGAAGGGGCGAATCACCTCGATCGGCGCGATCGGTCCGATGAAGCGGAGGCTCATGGACATGGGATTGCTGGTGGGGGAGGAGGTCAAGGTGGAGAAGGTCGCACCGCTGGGAGATCCGATCGAGGTGACGATCAAGAGCTACAACCTCTCGCTGCGGAAGAAGGAAGCAGAGGGCATCGCGGTGGAGGTGACGACATGATCGCGCCAGCCAGGATCGAGGAAGCCGCTGGCGAGAACGGCGGCGCTGATCGGAGGGGCGGCGGGCTGCGCCCGCTCGAGAAGCGCACCATCACGGTGGCGGTGGCCGGGAATCCCAATTCCGGGAAGTCCACGCTCATCAATGCCATCGCCGGGTCGCGACTGCAGGTGGGGAACTGGCCCGGGGTGACGGTTGAGAAGAAAGAGGCCTCGCTCGAGCACGGCGGGACACGGATCAGGCTGGTGGACCTCCCCGGCACCTACTCACTCTCCCCCTACACGCAGGAAGAGATCGTCGCCCGTGACTACCTGGTCCACGACCGCCCGGACCTCATCGTCAACGTGGTCGACGCCACCAACCTGGAGCGGAACCTCTATCTCACGGTCCAGCTCCTGGAGCTGGGGATCCCGGTGGTGATGGCGCTCAACATCTACGACGAGGCAGAGTCGAAGGGATACAGAATAGACGTCCAGAGGATGGAGAAGATGTTGGGTCTCCGCGTCATCCCCACCTCGGCCACCAGGAAGAGAGGTCTCGGCGAGCTCCTGGACGGCGTCGTCGCGACGGCGACGGCCGATGATCTCGTTGCCAGCGGAAGCGCCCCGGTCCGACTGAGTTACGGAGAAGACGTGGAGGCCGCGGCCGAGCGCGTGGCGGGTGCTGTCCTGAAGATCCGTCCCGACGTCGCGGGCGAATACCCCCTTCGCTGGCTCACGCTGAAGCTCATGGAGGGGGACGGCCGTGTCTCGGAGGAGACGGGGATCGGCCGCGAGTCGGTGCTCGACGGGGCGCTCCATCACCTGACGACGGCGCACGGGGAGGACATCGAGGCGATCATGGCCGATGCCCGCTACTCCCTCGCCGCCGGCCTCACGCGAGAAGTCCTGAGGAAGCCGGAGCTGCGGAAGACGGAGCTCACCGAGAAGATCGACCGGGTGGTCCTGAACCGCTTCCTCGGCATCCCGATCTTCTTCGCCGCCATGTGGCTCGTCTTCAAGCTGACGTTCGACCTCTCCGCTCCGTTCGGCGACTTCATCAGCGGCGTGAGCGAAGGCCCGTTCAAGAGGTGGGCGGCAGCCCTCCTGGGAGGCATCGGAGCGCCGGACTGGACGGTCTCGCTCGTCAACGACGGGATCATCGCCGGTGTGGGCTTCGTCCTCGTCTTCGTCCCCGTCATCTTCGCGATGATGTTCTTCATCACCTTCCTCGAGGGGAGCGGCTACATGGCGCGGGCCGCCTTCGTGATGGACCGGGCCATGCACGCGATGGGGCTACACGGGAAGTCGTTCATTCCCATGTTGCTCGGCTTCGGCTGCAACGTCCCCGGCATCTATGCCACACGGACGCTGGAGAACAGGCGAGACAAGGTGCTCACGGCGCTCCTCATCCCGCTGATGTCGTGCGGCGCGAGACTCCCGGTGTACGTCATCTTCGTCAGCGCCTTCTTCGCGACCAGCTCCGGCACCGTCATCTGGTCGCTCTACGTGGTCGGCATAGCGCTCGCCATCGCCATGGGCGTCCTCTTCAAGAGGACGCTGTTCCGGGGCGAGGCCCCGATGTTCATCATGGAGCTTCCCCCCTACCGCATGCCTTCCTTGAGGAGCCTCTGCCTGCACACGTGGGAGAAAGGGAAGCACTTCCTCGTCAAGGCGGGGACCTACATCCTGGCGGTCTCCGTCATCGTCTGGTTCCTCCTCAACCTGCCGTGGGGGGTCGAGAGCAAGAAGGACTCCTACCTCGGCAAGGCGGGACAGGTGATGGCGCCGGCGCTGGCGCCTCTGGGCTTCGGTACCTGGGAGGCCGCCTCGTCTCTCATCACCGGCGTCATTGCCAAGGAGATCGTGGTCGGGACCATGGCCGAGATCTATGCCCCGGGGAAGGAGGAGGAGAAGGCGAAGACGGAGCCACCGACCCTGCGCGAAGACCTGAAGGAGATCGGGACCTCCTTCGGCAAGGCGGTCAAGGAGTCCGTCTCGAACGTCGTCTCCACGTTCGGCATCTCCAGCCTCTCGACCGAGGAGGAGGCAGGGCGCTCCTCGTTGAAGGACGTCATCCAGAAGACGTTCACGCCACTCTCGGGCTACGCCTTCATGATCTTCGTCCTCCTCTACATGCCCTGCGTGGTCGTGGCCATCGCCATGCGCCAGGAGTTCGGGAGCTGGAAGTGGTTCGGGGTCGCCTTCGCGTACCAGACGGTCCTGGCCTGGGGAGGAGCGTTCCTCGTCTACCAGGGCGGAAGACTCCTCGGGCTGGGAGGGTGAGGTGGGAGCTTCCGACTTTGTCCTATCAGCCGTGATCTCGGTTCTGATCCTCGGGGGTGCGACCTACGTGCTCTACCGCTCGATCTGGAAGAAGAAGGAACCATGGGCGAGATCAATGCCTCGAAGAAGGAAGGGGAGATGACATGGGAGCTTTCGACTTCGTTCTCTCGGCCGTGATCCTCGGGGGCGCGGGCTACCTGCTCTACCGCTCGATCTGGAAGAAGAAGGGGCACTGCGCCGGCTGCTCCGGTGGAGGATGCACCTCACGGGACACGGTACCCATGCCCCGAGCTCGCGCCTCCCGGCGCAGCGGCCCAGCCGCTCGCGAAGCTCTTCAGCGCCTGGTCTAGGGGGGAGAGTTCTCCCCTCCGCTTGAGGCGCCGCAAGGCGCCGGACATCAGCTCACAGCGGCGGCGGTGCCGCTGGAGAATCACATCAACTGATCGCCAATGCCAACCTCGCTCGCTGGCGCACAAGGGCGACGCCGAACGACCTGCACTACCTCGGCGAATGGGATCGAATTCTCGAGGGGGGCCTCGACGCCGCCCTCGCTGTCGCGACCGAGGATTCCGAGAGAGCCTCAGCCCTGCGCCAGTCATCGCCCTTCGCCGGCATCCTGACCCCGAGTGAGCGCATCGCATTTCTCAAGACCTGGAGGGTCGCCAGTGAAGCGCACTGATCTCGAGCACGTCATCCGGGCGGCAGCGGCCATCAGCGGTGAGCATGAGTTCGTTGTGCTGGGACCAGACTCGTCAGCTCAAAGCGTGGCTCTCGGGAACCGTGCCGCGCCGGGCCGGCATGTGAGCCCCGGCCCGGGTTACGACGGCCCCGACATCTAGCGAGCTCGTCACCGCGCCGGCGCGGACGTCGGGCAGCGTGCCGCGTGCGTCCTCGCGTGTTCACCCCTGGACGGCATCCACCCCCGCAACCACCGGGGC
>MEMX01000008.1:8303-9083 GCA_001768075.1 Anaeromyxobacter sp. RBG_16_69_14 | reverse complement strand
CCGCTCCACCATCTCGCGCCGGATCGCGGCGAGCTCGGCCACGGGGTGCCCGAGCGCGTGGCCCACCAGGCGATCGAGCTCCTCGTGGGCCGGCCGCGCCAGCATGGCCGCCACGTCGGTCGTGACCGGATCGCGCGCGAGCGCGGAATAGCACGCCGCGAGCGCGGTGCGGAGCGGCGCCAGGGCGCGGGGCGCGGGAAAGGGTGCGGCCGAGAGCACTCGGCAGTCGATGTCGGCGATGGCCTGCATCCCGGTGAGCTGGCGCGCGGTGCGATCGATGGCGAGCCGCACCGGCGTCGCGCCCAGCACGGCAGCGAGCAGCCAGGGCTCCATCTCTTCCCGCGGAAAGAGCGCGTGCCACTTCTTGTCCTCCCAGAGCCCGCCCGCGTTGAGGAACGCGAACGCCCGGGCGCCCACCTTGGCAGGGTAGAGCACCGGCGCCGGTGCGCGGCCAGGCGCAACCGTCCACCACGGGGAACGCCCGGCGCAGGTGGGCCGCCGCGCGACCCCGAGCGCCTCGCCGCGGGCGACGTAGGCGCGCGTCCTGGCCGTCATGAGCTCGGGCCGGAAGAGGACGCGCGCGGGACGGGCCATCTCGGGCGCCGCCGCCTCCTTGAGCGAGGCGAGGATGGGCCGAGCGTCGTCTTCACCGAGAGCGATCTCCCCTGCCAGCGCGCTCTCGAAGCGGCCGGTTCCGAGCGGTCGGAGGTGGAAGAAGCCGTTGCAGCCCGACTTCATCCCGAAGCGTACCTCGCAGACGTCGCCCACCCGCACCGCGCC
>MEMX01000008.1:4068-8267 GCA_001768075.1 Anaeromyxobacter sp. RBG_16_69_14 | reverse complement strand
GCCCTGCAAGTAGGGCGGGGGCTTGTCCCCCGCCGCGCGCAAGATCTTCAACCGCCCGCCGCCAGCGCCGCGGCAGAGCGCGGCGACCTCGCGCGGCTCGAGCTCCGCGAGCGGGATCGACGCCTCCGCCGCCGGCCGCCCGGAGTGGCCCTGCGACCAGACGGCGAGGACCGTGTCCACCGAGGCCGCGAAGCTCCCCGCCACCCGGGAGCGGAGCCGGAACGCGAAGCCGCCGCGGACAGCGGCATCGGAGAGGATCGGCGCCGCCGAGCGCGCCGTGTCGAGCGCGCGCGGCCACACCAGCGCCACGTCGGGCGCGTGCCGGAGCGCGACGGCAGCGAGGTGCGCGGAGAGGTCCGCCTGACGGGAGAGGCCGCTCCGCCGTGCCGCCCGCGCCTTGTCGGCGCGCGCGAGGGCCTCGTGCCGGAGGAAGGGCGGGTTCGAGAGGACGAGGTCGGCGCCGGGCCAGCTCGCCGCCAGCGCATCGCCCAGCGCGACCTGCGCTCGTGCGTCGAGGAGCGCCAGCCGCGCGCGGGTCGCCTCGGCGGCGAGCTTGGCCACGTCGATGCCGAGGAGCACCGGCTCCGCGCCGCAACCGCGCGAGACGGCGAGCGCAGCCGCGAGGAGGGCGCCTCCGCCGCAGCACGGATCGAGCACCCGCACGCCTTCGAGCGCGTGCGCCAGCGCCCGCGTGGAGCGCGCTGCGCCGGCGAGCGCTGCGAGCGCCTCGGACTCCGGGACGCCTCGCCGCGCGGCCACGCGCGCGAGGCCGAGCGCCGCCAGGATCCGCGCTTCGGGCTCGCCGGTGAAGACCGCGCCGCGCGCGCCAGCGAGCGCGCGCGCCACGATGAGCGCGAGGAGCCTGCCGTCGAGCAGTTCCGGCGCCGGGGCGAGCTCGCTTCCGACGTCGAAGGACGACAGCGGTCCCGCGCGCTTCCCCGCCAACCGGCGTGCCGCGGCGGCCAGTCGCTCCTCGGGTGGAATGAGGTCGAGCGCCGCCAAGGCGCGGTCGGAGATGCTCACGCCGCCATCTTGGCCGGCGCTCGTGCGTTCGCGACCTTGCCGGCCGGGACGAGGGCGAGCAGCAGGACCGCGAGGCCGGAGGCGAACTCGTTGGCGGCCACCGCGGTCGAGCCCCAGTCGATGGCGTCCGACGCGGCGAGCAACCACAATGCCGGGGCGACCAGCGCGAAGCGCGCCGCACGCCACTCCAGCGCCGCGAGCGCGCCCACGCACACGAGTAACCCGAGCGCCACCTCGTGGAGGACGGCAGCGACGGACGGATACCCGAGTGCGAGGGGGGCGAGGATGAGCCACAGCCCGACCGCGAAGCTGGCCCAACGTGCGCGCATGGTGTACCCCCAAAAGTGCGCCTCCGGGGCTGCAGCCGTCAAGGGACAGAGGGACTGACGCGCGGGCAAGCCCAAGAGGGACGACGCGTTGGGCCCGCGCCGGCTCCGGGTCGAGCGCCGAAAAACTGGCGGTATCACAGGAGGTCGCTACCATGCGCGCATCCGGTCGTGACACGGCCGTGACGCGGCGACGCTCGAACATGACCTCAGCGGACGAACGGGTGGCGGCCGCGACGGGCCGCGCGCTCATGGCCCTCTACCGGGCTGGTATGCAGGTGCGAGTCTGGCCAGATGCCCTATCGGGACGGGCGAGCGTGCGCATCGTCGCCGGGCCGAGCGCTAGACGGCGTCGCGTCGCGCGGCCTCGGTCTGCGAGCGGCATGGGTGATTCGCCCCTCGCTGCGCTCTACGCCGCCGTGGAGCGCATGAACGAGCGCGCTGGAGCCATCGTCGTCCACCTCGATTGAACGCTAGGCAAACAGCCCGTCGAGCCTGCGCTCGATGTCGTCTTGGACCTGCTTCTTCATCGACCCGGGGATGAGCATCGGGAAGTGCAGGTCGATCGTCACCTCGCCCTCCTTCGCGAGGTACTTGCCCGAGATCCCTATCTTGGAGACCTTTCCGGCCTTCTCCTCGGGGTGCTTGTCGTACTTGAGGCCCATCCTGGTCGTCAGGCGCTGCATCACCTGATCGACCTTCTCGTAGATTTCCTGGGCGCTCTTCCCCGGGTACTTCCTGCTGATCAGCGGCATGCGTTCTCCTGTAGCTAGCGGCCGAGCTCTCGACTGCGGGAAGCGGGGCGTGCTTCCGATGGGACGTCTGCATATGCGGTTGGATCGGACACTCCCGCTTCCGCGAATCCCTTGCGCCGCAGCTCGCAGGCGTCGCAGCGGCCGCAGGCCCGTCCCCGGACGGGGTCGTAGCAGGAGAGCGTGACGCGGTAGGGGACGCCGAGCCGCGTCCCGAGCTGGATGATCCCGGCCTTGGAGAGGCGCAGCAGCGGTGCCCGGATCCGCAGTCGCCGGCCCTCGACGCCGGCCTTGGTCGCCACCCGCGCCAGGCGCTCGAAGGCGCGGATGAAGGCGGGCCTGCAGTCCGGGTAACCCGAGTAGTCGATGGCGTTCACGCCCACGTAGACGTCCGCGGCCCCGATGGTCTCCGCGTGCGCCAGCGCCAGCGCGAGCAGCACGGTGTTGCGCGCCGGCACGTAGGTGATCGGGATGCCGGACGCCATGGCGCGCGCCGAGCGGCCCTTCGGCACCGCGATGGCCCGATCGGTGAGCGCAGAGCCACCAAAGCTAAAGAGGTCCACCCGGACCACGCGGTGATCGGCGGCGCCGAGAGCGCGCGCGACGCGCCGCGCCCGGTCGATCTCGCCCCGATGCCGTTGGCCGTAGTTCACCGTCAGCGCATGAGCCTCGAAGAGCTCGCTCATCGCAACGGCCAGGCAGGTGCTGGAGTCCAGGCCGCCCGAGAGGAGCACCACCGCCCGCGGCCGCGCGACGCGCTTCGCCATGTCCGCGCATCCTCCACGAAGGGGGACGCGGCTTCAAGCCCGCAAGTGCATGCCATGGCGTCACGACCCGGTAAGCCGCCAGCGCAGGTCGCACGGCGCGCCGCAGCGCGGGCCGGCGTCGCCCGCGTCGGGCTCGCAGCTCGCGCCACCGTCGGCGGGCCTCACGCGGTTCACGAGCTCGCCGGCGAACCCGGGTGCGCTGCCGCCGTCGGCGGCTCGCAGCACGTTGCCCTCGACGCTCTCCGTGACCTGCACGGCGCACGTGCAGCTTCCGACGTTGGCAACCGCGGCGGGCGAAGCCACCTCCACGTGGTCACCGTCGCGCCTGCCGCGGAGCGGCTCGGCCTCGGTGCGGTCGACGCACAGGATCGCGCTCGTCGAGCTGTCGAAGGCGATGGTTGCGTCGAAGGTGACGGCGGTGTCGGAGGCGAAGGGGCAGGCGCCGGCGTCTGCCCCCGTGACGGGTTCCGCGCGAAAACGGAACTTGCCGACCGGATCGCCCGAGCAGGTCGTGGCGTGCGGTGCGTCGCAGGCGACCCCGATGACTCCTGCGGTGACCCCGAGGAGCGCCGCGACGAGCCCGCCACGTGTCACGCCGCGCGCTCCGCGGCGGCCCGGAGCTCGAGGTGCGACTCGGAGAGCGCGAAGGCGGCGAGGTCGCGCAGGTCGGGATGTGAAAGCGCTTGCCCGCCCGGGGGAGGGGCCGTGAGCCGCTCTCCCAGGGCCAGCGCGGCGAGCGCGGCGCGAGGGTCGCCCGCGTGGAGGAGCGCCAGGCGCGAGGCGGTCTGGCGCAACGCCGCGGCGAGCTCGCGCGGCGCGAGCGACATGAGATCTCGGGCGGCCTCCGGCGCGAGGGTCGCCGCGCGCTCCCGCACCGTGGACGGGACGAGGCGCTCGAGCGCGTCGAGGAACGGCTGGGCGTGCTCGCCAGACAACGCGGTCGAGCTCGGCGCGGCACCGGCGAACCGACAGGCGAGCTCGCACAGGATGGCCACGTCGCGCGGGGCGAACTTGCCGACGAGGGACCACCCGAGATCGACGAGCGCGAGTCCGCGCGCGACGAGGAACCGCTGCTCCGCCGGGGTGAGCGATCCGGCCAATCTCGCGCCGAGGACGAGCGAGGGTGGCTGGGTGTTCTCCACCGCGATCTCGTAGCCGCCCGCGTCGGAGAGGAAGGCCGCGAAGGGGCGCGCTCTCAGGGCGCGCTGGACGTCCTCCATCAGCGCCAGCAGTTCGGGCGCGCGCCGCGCACCCACGCGGTTCCGGCCCGAGATGCCGCGGCGGGAGAGGTCGGCGGGGAAGAGGCCCTCGAGCCAGGGCGCGAGCAGCGC
>MEMX01000008.1:2654-4060 GCA_001768075.1 Anaeromyxobacter sp. RBG_16_69_14 | reverse complement strand
CCATGGCGGAGCGGGTCAGAGGGTGCGCGGCGCGGTCATGCGCGTCCTCTCCGACGGCCAGGGAGGAAGGCGAACCGCCCGTCCGGGGAACGTCGCCGGCGGCAAAGGCCGCGATGCCCGCCGCGGTACGGGCGAGCACGCGCAGCCGCTGCGCCTGGTCCGGCGGCGCTTCGGCAGCGAGGGCGCCCGCAATCTCGGCGACCTCCGCCAGGGTCGTGCCGTCGAAGAGCGCCTCGCGGGCGCGGGCGAGAGCGGTCTCGAGTGCGACGCTCGTCGAGGGAGAAGTGTCTCCGGCAGCCTGGGCAGCGCGGGTGGGATCGGCCTCCGGTGCAGCCAGTACAGGCTCGCCATTCTCCCCAGCGCTCTTCACGATCAGCGAGGTCGCGATCTCCGCCCGCATCCGCTCGGCCTGGGCCAGGATCCGCTCGGCGCGCCCGCCGGGGACGCCGCGCAGCCGCTCCGCCGCCGCCTCGAGGACGCTGGCGCAGCGGCCGTGGTCGCACAGCTTCTCGAGGCGAAGGCGCGCCTCGTCGAGGAGGATCTCCGCTGCCTCCGCCGGGTCGTCCGCCGCCAGCGCCTCGACCGCGAGGATGTCCGCGGCGCCCGCGTGATCGCCGCGTCGCTCGAGGAGCGCACGCAGGGCGCGCGCGGCTCCGCGGTGGCGCTGGTCGAGCGCGAGCGCGGCCTGCCAGGTACCCTCCGCGGCGTCGAGC
This sequence comes from Anaeromyxobacter sp. RBG_16_69_14, assembly GCA_001768075.1. Classification (GTDB taxonomy): domain Bacteria; phylum Myxococcota; class Myxococcia; order Myxococcales; family Anaeromyxobacteraceae; genus Anaeromyxobacter_A. Next base: position 3,347 of record MEMX01000008.1, on the reverse strand, counting down.
TGACCGAGGTCGGTGAGCAGGGTGGCCCGCTCGCAGCGCAGGTCGCGGCGGCGTGCCACGTCGGAAGTCCCCGAGAGCGCCCCCTCGTGCCGCGCTGCCAGCGCTAGCCAGCGCTCCGACTCGCCTCGCCCGTGGGCAGGCGCGGCCACGCGCTCGAACGCCTCGGCGTCCGCCGGGTCGGTATCGAAGACCGCCCGCCAGGCCCCCTCGGCCCCGGGGTCGCCGGCTTCGGAGAGGGCGCGCGCGAGGGCGCGCTGGTGCGCCGCGCGCTCGTCCGGGGCCAGCCCGGCGGCGTGGAGGGACGCGAGGTGCCGCGCCGCGCCGGCCATGTCGCCCGCATCATGAGCCCGGTCAGCGAGGGCGCGTCGCGCGGCGGGTGAGCCGGGGAGCGCGGACACGGCCGCCATGAGCGCGCGCTCCGCCTCGGCAGGCCGGCCAGCTGCGTCCAGGAGGCTCGCCGCCTCGAGCGCGGCGTCGGCCGACGCTTCACCCTCGGACCGGATGGCGACCGCGAGCAGCGCGCGCGCTGCGGCATCGCGATCGCCCGCATCGCGAGCGAGGCGGGCGAGGACCTGCCATGGTGCGGCCCGATCGGGTTCGGCGTCGCGCGCTTGCTCGGCGGCGTCGCGCGCGCCGTCGAGATCTCCGCCGCGCTCGAGGAAGGAGGCGGCGGCGAGCAGAGCCGACGAGCGC
>MEMX01000008.1:2275-2632 GCA_001768075.1 Anaeromyxobacter sp. RBG_16_69_14 | reverse complement strand
CGCTTGCGCCCGCGCGCGCGAGCTCGAAGCGGGCAGCCCCAGTCAGGTCGCCGCGCGCCTCGAGGAGCGCCGTGAGTCCGCGCGCCGACTCCTCCCAGCCGGGCGCCGCAGGGCCGAGATCGAACACGGCGGCGAAGCTGCGCTCCGCGCCGTCCCCGTCGCCGAGCGCCGCGAGGGCGCGCGCGCGGCGGAGCGAGAGGGCGGCCACGTCGGCGCCGGGCGCACAGAGCGCCGCCTCCACGGCGTGGGCGAAAGCCCGAGCGTCACCCGCGGTCTCCAGATCGGCGAGGTGAGCCTGGAGCAGCACGGCGTCCGAGGGATCGGCGAGCAGCGCCTCGTCACGCTCCGCCCGGGCGG
>MEMX01000008.1:1675-2174 GCA_001768075.1 Anaeromyxobacter sp. RBG_16_69_14 | reverse complement strand
GCGTTCTCACCGGCGCGCAGGAGCGCGTCGACGGCGCGCTCGGCGAGCCCCTCGGCAACGTCGCCTCCCTCGCGGGCGAGAGAGAGCGCGGCCAGCCCTTCGAGCAGCCCCGCGGAATCGGCGCCGCGGTCGCCAAAGCGCGCCGCCAGCCGGGCCCCGAGCTCGAGCGCATCGCGCCGGGCGGGCTCGTCGTTCGCGTCCTCGACGAGGCGCCGCGCCGCGGCGAGGGCGGCCTCGTTCTCGCCGAGTGCGGCGTGAGCCTCGGCCAGCGCGGCGAGCGCGCGGCGCGCCCGCGTGTCCTCGGGCGCGAGCGCGAGCGCGCGGGCGAGGTGGCGCGTGGCATCCTCCGCGTGGCCCTCCTCGGCTGCGGCGAGCCCGAGCCTGAAGCGCGAGCGTGCCTCGATGCCGGGCGAGATGACCCCGGCGGTGGCCTCGGAGAGCACGGCGATGCGCAGGTCGAAGGGCGCGGCTGCGGCCTCGCCGTCGTGCCTCGCGCGCG
>MEMX01000008.1:0-1657 GCA_001768075.1 Anaeromyxobacter sp. RBG_16_69_14 | reverse complement strand
CGGCGCGTGATCCAGGCACGCCTGGTAGGCGACGAGGGCATCCTCCGCGCGGCCCGAGGCGAAGAGCGCATCGGCGCGCGCTCGGTGGCAACCCGCAGCGTCCGCCGGGACTGCCGCGGCGCGTGTGGCCAGCACCGCGTCGAGCTGACCCAGCTCGCCCGAGGCGTCCCGCAGCGCGTCCCGGAAGGCGTGGTCGTCGGCGGGGTCGGCGGCGAAGGCGTCGCGAGTGGCCGCGCGCGCACCGGCTTCGTCACCCGCAGCGAGGAGGGCGCGTGACGCCTCGCGTAGCAGCGGGGCCCGCGCGGTGCCGGAGGCGGCGGAGGCGCGGAGCAGGAACAGCTCGGCGCGTTCGGCGTGCTGTTCGGTGAGCGCGCTCGCGAGGGCGTCGGCGGAGGCGCCGTCGCTCGGGTCGGCGCGCACGAGCACCCGGAGATGTCGCCGCGCGTCCTCGGTGCGGCCCAGCGCGAGGAGCAGGTGGGCTGCCTCCCGCCGGGGCGCCGGGTCATCGGGACAGAGCGAGGCGCGAGAGAGGAGCGATTCGAGGACAGTCCCGGCGCCCGCCTCTCCGCGCGCGCGGCCAGCCGCCTCCAGTGCACGCCAGCCGTCGACATCGGTCGGAGAGCGCGCCACGGCGCGGCGCAGCGCTGCCTCGGCGCCCTCCGGATCGCTCCTGCGCTCGAGCAGCAGGGCACCCGCCGCGCGGGCGTGCCGCGCGGAGGCGGCTCCGTCGCCCGCGGTGAGCTCTCGGCGCTCGAGCTCGAAGAGGTCGCGCACCGCCTCCTCGTGCAGCCCGTGCCGGGCCGCACGCTCCGCCATCTCCTCGAAGCACGCCGAGGCGCCCGGGGCGTCGCCGGCCGCGTCGCGCGCCGCGGCAAGGCCGCGCAGCGCCTCGAGGAGCTCCACGGGTGGCTGTGGCGTCGCGGGATCGTACTCGGCGCGAGCGGCCTCGACCCGCCGCGCCTCCACGCGCGCCAGCGCAGCGGGGTAGTCACCCGCAGCGGCGCGGGCCCTGGCGAAGAGCGCGTCGGACGCCGCGGGATCGGCGAGCTCGGCCCGTGCCGCGGCGGCGGCGCGGGCCAGAGCGTCGGCGCGGACGCGCGCGCGGCGCGTCCCTCCGGCAGCGTCGGCCAGCGCGAGCACGGCCCGGCCCCGGTCCGGATCGAGCTCGAATCGGCGCAGCGCTGCCTCGACCTCGTGCGGTTGGAGCGCGATCAGGCGCTCGAGTGCGCCGAGCGCGAGCGGGACGTCTCCGGCGTCCTCGGCGAGCTCGGCCAGCTCGCGGCAGAGGGCCGCCGCGTCGCCCTCCTCTGTCCCCGGCAGGCCTGCTTCGAGCATGCGGCGGTGGAGCGCGAGCGCCTCGGCCGCCCCGCCCATCCGATAGAGCACGTGCGCGAGGAGCGGCCCCGCGAAGCCGAGATCGTCTTGCGTGCGGGCAAAGGCGCCGCGCGCGCAGCGGAGTGCGCTGCCGCCGTCGCCTTGCGCGAGCGCGAGCGTCGCTGCCTCGCGCAGCGCCCTCCCCCCCGCGAGCCGGTCCTCCGTGCGCTGCGCGAACGCCTCGAGCGGCTCACCCCAGAGGAGCGCGCACAGCGGGGCAGGGCCGTCCTGGCGCCGCCGTGCGTGCTCCGCCGCGAGCTCCGCGTCGGGAGGCAGGGCCGCG
>MEMX01000007.1:5661-8234 GCA_001768075.1 Anaeromyxobacter sp. RBG_16_69_14 | reverse complement strand
AAGGGCCGCTCTGTTCAGGTCAGCGCCGTCGAGCAAGAGGGCGCGCTCGCGCGCCGCGCGCGCGCCGGCGGTGTCGCCCGCCTGTGAACGGCGGCCCCGGGCAGAGCCGCAGCCGCCGGTGCGAAGGTCGCATCCGCGGCCCCGTCGTCCGCCCTCGCCAGCGAGACGCCCAGGAGGGCACGTGCTTCGCCACGCCCGATCTTCAACAGCAGGCGATGCCGGCCGGTGCGAGCGTGATGGAGGCCACCTGCGCCAGCGGTGGGAAGGCGGCGTAGGCGCGCCGCTCGACCACCGGCGCACCGTCCACGAACGCTCGCAGGGTGGTCGTACCGCCGACGGTGAGGAGGTACTCCCCGCCGCGTGCCAGGGGGGCCTCGGCAGCCAGGTAGAAGATGTCGCCGCTGGCTGGCTCGCCTTCCAGGGACAGTGCCGTCCGGGCACGGGATGGCGCGCGCAGGAACGGGCGGCAGGCCAGCGGGCGCCGCCGTGCTCTCGGGGAGGGTGCCCTCCTCCGGCGCGAAGCGCCGGTCGATCTCGAGCGCGTGCAGCGCGCCGAATGACCCGACCAGTGTCCACGCCGTCACCGCCCCGATCTCGGCGCGCTCGCGGTCCCCGAGCGCCGCGGCGGCTGCGGCCCGCGCAGAGCGCACGCGGAGGGCGGCGAGCCCCGCCAGCCGCCCCTGGACCGGCGCGAGCCCGCTTTCGAGCGCCAGCGCGAGCTCGCCGAAGTCGTAGGGCCCCGCGTCGATCGTCTCCTCCCAGCACGCGGCGGGGATCTGCTCGAGCTGGGCGCCGCTCCTTGCGAGCTTGCGGTCCGCAAGGACGCGCTCCTCACGGGCCTTCATGCCGCGGATGCGGCCGCTGAGCCCCGAGGGGCAGGTGATCGTCTCCGACATGGCCGTGGCTCCTCCTGGCGGTAGGTTCCAGAAGGGCAAAGCCGCAGGGGCGGCGGATGGGGACAGAAACTACGCGGGTGGTTCTTCGTCGTCGGCCACGCCACCGAGCCGCTTCTTCACGTTGAGCGCCTTCCACTTGAGACCCGGATGGTCGCGGATGATCGCCTGCATCGCGGGGACGTCGGTGGGGACCTCAGGCACAATGTCCCCGGCGCCGTTGAGCCGCTCGAGGAATTCCAGCTCGCGCGCCGCGAGCGGGAGTACCGCGGCCATGAGCTCGCGGTCTCCCGAACCAGGGTCTCGGTCCACGCCGCTATCTCGGGCTTCGCCGGGCGTACATCGAGTCGAAGCATCGGCACGAGTTGCGAATCGACGTCACCAGCGGTCGTCTGGATCTGGTCAACAGTGATCGCGCGCCAATCTTCGCGGTTCACGCCGCCGTAGACGACGAAGCCAAGCCGGAGCTTTGCAGGGTCCAGGCCTGGGCGGCGCAGCAGCTCTCGGGCATCGAAGACGTCGCGGCTCGCGCTACGTGCGACGAGGGCCGCGAGCTTTCCGGCGGCGAGCTCGTGCTCGTCGAGAACCAGGACCTGGGTGGCCCTGTCTCCCCCGACAGGATGGGAGTCGCGCGGAGCCACGGGCCACAACGGGGTGCGCAGCATGAAGTTGACGTCGACCTCGATGCTGCCCTGTCGCCCGAGTGCGGTCGCATACGACAGCCGCCACTTGCCTCCGGCGTGCTTGGTTGGGGCGCGCTTGATGGTGAGGCCCATGCGGCCCGTGACCTGCTGCAGGGCCTGTTCGATGCGAGGCCGCTCGGCGAGCATCGTCGCGCGGTCGGATGACCCGACGTAGTTCAGATCGATGTCCACCGACAGGCGTGGGAAGTCGAGGACGAACAGGTTGAGGGCGGTTCCTCCCTTGAGCGCCATTCGCGGCCCCAGGAATGGGTGCGTGCGCACCGCCTCGAGCAGGCGCACGAGCACGTGGACCTTCTCGTAGGACTCGACCTGAAAGCCGCTGTCCGCTGCCGCTCGCTGGAGCTGGTCTCGCGAGAGCATCAGGCGACCTCCCCCCAGGTTCGGTTGAGCACACGCTCTGGTACCACGAGGTTCCATGGCTTCACGAGCCGCCCGGCCTCGCGCTTGCGATCGAGGTAGCGCGGCTGGCGAGGAGCTTGGTCGCGGAGGGCCTTCAGGTGGTGCTCCTCGACGAAGAGGGCCTCGCGGTGCTGCTCCAAGAAGAAGCCCACGCGCGCCGTCGTGAGCGCGGAGCCCAACTTGAGCGCATAGGCGACGACGGCGGCGAGATCGAAGTACTCGACCATCTCCAGCGATCGCCAGACCTCTTCCCACCCGCCGCCAAGATCGGGGGCGTCGAACACGTCGACGAGCGTGCGCTCGAAGGTCGTCACCCGAACGGTGCCCCCGGCGTTGGCCTCGGTGACCACGCCGCCGCCGAGGTCGGGCAACCCGTTGAGCGCGCGCGGAGGCCGAACGCCGACGAAGTCGCTGCCCTGGAAGCTCAACGAGCGCAGATGACTTCGGGTGAGCACCGCGAAGCGATGCCAGACCGAGTACGCTTTGCCCCGGAACTGCAACGCCGCGTGGAAGGCGACTGCTGCGTCGGGGGCGAGCTTCGTCGCGAGGAGAAACGGATCGACCTGGAACGTGTCTG
>MEMX01000007.1:0-5650 GCA_001768075.1 Anaeromyxobacter sp. RBG_16_69_14 | reverse complement strand
GCCGACACCGCCGCGTACAGGCCCCGACGGACGTGCAGGACCTTGCCGGCGGCAGCGTGTCGGGTGAGCAGGCTGTCGGCCGTCCGGGGGCTCCGGTCGCGGCGATCCCCGTGCGCCGAGAGGTACTCCTCGTGCGTGAAGACCGGGTGGGTAGCGAAAAAGTCGGCGGATCGCATGGTTGCCATCTCGAAGCGGTATACGGACTAACAGTACGCACACCGGACGATTTCAGCAAGTAGGCGGAAGCGTGTACTTGTCGAAGCGAAGCAAAATACGGATCGGGAGTCCCCGTACTGCTTCCTTTCGACCACCCAAGGCGGCAACTGTATTGCTGCCGTGGCAAGAACACCATCGTCTCCGTGTGCCGTGTCATCATCGCCATTTCCTTGCCAACTTGCCGACCGTGCTTACCCTTGATGCGCCCGCCCGAGAGGCAAGGAGCTTCCCATGACCATCAGCGAACGCGTTCGACAGCTTCTCAAGGATCGCGACTGGTCCCAGGCACAACTCGCCCATCAGGCGAGCGGCCTCGACCAGTCCGTGCTCAGCCGCATTCTCGCCGGCGAGCGGCCGTGGCGGAAGGAGCACATCGCCTGCGTGGCGGCGGCGCTTTCGACCACCCCCGAGGAGCTGGCGAAGGACACGGACACCCCGGTCGCCGACGGCGGTGAGCTCGACGCCGAGTTCGTCGCGACGCTCACGAAAGCCCACGGCGCGCTGGTTGGCGAGAACGCACGCATCGCCGAGGAGCTGGCAGCCGCGAAACTGAAGCTCAAGCAACTGGGCGACGAGCAGCAGAAGCTAAGCCAGCAGAACAGCGACCTTCAGCTGTCGCTCGACCGCGAGAAGCGGTCCCGCGCGACCGCGGAGTCCGAGAAGCGCGCGACCGAAGTTCGTGAAGCCGAGCTGGCTCGCCAGGTGAGCGCCCTCAAGACCGAGCGCTCCACGTTGACGGTCGACCTCGACGCGACCCGTCGCCAGGTCGCTGTCGTGCAGGCGGCCCACGCAAAGGCAGTCGAGGCCGCCAACCGGAACTACGCCATCGCGAAGGATCTTGAGCAGCGGCTCTCCACCGCGAAGGGCGTCGCCACGGCGACGGGACTCTTCGGCCTCGCCATGTTCGTCGGGAACGTCCTCAGCGACGACACGCCGGCACCCCGAGGCGGCAACCGTCGTCGCCGCGCGTGAACTGGATCACGGGCGATAGAGCTCACCCCGAGCGGGCCGCAGGGGCGCGGCCCATCTTCCGGGCACGCTCACCGATGCGGCATTCCCGGCGCGCAACCACACGCGGCTCGGAACTCACGGCAGCACTCCCTTCCTCATCTACCTCCATGGGGCGCGGGAGTATGTAGTATGAGGGTAACGCCTTGACGAAGAAGCTCCTCGCCGCCATGGGCGTCCTCTCGGCGCTGGTCGTCGGCACGTTCCTCCTCGGCTCGCTTCGCTGGCACTCGCTGCGCCAGGCCAGCCCGCCGCGGCTGGAGGAGGTGGCGTGGGGCGCGGGCCCGCTCTTGGCAGGCGCCGCGGTGGTGCCCCTCGAGCCGGCGCCGCCGGTGCCGGTGGCCGGTTTTGCGCGGCTGCACTGGATGGAGGAGGGCCGGCGCGACCCGGTGGCAGTGCGGGCGCTGGTCGTCCAGGAATCCAGCTGCACCGTCGCCTTCGTCTCCGTCGAGATCATGCTCGTGCCGGGCAAGCTGGAGCAGGCGGTGGAGAAGCGGCTGCGCGACCTGAATCTCGACCGCCTGGTCCTGGCCGCAACCCACACTCACGCCGGACCGGGAGGCTTCTGGGATGACACATTCTTCGAGCGGCTCGCCACCGGTCCGTACGACCGGGCCGTGTTCGACCACCTGGTCGAGCGGAGCGTGCGGGCGGTGCGCGAGGCTCACGCAGCGCTTGAGCCGGCGTACCTCTCGGTAGCGCGCGGGGAGGCCAAGGCGCTGGTCCGCAACCGCAACGGCAACGAGGTAGACGGCCGCCTCGTTTCGGCGCGGTTCGATGGACGATCGGGTCGGACGGTGGGCGAGCTCGTGATCTTCCCATCACACGCCACGCTGCTCGGGGGCAGCAACCGGCTCATCTCCGGCGACTGGCCCGGGGCGCTGATGCGAGGCCGAAAGGCGCCCCTGCTCCTCTTCCAGGGGGCGGTGGGCGATCAGACGCCGAACGCGCAGGTCGGGCCGGGCGGGCCACCCGAGAACTACGCGCGGGCGCTGGAGATGCGCCTGGCCGCTCTTGAGCGCGACCGCCCCGATCCCTGGCCCGAGCTGGCGGTGGCCACCGCCAGCTCCATCCTGCCGCCGGCCGACGCCGGGGCCTCTCCGCCCTTCCTCCGTCGCGTCGCCCAGAACCTGATGTACGGGGTCCTGTCTGAGCGCGGTCGGGTAATGGCGGTGCGGCTCGGCTCGCTCACGCTGCTGGCCATCCCGGGAGAGCCGGTGGCCGAGGTGGGGCGGCGCTGGCGAGCCGGAGCCGGCGAAGGTTCGGAGGTGCTGTCCTTGGCAGGTGACTACCTCGGGTACGTGGAGACGAGCGACCGGATGGCGGAGATGGCGGGCGAGACCGTCCACACCTACTACGGGCCCGAGCTGGCGGACCGGCTGGCGGGCACGGTCCAGATCGCGGCCGAGGCGGTGCGGCCGCCGCGCCGCTACCCAGCTGCTTCGCGACGGCAACCTCGTCCTGTACGCACAGTACCGCGCCGAGGACGGATGCGCACCGTCAAACGATCGGCCGAGGTAGCTCAACTCACCGCGGGTGAGCCGTGGTGCGGCAGACTCGCGTCCCATGCCCCTCGGTGGATCACCATTTGAAAGAACCTCCTTCGGAGGGTTGCCTCCTCGGCCAGCCGCATGTCCTTCTTCGATCCACGCACCGATTCCTCCTGCTGTTTCTCCGCCGCATTTTGGCCGTGGCGCATGTGCTGGTGCCGGAATTCGATCGGCTGCGGCTGGGCGCATAGCGAGGGAGCGGACGTCCGCTGGTCGTGTGGACCGGTGATCCTGCTTCGCCACGTGACCGGAGTGATTCGTGGGTGGCGTTGTCACCGCCGAATCACCGGCTCCAGCAAGGTGTCGATGACCACCGTTACCTCGTCCTTGACGGCGATGGTGACGAGGACGACCTTGGCGGGCTTCACCTGCACGCCGAAGTCGGAGAGACGCAGGGGGACGCGCCCGCGTACCCGGAGCGCGCCCGGCACCGACAGCTCGCGCTCGGCGGCGAGGTGGAACCGCACCGGCCGTGTCACGCCGTGCACGGTCAGCGTCCCCTCCACCTCGATCTCGGTGGCGGCGCCGGTCGGGGCGCCCGCGGCCGGCTCCCCCCGCGCGAGCTGGAGGATGATCTCGGGGAAGACGATCGCGTCGGGCCCGGACGCAGGCAGCCGGTTCTGGCCGTCGCAGACGTGCTCGCCGGGGAACCGCGAGCGCGCGTAGTCGATAGTCGAGCCCGAGCGCCTCGCGCAGGTGGCAGCCTCGCTTCGCGTCGTCACCGTGGAAGGCGGTCAGCGGGACGGCGAGCCGTCCCCCCTCCAGCCGGAAGGTGGCCGGGTCGAGGCGCAGCGTACCCTCGACCCCGGTGACGTGCTCGTGGTGCGTACCTAGCGTGTAGGGAACCACGACCACCAGGCCCTCGCGCGACAGCCGGACACCGTGGACTTCGGGCGCCGCGTGGGCGGGAAGAGCCGAGAAGGAGAACATGACGGCCAGGGCAGCGAGAGCGCACCGCGCGCCAGAATCGACGAGGACCCCGCCCGCGCGCGCGCATCTCGGACGAGCCGACGACCGGCCACTCCCGCCGGGGTAGGCCACGGGGCGATGGTTCACCGGAGGTCCAGGAGGTAGGGCCAGGAAAGAGAGCATAGACGGCGTGGCCTCGCCTCGTTCCAGCGGTAGGCGCGTGAGCGGGCGTCGTCGTGCGGGAAGTGCTCCCAGGCCGTGCCTCCCGGTGAGTAGTCCTCGCGCACCGTGCCCCAGGCACGGTCCGAGATGTACGGGCCCCAGCCCTTCCAGTGAGCCTTGCGCTCCCTTGACTCGAGGAGTCGGTGTTCCTCGTGGGTCACGATCACCTCCGTGTGGTTCTGGACCTCTGCGAGGGTCCGCCATTACGTCGGAGCGCGCCTTTCGTGCCGGAAGGGTGACCATGTAATGACCGCCAGGCAGGAGGTCCATCTCATGAGGAGTCATCACAGCTCCCGGAGGTCTGTTCAATGGCCAGGGCAACATGGCACGGCGTGGTCGTCGAGCGCTGAGGGCCGGCTGGGGAAGGGCTTGGGCGACGCCTTCTCGCAGCGGCACATCGATCACAACCGGTCGGGGCTGGTATCGAGGAACACGAAGGAGTCAACCATGGTCCAACGAATGATCGTACCCCTCGCCGCAGGGCTGACGATGCTCCTCGGTGCTCCGGCGATCGCCGAGGAGCGCGCCGCCGGAATAGTTGATGTCGCCAGCCATCACTCTGTCTCGCAGAGCCTGGACAGGCTTGAATCCATCGTGAAGGCCAAGGCCATCATTGTCTTCGCCCGCATCGACCACAGCGGCGAGGCAGCCAAGGTGGGACTCAGCATGAGGCCGGCGGTGCTCCTCATCTTCGGCAATCCCAAGGCCGGTACACCCCTCATGAAAGCGTCGCCCTCCATGGCCCTGGACCTGCCTCTCAAGGTGCTCGCATGGGAGGACGAGAAGGGTCGGGTCTGGTTGAGCTACAACAGCCCTACCTATCTCCAGAAGCGCCACGGCTTGGGGGAAGAGCTCGTCAAGAACATCGCGGGGATCCGCTCGCTCGTGGAGCGGGCCGCCGCTCCGTGAATCCGCAGGAACAGGTCGTCCGGATCCCGCTCCGTGGGTGGAAGAGGGCGGACGATGAGGTTCAGCTGGCGCTCCACGCCTTCCACCAGACCGCACGCTTGAGGACCCTTCCAGTCCGCGGGGTTGTGTTCCTCTTTGCGCCGGACCTCCACGGCGATGACCGCTGGCGCCTTGTCCATTTTCCCCTGCGCTCTGGTGGAAGTCCTGTGTCAACCGGATAGGCAGGGAATGTTCGGACCTGGGACGGCGACGATGATCGCGGTGCCGGTGACGAAGACGGCGAGCTGGGTGAAGTGCGGCATTGCAACTCCTCGGAGACGACTTGTTGCGTGTTCACTATACGCGGTCGGGACGCGCCATGACATTCGGGCGGCGCCTCCGAGATCATGAAGGAGACCGTCTCGAAGCAGGCGGGAACGTGGCGGGGGCCTCCACGAGCGGGCCGAGCGCCTCGGCCAGCGCGGGCGGCTCATAGAACGGGTGCTCGCGCCAGAGCCGGGCGAATGCGGCGGCGGCACGGTCGAGCGTGTCGGCTCTGGCGGGCGCCACCTCCTCGACGCGGGCGCGGTGCGCTGCGGTGAACTGGAGCCGCGCGGGATCGATGATCCCGGCCCGTACGAACGCGAGCGTCTTCCTGGCGCAACGGCAGGGGTTCGCCGGATCGACGAGGCTACAGCGGCTTTGCGAGCGCCTCCGTCGCGGACGGCGGGACGAGGGCATCGTCCTTGCCCGCGAGGACGAGCGCCAGGGCGCGGATCTGCGAGGTGCGCTCGCGCGTGTTGTGCGCAAGACAGGCGTCGGCCTGGGCGGAGAAGCCCCGCGGCGAGGCCGCGGGG
>MEMX01000006.1:48585-50093 GCA_001768075.1 Anaeromyxobacter sp. RBG_16_69_14 | reverse complement strand
GCGCCGCCCTTGTTGCCCAGCATGAGGTCGTTCGCGCGCGCCACGCCCCTGCCCTCGGCGATCACGTCGAACGAGTAGCTCACGAACTCGGCCGGCCCCTGGGTGGTGGAGCTGCCAACCCCGCCCGCCCGGCCACCTTCGTCGCCGGTGCTCTTCGCGAACTGCGAGCCCGCCACGAGGAGCGGGTGGCCGTCAACCAAGACAGTGCTCGCGCCCTTCGCCGCGTCGGCCGATTTCGCGACGTTCGGGTACGGAATGGGAACGGGCGGTCCGGGCGGCGCCGGCGTCAGGCACACGTCCGGCATGAACGACACCGCGCCGCCGCTCTCCTTGTGCACCACCGTCTGCCCGTTGGCCCCCACCTTCATCGCCATGCGCTCTCCCTGTCATCCCCGCTCCAGCAACACGCCCCGCCGATCGCCGTCGTCCGAGGCCGCCCAGACGACGGCCGAGCCGCGGTCCGGGTACTTCTTGGCCAGGAACTGCACCGCCAGCGACACGAGCACTCCCGCCGATGCGGCGCCGACGTCGCCCAACCGTAGCGCCGGGTGCTCGAGGGCGTGCGGCTCTGGCATCCGCTGTCCCAGCCGCGCCTTCGCGTAGCCCCACTCCTTCATGCGCCAGCGCTCGCCGTTCAGGTCGGCGACCAGGATCGGCGGCGCCGCCGCAGCCGCGGCCAACTCCTCGAGGAGGCCCGCCAGCGCGGCTCCGGGCATGAGCTCTCGCTCGGGCTTCCGCCCCGGCGCCGCGCCGGCCGATCGGGCCGCCGCCGCGCGCACCGTGGCCCAGGGCCGCACGCCGCGCTTCGCGATCCTTCCGTTGCGCTCGAGCACGAAGGCGCCGGCAGCTTCGCCCGGCCGGAAGCCATCCGGCACGCGCGCGCACTTGAGCCGCTTCTCGCGATCGAGAGGCTCGAGCCAGTCGTGGAAGAGATACGAATCGGCCCCGCCCACGATGGCCGCGTCGATCTCACCCCGCCGAAGGACCGCGGAGGCTTCCTCGCACAGCGCGAGGCCAGCCGCGTGGCCGCCAAGGACGATCCGCTCGAGCGCGAGCGGGCCGCGCTCGGCGTGATCGCGGAGGTGGCGCGAGATGGCTGCGCGCTGCTCGTCGGCGAGGCCGGCCCGGCCTGACGGCACGGCGAAGAAGAGCCCCACTCGAGCGCGATCCTCCGCGCGCAGCCCGGCATTGTCGATTGCCTCCCGCAGCGCCCACCCTGCCATGCGGGCCAGCCATTCCGCGGGCCGGTTCCGCAGTCGCAGCGCCGCCTCCTCCTCGGGGAAGCCCGAGGCGGCGATCGGGTCGTCGCGGTCCGGCTTCCCGTCGCGTCCCAGGCAAGCGAACAGCTCTGGCCTCTTCACGAAGACGCAGATGCCGCCGCGCACCGCGGCAAACGATTGCGCTGCGTTCCCGAGCGGCGTGGCGAGGCCGATCCCGCTCACCACGAGGTCGCCGGCGGCCGGTTCGCGCCCGGTGCGGCGTGGCGTGGCTGTCGGAGACGTGGCGGG
>MEMX01000006.1:47414-48564 GCA_001768075.1 Anaeromyxobacter sp. RBG_16_69_14 | reverse complement strand
GCTTCTCCCAGGGCCTGGGAAGCTCGTGGAAGCGCCCGGCCCAGGCGCGTCCGATGGCGGCGCGGGCCGACTCGATCTGGCCGCGCTGCCGCGCAGAGAGCGCGAAGACGTCTATGTGCGCCTGCCCTCGCGTTCGGACCGCGAGCTCGAGCGCGAACGCCTCGCGCCGCAGCGTCGGTCCGCTCGCGATCGCGTCGAGCAGCGCACCGCACGTGAAGGGCTGGCCTCGCAGGTAGCGGCGCTTCGGATCGAAGCGCCCGCGCGCTCCCTCCCGACCACCGCGCCACCAGCGGGCCACCGCCTCGACATCCGGCAGCGGCAGCCGCGCCTCCGGCCCGGGGACGAGGTCCGCGTCCAGGTCCTCCTCCTCGAACGGGATCGGCTCCTCGGCTCCCGGCTCCTCGGCCTGGTAGGGACCCTCGATGGAGAGCCCGGTGACGGCCGAGAAGCCTTCACCAGCGAGCCGCGCGAGCTGTCCGTCGGGGAGCTCCATGGCTTGGAGGAGCCCGTCGGCCGCCGCCACTCGTCCCGTGAGGCCGAGCGCGACGAGCGCGGGCCGCCGGAGCCTTGCATCAGCGAGCGCTGCGAGGAGCGGCTTCACCGCGTTCTCGTCGCCCGACAGCGCTCGGAGTTGCGCCGCCCGGGCGAAGTCCGGGCCGTGCTCGCCGACCGCTCCCTCGCAGGCGCTAAGGGCCTGCTCCAGGCCCATGACGACTCCGACCTCCATGGCCGCGGCGCGCACCTGCGGGTCCTTGCTGGAGAGGAGGGCTGTGACCTCGCGAGCCTCGTCACCCATCCCCAGCGCGCACACCGCGCGCAGGCCCAGCACGACCAGCGCTCCTTCGCGAGCGCTGAGCAGTGCCCTGACCGCGCCGCCTGGGACCTCGTGCCTCGCGACGAGAGCTCCTGCGATGGCGAGGTGGACCGCGGGCTCCGCGGCGTCGAAGGACTGCCTCAACCGCGCTGCGAGATCCGGGATCGGGACGATCTGGAGCGCGCGCTCCATCGCTGCGCGCACCCCGGGCGCGGCCTTCGGCAGCGCCTCCAGCACAGCTGCCAGCCCCTCCGCGCTCGCCGCCAGGACGAACGCCGACGCGAACGCCTTGCCCTCGTCGTCGCCCGACAGCGCAGGCGCAAGCAAGCGCTCCGC
>MEMX01000006.1:36568-47405 GCA_001768075.1 Anaeromyxobacter sp. RBG_16_69_14 | reverse complement strand
GCCACCGCCAGCGCGTCGAGGTGCGCGAGGAGCCGCTCCTCCGGCCCGCGCGCCACGTCGGCGAGCGAGGGCGGGCAAAAGCAGAAGCGGCGCGAGGCGGACGGTGCCGCCCCGCGCCGGGGTCCAGTGCGAGAATCGATGCGCTATGCAGCGCGGCGAGCGCTCCCAATCGCCGTCCTCTCGACGGCGCCCTTCTCCGCGCGGCGGAGTCTCAGGTCCACCGCGATGGCGCGCACGAGGAAGGCGACCAGCGCGATCGCGCCCACGTCGAAGACGATGTCCGGGCCGACGCGCAGCCAGGTGACCGTGTGGATGAAGGCGGAGCCCGTCACCGCGGGGCTGCGGGCGTACCAGATGCCGTGCTTGATCGCGATGGCGAACTGGTAGAAGCCGGCCGGCGCCAGGGAGAAGACGATCATGGACGCCAGGCCGATGTTGAGGCCCCAGAAGGCGATCTTGAGGAGCCTGTCCGACCAGGCCGCCTTGCGCACGATGTTGCGCACCGAGAAGAGCATGAGCGCGATGGCGAGAAAGCCATACACGCCGAAGAGCGCGCCGTGCGAGTGGATGGGCGTCGTGTTGATGCCCTGCGCGTAGTAGAGGACGATGGGCGGGTTGATGAGGAAGCCGAAGACGCCGGCGCCGACCATGTTCCAGAACGCCACCGCCGTGAAGAAGTAGAGCGGCCAGCGGTACGGGTGGGCGTCACCGCCCGACTTGGCGAGCTTGAGCGTCTGGTAGACCTCGAAGCCGAGCAGCGTGAGCGGCACCACCTCCAGCGCCGAGAAGGTCGCGCCGAGCGACGTGATGAAGAGCGGCGAGCCGGAGAAGTACAGGTGGTGGAAGGTGCCGATGATGCCCGAGCCGAGATAGAGGATGATGGAGAAGTAGGTGGCCCGGGTCGCCGAGCTCTGCTTCACCGCGCCGATGCGGGTGAGGACGAAGGCGAGCGCGACCGTGGCGAAGACCTCGAAGAAGTTCTCCACCCAGAGGTGTACCACCCACCAGCGCCAGTAGTCGGCGTTCGAGATGTGGCTGCCCGGCGTGTAGAAGAGGCCGGCCGAGTAGAAGAGCGGGATGGAGACCGAGGCGTAGAGGAGGAGGTGGGTGAGGCCGCCCTTGTCCTTCTCGGCCGCGAGCGCTGGCTTGATGGCCCGGTAGACGAGGCCGAGCCAGAGCAGCATGCCGGCGATGAGGGCAACCTGCCAGACGCGGCCGAGCTCGATGTACTCGTAGCCCTGGTTGCCGACGAGGTAGTCGTTCCCGAGCTTGCCCTGGATGCCGGCCCAGGTGCCGGTGAGGGCGCCCAGGACGACCACCACGAGCGCGCCGAGGAGCGTGAGCACGAGCGCCTTCTGGCCCTTGGGCTCCTTGCCGCCGATGACGGGCCCTATGACGAGGCCGGTCGCCAGCCAGCAGGTGGCGATCCAGAACACGGCCAGCTGGAGGTGCCAGGTGCGGGTGGCGGCGTAGGGGATGAGGTGCGTGAGGTCGAGGCCGAAGATCTTGTTGCCCTCGACGGCGTAGTGGCCGGTCACCGAGCCCAGGACGGCCTGCAGGAGGAAGAGGACGAGCGCGACGAGGAAGTAGGGCAGCGTGGCGCGCTGGCTCGGGGTCGGGTTCGGCTCCGCGAGGGGGGTGAACTTCGGCTCCTCGTCCGCCTCTCGGTTGCGCATGTACAGGTAGATGGCGAGCCCGATCCCGAGGATGAGCAGCACGACCGACGCGATGGACCAGACGAGCGCGGACGGGAGGGGGCCGTTGCCGACCAGCGGGTCGAAGGGCCAGTTCGCGGTGTACGAGTAGGTCTCGCCGGGGCGGTTGGTGACCGCCGCCCAGGCGGTCCAGAAGTAGAACGCGGTGAGCTGCCGGCCCTGCTCGGCGCTCTTCACGACGCCCTTGGGGATCGACATGGCATCGGAGCCGTTGCCCCACAGATCGGTGTAGTAGCGCGTGAGCTCGGGGATGGCGGCGGCCTGCCCGGGCGAGAGCACGAGGGTGTCGGTGGCGGCCTCGTACCGGTTGGCCTTGAGCTCCTTCGCCACCAGCGCGCTGACGCGCCCCTTCTCGCCGGCCTCGAGCGCCTCGAGGTCCTCCTGGGAGAAGGCGCGCGCCGCGTCGGGGGCGAGCCCGTGCGCGAGGCCCGCCGTCACGAGGCCGGTGCGGTGGAGCGCGTCGGCGGACCAATCGGCGGCGAGGTAGGCCCCGTGCCCCCAGATCGAGCCGATGTGCTGCCCACCGTGAGCGAGGTAGAAACGCTGGCCAGCCATGATGTCGTCGTACGTGAAGACGGACTGCCCGGCGGCGTCGACGACCTTCGCCGGGATGGGCGGCTTGTTCTCGTTGATCTTGGTGCCGCCGAAGATGAGGACGGTGAAGGCGGCGACGAGAACGAAGAGCAGGATGGCCTTGCTGCGTGCGTTCGGCATGGCGGTCTCGTTTTGCTTCGGGTGCATCGGGGCAACTTTTTTCAGAACTGCAGGGCGCACGGCAGTACGACGCCGGGTGTAGGCGCAACGCCGTTGGGCGGGGGCATGTCCCCCGCCAGACTTCGGCGAGGGCGTGGGACGTGGATCTCGTGCTCAGCAGCAGCCACTGAACTGGGGCCGCGGCGACGGCTCGTCGCGGGACAGCGGCGCGTGCCGGGCGAGCAGCTCCTCCGAGAGGCGCTGCAGCCGCTCGAGCTCACCCGAGCTGATCCTCTTCGCCTCGTAGTCGTCGCAGTCGGCGGAGACGCGCGCGAGCGCCTCGGGCGGCAGGCGCTGCTCGGCCATCGGGTAGAGGATCGCGTCCTCCTTGTGAATGTGCGCGCGCAGGAGGTTCGCGTAGCCGTAGGCGGCCTCGGCCAGGCGCTGGCGGTCCTCGACGGTCCACGCCGCCTGCTTGGCGGAGAGCTCGGCCAGCACGCGCACGTAGGCGCGGCCCTGGTCGTGCTCCGAGAGCATCACCGCGATGGGCCCGCCATTGCGCGGGAAGCCCGCCTCCACCATGGCCGCGAAGAGGATGGCCTCCTCCTTGCCGTGGTGGTGCGCGTCGGCGAACTCGCGGATGAAGGTCACGAAGCGCCCGAGCTCCTCCTTGTCGTCGGTGGTCTTGCGTCGGACCTCGTCCGCGAAGGCGACCAGGGCGTCGAGCGCGTGCTCGATCCGACGGTGCTCGTTCATCAGGGTCTCGATGGCGTCCATGGGCTCCTCGGGGCGGCTTCGGCCGCGCTTGTGCGGTGTCACCGGCGTCGATGCGCCAGCGATCCTGGTCTCGCCCTGGAGCAACAGCTTTGCCATCGAGCTATTCTGCTGTTCTTGCTGCAGATTGCGGAAAGCGACGCAGTGCCGGACAACTGGATTTGGTTGGCCCGGCACCGAAATGCGGGTGGAAACGTGATTTGGGTGACGTGAGAACCGCCACCGGGTAGCTACATTCGATGCCGCCCCTCCCCGTCGTCCGTGCACACGACGTCCACCAGCGCATCGTGGAGGAGGCCATCGAGGCCGTCCTCTCGACGGTAGACCTCCAGACAGTACTCGAGCGCACCGGGCACCTGCTCAACCAGCGCTTCGGCACGACGCGCGTCGCCATCCTCCGCGTCTTCGAGGACGCGCCGGGACGGGCGCAGATCGCGCTCGTCTCGGATCCGCGACACCCGGACTCGAAAGCCGGTACGTGGCTCGACCTGAACGGCTCGGCCGCGGGCCGCGCCCTCGCCGAGCGGCACCCGGTCGTCGTCGATCCCATCGACGGCGCGCGCCCGCGGTTCCACGAGGAGCGCTGGCTGGCGGATCTCGGATACGGCTCGCTCGTCTCCTTTCCGCTCGTCTTCGAGGACGAGGCGCTCGGTGCGCTCAACATCGCCCACCCTCCCAACGAAGGCCTCCTCGACTGCTGTTTCCAGGTCGCGAAGCAGGTGGCCCACCTGGTGGCCATCGCGCTCCACAACAGCCTGATGGTGGAGGAGGTCCAGCGGCTCAACCGGCTCCTCGATCGGGAGAACACGCTCCTCAAGGAGGAGATCCGGCAGATCAAGCGCGACTCGCGCTACCTCGCCGAGAGCCCGGCGATGAAGGCCGTCCTCGAGCGCGTCCGCCTCGCCGCGCCGTCCGGCAGCACGGTCCTCATCCGCGGCGAGACCGGGACCGGCAAGGAGGGGCTCGCGCGCATGGTGCACGACCTCTCACCGCGCTTCGGCGCTCCCTTCGTGGTCGTGAACCTGGGCGCGATCCCGGACACGCTCATCGAGAGCGAGCTCTTCGGCCACGAGAAGGGCGCCTTCACCGGCGCCACGCGGCGCCGCGCCGGCAAGTTCGAGCAGGCGGAGGGCGGGACGATCTTCCTCGACGAGGTGGGCGACGCGCCACCGAGCGTGCAGGTGCGCCTCCTGCGCGTCCTGCAGGAGAAGGAGATCCAGCGCGTAGGCGGGTCCGAGAACGTGAAGGTGGACGTGCGCGTGGTGGCGGCCACCAACCGCGACCTCGAGAAGATGGTCGCGGAAGGCACCTTCCGTTCCGACCTCTATTACCGGCTCTCGGTGTTTCCGGTGCAGCTCGCGCCGCTGCGCGAGCGGCGCGAGGACGTGAGGCCGCTCGCGGAGTACTTCCTGGCACAGCAGGCGGCGCTCATGCACAAGAAGCCGCCGCGCGTCCCGGACGACGTGTGGGTCGTGCTGGAGCGGCATGACTGGCCCGGGAACGTCCGGGAGCTGGAGAACCTTCTCCAGCGGTCCCTCATCCTCTCACCCGGGGCCGAGCTGAAGCTGCCCGAGCTCCCCGCGCCGCGGATCGCGCAAGCGCCAGCTGCGGCAGATGCCGCCCCCGGCCGCTTCGACGACGAGGTGCGCACGCTCATCGAGCGCGCGCTGGCCGCGTGCGGCGGCCGCGTCTACGGCCCGACCGGCGCCGCGACGCTCCTGGGCCTCAAGCCCACCACGCTGCAAGGCAAGATGCGGAAGTACGGCGTGGGCGAGGCGAAGACGGGGGAGAAGGGCGAGGCGTAGCATCCGGTGATGGTGCGCTCCCACTCGATGACGAGGGTGGGTGTACCGCGGCAGACGGCGGCGTAGGCCTGGGGCTCCGCGAGCGCCGGTGGCGGTGCCAGAGTGGTCGAGCGACCGCAATCAGTACGGCTACGGCGACAATCCCAACATCGTGAACAAGATGTGGAATTTCTTCAAAGACAACCGCGACATCTTGGCGTTCGAGAACCTGTTCAACAACGGCGGCAGTGGCGCCTGGCACGTCTACCCGAGGGACTCCTCGAACCAGAACACCTCGGATCGTTACGCGCAGATCTACAAGCCGTAAGTTGGCCCGTCGGCACCGGCGCGCGCCAAGCGGGTCAGCGACGCCATGCTGAAGATGGTCAAGATCGACATCGCCACGCTCAAGGCCGCCGCCCGCATGTGACGCACTTCGGCTACCGTGAGCGCATGGCGCGGCCGATACCACTTCGAGTCAGCTGCGCCCCCTCCTGGATCGGCATCCGAATCCAGAGGAGGAAGCCATGCTTCATGTCAGTGTGCGCGAACGACAAGCCCCACTACTCGCCCGCTACCGGAGCGACCCGTCAGCAGCACGTGTGCTCGATCGAGCAGGCACCGTGGCCCACGACCTCGGTGATCCCTTTCATGCATCCGTGCTGCCACAGAAGGGACACTCAGCGTGGACCATTGCCACCCACGCTGCGCACGGCGGCCCTCACGATGCACCGACTCCGGGTGACGTTCTCTGCGCTGCCCTGGCTTGTTGCCACGAGCTGACGCTTCGCATGGTCGCGAATGTCCCCGCCCTACGAAAAGCCGGACGACGAGAGAACGGCGAGGAACTGCTCGTCACCTCGCGCGAGAAGGCGCAGCCGCGCGCTTCTTCACCTGCGTCCGCACCTTCTTCAGCTTCTTCGTCGCTGCGGCCAGCGCGTCCTCGGCGACCCCGAGCGTATCCTCGGCTGCGGCGACCATCGTCTTCCCGGTCCCCTTTACCAGGGTCCGCCCCACGTCCTGCAGCGTGCGCCCGAGGGCCTCGAGATCCTGCATCAGCTCCGTCGCCCTGCTCTTGCTGGAGATCGCCATCGCGGAACCCTCTCTTGCGTTGATTCCCGCGCCAACGATACGCCCGCCGATCCGTGAAGGCCGGTTCTTCTGGGGTAGGACACCAAGAGGGCCTCGCCCTCACCTCGCCCCGTGCCCCACCGCCAAGCGGAGGATCTCGGCCAGCACGCCGCCCGCCGTCAGGGCTCCCCCGACGCCGGCGCCCTGCACCACCAGCGGATGCTCGTGGTGCCGATCCGTGGTGAACGCCACGTACGCCTCGACGCCCTGGAGCTGAGCTGCCCGATGCGCCCCGTTCACCTCGGCCGGCGCGAGCCGCAGCTGGCCCCGCCCGTCCTCCACCGCGATGGACATCAGATAGCGCAGCGCCAGGCCCTCGCGCCTCAGGCGCTCGCACCGCTCCGCCATGGCCCGGTCATGCCGTCGCAGCGCCTCGTAGAGATCCTGCAATGTCCCTGGCTGGAGCAGCTCGGCCGGCACCAGCGGCTCGCGGCTCACGTCCTCCAGGGACGCACTCAGGCCGAGCTCGCGCGCTAGGATGACCGACTTGCGCGCGGAATCCAGGCCGGACAGATCATCGCGCGGGTCGGCCTCGGTGTAGCCAAGCTCCCGCGCCCAGCGCACGACCAGGGACAGGGGCGCCCCCTTCATCACCTCACTCGTCACGAACCCGAGCGTCCCCGACAGCGACCCCTCGATCCGGTGCACGCGGTCGCCGGTGCGAACGAAACTCCGCAGGTGTCGATGACTGGCAGGGACGCACCCACCGCGCTCTCGTACAGGTGGTGGCGGTGGTACCGCCGCCGGGCAGCCGCCAAGGACTCGTGCGCGGGCCACCTCACCGCCAGCGGCCGCTTGTTGGCGCCGACCACGTGCACGCCCCGCTGGAAAGCCTCGGCGTACACGTCCTCCATTCCGTCTGCGGCGGTCACGTCCACCAGCGCCGGGATGGCCAGGCGGCCGAGCCGATCCAGGACGGTCTTTCCCGCCGGCAGGGCGAAGGGCCCGGTCCCCGGCGCGCCACCGACGAGCTCGCGCCAGCGGGTGAGGTCGATCCCGCCCTCGTCGAAGAGCGTGCAGCGCCGGTCGGCGATCCCGACGACGTGGACCGCCACGTCGTAGTCGCGCTCCAGCGCCCCGCGTTGCCGTGCGATCTGGTCGAGCAGCTCGCCCCCCACCTTCCCCTTGCCGAGGACGAGCAGGCTCACCTCCTGCCGATCCAGCGCGCGCGCAGGAGCCGCGCTCGGACGCGAGATGACCGCGCGCCGCGCCGACGCGCGACCGCGGAACTCGGCGACCGTGTCGGAGAGCCAGTCCACGTCGATGAGGAAGGCATCGTGGCCGTCCCTCGAGGCGAGGCGCGCCAGCCGGGCGCCAGGGATGCCGCGGGCGATCTCCTCCTGCTCCTCGGGCACGTAGAGTACGTCCGAGTCGATGGAGACGACCAGCGCGGGGAGGCGGATGCTACGCAGGACCTCGTCCAGGTCGCCCCTCGCCCGCGCCACGTCGTGCGTGTCCATCGCGCGCGTGAGCGCCACGTAGGTCGCCGCGTCGAAGCGCTCGACCATCTGCTGGCCCTGGTAGCGGAGGTAGCTCTCCATCGCGAAGAGGTCCGCCGTCTGCGGCCGGCGCCCGAAGCGCTCGTCGAAGCTCGACTTGTGGCGATACATGCACATCGCCATCATGCGCGCCGCGGCCAGCCCCGCTTTGGGCGGGTCGGCGAGGTCGTAGCGGCCGCCCTTCCAGCGCGGGTCGGCGTAGATGGCCTGGCGCTGCGCCTCGGAGAGGCCGATGGCCCAGGCGGAGTGCCTCGCGCTGATGGCGATGGGGACGATGGCCTCCACCAGCTGCGGGTAGGAGAGTGCCCACTCCAGCACCTGCATGCCACCCAGCGATCCCCCGACCGCCATCCGCACGCGCTTCACGCCGAGCGCGCGCAGGAGCTCGCGCTGGGCGCGGACCATGTCGCGGACCGTGATGGCAGGGAAGTCCCCGAGCCACGGCCGCCCGGTTTGCGGGTTGAGCGAGGTGGGACCGGTCGTGCCGTAACAGCTGCCCAGGATGTTCGAGCAGACGATGAAGTCCCGATCGGGGTCGAACGCGCGCCCAGGCCCGAACATGCCGGTCCACCAGCGGTCCGCGTCGGCCGAGCCGGTGAGCGCGTGACAAACGACGACCGCGTTCTCGCCAGCGGCGTCGAGGCTGCCCCATGCGCGGTAGGCGACGCGCACACCCTGCAGCGCGCCTCCCAGCTCGAGGGGAAGCTCCCCCGGGAGATCGACCCAGCGCGTCTCGGGAGCGATGAAGGCGGCGCGCGCGGGAGCGCCAGGGTCACCGGGGAGTGTCGGGGAGGACATCGAGGAAGGACCGGACGTTACCCGCCGCGCGGAAGGGGTGTCAAGAATGGCGATCGCAAGCGGCGCGATGCGTACCGGGCGTGGCGCTCATCCCGAGCAACGGATTCCTGGACCTGGACTCGATCGCTTGCTCAGGATCGGAACCACACCCTGCGTACCTCTCCCCACCAGCGCTCGCCAGCAGCGCAGGTGGGCGACAGACCGCGCTCGTCACCGTGACGCCACCGCGCCATGTCCCGCGATCATGGGGCACGAAGGCGCCTCTCACAGTATCAGTGGGACCCGTCGGGAAACCCGGGGGTTGGCTCGACTCACTGGGCGCCACACCGCTGGCGACCGAAAACCCGCGTGTCTCCGCTGACGCCATCGCCCTGACGTCATGGCCCCGCGCTTGCTCAACACGACGCGAACGTGACGGAGACGACATGGCCCTGACCGCAACCTCGATCGAGACGACGACGCCGAAGACAGCGCTGGTCCACGGACCTGGCTCTCCCATCGTCGACCTCGTCCGCACATGTAGCCGAATCGCCTCCAGCGAGGCCACCGTCCTCATCTCCGGCGACACCGGTGTGGGCAAGGAGGTGTTCGCGCGCCTCCTCCACGAGCGCAGCCCGCGCGCGGCGCGTCCGCTCGTGGCGGTGAACTGCGGCGCCATCCCGGAGGCCCTCCTCGAGAGCGAGCTCTTCGGCCACGTGAAGGGCGCCTTCACCGGCGCCGTCAGCGCGCGGCGGGGCCGCATCGCCGCCGCGGACGGAGGCACGCTCTTCCTCGACGAGATCGGCGAGCTGCCCCTCAGCCTTCAAGTGAAGCTGCTGCGCGTCCTCCAGGAGCGCTGCTACGAGCCCGTGGGGTCGGCCGAGTCGGTGCCTGCCAACTTCCGCCTGGTCGCCGCGACCAACCGCGACCTCGCCGCCGAGGTCGCCGCCGGACGCTTCCGCCGCGACCTCTACTACCGCCTCCTGGTCTGCCCGATCGAGGTTCCGCCGCTGCACCGACGCCGCGGGGACATCCCGCACCTGTTCGCGCACTTTTGGAGCACGCGCGGCGAGACGCGCCCCGTCGAGCCGAACGTCCTGAAGCTGCTCGAGGAGCACTCCTGGCCGGGCAACGTCCGCGAGCTCGAGAACCTCGTCGAACGCCTCTCGGTGTGTGCCGAAGGCCCGGCCATCCGCGTCGTCGACCTGCCGTCTCACCTGAGACCAGACAGCGCCGAGGTGACGCCCCTGCCGCCGGTTCAGTCGGCGCCGGAGCAGCCGGACGCACCTTCCGTGGCGAGCGAGGTGCGCGCCCTCTTCCGCGTACCCGCAGCGCCGACCGCCGCCGAGATCGCGCTCGACGACGACCGGCCCGTCAACCTGCCAGCCATGTTGCGCCAGCTCGAGGAGTCCTACATCGACGCGGCGCTGGCGCACACGCGCGGCAACAAGAAGGCCGCCGCCGATCTCCTCGGCTTGCAGCGCACCACGCTGGTCGAGAAGCTGCGCCGCCGGCAGCGCGAAGCGGCAGCGCCAAGCCTCTGACCCCGACGCCCTCCGTCTTGACTCGAGCCGCGAGCGACACCGCCCGTGATGCCCTCCGTGTACCCCGATCCCCCTGCGCGCGCGCACCCGCGCCGAGCACAACGGTTGCAAAGAAACGGTTTCGTGACGCTGCTCGTCGCCATCCTGACGCTGACCGCCATGACCACCGTGACCGCCACGCCCACCCTCGCCGAGCCGCCGCGGCCCATCGCGGTGGACGCCGTGGAGTCGATCGAGCACGTGCCCTTGCCGGACGTGGGGGGACCGCTGTCCGTGCGGGTCCGCGCGCTCGAGGCCCTGGTCGTGATCGAGGCGCCATCCCGCTCGATCCCGGCCCTGGCGCGCGCTACCCGCGCGGCGCCGCGCGCGGTGTGCACCGGACTCGAGGAGCGGCCGACAGAGCTGCGCCTCCGCTGCCGCTCGAAGCGGATCGTCGCGCGGCTCGTCCAGCGCGAGGGGGGATACCTCCTCGAGATCAGCGAGACGCGCGGTCTGCCGTGGGACGGGGAGGACGGTCCGGCCTTGGTGGCCTTCGATCCACCTTCTCTCGGCCTCGGCGCGACCTGTCCGGGCTCGACGCCGGCGAGCCGCGCCGAGTGCCAGCTCGCGCGTGGCAACCGCGCGGCGGCACGCGCAGCGCTCGAGGAGATCACGGAAGGGCCCGCACGAGGCTTCGCGGCGCTGCGCATGGGCGACCTCGCCTTCGCCGAGGGCGACGTCCACACCGCCGCCGAGCACTGGAGCCGCGCCCAGGGCCAGCCCTGGGAACGGATCGCCGCGACGCGGCTGTGCGAGCTCTCCTGGTCGTGCGTCGACAGCGCGCACGCCGAGTCGCTCTACGCTACCGAGGGCCTGCCGAAACCGCTCGCCCGCGACCTCGCGCTCCGCCGCGCCCGCGCCCTCGCCTTCCTGGGCCGGCC
>MEMX01000006.1:36307-36541 GCA_001768075.1 Anaeromyxobacter sp. RBG_16_69_14 | reverse complement strand
CTCGCTCGTCACCGGCGATCCCAGGACAAGCCCCTGCGCCGGCGCGCCAGCGGTGTGCCGCGGGGTGGCGCGGGCGGCGCTGCTCGCGCCCGGACCCGACGCGGCCGACGCGGTACTGCTCTGGCTCGAGATACCGGAGCGCGATCACGGACCTACAGCCTACGAGACCGAGGTCGCCGTCGCGGCGATCGCCGAGCGCGAGGGCGCGCCGATCTTCGCCGCCAGCGTCCTCGC
>MEMX01000006.1:36174-36264 GCA_001768075.1 Anaeromyxobacter sp. RBG_16_69_14 | reverse complement strand
CTCCTGCGCACCTCCGAGCTGTACCTCGCCGGAGGGGATCGCGTGCGGGCCGGCGTCGTGCTCGAGTTCGCCCGCGCCCGCGCGGGCAAG
>MEMX01000006.1:13852-36100 GCA_001768075.1 Anaeromyxobacter sp. RBG_16_69_14 | reverse complement strand
CACCCTCCACCACCGCCGACGCGAGCGCGCTCCTCGCAGCCGCCGACCGCTCGGCGCGGGCGGCCCGCGGCATCGTGGAAGGGACCCACCCATGAGCTCCGCCGCTGTCAGCGCCGCTCCGATCGCCGCCAGCCAGGTCCCCGTCGCAGCGAGCCCCGCCATGCGCGAGGTGATCGAAGCTGCGCGCGACGTCGCGCCGACGCTCACCACCGTGCTCCTCCTGGGCGAGAGCGGCACCGGCAAGGAGCTGCTGGCGCGCTTCCTCCACGCCGAATCACGACGTCCCGGCCCGTGGGTGGCCGTGAACTGCGCCGCGCTGCCTGCGGAACTCCTGGAGTCCGAGCTCTTCGGTCACGAGAAGGGGTCCTTCACCGGCGCCTTCGAGCGGCGAGCCGGCCGCTTCGAGCAGGCTCAGCGCGGCACCCTCCTCCTCGACGAGATCTCGGAGCTACCGCTCCCGCTGCAGGCCAAGCTCCTGCGCGTCGTGCAGGAGCGCGAGGTGGATCGGCTGGGCGGCCAGCGCCCGGTGCCGGTGGACGTGCGCGTCATCGCCACCTCGAACCTGGACCTCGGCGAGATGGTGCAGCGCGGACTCTTCCGCTCGGACCTCTACTATCGCCTGAACGTCTTCCCGATCGTCTTGCCGCCGCTACGCGACCGGCTCGAGGATCTGCCGGCGCTCGCCACCGCGCTGATCGCCGACGCCTCGCGCGAGCTGGGCCGACCTGCGCCGCTGCTCGACGAGGCCGCGCTGGCAGCGCTCAGGGTGAACCCATTCCGAGGCAACGTGCGCGAGCTGCGCAACATGCTGGAGCGCGCCCTGGTGCGCTGCCGCGGCCCGGTGCTGGGCGCCGCGCATCTGGGACTCTCGGTCGGCGGGGGACAGGCCCCCGCCCTACACGCACTGAAGGAGATGAGACCCCCGGCCGCCCTGTCCCTGGACGGGCGAGAAGCCCCCACGCCGCACACGCCAACCCTCGACGGGCGACGAGCCCTCGCTCTGCAGGGTGACCTGCCCCTCGATCTGGGCGAACTGGAGCGGCTCGCCATCGCCGAGGCGCTCAGGCGCGTCCGAGGCAATCGCACCCACGCCGCGCGGCTGCTCGGGATCGGCCTGCGCACCCTGCGCAACAAGCTCCGCACCTACCGTGAGGCAGGAGTGAACGTGGAGGCGGCCGAACCTGCCGCCGGGCAACTCTGGCCGAGCGCATCCATCGCGGCCGACGAAATCAGCCAGCCATGGCGCGGCGCCCTGCGGGCACGGACCTCGCAAGAGGAGACTTCAGAGGAGACCTCATGAAGATCTTCGACCAGACCCTCGGCACCCTTGAGCACGCCCTCGACGTGCGCCTGCTCCGCCACAACGTCCTCGCCGGCAACCTCGCGAACGCGAACACACCCGGCTACTTGCCCCGCGACGTCGACTTCGCCGCGGCCATGCGCGAGCGCGCGCAAGAACTCCAGACGGCGCCGCCCGTCCCTTCGAAGGGCATCACCCTGGCCAGCGCTGGCCACGCCGTCGAGGGCGCCACCGGCGACATCCCCCTCTCGGCCGCAGGCGCTGCCCCGGGGGCGGTCGGCTCGCCCGTCACCATCAGCCAGGGCACCGGCGCCGGGCTCGACGGGAACGCGGTGGACGTGGACCGCGCGCTCGCCGCCGTGGCCGAGAACGCCATCCAGTACGGCGCCGCCGCCCGCGCTGCCCAGAAGAAGCTCGCCATCCTCCGCTACGCCGCGTCCGACGGTACCGCCTGAGCCCGGGAGCTTCGACCATGGACTTCCTCTCCGCACTCCGCATCAGCGCCTCCGGCCTCGCCGCCGAGCGCGTGCGCGTGAACCTAGCCTCCTCCAACCTGGCCAACGCCGAGTCCACCCGCGGCTCCGACGGCAAGCCCTACCGGCGACTCGATCCGGTGCTGGAGGCGGTGCCCTTCGGCGACCAGCTTGC
Source organism: Anaeromyxobacter sp. RBG_16_69_14 (assembly GCA_001768075.1). Taxonomy (GTDB): domain Bacteria; phylum Myxococcota; class Myxococcia; order Myxococcales; family Anaeromyxobacteraceae; genus Anaeromyxobacter_A. The sequence continues at coordinate 34,152 of MEMX01000006.1, read as the reverse complement.
CCAGGCGAGCGGTGGACAGCCCATGAGCGTGCGGGTGGCGCAAGTGGCGCAGGACCAGGCGCCCGGCCGCCGCGTCTACGACCCGTCCCATCCCGACGCCGACGGGCAGGGGTTCGTGACGTTGCCCAACGTGAACCCGGTCCACGAAGTGGTGAATCTGATGTCCGCCTCGCGCGCCTACGACGCCAACGCTTCGGCCCTCGAGACCCTCAAGACCATGGCCCAGCGGGGCCTCGACATCGCGAGGTAGCACATGGCCCCCGTCACCCTCATCCCCACCACCCTCCCCCCCATCGCACGTGACCTCGAAGTCCTCGACCCGACGCGACCTGGCGCCGGCGCGGTACAGGGCGGAAGCGGCGGGAGCTTCAGCGACGCGCTCGGACAGGCGCTCGGCACCGTCGAGAAGCTCCAGCTGGACGCCGACAGGAACGCGGATCAGGTCGCCCTGGGCGGTGGCAACCTCCACGAGACCGCGCTGGCGCTGGAGAAGGCGGACACCGCGCTGCGCGTGGCCATGAAGGTGCGCAACAAGCTCGTCGACGCATACCAGGAAATCATGCGGATGGGCGTCTAACGGATTGATCGATGGAACCCTTGGTGAAGCAGGTCCGGGAGCTCCCCTCCCACCTCGGCGCGCTCCCCGGCGCGGTCAAGGCCGTGATCCTCGTGGTCCTGCTCGGCCTCGGCGCGGCTACCGTCGCCCTGACCATGTCCTCTTCGGACGGCTGGCAGTACGCCTTCACCAACCTCACCGCGGAGGACTCGAGCGAGGCCGCCGCCACTCTCAAGGCGGCCGGCGTACCCTTCCGCCTCGAGGCGGGCGGCTCAGCGCTGGCCGTGCCGGCGCAGAAGGTCTACGACGCCCGCCTCCTCCTGGCCGGGGCCGGCCTACCGCGAGGCGGCGGCGTCGGTTTCGAGCTCTTCGATCGGGGCGACCTGGGCGTCTCCGAATTCACCCAGAAGGTGAACCTGCGCCGCGCCATCGAGGGCGAGCTGGCGCGCACCATCTCCCGGCTCGGGCCCGTGCGCTCCGCGCGCGTGCACCTCTCGCTCTCCGAGAAGGGCCTCTTCAAGGACGAGGATCGGAAGGCTTCGGCGGCGGTCGTGCTGAACCTCCAGCCGGGCCGCACGCTCGAGGAGCGCGAAGTGGCCGGCATCCGACACCTGGTCGCCTCGGCCGTCCCTGGCCTGGCGGCGACGAGCGTGACCCTGGTGGACGGCAAGGGCAACGTGCTCTCGGCAGAGACGCCCTGGGGCGAGGCCAACGCCTACCAGCGCAAGCTGGAGCGCGATCTCGAGCGGCGCGTGGTGGAGCTGCTCGAGCAGGCGGTCGGGCCGGGTGCGGTGGTGGCGCGGGTCACCGCCCAGATCGACAGCTCCGAGGTCAGCACCAGCGCCGAGACGGTCGATCCCGACGCGACCGCGCTCCGCAGCGAGCGCCACGTCACGCAGGCGCAGAACCAGGACTCGAGCGCACCGAACGGCATCGCCGGCGCCGCCGCCAACCAGCCGCTCCAGCCGCAGCCGCTGGTGCCGGGTGCGCTGAACCGGGGTTCGTCCTCGCTCCTGGACGAGATCCGCAACTACGACGTCTCCCGGACCACGACCACCACCGTCCAGCGGGTGCCGCGCCTGAAGCGCCTGTCCATCGCGGTGCTCCTCGACGGCGCGTCCGGCAAGCCGCGGCCCGACGCCGAGGTGACGCGGCTCGGCGAGCTGGCCAAGCGGGCCGTCGGCTTCGACGCCCAGCGAGGCGACGACCTCGACATCTCGAGCGCTCCCTTCGTGCGCGCCGAGGATGTGGCGCAGGCCAGCGCGCCTGCCCCCGTGGCCTCGAAGCTCCCGCCACGCTCCTGGCTCGTCGCCGGCGGCGCGGCCCTGCTCGTGCTCGTCGTGCTGGCCGCGCTGCTGCTGCGCCGCCGATCCGCGCCCGCCCCTGTCGCGCAGCCGCAGCTGGTCCCCGGCGAACGCGTGTCGGAGCTGGAAGCACGCTTCGTCGGCGCCGGCGGCTCGCTCCTCCCCGGCGCAGCAGCCCCTCCCAAGGACCCCAGGGAAGCGTTGCGAGAGCGCGCCCAGGAGCTCGCGGCCAAGGACCCCGCCCGTGCAGCGCTCGTCCTCAAGGGCTGGATGACCGAGGGAGGCCCCCGTGCCTGAGCAAGATACCCAGGTCGCGCAGCGCGCGATCGCGACCACGGAGGAGGCCGGGCCGGGCTTGACCCGCGCTGCCGCGGTCCTGCTCGGGCTCGGGACCGACACGGCGGGCACCCTCTTTCGCCAGCTGGCCGAGCCGGAGCTGCGCATGATCGCGCTCGGCGCCAAGAGCTTGCGCGGGCAGCCGCCGCAAGCGGTGCCTGATGCGCTGCGGTCGTTCGTCGAGGCCATGGAGTCGACGGACGCCGACACCTCGGCCTCCGATCAGATGCTCCGCGAGGCCGCTGTGAAGGCGCTCGGCGCGGATGCGGCGCACCGCGCGTTCGACGGCGAGCCGTCGGCCCCGCCGGACGAGGTGTTCGGGCCGGTGTCGCAGGCAGACCCGGACTCTCTGGCGATGGTGCTCGCGCACGAGCAGCCGCAGACGGTGGCCCTCGTCCTGTCCTCCATCGACAGCGCGCGCGCCACCGCGGTGATCGAGAAGATCCCCGAGAAGCAACGGGCCGACATCCTGCGCCGCATGGCCGTCATCGACTCGGTGTCACCCGAGGTACTGCGCGAGATCGGGCAGGCGCTCACCTCCGAGCTGAAGGCGCTGGTCGCCGGCGGCATGCGCAAGGTGAACGGCAAGGCGGTGGCGCTCGACATCCTGCGCCGCTGCAGCGCACAGCAGCAGGGCGAGGTCATCGCCGAGATCGAGAAGGACTCGGCGCCGCTCGCGGCAGAGCTCCGCGGCCGGCTCTTCACCTTCGACGACCTGCGAACGCTCTCCGACCGCGATCTGCAAACCCTGCTGCGCGAGATCGACACCAGCAAGCTCTCGGTGGCGCTCAAGGGAGCCACCCCCGAGCTCAAGGCGAAGATCCTCTCCAACCTCTCCGCTCGCGCGGCCGAGATGCTCGAGGACGACCTCCAGGCGATGGGGCCGGTGAAGCTCTCCACCGTCGAGACGGCCCAGGGCGAGATCGCGAAGCTCACCCAGGAAGTCGCGCAGCAGGGCCGCATCACCATCGTCGGCGCGAACGAGGCCATGGTCTAAGCCCCGGTGCCAACCATGCCCACCTCACTCGCCCGCCGCCCGCGCTTCCTCGCCGAGGTCCCCGAGGTCTCCACCCCGGCACCGGTGCGCTTCGCCCACGCCAGCCAGCCGTCGCCGGCGCCGGGATCACGGCACCATGCGCCTCTCGCCGAGCCCCTCCCCGCCGCGCGGGTCGAGGGCGACGAGTCCCTCGGCCTGGCCGCGATTCGCCGGGAGGCGATGCAGAAGGTGGCAGCCGCGGTGGAGACGCTGCGCGCGCAGGCCGATCGGCTCGCCGAGCAAGCGCGCTCCGACGCCATCGAGATCGGCTTCCAGGTAGCACGCAAGGTCCTCGAGGCCGAGCTGCGGCAGAGCCCCGAGGCGCTCTTCGCGCTGGTCCGCTCCGCCGTCCGGCGCGCCGGCGAGTCGCGCCGCATCGTGGTGAGGCTCACGCCCGAGGACGCGGCGCTGCTCGAGGCGGATGCGGGCCGCGCCGCGCTCGACGGCATCACCTCGGCGCGCGTCGAGTTCGTGCACGACCCCGGCCTCCAGCGGGGCGACTGCATGGTGGACGCCGACTTCGGCCAGGTGGACGGCCGCCTGGCCACGCGGCTGACCGAGATCCGGCGCGCCGTGGACGCGGCTGGAGAGGGGGCGGCATGAAGCGGGCTACGGGCTACGGGCTGCGGGCTACAGCCGGTGCGGGGCGGGGTGGCACGCCGCGTCGAGGAGCCGCGGCATGAGTCCGATCTCCCTGGACGCGATCGCGCGCGCCATCTCGGAGGCCGATCCGCTCCCGCTCACCGGGACGGTGGTGCGGGCCGCTGGCCTGGTGCTGGAAGCCGCCCTCCCGCGCGTGCCTGTCGGCACCGCCTGTGAGATCCGTGCGACCGACGGCGCCACCGTGCTGGCCGAGGTGGTGGGCTTCTTCGGTCAGACCGCGCGGCTCATGCCGCTCGCCGACATCCACGGGATCGGCGAGGGCTGCATCGTGATCCCGCGCGCTGCCGCCGACCGCATCTCTGTCGGTGAAGGGCTGCTCGGACGCGTGGTGGACGCCGCCCTCCGTCCCATGGACGGCGGGCCGGTGCCCATGCTGCGCGCGCGCGCACGGCTTCACGCAACCCCCCCGGTGGCCATGGAGCGGCGCAGGGTGGTGCGTCCGCTTCCGCTCGGCATCCGCGCCATCGACGCTTGCCTCACCGTGGGCGAGGGACAGCGCCTCGTCATCATGGCCGGCCCGGGCGTGGGCAAGAGCGTGCTCCTCGGCATGCTGGCGCGATCCGCCGACGCCGACGTGGTGGTGGTCGGGCTGGTGGGCGAGCGCGGCCGCGAGGTGCGCGAGTTCATCGAGCGCGACCTGGGCGAGGGGTTGGCGCGCGCCGTGGTGGTGGTGGCGACGAGCGACGAGTCACCGCTCAAGCGCGTGCGCGCGGCCATGGTCGCGACGACGGTCGCCGAGCACTTCAGGAGCCAGGGAAAGCGCGTCCTGCTCCTCGTCGACTCGCTCTCGCGCGTGGCGCAGGCGCAGCGCGAGATCGGCCTGGCCGCGGGCGAGCCCCCCACCACCAAGGGCTATCCGCCATCGTCCTTCGCCATCCTGCCGCGGCTGGTCGAGCGAGCGGGAAACGACGCGGGAGAGGGCAGCATCACCGCTTTCTACACGGTCCTGGCGGAGGGTGACGATCTGACCGACCCGGTCGCCGACGCCGCCAAGGCGACGCTCGACGGGCACATCGTACTCTCGCGAAAGATCGCCGAGGCGGGCCAATTCCCGGCGGTGGACGTGCTCGCCAGCATCTCCCGCGTCATGAACGACATCGTAGACCCGTCGCACCGCGAGCTCGCGCGACAGGCGCGCGACGTGCTCTCCGCCTACCGCGAGTCGGCAGACCTGGTCGAGGTGGGCGCGTACGTGGCGGGCTCGAACCCGCGTGTCGATCGCGCCCTGCGGTGCATCCAGGCGCTGCAGACGTTCCAGCGGCAGGAGCCGGACGAACGCTCGACCATGAGCGAGATGCTGGCCTCGCTGCGACGTGCGCTAGCCCCCCAGGGGGCCCCGGGCAAGGAAGGCTTCGCGTCGATCGGGCTCGCCCCCCAGGGGGCGACCCGTGGCTAGCCTGCTCCTCGCCCTCGCCCTTCTGGCAGGCGCGAAGCCTTCGGCCCCGATCGCACCGGAGCCGCCGAAGGCGGAGGCGCCTGCGGTGCCGCTGGCCGGTGGCCCTCACGTTCCCACCCCGGACGCCGGCGTCCCGAACCCGGCCCTGAGTCCCAGACCGAGCCTGACCTCGACCGGGCCGACCGGCCCGACCACCCCCCACGCTTCGCCGGGTGGAGCGGAGGTGAAGAAGCCCTCGGCCTCGACCGCTCCCCCTCACCCTCCTCTCTCCCCCAGAGCGGGAGAGGGCATGGCGTCTGAGGCCCGGACTCGCCCCGCCCTGCCCCCTGCAGGGGGAGAGGGCGCGCCGTCTCAGCCCACGGGCGCCATTCCTCCCTCCCTCAGCGCCAGCGCACTGCGTGACGAGCTGCGCGTCTCCTCGCTGCGGCGCCAGGAAGAGCTCGCCGCGCTCGGGCGCGAGCGGGCGCGCCTGGAGAAGCTCGCCGCCGACATCTCCGCGGCGCGCGCCGCGCTGGAGACGGAGACAGCGCGGCTCGACGAGAAGGTCAAGAAGGCGGAGAAGGAAGAGAAGGAGGAGGCGGCGAAGCGGGCCACCTCCGCCAAGACTCCTTCGCCGCAGGTACGCGCCGACGGCAAGCCTCCCGGCCAGGCGCTCGCGAAGACGCTCAAGGGCATGAAGCCGGACCTGGCGGCGGCGCTCGTCTCGCGGCTGGAACGCAGGCTGGCCGTGGACCTCCTGCGGCACATGCGACCCGCCGACGCCGGCACCGTGCTCGAGAAGATGAAGCCGGAGACCGCCGCCGAGCTCTTTTCACTCATGGCCTCGACCGAGGCCGCCGGAGGCTCACGGTGAAAACCCTTCTGTCCAAGCTGTCCGACCAGCTCGCGCCATCGGACGCCCCCGACGCTGCTCGCGGTCGTGCACGCAAGGCAGAGGCTCCCGGGGGCGCCTTCCGGGACTTGCTCGGCCGTGCCCTGGCACGTTCCACGGGAGCCACACACGACCTCGGCCGGAACAAGTTGCACCATGTGCACACTGCCCGGGCCGGTGCTGCCAAGGGGGACTCCGAGCGCGCCATCGGTGAGAACGGCGCGGGCGCGGCCGAGGGCGCCGCCTTCGAGGAGCAGGGTGAGCAAGGGCAGTTCGAAGGCACCGCCACCTCGAGCCGGACCGGCGGCAGCCGATCACCCAGGGTCCCTGCCCGCAAGCGGCGCGAGGCCGACGGAAAGGACCCGGTCGAGAGCGCGAATGGCAGCTCACCGGCCGGGCACATCGCCGCCGCGCCTGCCGGACACGCCGGGCACGCCGCCACCCCCGCGCCGCCTCGATCCGAGAAGACCGCGCTGACCGGCGACGGCCTCGCGCGCCTCGCCTCGACCCTGGCAACCAGGCAGCCGCTCGCGACGCCATCGCAGGCCCCTGCGGCCGCGTCCTCGCGCGAGAAAGCGCGCGAAAGATCGCGCGAGCACGAAGACCCGCGCGCTGCCCCAGCAGCAGCCCGCCTCGATCCGCCAAGCGCAGTGGCGTCGCCCCAGGAAGCCTCGTCGACGGCGCGGGCAGCCACTTCACGCGCGCCGTCGCCGATCCCTCCTCCACCGCCCGGCCAGGACGTGCAGGGCGCGGTGTTGCATCACGCCGCGCACCTCACGGTGGACGCAGGCGCGCTCGGCTCCATCGAACTGCACCTGCGCCTGCGCGACGGCGCCCTCCACCTGCGCGTGGAGGGCGAGGCGGGGCGCGCGGTCGAGGCACGCGCGGGCGAGCTCTCGCGAACGCTAGCTGGCGAGGGCTTGCGGCTCGCCATCGAGGCCCCTTCCCGCGAGGGAAGCGCGCTCGGGAACACCGGCGAAGGCGGTCGCGATTTCGAGGAACGGCGCGAGGCGTGGAGCGAGGCGGCCGACGCGCGGGACCGCATTCCGGTAGCCGTACCGGCCACCAAGCCAACCCCCACCGTGACGCCCGGCGGCGTTCACGTGACAGCCTGAGGAAGAGGCCATGAGCACGAACGCCAGCGCAGTGTCCAGCAGCACGAGCCTGCCGCAGCAGTCCGACGCCGTCGCGCAGAAGAACGTGCTCGGCAAGGACGACTTCCTGAAGCTCCTCATCGCCCAGCTCGCCAACCAGGACCCGCTCCAGCCCGTGGACAACCAGGCCTTCATCGGGCAGCTGGCGCAGTTCTCCAGCCTGGAGCAACTGCAGGGCGTCTCGAGCCGGCTCGACACGCTGCTGCAGACGATAGGCTCGTCGAACCAGACCAGCACCGCCTCGATGGTGGGCAGGAGCGTGACCTACGACACCGACGGGGTGGACCTGGTCGCCGGCACACCGCCCTCGCTCCAGGCAAAACTCGAGACCGCCGGATCGGTCACCGCCGTCATCCAGGATTCCAGCGGCCGGGCCGTCCGCACGATCGAGACGGGCGCGCACGCGGCGGGCGCCTTCGACCTGGGCTGGGACGGCCGTGACGGCAACGGTAACGCGCTGCCGTCGGGCCGCTACACCGTGACGCTGTCGGCGACGGCCAGCGACGGCAGCGCAGTCACGGTAAGTGCACAGGCCCGCGGGGTCGTGCGGGGCGTCTCGCTGGCAGGGGGCGCGACGCAGCTCATGGTCGGCAGCAGCCTCGTGAACATGTCGGACGTCGTCCAGATCACGCAGTCCTGACGCGCCCGGCGGGCGCCACACAAAGGAAGGAACGTCATGAGCCTCCTCACTTCACTATCCACGGGTACCACCGGCCTCTCCTCCGCCAGCGCCGAGCTGTCCGTCGTCGGCGACAACCTCGCCAACGCCAACACCGTCGGCTTCAAATCCGAGCGGGCCGCATTCGCGGACGCGCTGGCGCAGACGGTGGTCGGGGGACAGGGCCAGATCGGCCTCGGCTCGCGGCTGCAAGCGGTGCAGAGGATCCTGAGCGAGGGCTCGCTCTCGAACACCGGAGTCGCCACCGACCTGGCGCTGCAGGGCACCGGGTACTTCGAGGTGAGCGGAACGACGAGCGACGGGCGGCAGGGCTCGTTCCTGACGCGCGCCGGCCAGTTCACGGTCGACAACAGCGGGTTCCTGGTGAACCTGGACGGCCTGCGCGTGCAAGGCTACCCCGCCGACCCGGCCGGCAACATCGCGAGCGCGCTGGGCGACCTTCAGGTCGGGAACGCCAGCTCGGCTCCGCTGCCGACCTCGGCGGTGACCATCCAGGGGAACCTGCAGTCGGATGCCGTCCTCGCGCCGGCCTGGGATCCGTTGAACCCGGCGACCAGCTCCACGTTCTCCACCAGCGTCACGGTCTACGACTCGCTCGGCGCGGACCACCAGGTTCAGGTCTACTTCTCGAAGACGGCCGACGCGACGGCGGGCCCTCCCGCGACGGATGCCGCGTGGGACTGGCATGCCCTGACGGACGTCGGTGGCGTGGCGACGCCCGCGGGCAACGGCGGCCTCACCTACGACAACCTGGGTAACCTCACGTCGGGTGCGATCGGTGCCGGCGCGTTCAATCCACCGGGCGCCGCACCGCTCGGCTTCACCATCGACTTCTCCGCCATCACGCAGTTCGCCGGTGCGAGCGCGACCACCTTCGTCGGCCAGGACGGATTCAGCTCGGGCCAGCTCTCCTCGATCCAGATCGACAAGACGGGCACCGTCCAGGGCATCTTCACCAACGGCCAGACCCGGCCTATCGGTCAGGTCGGCGTCGCCCGCGTGGCAGCGCCCGACCAGCTCGAGCGCACGGGCGGCAACCTGTACGCGGTGACCCGCCGCTCGGGTCAGGCGGTCATGGGGGCGGCCGGCACGGGCGGCCGCGCCTTCATCTCGTCCGGGACGCTCGAGCAGTCAAACGTGGACATTGCCGATCAGTTCGTCCGCATGATCACGGCGCAGCGCAACTTCCAAGCCAACTCGAAGACCATCACCACCGCTGACCAGCTCCTCTCCGAGCTCATCGCGATGAAGCGCTAGCTAGGCCTGGAGCCGTATCTTCGCGCCGCGTCTCGCGCCGCTCTTCGGATGGTCTCTTAACCCTTCACACCGCCGTGCCGATGAGGACAGGAGGACCGCACCATGATCGTGCTCACGCGGCTCGACGGGAAGGAGCTGATTCTGAACGCCGACCACATCCTCACCGCCGAAGCCACACCGGACACCGTCCTCCTGCTCACCACCGGACTGAAGCTCATGGTGAGCGAGTCCGTGCCGGAGGTGGTGGACCGCGTCGAGGCCTGGCAGAGGCGGGTGCATGGCGTTCCCGAGGTTCGTGGCAATGTCCTCCCATTCCCGCGCGGGCTGCCGGAGGAATAGCTCATGGACATCACCACCATCGGCGGCCTCGTCCTCGGCTTCGGCTGCATCCTGCTCGGGCAGATGCTCGAGGGCGGCCACGTGGGCTCGATCATGCAGGCCACTGCCGCCATCATCGTCCTCGGCGGCACGTTCGGCGCCGTGATGGTCTCCTTCCCGAAGAAGGACTTCATGCGCGGCATGAAGCTGTTCAAGCTCGCCTTCACCGACAAGAAGGAGGACATGTCCGCGGTCACGAAGCAGATCGTGGAGCTCGCGAGCATCGCGCGCCGCGACGGCGTGCTCGCCCTGGAGGGCAAGCTGGCCACGATCGACGACAAGTTCCTCAGGAAGGCGCTGTCCTACGTCGTGGACGGGGTGGACGCGAGCGTGACGCGATCCTCGCTCGAGGCTGCCATCGACGCCGAGCACCAGGAGAACATGGTCGCAGCCAAGGTATGGGAGGCGGCCGGCGGCTACTCGCCCACCATCGGCATCATCGGCGCCGTGCTCGGCCTCATCCACGTGATGGAGAACCTCTCGGATCCCTCGAAGCTCGGCGGCGGCATCGCGGTGGCGTTCGTGGCGACGGTGTACGGCGTGGCGCTCGCGAACCTGATCTTCCTCCCCTCGGCAAACAAGATGAAGCGCAAGTTCAGCCTGGCCATGGAGCGCAAGGTGGTCATCACCGAAGGCGTGCTCGCCATCCAGGAGGGGCTCAATCCCCGCGTCCTCGAGGAAAAGCTCCGCGCGCTCACCGGCGAGGAAGCGCCTCCCAAGGACGAGGCGGAGAAGAAGGCGGCCTGAGATGAGCAAGAAGAAGCACGAGGAAGAGCACGAGAACCACGAGCGCTGGCTCGTCTCGTACGCCGACTTCATCACGCTGCTCTTCGCCTTCTTCGTCGTCATGTACTCGGTGAGCCGCGTGGACAACAAGAAGGTCCAGAAGGCGGCTGCCTCGATCAAGTGGGCGATGCACATGTCCGGCACCGGCGGCGTCGGGCAGATGCCCATCTTCGACGGGCCGCCGGACGGCACCATCGCCGACCTGGGCGGTGGCGGAATCCCGCCCGCGCAGGCGGCGGCCGAGGGCATCCGGCGCCAGATCGAGAACCGCATCCGTCCCTTCGTCATTCAGAAGGCGGGGCCGGCGGCGGTGACCATCACGGTGGAGGTCGACCGCGTCATGGTGCGGCTGGCGGCAGCGGACTTCTTCGACCCCGGCCAGTCCGCGCTCCGCCCGCAGATCCTGCCCGTGCTCGACGCGATCGCGCAGGAGGTCGTGCCGCTCAAGCGCCCGCTCCGCGTCGAAGGGCACACCGACGACACCCCGACGGTCGGCCGCTTCCGCGACAACTGGGAGCTGTCGGCATCCCGCGCCGCGACGGTCGTGAGCTATCTCGAACGAGCCCACGGGACGAGCCCGGGGCTCCTCTCGGCCACCGGTTACGCTGACACGAGACCGATCGTGGTGGGCACGAGCCCGGAGGCCCGCGACCTCAACCGCCGCGTCGAGATGGTGCTGGAGCTCGATCTGAAGCCCGAGTCCAAAGTACGCAAGGAGGCTCCGCGCTATGATCCCGTGCCGAGGTAAGCGAGCCGCGACCACGTCGCCGCCAACGACAACACGGTGTGGCTCCCATTCTGCGCCCGTGCTCTTCCGCGCTCGCTCCCGCGCGCCCAACCCGGGCTCGGGCTCGACCAGAAAATGAGGGGATGGGTCAGCCCCGACCCGAAGCGGCCCCCCCTGCCGCAAACCGCTTGGATCAACACCCGGTCAAACCGCGCTCGCCTCGACCGCGCGCAGGATCTCCGCGGGCATGGCGTCGAGCGCGACCACCTTGTCCGCCGCGCCCAGCTCGATGGCGACCTTCGGCATGCCGAACACGACGCAACTCGCCTCGTCCTGCGCGAGCGTGCGCGCCCCGGCGGTCTTCATCTCGAGCAAGCCCTGCGCGCCGTCCCCGCCCATGCCGGTGAGGATGACCCCCACAGCGTTGCGCCCTGCCGCCTGCGCCACCGAGCGGAACATGACGTCCACGGAGGGCCGGTGGAGGTTCACGCGCGGGCCGTCACGGACGTTCACGTAATAGCGTGCGCCGGAGCGCTTGAGCAGCATGTGCTTGTTGCCGGGCGCGATGAGGGCTACCCCGGGAACCACCGAGTCGCCATCGGCGCCCTCTCTTACTTGAAGTTGCGCGATCTGGTCGAGCCGGTTCGCGAAGTACTTGGTGAACATCTCCGGCATGTGCTGGGTGATGACGATGCCCGGCGCGTTGGGCGGCATCGCGCGAAGGATGGCCTCCAGCGCGACCGTTCCGCCGGTGGAGGCGCCGATGGCCAGGATCTGGTTGGTGGTGCGAGAGAGCGCCTTGGCGGGCTGGGCCGGGGGCGGTGCCGCCGGGCGGGGGGCGCGGGCCTTCATGTTCACGCGCGCCGCCGCCTTCACCTTCTGGATGAGCTGACCGGTCATGTCGCCGACGGTGAAAGCAGCCCCGGGCTTGCAGAGCACGTCCACCGCTCCGGCCGCCAGGGCCTCCATGGCGAGCTCTCCTCCGGCCGGCGTCAACGACGACACCACCACCACCGGCAAGGGGTAGTAGTGCATGAGCTTGCGCAGGAAGGTGTTCCCGTCCATGCGCGGCATCTCGAGATCGAGCGTGAGCACGTCCGGCTTGAGCTGCACGATGAGGTCGCGCGCCACGTAGGGGTCGGGCGCGCTGCCCACCACCTCCAGCTCCGGGTCCTTGGCCAGCTCGCGCGAGAAGATCTGCCGGACCACCGCCGAGTCGTCGACCACCAGGACCCGTGTCCGAGTCATGGGGCGGCTCCGGGGACCTTTCCGGAGGTGACGCACGCCGAGAGGTCGATGCGACGCCCCTCCTCCTCCACCATGGTGGTGGCCGCCTGGGCGGTCGCGAGCGCGCGCTCGTGCTGCTCCGCCCGCACGCGCTGGACGCGCGGTAACCCGAGCTTGCACGGTGCGTCAGGGCCGAACAGATCCACCGCCACCTTCCCGGCGATCATGTTGAGCAGCTCGCCCACCGCGTCCAGGTCGTCCCCCGTCACGGACGCGCCCCCTTCGTCCTCGCCGAGCAGGTTGGCTGCCAGGGTCGCGGCGAAGGTGGCGGGCGTGGCAAGCAAGAGCTCGCCGGCGTGGGTTCCCGCATAGGTGAGGCGCGCCTCGATCACGTCACCGTCGAACGGGGGCGGCTCGCTCGTCGCCTCCGCGAAGACGAAGGCGGCATCCTCCATCGTGCGGCCCAGGGCCTGGGCCAGGAGGTCCGATGACAGGTCATTGGGCATGGCTCTACCTCTTGGCTCCGAGGAGGTTCTCCACGACTTCCCGGAATTGCTCCGGGCGAAAGGGCTTCTTCAAATACGCTCTGGCGCCCCAGGCTTTGAGCTCGTCGATGCGGGTCTGGCTCTGCTCCGAGGAGACGATGACCACCGGGGTCGAGGCGAGCGCGGGATCGGCCTTCATGTGGCGAACGAGCTCCGTCCCTGTCATCTCCGGCATGTTGATGTCGGCGAAGACGACGTCGATCCAGGTCCGCCCGAGCACCGCGAGCGCTTCCTTGCCGTTGGCGGCCTCGTGCACCTGGCCGACGTCGAGGCCGGCCATGGAGACGGCCTTCTTCACCATCGTGCGCACGATCGCCGAGTCGTCGGCGATGAGAATGGTGTAGCTCATCGGTTCCCTCCTGAGGCTGGTGTGAGCTGGCGCGCCAGGTCGCGGATCTCGTCCAGGCTCTCGCCCGCGACGCGCTCGAGGCGTCGGGCTCGAATTCCGAGCCGTGTCTCGGTGCCCACTTCGACCGTCCGCGCCATCTCGCCGATGTCCGTGCCCATTCCCAGGGAGTGCGAGAGGGCGTCGGCCACGTGAACGAGGTCCACCAGCATCCGGTCCGCCCGAGCAGGTGCCTCCCCCGGTGCATGGTGCCAGCGCGCCACGTCCACGACCGCCTGCGGAAGCCTCCATGCCTCCGAGACCGTGGCGCCCACCTCGGTGTGATCGACACCGAGCACCTCGCGCTCGGCCGAGACCAGGGTGAGCCCGCCCTCGCGCACCCGCGCGAGGATCTCGGCCGAGGCTTCTTCGACGAAGGCGCCGATGGCCAGCTTGCCGACGTCGTGGAGGAGGCCCGCCGTGAAGGTCAGGTCGGGGCGTTTCACGCCCAGCTCGCCCGAGAGCCGCTCGGAGAGCACCGCCACGGCCACGCTGTGCAGCCAGAAGGCGGACGCCTCCACCTGGTACCCGGGCAGCCGTCCTGGGATGATCGGCGCGAGGGCGGCCGCTGCGGCGACCTCGGAGGTGCGCCGCACACCGAGCAGGGTGACCGCCTGCCGCACGGACTCTGCCCGCTTGCGCAGGCCGAAGTAGGCGGAGTTGACGATGCGCAACAGGTTGGCGGTGAGCGCCGGATCGGGCCGGATCACCTTCTCGAAGTCGGCGGCGCTGGAGCGCTCGTCCCGCGCCAGCTCGGCGACCCGCACCACGGCGGTCGAGAGCATCGGGAGTTGCTTCACCTTCGACAGGATCTGCTCGGGGGCGATCACAGCTCGGTCTCCGCACCCTGCGAGCTGATGGTGCAGCGGCCGGTTCCGACGTATAGCCGCGCCGTGCGGCTCTTGGCGCCGCCCACGTCCTCGGCCTTGATGATGACGCTGCTCTTCCAGAACATCTTGCGGAGGATGGTGTAGTTGCGCTTCCCGATGCTGAAGAGGCCCTTGTCGTCATAGAGCGCGCCACCGCCCGCGACCTTCACCACGAGGTCCTGCTTGCGGCAGCCGAGCTTGTACATGCTCTGGAAGAGCAAAGGTATACCGGTGTCTGCGAACATGGCGGGCTTGGTCTTCGCCTTCTCCGGAGAGGTCTCGGAGAGCGGCAGCATGTAGTGGATCATCCCACCGGCAACGCGCACCGGGTCGTGCACCAGCACCGCGATGCAGGAGCCGAGCGCGTAGGTGACGATCATGTCGTCGGGTTCGGCGCTCAGCTTGATGTCGGAGATGTCCACGGTGAGTGCGCTCACGCGACGCCCTCCCCCGGCAGCCGGAACACGGAGGGCCGCTGCATCTTGAAGCCGCAGCGAATCCCCGAGAGCGTCTCCGTGTGACCGATGCAGAAGAGGCCGCCCGGGCGAAGCAGACCCTCGATGGCGGAGATGAGCCGCTGCCGTGTGGGCTGGTCGAAATAGATGAGGACGTTGCGACAGAAGACGACGTCGAATGGCCCCGCCATGGGGAACGGTGGCTCCGCCAGGTTGAGGCGCCGGAAGGAGATGCGGCTCTTGAGCTCCGGCTTCGCCTCCCACATCTCGGCGGTGGGCTCGTGCGGGTCACGCTTGCGGGTGAACCAGCGCGCGCGCAGCGCCTGCGGCACCGGCTCCATGCGCGCGGCCGAGTAGCAACCTTCCGCCGCCTGGCGCAGCGTGTCGGCCGCGATGTCGGTGGCGAGGATCTTGAGGTCGAGCGCTTCGACCCCTTTCACGCCCAGCGCCGTCATCGCGATCGTGTACGGCTCCTCTCCCGTCGACGACGCCGCCGACCAGATGCGGAGCCGTCGCTGGCCAGCCTCGACGCGGTGCGTGAGCTCCGCCTCCAGCAACTGGAAGTGGTCGGGCTCCCGGAAGAAGCTCGTGAAGTGGGTCGAGATGACGTCGAGGAAGCGCATCAGCTCCTCGCCGGAGCGATCCTCCTCGAGGTGACGCAGGTAGGTCTCGGCGTCGGGGAGGGAGAGCGCTCGGAGCCGCTTGGCGACGCGGGCCGAGACGAGGGCCTCCTTCCCTGGCTTGATGCTGATGCCTGCCTTCTCGTATGCGAGCGCAGCGAAGCGCTGGAAGAGTTGCAGCTCCATGGCGTCCGGCCCGTGCGGCCCGACCTCCGTTCTTTCGTTGGAGGCCTCCCGCTGGGGCCGCCCGTGGGTCAGCGGAGCACGGTGCATGCCACTTGCGGCCATGGGTTCGACAGCGCGGAAGTATCCAGATCTCGGGCGTTTTGGGGCACCCGCGACCGTGCCAAACTGGGTTCGGGGCGACCCGGAGTCGCGGGACCCGCGGGCGACTTACCCTCCAACGGATCAAAACTCGTCGAAGGACGGGTCGTCATCGAGGGGGATGAGGTCCTCGGGCTTGAGTTGAATGCCATTCGACGGCTTCTTGCCGTGCTGCCCGCGCACGCCGCTTGCCCTATGCGGCGCATCGGCGCGGGGCCGCGGCGGCGCGACTGGCGCTGAAGCCTGCGTAGCGTCCGGGGCTGGGGTCTGCTGTTCACCAGCGGCCGTCTGCTGCAGCGCGTCCGCGGCTCTTTCCTGCGGTGCAACTGCGGCCCTCCGCTGCGGCGCGGCCGGGGCTCTGGCCTGCGGCGCGGCGGCGCCTGGCCGCGACGCGGCGGGAGCTTTGGCCTGCTGCACGGCCGGTCGCTGCTGTGCGCCGGGAACTCGTCGCCCGGGCGCGGTGGGAGGCTGCCGCCTGGGCTGCGCGGCGCGGGAGGGTGCGGCTCGCGTGGCAGCCCGCGCGGTGTTGTCCAGCTCGAACGCTGCGACGAGCGCGGCCAGCTCCTCCGATTGGCCTGACAGCTCCACCGCCGCCGAGGAGGACTCCTCCGAGCTGGCAGCGTTCTGCTGCGTCACCTGGTTCATCTGCGCGACGGCGTTCGTCACCTGCTCGATCCCGCTCGCCTGCTCGCGCGCCGAGGCCGCGATCTCGGCCACGATGTCGGTCACCTTCCCGACCATGCTCGTGATCTCGGTGAGCTTGCCCGTCACCAGCTTCGCGGTCGCGTCGCCCTCGCCGGTCTCGCGCACCGACTCCCGGATGAGCGCCTCCGTCTTGTTCGCCGCCTCCTTCGAGCGCAGCGCGAGCGAGCGAACCTCCTCCGCCACCACCGCGAAGCCGCGCCCGGCTTCGCCGGCGCGCGCCGCCTCGACGGCCGCGTTCAACGCGAGCAGGTTGGTCTGGAAGGCGATCTCGTTGATGTCCTTGATGATCTGTGACGTGCCTTCTGCCGACGCCCGGATCTTCTCCATCGCGCTCGACATCTGCTGCATCGCGCCGGCACCCTCCTCTGCCGTCGCCCGCGCCGACTGTGCCAGCGCGCTCGCCGTATGCGCGTGGTCCGCGCTCGTCTTCACCATGCTCGTCATCGACTCCAGCGACGACGAGGTCTCCTCGAGCGAGCTCGCCTGCTCCGACGCCCCCGCCGCCACGGACTGGCTTGAGGCCGCGATCTGCTGGGCCGCCCCCGAGACCTGGTCGATGGAGCGCGCCACCTGCGTGAGCGCGTCGTGAAGAGCCTGTGCCGTGTCGTTGACAGCGGCCTTGACGTGCGCGAACTCACCGGGGTGGTCGCCAATCATGCGCGCCGTGAGGTCTCGCTTCGCCAGCCGCTCCAGCGTCGCCGTCGCCTCCTGGATCGGTGCGCGGACCACCTCGATCAAACCGTGCACTCCGACCAGGAGCTTGCCGTTGTAGCCCGAGTACTTGCTGGTGTCGATCCGGACGTCGAGGCGACCTTGCTGCCCCGCCTCGAAGAGGGTTGCCAGATCGAGATTGCGCTTCTGCATGGTCCCTACGAAGCGATTCATGCTGGCCACGGTGAGGCCCAGCTCGCCCTGGTACGATTCTCGGACCTCGTTGGGGACCTTCCCGTTCTCGAACTCGGCGATGAACTGCTTGACCAGCGCGGTGTAACTGGCCGACCTGCCGACGGCCTGCTCCAGCGCGGAGATCGGCCTCTGCAGCTCGGGGGCGACCGCCCGGCCTTTCTCCTCCGGCAGCGGCTTGCCGTGGGCGAGCGCATCCACGACCCGGGCCAGCGCGGCGGAGGTGGCGGCAGCGTCCTGGCGCGAGCGCGCCGCCAACGCGATCCCCGTCGTGAGCAGCGCCACCAGGGCAACCGCGCCCAGCCCGGCCGCGATGCTGGGCCCGGCGAGCAGGGTCGCGGCGACTGTCATGGCGAGCGCAGCGACCGCCACGAACGTGACTATAAGTGTACGCTGGGCCATGCTCTCGTTCCTCGTGGCGCCGCTGGGGGTGGCCCCGAATCCTCACGCCAGGGCAGACGCTGCCTCGCCGCCCAGCACCTCGCCGATGTCGAGCAGGAAGATGACGCGCTCGCCGGCCTTGCCGACGCCCAGGATGAACTTCGCCTCGACGGAGCTGTCGCCCAGCTGCGGCGCCGGCTCGATCTGGCCAGCCTCGATGGACAGCACCTCGAGGACCTGGTCGACCATGATGCCCATGGTGAGGTCGCGCCGGCCCACCGTGCACTGCACCACGATGATGACCGTCTGATCCGTGGCCTGGCACGCCTCCATCCCGAACTTGAGCCGGAGATCGGCTACCGGGATCACCTTGCCGCGCAGGTTGATGACCCCCCGTATGAACGCGGCGCTCCGCGGCACCCGCGTGATGTCCATCAGTCCGATGATCTCGCGGACCTTCAGGATCTCGAGCCCGTAGATCTCGTCGGCGAGCTTGAACGTCATGTACTTGCCCGCCAGCTGCGCGGCGAGGTCGGTTCCGGAGGGGGTCGCCGCCGGGGAAGCGCCGTTCGTGATTTCGGTCCTCATGCTTGTGCCTCCTGGCTGGTGCTGGACACGGACGGCAGGAGCGCCTCACCGTGCTCGTGGAAGAAGTCGTGCGACTTGTGGATGAGCATCGCGATCTCTTCCACGTTGAGGATGAGACCGACGCGACCGTCGGAGAGGATGGCGGCGCCCGACACGAACTGCGCCGGCCCCATGCCCTCGCCCAGGCTCTTGATGACCACCTGCTGCTGGGTGACGACCTCGTCCACGAGGAGGCCCAGGCGGCGCCCCACCCCTTCGACGACCACCACCAGCGCCTCGGTGGGATCGCTCTTCGCCCCGGGGAGACCGAACAGGCGGTTGAGCCGGAGCAGCGGCAGGATCTCGCCGCGCAGGTTGATCATCTCCTTCCGCTGCGCGAGCGAGACGAGCATCTTCCTGTCGGGCTGGATCGACTCGACGATGGACAGCGTCGGGATGACGTAGCGCTCCGTTCCGCAAGCCACGAGCATGCCGTCGATGATGGCGAGCGTGAGCGGCAGGACGAGCTTGAACTTCGTGCCCTCGCCGAGCGTGGAGGTGATGAGGACGCGCCCGCGCATGGCGTCGATGTTCCGCTTCACCACGTCCATCCCGACGCCACGGCCCGAGATCTCGGTGACCTTTGCTGCGGTGGAGAAGCCGGGCGCGAAGATGAGGCCGTGGATCTCCGCCTCGCTCATGCCGTCGGCGGAGGAGATGAGGCCATTCTCCATCGCCTTCTTGACGATGGCGTTCTTGTCGAGGCCGCGGCCGTCGTCCGTGATCTCGATGACCACGCTGCCGCCCTCGTGATAAGCGCTGAGGCGGATCTGGCCGACCGGTGCCTTTCCGGCAGCGGTGCGCACCTCGCTCGGCTCGAGCCCGTGGTCACACGCATTGCGGATCATGTGGACGAGCGGGTCGGCGATCTGCTCGACCATGCTGCGGTCCATCTCGGTGCTCTCGCCGGAGGTGGCGAGCCGCACCTGCTTGCCGCTCTTGCGCGACAGGTCGCGCACGAGACGCGCCATCTTCTGGAAGACCCCCGCGACCGGGACCATGCGCATGCGCATGCCCACGTCCTGCAGGTCGCGCGTCACCTTGGCCAGCTGCGCGAGGCAGTTTCGCACCCGCACCGAGGAGGCCTTCGAGATCTCGGGCGCGTTCACCACCATCGACTCGACCACCACCAGCTCGCCGATCATCTCGACCAGGCTGTCGACCCGCTCCAGATCGACCTTGATGGTCTCCTTGAGCTTGGGCGGGCCCTCCTGCTCGGGCGGTGCTACGCGCGATTGCGCGCGCAGCGCCTGGGCCACCTGCGCCGGCTCGGCCTCGCCGAGCGCGACCAGCTCCTCGCCCAGGCGCCGGCCGGTGGCCGCCTGGTGCTGCAACGCCTTCTCCACCGCCTCGGGCGCGACGCCGATGGGCGGATGAGTGATCACCTCGCCGAGCTTCTCGCCCTGCTCCGCGATCGGGACCTCCTTCTCCGGCAGCGAACCACCCTCGGTGACCACCTCGATCCGCTTCAGCAGCTCGCCCAACCCTTCACGATGCGAGAAACCGGTACCTGCCTCGATGCCGGCGCGCACTCCCGCCAGCATCTCGCGCAGTGCGGAGGTCGCGTCGAAGACGAGGTCGACGACCGCCCCTTTCAGCACGAGCGTGTTCTCGCGGCACTTGTTGAGCATCGTCTCGGTGTCGTGCGCGAGCGAGATGATCTCGGTGAGATCGAGGAAGCCGGCCGTGCCCTTCACCGTGTGGAAGACGCGAAAGAGGCTGTTGACCGTGTCGCTGTTCACGCCGTCGCGCTCGACGTTCATCAGGATCTGGTCGACCCGGTTCAGGCCCTCGGCGCTCTCCGAGAGGAACTCACCGAAGAGACTGATCGTCTCGTCGTCTCGGGTGACCTTGGCTTCGGGACCAGGCCCGTCCACGCCAGCGTGCTCGGCCGGGGTCGAGGCTACCGAGGGTAAAGGCTCCCTCGGTCCTGCGTCAGAGGGCGGGATCGGGGACTCCGCTCCCCCACGTGCCTGGATCGGGGTCTCGTCCTTCGCGCAGAGGCTCGGGGACAGGGGTTGCGCACAGGCCGGGCTCGGACTCGGACTCGGGCTCCCACTCGCACTTTCCGTCGGCGTCGCGGGCCGATCGGCGAGCACCGCCGCCACGAACTCGG
>MEMX01000006.1:12621-13841 GCA_001768075.1 Anaeromyxobacter sp. RBG_16_69_14 | reverse complement strand
AGGCGCAGGCGAGCATAGCCGTCCGCCGCCCTCGCCATCCAGTCTCGCACCTTGAGCAACCGGTCGGTGACCTCGGCCGAGACGCCGCACGTCTCCACGAAGTCCTCGGTGGCGTGGCAGACGCGCTCGAGGTCGGCGAGGCCCAGCACGCCTGCTTCGCCCTTCATGGTGTGGAGGCGCCGCTTGAACGCGCCTCGACGCTCCGGATCACCGCCCTCCATCCCGAGGATCTCCTTCTCCAGATCCTCGAGGGAGCCGCGATGCGCGGCCAGGAAGTCCCTCAGCACCTTCTCGTCGCCCCAGTCGGACAGCACGAGCGCTCCCGGATCGGCGGTCGCGTCGGACTGCTGTCGAGCTGCGCCTGGCGCCGGCTGCGGCCGGGCCGCCTTGGCGAGCGCCTCCTGCAAGCGGGCCACCTCCTCGGAAACCGCATCGAGCGCTTCTGCCAGAGCGCGCACATCGGCGTTCTGGGAGCGGACTCGAGCTGCGGCCTCGGCCGCGGGCTTTCCAGCGACGGGATCCTGCGTGGCGGCCAGCTCGTCGAGCAGCGCGAGGAGGCGGTCCACCCCCGCCCCGTCGGAGGCGTCGGTGCTCATCACTGCGCCCGCGAGCTCCTCCAGGATGCTGGCGGGCGCGCGGCCATGCGGGTCGCACGTCCCGTGGGGCTCGTTTGGCATGGTTCAGCTCTCCTCCGTATCGCGGGGTCGGGGCTGCGTTGCGCGGATCATGGAAGTATGGGCTGCAGCGCGGCCTTGACCGCGTCCGGCGTGAACGGCTTGCAGAGCAGGAAGAGCGCCCCGGCCTGTATCGCCTGCTCGCGCAACTCCGGGGCGGCCTCCGAGGTCACCATCCCGATCTTCATCCCGAATCCTTCAGCACGGATCGCCTTGACGAGCTCGAACCCCGTCATCTCCGGCATGTTCCAGTCCGTCAGGACGAGGTCGGGTGTCGTGGCGCGGATGGCGGCCAGCGCCTCCACACCGTTCCCCGCCTCCCGGTACGTGGAGTCCCCGAAGCCTGCCGCTTTCACGGCCCGAGTCACGATGGCGCGCATAGCCTTGCTGTCGTCCACGATGAGGATGTTCATCCGGCGGAGACCTCCATCGCCGCGAGCTGTGCACCCGCTGTGCCGCGCCACCCGTGAAGCGGCGGGTCAGTACAGCTGCCGGGCGGACCTCCGTGATCGCGCACGGCTGCGCTGCCCCGACATTCCAGCGGGC
>MEMX01000006.1:0-12406 GCA_001768075.1 Anaeromyxobacter sp. RBG_16_69_14 | reverse complement strand
AATTCGCCGAAGTCCGCGCCCGGGTCAAGCCCGCCCCTGGGCTGCCACCGCACCAGCCGCCCGACGAGGTCGCGGCGCTGAAGCGACGATCATTTGTACGGCGGAGCATCGGGCGTGCGCCTTGCAGACGACGTGGGCAGGCGCCGCGCCGGAGGCTGACCACGTAATGAATCCCCTGCCCCCCGCAGAAAAGATGGCTTCGCTGGTCTCGGGCGTCACGCAGACCATGCTCGGCCTCACCTTCGTCCCCGACACGGCGAAAGCGCCACCGAACAACGGTACCGAGGCGCTCTCCTGGCGGACCGCGGTGTTGCCCATCGCCGGCGAGCGGCCGCTCACCATCGGCCTCTCCAGCGATCAGCACGGCTGCTCGCGGCTCTCGGCGGCGATGTTCGCCTGCCGCGCGGACGAGGTTGACCAGAACATGATGAACGACGCGCTCTGCGAGCTCGTCAACATGACGGCAGGCCTCCTCAAGAGCGTCATGTCCCTCAACCAGGCGCTCGGGCTGCCCAAGATCCTCGCCGGCCAGGATGCGCCGATGGTGCCCAAGGCCAGCCCACACGTCATCGTCCTCAAGGCGGACGCGCTCGGCCTCGTCCTCTGGGTCTACGAGGGCGTCGCCTGAATCGAAGGAGATCCTGACTCCATGGCAACGATTCTCACCGTCGACGACAGCCGCGCGGTCCGCACCATCGTCTCGAAGCAGGTCAAGGACCTGGGATTCGAGGTGGACGAGGCGGAGGACGGCGTCCTGGGCCTCGCGAAGCTCGCCGAGTGCCAGTTCGACCTCGTCATCCTCGACGTGACCATGCCGAACATGGACGGCCCCACCATGCTGGGCAAGATGCGCGACAGCGGGAACACCACGCCCGTCATCATGCTCACGTCGGAGTCCAAGCGGTCCATCATCGCCGGCGCCATGAAGTCCGGGATCACCGACTACATCCTCAAGCCGTTCAAGCCGGAGGAGCTGCGCAACAAGATCCTCTCCGTGCTGCAGGGGGCAGGTGGCGGCGCGGAGGACGTGGTGGCGAGCTCGATGCCGGGCGGCGCGCCAGCGGCGGGGGTCGCGGCGGGGGCGTCGCCCGCGCGCGACCCAGGCGCCAAGCAGTTCGTGGACGTGATGGTCGTGGACGACATGGAGAACGTCCACAAGCGGTTGCGCGGAATGGTGCCGGCCCACCTCTCCATGAACGGGTTCACAAGCGCCCAGTCGGCGCTCGCCAGCGCACGCGAGAAGGTCTACCGCGTCATCCTCGTGGACACGGAGATCCCCGACGTCAACAGCACGGTGCTGGCGCAGCAGATCAAGGTGCTCCAGCCGCACGCCGCCTTCGTGGCCCTGGCGCTGCGCACGACCGCCCCCGAGCAGACGAAGGACCTCAAGAGCCAGGGCTTCAGCGAAGTGCTCTACAAGCCGTTCACGCAGGACCACGTGGACGACTTCATGGTGCAGTACTTCGACAACCAGGACTTCCTCACCAGCGAGGACAACCTGCTCAAGGTGGCCCCGTTCGTGGGCAAGCCCGAGCGGCTCGAGCGCTACTTCGGCCGGCTCTCGCAGCTCTTCCCGGCCGTGCTGAACAAGGTAGCCGCGGCCTGCTACGAGGAGATCATCCTCGACCTCGGGAGCGTGCCGACCCAGGGTGACCGCTTGCCCAAGCTGCTCGTCTCGGTGGCCGGACAGGCCAAGGAGGTCGGGATGAGCATGTCCGTGGTGGGCGCTCCGGACATCCAGAAGGTGCTCGCGTCGTTCGAGGAAACTAAGAACATCAAGTATTTTGCCAGCATCCAGGAAGCCCGCGCGGGAGCAGCCTAGGGCAAGCGCCGCTCTCCGCCGCTCACCTAAGCGAGCTCGCGCACATGAGCTCCGACAAGCTCGCCACCGAGCTCAAGAGCATCTTGCTCAAGAGGATCCAGTCGGACCAGCTGGTGGTCCCGACGATCCCTTCCGTCGTCCAGAAGGTCCAGGAGGCGCTGCGCGAGGGTGACCAGACGGTCGCCAAGCGCGCAGCCGAGATCCTGGAGCAGGACGCCTTCCTGGCAGCGCGGGCGCTGCGCGCCGCACTCGGATCGACGAAGGCGAGCAGCGGCCAGAAGCAGCCCACCCTCTCCGACGCGGTGACCAAGCTCGGCCCACGCGGGGTGAAGGGGCTCCTCATCGAGGCCACCGCGCAGAAGGTGTTCGTCTCCCGTGACGGCGAGATAGCCAACGCGCTCCGCCGCACCTGGGAGCACTCCGTGGCGGTGGGCACGCTCGCCCGCGACGTGCTGGCGCTCTCGGGCCACGCCGACTCCGACGCCGCCTACCTGGCGGGCCTGCTCCACGACATCGGAAAGCCCGTGGTCGCCTCCGTCCTGCTCGAAGCCGAGCGGCAGACCACCGAGCTCTACAACCGTCCGTGGATCCCCTGCGCGGAGTGGGTCGAGGTGATCGCCAAGACACACCGCGCCGTGGGAGTCGCCCTGGCCGAGAAGTGGCAGCTCCCGGAAGGCGTCGTGAAGTGCCTCCAGGAAAACCTCGACTACGACAACGCCGATCGCACGTCCATCGTCAACGCGGTCGTCTTCGCGAACGCGCTCGCCAAGAAGACCGGCGTCTACGTGGGGACGGTGGACGCCGACGACATCGACGCGATCGTCATGATTGGCCGCTCGCTCATCGGCGTGAACGACGAGATCCTGAGGACCCTGACCAAGGGGCTGAAGGACCGCGTCGACGGCATGTTCGACTGACCGTCCGGGACAGGCACCTCGACGACTCCGTAGGCGGGGGCCGTCCCCCGCCGGAGCCGCGCCGCATCGCGAGCTGCGCGACCCCAGCTCAGCGGCGGCCGCGAAGCTCGGCTTCTGCCTGCAGCCAGTTCTCGACGTCCCGGCCCGGCGCCCGGCCGGTCTGCTCCCAGATCTGGAACGCCCGGCTCGAGATCTCCTCGAGGGAGGGCTCGGCCGCTGCCCGCACCTTCGCGGCGGCGGGGGCGGCGTTCACCGCCGGGCTGGCTACCGGCCTGGCGTCCGTCTTGGGGTTCCTCGCCTTCTTTCGGCTCATGACGCGCTTTAGAGCACCGATCACCCCCGCAGACAATTCCTCAACGGGGATCCCGGGGGCTTCGGCTCGCGCGCCGGGTGCTAGCGCTGGCGGTGCGTGCGGAGGGGCCCGCTCTCGCCCGAGCCACGAGCGCTCTCACCGCTCCGCAGCTCCCGCGATCCGCGCAGCAGCTCGTGCAGCGCGGCCTTCAAGTTTCGCTCGTTGGCGCGGTGGTAGGCAGCGTCCGGCGGCAGCGCGGCGACCAGGCGCCGGTGCGCCGCGCCGAGGGCGTGGTAGGGCAATCCGGGCAACAGGTGATGCAGCGCGTGGTAGCGCAGCCCCACCGGGGCCCATAGCCCGGTCGGGAGGGGGCGACCGGGGACGTTCACCGAGTCGAGGAACTGCTCCTCGAAGGAGAGCGTCGCTCCCTCGTTCCGGAACCGATGCGCGACGGCGGTGCGCAGCTGGTTGAGCACGCCCACCGCGGCCGCCGCTGCGGCCCCTAGCAGGACGGCGCGCAGCGGGACGGCACCGACCGCCGTCAGCGCGGCGAGCGCCAGCCCCCACGCGAAGCAGGCCGCCTCTTGCGCGAGGAAGGCGCGGCGCTGCGCTGGCTGGGGTAACGCGCGCTCGAAAGCCGGGTTGATGGTGAGACCTGACGCCTTCCCCCACACCCAGGCTCGCAGCCGCGGGTGGAGCGCGGACATGGGCGCCAGGACCAGGAACCGGAGCACGAGCGCGACCGGCAGGAGCGCCGCGTGCAGCACCCAGAGCGCGATCCCCCACGCGGGCCAGCGGCCGATGGGCAGGTACTCCGGGTCGCGCATCGTCCCGTACTGCCCCCGCGCGTGGTGGACGTTGTGCACCCCGACGTAGAGCATCGAGGGCAGGAGCAGCGGTACCCCGATCACCACGTTCCAGAAGGCACCGAATCCGGGCACCGCACCTGGCCTGAGATGGGTGAGCTCGTGGATGAAGCTCGCCGCCCGGTAGAGCGCCAGCACCGCGATGATGAAGTACAGCGCCGCGGAAGGACCCCGCGTGGCCGCGCTCGCGAGGAGCGCGCCCCACGCCAGGGCGGCGCTCGCGGAGAGGTCGGCGTAGTACACGGCCGGCCTCGCGCGCAGGAGGTCCGCGACGAGCGCGTGCGCCTCCTTCACCATGGTCTCGCCGCCTGCCGCGCGGGCTGGGCCGAGGACCGCTCGGCCCTCCGATCGGGCTTGCTCCATGGTGAAGTTGCTACTGTCGAGACTGCCGAGCCCGCAACGCCCTCTTCGTGGGCGTGTCTGATAGCGCATGCCACATGAACTGACGCTCGAGATGGGGGGCGCGGGGGGAGAGTTCTCCCCTCCGCTTGAGGCGCCGCAAGGCGCCGGACATCAGCTCACAGCGGCGGCGGTGACCCTGGAGAATCACATCAACTGGTCGCCGCTGTGAAAGATTTCAGATCGACGCGAGGAACGCGGCGAGAGCCTCGGACACGACCGCTGCACCGGCGGCATTCAGGTGCCCACCGTCGCTGGAGTAGACGGCGACCAGCGCCCGCACGCCATTGACCGTCTCCGCCGTGCCGTCCGGCCGCGTCGCTTCCATCTTCGCCAGATCGAACACGGGTTCCGTCCCGGCGTACGTCTGGCGAACGAGCTCGCTGAACTGCTCCCGGACGGCGTTGTCGCTGCTCGAGCCGGTCGTCAGCGGGACGGTGAAGTGCACGAAGCGGACGCTCGGGTAGGCGGACTTCAGCGCCGCCATCTGCGACTGGTAGTCCGCGAACACCCCCTCCACGTCCGTCGATCCGTCGAAGTCCACGTAGCAGAACTTGAAGAACGCGATGTCGACTCTGTCGCCCACGCCGCCCGTGATCGCCGTCGCGAACGCAGCGGTCTTGCTGGCGGGGTCACCGTTGTTTCCGTTCCCCGAATGCGCGAAGACCCCCCTCTGCATGGCAGCTGGATCGGACGTCTCCACGACCTGAGGCACCGCGCCGGAGGTCGCCGCGACGAGCGCCTCCACCCCGTCCATGATGTTGGATCCGACCGACCGGTGGCCAAAGTAGATTGCCTTCGTCGACAGACTCTGCAAGGCCGTCGCAGCATCAGCCGAAGTCGAGTCGGTCGGGTCGGTCGAGCCGCTCGAACTGCTGGTTGATCCTCCGCATCCCCAGGCGAATGCGACGCATAGGGCGGTGACGGTCGTTCGGCAGGTCTTCGACATGAGCCCCTCCTGGCGCGGATGATAGCCGGTGCCGAGGTCGAGCCACACGAAAACGCAGCGTCGTGAACTGTGTGTCTTGTGTGTCTAGGTGGCAGCTGGGTCGTCCCCTCGAAATGTCCCGGGCAGCGGAGGCGGCACCTCGGTAGAGGAGGAGTGGCGCTCCTCGGGTGGGGCGCCGCGTACGCTCCACGCTGTGGAGCGAGCGGGGGCGCGCCGCGCAGGGGCGCGGCGGGGGAGTCGATCATGGAATTCAGGCAGCTCGGTGGTTCGGGGTTCAAGGTCCCGGTACTGAGCCTGGGGACGGGGACGTTCGGCGGCAGCAACGAGTTCTTCGGGGCCTGGGGCGCGACGGACGTGGCGGAGGCGACGCGGCTGGTGAGCATCTGCCTCGAGGCCGGGCTCAACATGTTCGACACGGCCGACGTGTACTCGGACGGGCGCGCCGAGGAGATCCTGGGGAAGGCCATCCAGGGGCGCCGCGAGCAGGTGATCCTCTCGACCAAGGCCACGTTCCGCATGGGGACGGGTCCGAACGACGTCGGGTCGTCTCGGCACCACCTCGTCCGCGCCTGCGAGGGGAGCCTCAGGCGGCTGGGCACCGATCACATCGACCTGTACCAGCTCCACGGGTTCGACGCTCTCACGCCGATCGAGGAGGCGCTGGGCACGCTCGACGGCCTGGTCCGCGCCGGCAAGGTCCGCTACATCGGGTGCTCCAACTTCTCCGGCTGGCACCTCATGAAGTCGCTCGCGATCTCGGAGCGCCACGGGCTCGCACGCTACGTGGCGCACCAGGCCTACTACTCGCTGCTCGGGCGTGACTACGAGTGGGAGCTCATGCCGCTCGGGCTCGACCAGCGGGTCTCCGCCCTGGCCTGGAGCCCGCTCGGCTGGGGGCGGCTCACGGGGAAGATCCGGCGTGGCCAGCCGCTGCCCGAGGTGAGCCGGCTCCGGAGCGCGATCACCGTAGCCGGCGGACCGCCAATCGATGACGAGCACCTCTACCGCGTGACCGACGCCCTCGACGGCCTGGCCGCAGAGACCGGCAGGAGCGCGCCGCAGATCGCCATCAACTGGCTGCTCCAGCGCCCCACCGTCGCCAACGTGATCATCGGCGCGCGGGACGAGGGGCAGCTCCGCCAGAACCTGGGCGCCGTGGGGTGGAGCCTCACGCAAGCGCAGATCGCGCGCCTCGACAAGGCGAGCGCCCAGACGCCGGCGTACCCCTACTGGCACCAGCGCGGGTTCAAGGACCGAAATCCGCCTCCGGTCGAATGAGCGTGAGCCACTCTCGGCGACGATCCGAGACGCGGTCAGATCCACCCCAGCTCGATCGCCCTGAGCACGGCGCGCGTGCGGTCGCGCACGCCCAGCTTCGAGAAGGCGCTCGAGGCGTAGTTCTTCACGGTCCCCTCGGTCGTACCCACCACCTCGGCGATCTCGCGGTTGCTGTAGCCCCCGGCCATGAGCCGCAGGATCTCGGTCTCGCGGCGCGTCAGCGGGTCGGGGGAGTCGAGGCTCTCGAAATCGCGAGGAATGTGCCCGAGACCTCGGACGACGCGCTCGGTGACCGCGGGCAGGATGAGGCTCTCGCCGCGGGCCACGGCGCGGATCGCCTCCGTGAGCTGCTCGAACGAGACGTCCTTGAGGAGGAAGCCGCGCGCTCCGGCGCGCACGCCCTGGAGCAGCACGGCGTCGTCGTCGAAGGTGGTGAGGAGGATGGTGGGCGGCTGAGAGCCGGCCAGCCGGAGGTCCTGGAGCACCTCCACGCCGGAGCGCCTGGGCATCCGCACGTCCAGCAGCACCACGTCGGGACGCGTCTCGGCGATGGCGCGCACGGCTTCCTCGCCGTCGGACGCCTCGGCGACCACGCGGATGTCCTCGGTCGCGTCCAGCAGCCCGCGGATGCCCTTCCGCACCAGCGTCTGGTCGTCGACGAGAGCCACCCGGATCATGCGGCCTTTCCTCCGGCCGGCAGCCAGGCGCGCAGGCTGAACCCCCGCCCCGGGGCAGACTCGAACTCGAGGCCACCTCCCGCGTCGGCGAAGCGCTCGGCCATGCCGGTGATACCGTTGCCGGGGGTCGGATCGTCGGCGCCCCGCCCGTCGTCGCGCACCCTCACTTCCACGCGCTCGGGCGCGCGTCTGATGTCGATCCAGAGATTTCGTGCGCCCGCGTGCCGCATGGTGTTGGTGATCGACTCCTGCACGCAGCGGAAGATAGCGTGCCCGTGGGCGGGATTGGCGAACTCGAGCGTCTCCGGCAGCGCGAGGTGGATCTCGGGATCGCTGGTACCGGCCACCAGCGTCTCGAGCGCCCGGCAGAGATCGAAAGGGCGGTCGCGCCGCAGGCGGCTCACCATCTCGCGCACGTCGGCGAGCAGCGCCTTCGCCACCCCCTGCGCCTCGCGCACCGCCTCCACCGCGCGGCCGTTGACGTGCACCCGGGCCAGCTCCAGATTCACGCTCAGAGCGGCCAGGTGGTGCCCCACCGCGTCGTGGAGATCCCGGGAGATGCGGAGCCGCTCGGCCAGGAAACTGCTGTCGGCGAGGAGGTGGCGCGTGGCCAAGAGCTCCGCGTTGGCCCGGGCCAGCTCCTGCGCGTCGCGATACTGCGTCGCGGCGAGATGTCCGCCGGCAAAGGCGAGCCCCTGCCACACCGTGAACCACAGGATGGAGATGGCGACCGCCTCACCGTACGGGAGATGGTGCAGCGCGGGGATGGGCACGAAGACACCATATCCGGCGACGGCGGCGAGAGGGCGCGCGACCGACACGGGGACCTGCACGGCCATCCACAGGAGGCTCGCGCGCCCGGTCAGGATGAGCGGGGCCTCCAGCGCGACGAGCAGGAGCAGATCGGGGGAAACGAGGAGCGCGATCGCCAGCTGCAGCACGAGCAGGGCGACGCTGGCGCGCGCCGGCGAAGGACCCTGGATGCGCCGGGTATTGGCCCAGAGCGCGGCGCCGAAAGCGAGGTGCAGGACGGAGATGGCTGGTCCACCGAGCAGCGCGCGGTAGAGCGGCGCGTCCGGCGCCAGGATCATCTGGCCGCCGACGATCCCCCAGGCCGTGATGGCAGCCGCGCGGAAGACGGCGAGCGAGGCCCGCCGCCTCGACGCGGAGTGTGGCTCGCGCGCAGCGCGAGCACCCCGTGGCCCCGCACTCGCTTCACGGGCCGCCGCCGCGGCACCCTCGCTGTCGAGGCGCGATCTCGTGGCGCCACCCCCGAACGGTCCGATGTGAACCTGCAGGAGCATAACGAAAGTCACCTCCGCCGAGGTGACCTTCGGCACGTGTGGGTACCGCGCCCATGCCGTAGAGTCGCCCGCGCGCGACGCAGTAGCAGCGAGGCAGCGCAGCGGCGCGGAGGGAGAGCGATGAAGACCATACAGGGGTTGGCCCCCCTCGCCTCGGCGCCGGCGGCGCGGCAGGCCAGGGGCGTCGCGGTGGCGAGGGTGCGGAACGCCCTGGAGAAGGACCGGTTCATCAAGTTCCAGGCGGAGGTGTACCGGAACGACCTGCACTTCATACCGCCGCTGCTCATGGAGCGGCACGACTTCCTGGACCCGGATCGAAACCCCTTCTTCCAGCACGCCGACGTGGCGCTCTTCCTGGCCCGGCGCGGCAGGGAGATCGTGGGGCGGATCGCCGCCATCGAGGATCGGAACTTCAACGCCTTTCACAAGGCTCGGACCGCCTGCTTCGGGCTCTACGAATCGCTGAACGACCAGGGCGTCGCGGCCGCGCTCTTCGCCACCGCCAGGAACTGGGCGCGCTCCAGGGGCCTCGACACCCTGCTCGGCCCCATGAGCTTCTCCACCAACCACGAGGTGGGGCTCCTCGTGGAGGGATTCGACTCCGATCCCTACCTCCTCATGCCCTACAACCCACGCTACTACGGCGAGCTGTTCGAGAAGTGCGGGCTCGCGAAGGCGAAAGACCTCTTCGCCTGGGAGCGGACGGCCGGGACGCCGCCCCCGGAGCGCTTCACCCGGATCGCAGACAAGATCCGCAAGCACGAGGAGGTCACCGTCCGCAGTGCGAACCTGCGCGACTTCCAGGGTGAGGTGGCCCGGATCAAGGAGATCTACAACGCGGCATGGGAGGAGAACTGGGGCTTCGTGCCCATGACCGACGCCGAGGTCGAC
Organism: Anaeromyxobacter sp. RBG_16_69_14; assembly: GCA_001768075.1. Taxonomy (GTDB): domain Bacteria; phylum Myxococcota; class Myxococcia; order Myxococcales; family Anaeromyxobacteraceae; genus Anaeromyxobacter_A. Next base: position 3,011 of record MEMX01000006.1, on the reverse strand, counting down.
AAGCTGGCCGAGGACCTGAAGTGGATGGTGGAGCCCGACCTGGCCATCATCGCCGAGCACCGGGGCGAGCCCATCGCCTTCGCGCTCACCGTGCGCGACGTGAACCAGGCGCTCAAGCACGTGAAGGGAAGGCTCACCGCGTTCGGGCTGCCCATCGGGCTCGCGAAGCTCCTCTGGTACTCGCGCCGGATCGACCGGGTGCGCCTCATGGCGCTGGGGGTGAAATCTGGCTGGCGCCGCCGCGGCATCGACGCAGTGCTGGTGGTCGAGACCATCCGCCGCGCCCACGAGCACGGCTACACCGGCGGCGAGATCTCCTGGACCCTCGAGGACAACCACCTCGTCAACCGCGCCATCGAGGCCACCGGCTGCACCCGCACCAAGCTCTACCGCGTCTACGAGACGCCGACGGACGGCCTACCCTGCTGACCCGTCGGCTCGACTCACCGGTCGCAGCCCGCCTGCGCCTCCCGGCGCCGCGAGGACCGCGCCCGAGGGGCCGATCCTCGACGCGGTAGCCGCCTGGACTTCGCCGAGGGCCTCGCCAAACTCGTAGCAGAGCGACTTGCCGGCCCCCGTCGGGAAGATCGCGAGCAGCTTCCGGCCGAGGCCGTCCTCGCCCGGAACCTCACGCGCGCCATGAAGGACCGAATCGCGGCCGAGGGGAGAAGTCGCGCCCCACGCTGGGAGCAGACGCGGCCCGCAGAGCGCGCGCGAGCCGCTCGATAGGGAGCCAACCGAGGGGCGCTTCGCGGAAGAGATCCGGCTGTCAGACGCAATACACAATATCCGCCTTTGGTTCAAGTTCGCGGCTGTTGCCTGATCCTGCATGTTCTTGCTGCTTTCGGGGGGCCTGTACTGCACGGGCAGTGTCGGACACCAGCGATACAGGTCGTGCATGCCCTGTGTTCGCCTTCGGGATCCGATCGTTCCTCGCGCTCTTGCTGGGCCAGTGCTCGTCGATGCGCTGGGACGTCCTCGGTACTGGACGAGCTACTCGCTCGCGAGGAACGGGTGTTCCTGGGCCGACTCGACGAAGTTCGAGTACCTGAGCGCCATCGAGCGCTTCTACCTGTTCGTGGAGGCGCAGACCGGATCCGACTGCCTCGACGAGCTCATCGCGTCGCTGGACATCGACCGGCTCGAGGAATCCCTCGATGGCTTCCTCGCCCGGCTGAGGAACGAGCAGTCCCGGACCGGACGCTCACAGGCGGCCGTGTGGTCGGTCACGACGCGGTTCATTCGGGCCTGCCTCGATGACCTCGTCCACCACACCGCGGCCGGTGCGCGCAGGCGAAGGCTGCTCCGGCGCCTCGACCGGTTCGCGTCGATGGGCGATCGCCTGAAGACGGGGCGCCGACGGCGGCGGCAGAAGATCCGGGCGCTGCCCGCGGCGGTCGTCGAGGACCTCTACGAACTGGCCTGGCCGGACTCGAGTCGCAACCCGTTCCGGAGCACGCCAAACCAGCACCGGAACTTCGTCATCTTCCTCCTCCTGCTTCACCAGGGCTTGCGCCGGAGCGAGGCGTTGCTGTTACCGGTGAACGCAGTGCACGACGAGCGCGACGCGCTCAACGACGCCCATCGCTACTGGGTCGATATCACCTGGAACCCGTACGAGGACGATGACCCCAGAGCGGCCGCACCGAGCCTGAAGACGGAGTGGTCGGTGCGGCAGATTCCGATGGCAGAGCCCTTGGCGGTCGCCATCGAGAACTACACGGGCAACTTCAGGGGCCGCCAGCGACACAGCTTCCTCTTCGCATCGCAGGAGCGGCAGCCGCTCTCGCGCAACTCGGTGAACGACACCTTTCGGAAGTTGTCAGGGTGTCTCTCCAAGGTGGCTGCGCGCGAGCTCTGGAAACGGCGCAGGGAGACCTGGATCTCGCCGCACACCGCCGCCGTCGTTCGCCTTCGCCAGCTAGTCAACTCCGGGATCAAGCTCGAGGAGGCCATCGAGATGCTCCGCGGGTTCTTCGGGTGGTCCCCGGAGTCGGACATGCCGCGGCTCTACGGCCGTGCCTACTTCGACGAACGTCTCGCCACGGTCTGGAACGCCGACTTCGACGCGCGCGTCGAGATCCTTCGGAGCCTCAAATGAATCCGGGCCAGCCTGCGCGGCCTCGTCAGGGGCCCCGCGTCGCGGGCACCTCTCCAGCGCTGGATCGACTGGGCCACCTTCCAGAGGAGTTCGTCTACTACGACGAGTTCAGCGGGCAGCGCCGGTCCCTCGCCAGCCCTGCCGCGACGAACACGTGGTCGCTGCTGGTCGACGGCCGCACGCACACGCTTGATTTTACGAAGTTCGAGGGCGTGCTCCGCCAGTTCCTCAAGCACTGGGCCCTCTGGGCACTGGGTCACTCGTCCGCGATCTGCGTTCGCGGCCATCAGTACGGAAACCGTAAGTTGCTCGCGTTCCTGGGACCGGACGTGTTCCTCGCGTGCCTGAAGATGCACCCCATGGAACTCAGGGACCTGTGGCACTCAAAGGTCTTGCCAGGGCGCTGTCCGTGGCCTGAAGTCCGTACTTCACTTCTGCTGCGAGAAGTCTCTCGGTCAGCTTCGGCCCAACCCCGCCAACTTCATCGGGTCCTTCCGGTTGCCGACCAAGGACAAGTACGGCGCGGTCAGGGGCGGAACGGTCTTCCTGTCGATGCAGGAGGAAAGCCAGCTCGTGGACTACTTCGACGAGATCAACGCCAAGGTGCGCTCCAGCAAAGAAAGCGTGACGCTCAGGGAGCGGCGAGCGGGCAGCGTCCTCCTGGCGTCGTACCAGCACGCGTTCCGCCCCCTCCAGATCGCCAAGCTGCGTTGTCAGGACGTTCACGTCTACCCGCCCGAGGCAGATGGCCCGGTGATCCACGCGACGTTCGAGACGGTGAAGCAGCGGTGGACCACGCCACGGCGCCCCGCCTCCGTCAACCACCAAGGTTCTGGCGGCGCTCTCACAGCCGCACCCGGCGGCGTTCGGTCAGGCACGCTTCGACCGGACTCTGAGGGGACGATCGGCC
>MEMX01000005.1:8380-16084 GCA_001768075.1 Anaeromyxobacter sp. RBG_16_69_14 | reverse complement strand
GCGGGACAACCGAGGGCGCGGGGGGCTGAGGTCCGGGCGCGAGCTCGCCAGGCTGGTACGCGCGCGCCTTCGCGGAGAGGGCCTCGTCTGCCTCGTCGTAGACACCGTTGACGAGGTTCCGCAGCATGTCCTTGTGCTGCTCCTCCATCAACTCGCGGACGAGCTGCGGCAGGTCTTTCACCCCGACGAGGTCGGCGTAGCTCGTCTTCTTGCTCGCGATGATGTTTCCGCCCACGAACAGGTGCGTGATGACGTGTGGGTTGCCGAGTCCGGAGTCCTCGGTCTGGACGTGATAGGCGGTACCCCGGTGTTTGACGTTGTGGTTGAAGCCCGGCACCATCTGCTTCGCTGCCGCCATGGTCCCCGAAGGTAGCGGATCCCCTGCAGGGCATCAAGCGGACCCCCGCGGAAACGCGGTGGATTCTGGTCGAGCGACCGCTCGCCCGCCGCGTGGGGTGCGCGCCCTACCCCGAGTTCAAATGTCCACCTGCTCCGCGCCCGCCACCGGCCTCCCCAGGAAGCGCTCGGCGACCGCCAGGAACCGGTCCGGCGTGTCCGTCACGAAGAAGAGGTGGGCAGCCGTGCCGACCACGCCTCCCGCCAGACGCTCCGCCACCTCGGCGGCGATGGCCTCGGCGCTGTCCACGAGCGCCACGCCCGGTAACTCCTTCGCGAGGGCTCCCTTGAGCAAGGGGTAGTGGGTGCAACCGAGGACGAGCACGTCGATGTCGGCGCGGGCCAGCGGCGCGAGGTAGCGGTGCGCCACCGCACGCACCACCTCGTCGTCGGGATCCGTCCAGCCCTCCTCGGCCAGCGGGACGAAGAGAGCGCAGGCGAGGGCGATCACCTTCGCGTCCGGCCGCGCGGCGCTGATGGCGCGCTGGTAGGCGCCGGAGGCGATGGTGCTGGGCGTGCCGATGACGCCGATCCTGCCGGATCGCGAGGCGCGGGCGGCGGCGCGTGCCCCCGGCTCGACCACGCCGAGGACGGGGATGGCAAATTCCTTGCGCAGCGCGGGCAGCGCCACCGCCGAGGCGGTGTTGCAGGCGATGACGAGCAGGTCCACCTCGCGCGCCATGAGGAAGCGCGCGTTGCGCAGCGAGTACTGCGTCACCACCTCCGGCGACTTCGAGCCGTAGGGCACACGCGCGGTGTCGCCGAGGTAGACGGTGTCGAGGCCGGGAAGGCGCTCGAAGATCGCCTTCTGTACGGTGAGCCCGCCGACGCCGGAGTCGAAGATGCCGAGCCTTGCCATCCTGCGCACATCCTAACCGCGGGGGGCGGTGCGAGAGGAACTCGTCGGTCCCGCAAAGGGAAGAGGGAGGAGCGGGCGACCAGGGACCGTCCACGGCTGGCGACCCCGCGACGAGGGGTAAGCCCCCGCCCTACCGCCCGCGTGCGACCCTAGAAGCAGGTGTCACTCGATACCGGCACCTCGACGGTGACGGTCTCACCCGCTGTCAAGTGCTGGAACGACTGGGCGTCGCACGTCGCGTGATGAACCGTGAAGCCGCCGCCGAGGAACTCGACCTCCTGGATGCGCGACACCGTGTAGGTGCCGAACGGCAGCGGGCTGAGCGGGATCGCCCCGTTCGTGCACGGGAGCGCGTCCGGGGTGTTGTTCGGGCCCACGATGTCTACGACCTGGCCGTTCTGATCGAGGAGCTCGTACCAAATGAACGTGTTCTGATTCTTGCAGTTGAAGTCGATGTCGGAAAAGTGGAAGTCGATGTTGAAGGTCCCCGTGACCGCCGCGAGATCGCTGTCGAGCTGATTCAAGCGGCACCCCGTGGGCGCGAACGTGAAGGCGCTGCTGCTGTGAGTAAAGTTCCCGTTCGCGTCCAGGCCGTCGAGCTGAAAGCTGTGGCTGCCCTCGTCAAAGGCGAGCAGCGTGATCCCCTGCACGAAGGTGACGCCATCGGACGAGAGCGAGGAACAGGCGAACGGGCCCGCCACTGCGCCGTCCACCGTGATCTGCACCGTGGACACACCGGCCTGACTGCAGCTCAGCTCGGCCGTGTTGTCCGCGTTGAAGAAGTGCCAGTAGACCACGATGTCGTCCACGCAGTGTCTCGGGTAACAGCCGGTCGTCCCGAGAAAGGCCGTGGCCAGGAGCAGGATGGCGCGCTTCATAGGTGGTCCTCGGTGTGTTTCGGGGGGCGAGGCGCCTTCCCGGGTCGGCTTCCCGCAGTTTCAGCATCCGTCATGCCACGGGAAGGATGACGGATGCCCCAGACGTTTTATGCAACGGAGCTGTCTCTGGCCGGCACGATCCGTCGTCGCGGGGGCACAGTTGCCGGCGGCGGCGAGGGAAAAGCCCCGCCGCAACACCCTCGCGATACGATCATGCCTCGAAATCCCCGGCGGGACGGGACGCCGAAGCGTACCTTGCCGAGGCCCTCACACCTTGGACGCCCGGCCGACCGCGTGCTAAACCTCCACCGTTTTCCAACACTTGCGTGAGATGATGGCACTCCTACCCCTCCCGACCTCGCCCTTTCTGCCCCTCGCCGCGGTCACCACCGGTCTCGACTACATGGAGATCGTCACCCACGCCGGCCCGGTGGTGATGGGCGTCCTGTGCCTTCTCATCTTCGCGTCGGTGGTCTCGTGGGCGATCATCTTCAAGAAGTGGCTCCACCTGCGTCGCGCCCAGGACCAATCGGTGAAGTTCCTCGAGACCTTCTGGCAGTCGAAGCGGCTCGACGCCATCTACCAGGCGGCCGAGTCGCTCTCGTCCTCGCCCATCAGCCAGGTCTTCCGCGCCGGGTACGTCGAGCTGTCGAAGGTGACCGCGTCCCAGAAGAAGGACAGCGACGACGCCATGAGCGAGCAGCTGGGCGGCATCGAGAACGTGGAGCGCGCCCTCAAGCGCGCAGCCGCTGCCGAGGTCACGCACCTCGAGGCGACCGTGCCGTTCCTCGGCACCACGGCCAGCGCAGCGCCTTTCGTGGGCCTCTTCGGCACCGTGTGGGGCATCATGCGGGCGTTCAACGACATCTACCAGATGGGCAACGCCAACCTGGCGACGGTCGCCAAGCCCATCAGCGAGGCGCTCATCGCGACCGCCTTCGGTCTCGCGGCTGCCATCCCGGCCGTGGTCGCCTACAACTACTTCGTGTCGCGGATCCGCGTCCTCGACAGCGAGATGACGAACTTCTCGAACGACTTCCTCAACATCGTCCGCCGCCACTTCTTCAGCTAGACCTCTCGGCGGGGGACAAGCCCCCGCCCTACGACTAGACTCCTCGGCGGGGAAAGCTCCCGCCCCACGAACAGGCCCGCCACATGGCCATCGGAACGAGCGGCTCCGGCCGCCAGGCGCTCACCGAGATCAACGTCACGCCGCTCGTCGACGTGATGCTGGTCCTGCTCATCATCTTCATGGTGACCGCCCCGCTCATCCAGCAGGGCGTCGAGGTGAAGCTGCCGGAGGCCAAGGCACAGCCGGTGAAGGCGGAGGAGGAGAAGCTCGTCCTCTCGGTGAGGGAGGACCGCTCCATCTGGCTCGGCACCACCGAACAACCCGCGCGACTCACCCTGGACGAGCTGGAGAGCCGGCTCCGCGCCAACGTGCGCGTGGCTCGCGAGCACGAGCTGTACCTCATGGCTGACCGGAAGCTCCCCTACGGCTATGTGGTGGAGGTGATGGCCGCGGTCCAGCGGGCGGGCGTCACCAACCTCGGCATGATCACGAATCCGATGCAGGCGAAGGAAGGCGCGAAGGAGGCGAGCACCCGGTCCGAGCGGCGCGAGGCGGAGCCATGACGGCGAGCACGCTCGCCCAGAGCCCTCTCCTCGCGCGCCGCGACAGGCTGTGGCCAGTTGTCTCCCTGTCGCTCGCCGTCCACGCTGCGCTCATCGCGCTGGCCACCCTGCTCAATTCGGCGCCGATCGTGAACCTCGAGCAGAAGCCCATCGTGGCGAAGCTGGTGCGCCTGGGCGAGAAGCGCCCGCAAGAGCTGCTCCCTCGCATCCAGGCTGCGCCGCCTCCCGCTGCGGCCCCCGAGGCACCACCTGTCCCGGCCGCGAAGCCGGAACCCGCGCCGAAGCCGGCACCGGTCCCCAAGGCGCAGCCCGCCGCTCCCGCGCCGAAACCACAGCCCGCGCAGAGGACGGCGGCCAGCAGCGGAGGCGACGTCCTCTCCTCCGTGCTCTCGCGCGTGAAGCGCGAAAGGGCGCTGTCGGAGCCCACCTACGGCGATCCGCAGGGCGATCCGCTCGGCGACGACAGCGAGGCCGCCGGTGACCAGTACCTGGCGCTGGTCGAGCGTTCCCTCCGCGAGTCCTACGTGCTCCCCTCCACCATCTCCGACCGCGACCGCCTGCACCTCAAGGCAACCGTGGTCCTGTACCTCGACTCGGACGGGAGGGTGCTGCGCTACGCCTTCGAGAGCCGCAGCGGCAGCAGCGCCTTCGACGCCGCGCTCGAACGCGCCATCCACGCCGCCCGCATCCCTCCGCCCCCAAACGAGCTCCGGCAGAGGTACCGGAACGAGGGGCTCGGAGTGCTCTATAGACCGTGAACCTCTCCCTGTCCCGGTGGGGGACGAGCCCCCGCCCCACGGTATTTTCAACGAGTGAAGGCTCCGCTCCCGGCGGGGAACAAGCCCCCGCCTTGCGACGTTTCCGACGACGTGAAGGCTCCGCTACCGGCGGGCGACAAGGCCTGCCCTGCAACGCACAGCAGCCGTCTTCTCGATAGCCCGACAATGACCCCGACCCGCACCCTGACCCTCGCCCTGCTCGTCCTCCCCTCGCTCGCCCTCGCCCAGCGCACCTACATCGAGGTCGGCTCGCCCAACTTCCAGCCCTTGCCCATCGCGGTCCCGCCTTTTGCCCACGAGACCAGCGCTCAGGCCGAGGCTGCGGAGCTGCTCCAGGTGCTCCGGAGCGACCTCACACTCTCCGGGATCTTCGACCTGCTCGATCCCAAGGGCTTCCTCGCCGATTCCGGCGAGGGGCTCACGGCGCCAACCATACGCTTCGCCCGGTGGACCGACGTGGGGGCAGAAGGCCTGGTGAAGGCGCTCGTCCGGAAGACCTCCACGGAGATCGGGGGCGAGTTCCACCTCTTCGAGGTTCGCGCCGGGCGCGAGGTGCTGTTTCAGGTGCATCGCGGCCCGGCCAGCTCCGTGCGTCAGCTCGCGCACCGCTTCGCGAACGACGTGATCCAGTACTACACGCGCGAGCCGGGCATCTTCCTCACGCGCATCCTGGCGCTCAAGAAGACGTCCCGCGGCCGCGAGATCGTGGCCTACGACGTGGACGGCCAGCGCGCCGAGGTGCTCTTCCGTGACTCCGGCATCGTGCTCCTTCCCGCCTGGCGCCCCGACGGGAAGGCCATCCTCTTCACCTCCTACCGGGGCGGTCGCCCCGAGCTGTGGACGCTCGACCTCGCCACGCGCAGGCAGCACCGGCTGCTCGCCGTGGGCGACCTCATCACGGGCGGCGTCTACTCCCCGGACGGCCGGAAGATCGCCTTCACCGCCTCGCAGGACGGCAACAGCGACGTGTGGGTGGCGAATGCGGACGGCTCGGGCGCACGCAGGGTCACCACCGACTCCGCCATCGACGGCTCGCCGACGTGGGCGCCCGACGCCAAGCGCATCTGCTTCGTCTCGAACCGCGCCGGCAACCCGCACCTCTACGTCATGAACGCGGACGGCTCCGACCAGCGGCGGCTCACCTTCCAGGGCAACTACAACCAGACGCCGCGCTGGAGCCCGCGCGGCGACCTCGTCGCGTTCACCGCACGTGACGAACGCAAGGTCTTCGACGTGTTCACCGTGTCGCCGGAGACGGGGAAGATCCAGCGGGTGACGCAGGACCAGGGCCGCACCAACGAGCAGCCGACGTGGGCGCCCAACGGCCGCCTCCTCGCTTTCACGTCGGACCGGGAGGGCCGCCCGCAGCTCGTCGTCTCGAGCCCGACCGGCGACCGGCAGACGGTGGTGACCCGCGAGGAATCGGAGATCTCGACCCCGGAATGGGGCCCCCTGGGGCGGTAGCCCGTCATTCGCGCTCTTCGACGGGGACGAGCTCCGGCCCCGGCACACGTCCGAAGTGCTTCCGGCTCATCACGCGGCAGGCACGGAGCGCAAGCAGGCGCGCCGGATTCGGCAGTAATCGTCTCCCAAATCATTCCAAAGATCATTCCTACAGCGAGGTGATATTAGCAGAAACATCGAACAACTACATATAGTTGACTGACGTCATGTCGTCCGATATATCATCCCTCGGAATGGCGACGACGGTCGATCTCCTGGAGTACTTGGCCTTTGCGGGAGTCGCCCGTCCGGCTGCCCTGCGCGCGGAGCTACGGGTCTCGCCGCAGACCCTCTCCCGTCTCGTCGCGGAGGCGGGCGAGGACGTCTACCGGATCGGAAAGGGCCGCGCGACGCAGTACGCCCGGACCCGTTCGCTGGAGCGGTTCGGTCGCAGCCTGCCCGCGTTTCGGGTTGACGAGACAGGTGAGGTGACACCGGCCGGCGCTCTTCGCTTGCTCTGGGGCCATCGAACCTCCTGGGAGCGGTCAGGAGCGAGCAAGCTGTTCACGGGGCTACCACCTGCCCTCGCCGACATGGCACCCCAGGGGTACCTGGGGCATGGCTTTTCGGCGCGGTTCCCCGACCTCCGCCTTCCGCCACGCATCTCGGACTGGTCGGATGACCATCGCCTGATCGCGCTCGCGCTCCGTGGAGAGGACTGCGTCGGCGATCTGATCGTCGGGGACGAGTCGTTGCGACGCTACTTCGCGCGACCGCCCGACGACGTCGGTCCGGAGGAATACCCGAGCCTGGCCGCCCGCTCGGCGACCGAAATCGTCGGATCTTCCGCCGGCGGGGAACAGCCTAAGTTCGGCGCGTGCTCGCGAGGCAGGAACGTCCTGGTGAAGTTCGCGTCCGGTCTGGACACCGGTGCCGCCCGACGCTGGCGAGACCTCCTCTGGTGCGAGTGGAAGGCGCTTGAAACGGTTGCCGCTGCCAGGCGACCGGCGTCGCGCGCGCAGTGCCTGGACGTGGACGGCTGGCGATTCCTCGAGGTCGAGCGCTTCGATCGCGCGGGCCTGCGGGGCCGCCGTGCGGTGCTCTCACTCGCTGCGGTGAACAACGAGTACCTCGGGAGCCCCGACACCTGGACGGCAGCCGCACCCCTCCTCCTGGGAGCTCCATTCTCGCTTCCGGAAGCAGACGCTGCGCAGCTGCGGTGGCTGGACGTGTTTGGCCAGCTCATCGGCAACACCGATCGCCATTTCGGAAACGTCGCCTTCTTCGTCGGAAGCGGTGGAACGTTGCGCCTGGCGCCCTCATACGACATGCTCCCCATGATCCTGGCGCCTGCTGCCGATGTCGTCGTGACGCGTCAGTTTGAACCCTCGCCGCCCAGTGGGAGCACGCTCGACGTCTGGCAAGACGCGGCGACCTGGGCCCAGCGGTTCTGGTGCGAGGTGCGTGACCACGGCGACCTCGAGGCCGATGTTCGGACTTTTGCGGCACACGCCGCCAGCGCGATCTCCGCGCTCGCCGGTCGCATAGCGCCGGTGCCACACCCAGGGCATCAGCGCTTTCCGCAGGGAAAGGGTGAGCCGTGGTGAGCCAATGACGCGCATTGCGACCATCGACATCGGGACGAACACGGTGCTCCTCCTCGTGGCGGAGCGGCGGGGCGGCGCGTTCGCGCCCGTGGTGGAGCGCGCCGAGA
>MEMX01000005.1:1284-8369 GCA_001768075.1 Anaeromyxobacter sp. RBG_16_69_14 | reverse complement strand
GCCTCGGTCGCGGCGTGGACAGCACCGGACGCCTCTCCGCTGACGCCATCCGCGACACGGTGGAGGTCCTGGCTCGCTTCGCGGCCGAGGCGCGGGCGCTCGGGGCACGAGACATCGCCTGCGTCACCACCAGCGCCGCGCGCGACGCCGCGAACGGTTCCGAATTCTTCGAGGCGGCCCGCGGCGCAGCCGGCCTCGTGCCCGAGGTCATCTCGGGCGAGGAGGAGGCGCGGCTGGTCTGGGCGAGCGCATGGAGCGACTTCGGCGCCGGCTCCGAGGCGCTCACCGTCGTGGACGTGGGCGGGGGCTCGACCGAGATCTGCGTCGGGAGGGGGCCATCGCCGCAGGCGCGCCGCAGCGTCCAGATCGGCGCGGTGCGCCTCACCGAGCGCGTCGCACCACCGGATCCACCCGATGCGACGGCCCTGGCGGCGCTGCGCCAGGGCGCGGCGGAGGCGCTGCAAAGCGCGGTCGGGCTCGGGTCGCACCCGCCCAGGGGCCGCCTGGTGGGCGTCGCCGGGACCGTCACCACGCTCGCGGCGGTGGAGAGAGCGCTGCCGGTCTACGACGCGGGGGTGGTGCACGGCGCGGAGCTGTCGCGACCGGCACTGGAGGGTCTGTACGCGCGCATGGGAGCACTCACCACCGCCCGGCGGGCGCAGCTCCCGGGAATGGAGCCGAAGCGCGCCGACGTCATCGTGGCGGGCTGCGCGATCGTGCTGGAGGCGATGCGTCTCCTGGGATTCGATCGGCTCACGGTGTCGGATCGGGGGGTCAGGTGGGGGCTGCTCTACGACCGGTTCGGAGGTGACTCGTCCGTCGATCGCTCCCCTCGATAGGCGTCGTACGACTCCTTGAGGACCTCGACCGGATGGCAAGCCTGGTAGGGCAGCAGCTGATTGAATTGAAGTCGGCAGCTCAGGCAATCGCTGAGCAGCTTCTCCGGGTTAGCCGCCTCGATCCTCTTCATCAACCGGCTGCCCATGGCGATGGAGGCTTCGTGGAATTCCCGCTTGAAGCCCATGACCCCGGCCATCCCGCAGCAATCGAAGGCTCCACCGACATTCTCCACGGAGAGACCGGGCACCAGGGCGAGCAGCTCCGGCCACGGCTCCCCGATGTTCTGCTCCTTGAGGTGGCAAGGAGGGTAGTACGCCGTTCGGCTCTTCACGGGAGCGAGCTTGCGGTTGAAGTTCCCCGAGCGGTCCAGGGTTCGCAGGTAGTCACCGAGATCGTGCGTATGGCGAGAGACGTTGAGCCGCTTCCGGCCATCCAGAGAGGCGAAGTAGCCCTTGTCCCGAAAGATACCGGCGAGGATGAGCATGATGGGCGGGGGCGCTTCCCTCCTCGGGGAGCCCGGCGGCGTCCGGCCGAACGGGTCTTCCAGGTAGGAGGGGCCAGCCCTCGCCATGGCGATCAGCTCCTCCTCCGTCTTCTTCTCCAGCCATGCCCTGTATTCGGGGGAGAGGTACGCTCCCTCGCCGAACAGGTTCTTCAGGACGTAGCCGCAAGTAGGACAGGAGCAGACGACTTCGTAGCCGTCCTCGACGGCCTCTTCGAGCCGTTCGAGGTTGAACCGAGCGACGGAGAACGTGAACCGCCGATCGCCTTCCATCAGGCTCGGCATTCCGCAGCACTTCTGCTCCGGGAGGTACACCTCGACACCGTTCTGCTCCAGGACCTCGACAGTCGCCTTCGCCTCCTCCGGAAAGAAGCGCACCATGCAGCCATGGAAGTAGGCGACCTTCCTTCCCGTTCCGGCCCGCTTGCGGTCGAGTCCCCGCCTCCTGGCCCATTCTGCGAAGCTCCAGCGGGGGAACCGGGGCAACTCCCGCTCCGGATGAATCCCGGCCACGGCCTTCAGGAGCCTGGACGTGTGCTTGTTCTCGAGCAGCGCATTGCTCAGTCGAGGATAGGCGCCGCCCAGGGTCCCGATTCGCTGCACGTCATTGCGGACGCGGGTGGCCAATTTCAGTCCGTTCCGGGCGACGAAGGCGTCCTTCGCGCGCCGGATGTCAACGCGCAGCCTCGGACAGCAACAGAGCCCGCACATGTTGCAGAGATCGACGAGGTGTCCCAGCTCTTCGGGAGTGGCCTGTTTGCCGTTCGTCTTCTCCTCGTGGGACAGGCGGAATAGCTCGGGAAAGAACAGGCAGGGCATGTCCTCGAGGACGTCCCTGCAGAAGCCACATTGCGCACAGAACTCGATGACCCCCCTCACGAGGCGCTCCGGGCTTGCGTCTGCACTTGCGGCAACTTGGTGGTGCGGCATGGCGGTGATCCCCCCGGGAAAAGGACGATAGCCTCGCGACTCAACCTCGAGCGGGTTACCTCTTTTGGGGTTACGGATACCACGTCTGCGGTGGCAACTGCACCTGTGAGTCTTGACAGGTGACAGTCCCGAAACAGCCCGAGAGTCGAACTTCCATCTTCAGACCCGGAGCATTCGCGTCGAGTGCGTGCAGCCGTCCTGACTTCGACCAACATCAGAACAACCCGATCGAGAAGTGGGGCGCCAGGTAGCGCTCACCGAGCCGGCCGTCGGGGCTCGTGTTCACGCCCAGATCGAGCACGGCTGGCCCGATGGGCGTCAAGACCCGCAGCCCCATCCCGACGTTGACCCGGAGGTCGGCGAGGGAGGCCTCGCCCGGATCGAGCCAGAGGTTGCCCGCGTCCACGAACACGCCCATCTCCACGCTCTCCCACACCGAGAAGCGCAGCTCCGCCTTCGCGAGCAGGAAGGCCTCGCCGCCCTGGGAGACGAGCGTCTGGCCCGCCGCCAGCTGCCTGGCCACCTCCGAGCAGCCGAGCTCCGAGAGAGAGCTCGAGCAGGCGCGCACCTGGTCGAGATAGACGCTCCGTACGTCCTCCGGGATCATCTCCTCCTCGCTGTAACCGCGCATGGTGGTGGCTCCCCCGAGGTAGAATCGCTTCGGGAGGATCGTCTGCGACGCGGAGTCCAGCGGCACGACGCGCCCACCGCGCAGCGAGAGCGCGAGCACGCTCCGGGGTGCCACGGGCAGGTAGCCCGAGACCGTGCCGGTGAGCTTCAGCATGTGTGTGAAGACGTCGCTCCCGTGCACGAGGCCGAAGAGGAGGCGTTCGCCTTTCCCGCCGATGGAGCGCACGTAGTCGGCGGTGCCGGTCGCGAGCCAGCCCCGGCGCGGGTGCAGCGAGTTGTCCCGGTAGTCGATCGCCAGCACCGGCCGCACGGACTGGAGCGTGGTGATGCCCTCGCCGAAGCGGAGCCGCTCCACGTCCACCAGCGTGAGCGTCTGCGCCGTGTTCGTCTTCACGATGTGGTCCACTTCGGGCTCCCACTGCAGCGAGAGCGTGACGCGGTTCGTCCACGGAAAGTCGATGCCGAACACGACCGACCCGCGCGACAGGTCGTAGGCCAAGCGGTGCAGGCGCTCGGCGACGGCGTCCGCCCGGGCCTCGAGGCCGAGCCCGAGGAACCGCACGCGCGGATAGTGCAAACCCACCTCGGCGCGCCCCTCCACCCGATCGAAGCCGTCCTTCCGGTCGAGCTCCTTCGCGTCGGGGCGGATCTCCTTCCCGAAGAGGGTGGCGATGGGGTAGTTCACCTTCACGCGCGATGCCAGCTCGAGGGCGCGACCGAACAGGTTGGGCTGGACGAGCTCCACGAAGGCGCGCGGGCCGTTGGCGAGCGAGAAGCCAATGCCCGGGGCCAGCGTGCGCCAGGGCCGCTCGGCCAGCTCGACGTTGAGGTCCTTGGTCGCGTCCGGCACGTCGGCGTTCGCGAGGCGCAATCCCACCGAGCGGAAGACGCCCAGACGCAAGAGCGCGGTCTGGCTCCTCGCAGCGGCGTCGGGATCGTAGACCTCGCCCGGGTGCAGGTCGAGCGTCTCGCGCACGACGTCCTGGCGCGTGCGGCGAGCCCCGCTCACCACCACGGTCCCTATCCTCACCTGGGGCCCTTCCTCGACGCGGAAGCGCACGGTGGCCCGCGCGTGGTCGGGGGACAGGTCCTCCACGTCGGCGACCCGGGCGTAGAGGTAGCCGCGCCGGCCGTAGAGGGCGAGCAGCGCGGCGCGGGTCGCCTCCACCGCGCCGAAGGCGAGCGGATCGCCCGGCGAGATCCGCGCCTCCTTCACCAGCTCCGGGAGCGACACCGCGCGGTTGCCCTCGAAGGCGACCGCCTCGACCCGGGTGCGCACGCCTTCCCGGAGCCGGAGCTCCACGTCCACGAGGCCGGCGCGCGCGTCGAGCGCGATCCGCGTGCCCTCGTGCGCGGCGTCGAGGAAGCCGTCCGCGCGGTAGAGCTCGACCACCCGGAGCACGGCCTCGTCCCATACCGATGGATTCCACACCTCGCGTGGATCGACGGGAGCGTGAGAGCGCAAGGTGGCCGGCGATCCGGTCGCCCTGGCCAGCCGCTCGGCGTCCGCGGCGGCTCCGCCGTCGATCCGGGGCGCCAGGGAGTCGATCGCCTCGTCGAGGCGGCCCCGCAGCCAGGGCGCGCTGCGCTGGGTGGCACCCGGGAAGGCGACCGATCGCACCCGGTAGCGGCGGCCCTCGTCGACGTGGAACACGACGGCGGCGGCCTGGGCGGCGCGGACCTCGCTCGTGGTCACCCGCGCCGCGGCGTATCCGTGCGCCAGGTAGAAGGCGCGTACCCGGCCTGCGGCGGCCTCGACGGCGGGGGTGTCGAGCGACTGCTCTCCCTGGAGCCCGAGCTGGGGGCGCAGCTCGGCAGGCGAGAACGCCGCGGCCCCGGCGAAGCGGAAGTCGATGCGCAGCCCGGCGTCGATCGGGATCTCCACGCGGGCACCCGTGCCCTCCACCGTCACCACCGGCGCGCCGACGCGCGAGCGCAGGAACCCCTCGCGGCGCAGCCGGGCGCGCAGAGCCCGGACGTCGGCGTCGAGCGCGTCGAGGTCGAGTGGGGCGCCCGGGCGCGTGGCGAGACCCTGGGTGAGCCCGCCGGGAGGGGCCGCCCCTGCCGGCGTGAGGACGAGCGCCGCGACTCGCGTCGGCGAGCCCTCCTCGATGGTCAGCGTCACCTTCGCCCGCGGCTCGCCCTCGGCGAGCGCCTGCACCTCGGCCCGCGGGTAGCCGCGGCGGGCGTAGGCGGCGCGCACGCGCGCGACCGCCTCCTCGAGGCGTCCGGTCCAGAGCTCGTCACCGGGCGCGAGCCCGGCCGCGCGGCGTACGCGCTCCTCGTCGAGCGCCGGCGCAGCCGCGCGATTCTGGATGCGCAGCGACGCCACCGTGCGGCGCGGAAGGCACTCCAGGACGAGGACGACCTGTCCCGGAGCGGCAGCGGCCTGCTGCGTGCGGGCCACCACGTTCCCGAAGCGCCCCAGGCCGTAGAGGAGCTGGACGGTCCGGCGGACGGCGCGCCGCGTCAGCGGTTCTCCCACCTTCACCGCGACGAGATCCCGGAGCCCGGTATCGTCCTCGCCGGGCGGGAGCTGCAGGACGATCGCCGCGACGACTGGACGCTGCGCGACCGCGTCGCCCAGAGATTCTCCCGAAGGGGACGTGACCCCTTCGCCGGAAGAGGCAATTGGCGCCGCGAGGGCGAGCAACACCAGGAGCGCACTTAGGCACGCGCCGCTCAATCGCTCCACTCCCAGCGGAGCTTGAGGTCCACGCCGTGGTCGCCGCCCGACGTGACGTCGGGGCTCTCGTTGTCCCACTGGTACTGGATCGCGCTGTGGGGCGAGAGGCGCATCTCGGCCTGCGCGCGCTGTCCGCGGGCTCCGGCCAGTGGCGCCTGGTACCGGAGCCGGAAGCGATCGTCGAGGACGCTCGACTCGAACTCGGCGCGGGGCTCGACCTGTCCCGCGACCTCCGAGTAGGCGCTGGTGATGCGGACCGAGAAGTCGCGCAGGAGCCCGCCGCGCGGGACGAAGCGCTTCACCTGGTCGTCGAGGCCGGAGGCGCTGAAGAGCGCCTGCGCCGCGGCGGCGGCCGCGACCCCACTCACGCCTCCGGCCGCCGCCGTATCACGCGTGGTGTAGCCCAGCGAGAGCAGCGTGACGATGTCCTGCTGCGAGAGCGCCGGCTGGCTGGTCAGCTGGAGGGTCGGATCCTCGTACGGGCCGACGAGGTGCATGAAGAGCTGGTAGTCGCGCACCTGAGCCTCGCCGTGAACGTCGAGGCTCATGCGCACCTTGCGGCGATCCGCGAAGTCCACCACCGCGTGCGTGAGCGCGAACTCGCTGCCGCGAAAGGTGGCCCGGCTCCCCTCGGCCATGGTGAGGGTCCCGACCAGGCCGACGCTCGCGAGTGTGCCCGTGAGGGTGAGATCCCCCTTGAGGGCGCCGCGGACGAGGTCGTTCTCGATGCGCGCGTCACCGTCCACCGCCAGCCCGATGTCGAAGGAGAGCCACTCGCCCGCCTTGTCGAAGGGCTTGGGCGCCGGCCTCTTGCGAGGCACCTCGAGCAGGCGCTTCTCGAGGTCTACCGGCTCGCTGTAGAGCGCGCGCAGCACGTGGAGCCTTCCGGAGAGGAGCATGGCGTCCCAGGTGCCGGCCGCCTGGAGCCGGCCGGACAGGGCCGAGGGCAGCCACGTCGGCACGCGCACCGGCACCTCGTCGAGGAGCGCCTCCACCCGCACCCGCGCCGGGAAGAAGCGCACCAGCTCCACCTCGCCGCTGAGCTCGGCGCTCCCGCCGTTCACGCTGGCCTCGAGGTGATCGAAGAGCATGCGATTCTGCGAGAAGGCGAGCTCGCCCTCGAGACCCGCAAAGGCGATGGGCAGCTCGCGGAACTGGAAGCCCGCCTCGCGCAGCCGGCCGGTGCCGACGAGGAGGGGAGCACCGGCGTTACCGCTCACGTGCGCCTCGAGGAGGAGCTGCCCGCGCGGCTCCTTCACGCCGGGCAGGAGCCCACCCAGGAGGCGCAGGTCGAGCGAGCCGCGCGCGTCGAGGGCGAGCGAGCCGGAGGGCTCTCGCGCGCCGGAGAGCGCGAACAGCGTGTTCGCGCCTCGGAATTCGAAGGAGCGGAGCACCACGCGCCGCTCCTCTAACGTCGCCACCACCGGCGCGGCGTTGCCGACCTTGAACTCGCCGTACCCGCCGCGCACCTCGTCGAGGCGCAGCTCCGCGCGGGCG
>MEMX01000005.1:942-1260 GCA_001768075.1 Anaeromyxobacter sp. RBG_16_69_14 | reverse complement strand
CCTCCGCGCGCGCGCGCAGGCCGGCCGGCGGCCCGCCGGGCACGTAGCGCATCACGTCCTCCGCGTCGAGGTCGCAGCGCGCCTCGAACGGCATGTCTCCGGTGGTAAGGGCGCTCCCGGCGAAGCGCGCTCCGTCGGTGTCACCGGTGATCGCGAGGGCCGAGCCCGCGAGGCGGCCGCTCACCCTCACCGAGCCGATGTGCACGTCGGACACGGCGACACCCTCGCCGTTCCCGGCGAGCTTCACCAGCGGCTCCTCGTACGAGCCGCCCAGGGTGGCCGTCCCGCTCACCGTCCCCGCCCACCCGGCGCCGGGAA
>MEMX01000005.1:0-859 GCA_001768075.1 Anaeromyxobacter sp. RBG_16_69_14 | reverse complement strand
GCCACCCCGGTCCCGCGCCGCAGCTCGGCCCTTTCGAACACCGCGCGCGCGCCCTGTTCCCCCCGCCCCTCGAAGCGCCCCGAGTCGAAGGGGCGGCCAAAGAGCTCGCCCTTCGAGAGCTCGCCTTCGTAGGTGACGTCGAGCGCGGACGCGGGGCCGTGCGCCACACCGCGCACGACCACGCCGCCGTCGAGCGAATTGCGGGCGTGGACGGCGTCGGGCTGCCAGGGCATGGCCGCCTCGAACACGTCGCGCAGCCGGCCCTGCACGGCGTAGGCCCCATGGACTCGAGGTGAATCCTCGCCCAGCGCGACCGTCACGTCGGCCTGATAGCGCGTCGCCCCGCGCCGGCCCTGGACGCCGGCGGCGCGCAGCACGAAGTCGTCGTAGGAGAGCGCCGCCTCCGCCTCGCCCAGGTCGAGCTTCAGGAACTTGAGCTCCCCCACCCGCGCTCTCCCCTCGATGTGCGGGTTGCCGTAGGGGGCCGCGCGCACGAGCACGCCGTCGAGCCGCGCGAGCCCGCCCACCGGCAGCGAGCCGAGGCGGCGCAGCTCCGAGAGGTCGGCCCCGCCGTCGCACGCGATCTCGAAGCCGCGCGCTCCGTCGAAGTGCAGCATGCCGTGGGCCAGGAGCTCACCGGCACCCACCCGCACCCGCGCGCTCTCGATGCGAACGCCCGCGCGGTCCACGCGGACGCTCCCGTCGATCCGTCCCTGGCTCAGCTCGAGAAAGGACCGCTCGTCGGAGCGGTATCGCTCCCAGCCGTGCCCGAGGACGCGGAAATTCGCGACGTCGAGGCCGACCGCGCCGGCGAGCTTGAGCGGCCGGCCAGTCCCCGTGGCGCGCACCTTGCCGGTCA
>MEMX01000004.1:13575-17510 GCA_001768075.1 Anaeromyxobacter sp. RBG_16_69_14 | reverse complement strand
ACGCTCGTTCCACGTCGACAGGTCGACTGTCACTTTTCGACGGAGACTCGCCGCCGTCTACAGGCCTCGAAGCGTGGCTTCTCCGGGTGCTTCTTGTAGAGGAGCAGGGTGCGCCCGAGGATCTGAGCCAGCAGCGCCTCGGCGCCGGCCCCGAGACGATCCGAGGTCTCGAAGCGGTCTTCCGGACTCTCGGTCCCGATCTTCACCTTCACCAGCTCGTGGTCGCGGAGCGCCTGGGCCAGGTGCCGGAGCACAGGATCGGTGACGCCGTCCTTCCCGACGTACACGATGGGCGAGAGGTGATGGCCGGCGGCCCGGAGCCGCTTTCGCAGTGGACCGCTCGGCATCAGCGAGCGCTTCTTGAGACTCGACGGAACAGGCAAAGTGTCACTCTCTCCGGTACTCGGGCTCGGGGTCGATCGCGGCGTGGGGTGCTGTGTAGGGCGAACAAGCGCACGACGTGAAGGGGTTCGCCTGGGAGTTACCCAGTCTGTCGCGTCGCCTTCGCGTGGTCAAGGGGCGGGAACTTCGTCGGGGTGGACACGTGACGAGATTTGGCCTAGCCAAGTTCGATAACTTGGTCTACTTGGTCCAGGCCACATCTCCGGCTTGGCCCTTACCCGTGCTCACGCGCCCCGGTACAAGTGATGCGAGGGAGGTCGCGCCAATGCCCAAGCCGCTCGGAATCAGCCTCGACCCAACCCACGACGAACCGCTCTACCGCCAGCTCTTCGACCAGATCGTCGCCCGCATCCAGAGCGGCACCTTCCCGGCCCGCTACCGCCTTCCGCCCACGCGCGAGCTCGCCCAGGAGCTCGCCACCCATCGGAACACGGTGGTGCGGGGGTACGAGGAGCTGGAAGCCGCCGGCTTCGTGGTCTCCACGGTTGGCAGGGGCACCTTCGTGGCCGACCAGCCGCGCCCCGCGGCCGTCGAGGTCCCAGGCGAGCTCGGAGCGCTCCCCTGGGCGTCCCTGACCAGCCGCGCCCTCCAGGCCGAGCCTCTCGGCCGCAGCGAGCGGCTCGGCGTCGGTGCCGGTCGGAGCGACACCATCATGCTCTCCGGCATGCAGCCGTCGCCGGATCTCCTTCCCGACGAGCTCTTCCGCCGCTGTCTCGATCATGCGATGCGCACCCAGCGGGCGAAGGCCCTCGCCTATGCGCCGCGCGAGGGCGTGCCCCGGCTGCGCGAGGCTGTCGCTCGGGACCTCGCCCGCCAGGGTATCCCTGCGAGCGCCGACGACGTGGGGATCACCACCGGTAGCCAGCAAGCCCTCGACCTGGTCGTGCGCGCCCTGGTGAATCCCGGCGACCCGGTCCTCGCCAACGAGACGACGTATGCCGGCGCATTGAACCTGCTTTCGGTCGGCGGTGCCCGCATCATCGGGGTGCCGAGCGACGACGAGGGGCCGGATCTCGGCGCGATCGAGCGCCACGGCCGCGTTGGCGCGAAGCTGCTCTACCTGATGCCGAACTGCCAGAACCCCACCGGCAGCCGCATCTCCCAGGAGCGCCGGGAGGGGCTCGTGGCCTGGTCGCACGCGGCCGGTGTGCCGCTGGTGGAGGACGACTACGCGTCCGACCTCCACCTCGAGAGCGAGCCGCCCGCGACCTCGCTCCGGGCTCTCGACGGCGAGGTCATCTATCTCGGTACCTACTCGAAGAAGCTCATCCCGGCTCTCCGCATCGGCTACGTCCTGTGCCCGCGGGCGCTCCGCCCCGCCATCTGGCAGCTCAAGCACACCCTGGACCTGGGCACCTCGGCGCTGCTCCAGCACGCGCTCGCCGAGTTCCTGGAGCGCGGCTATCTCGAACCCCACCTCACCGCCGCGCGCGCGGAGTACCGGTGCAGGCGCGACGCGCTCGAGGACGCGCTGAGGCGGTACCTGCCCCGCGGCGTCCGCTGGAAGCGGCCCGAGACCGCGGTGGTGCTCTGGATTCCGGCCCCGCCCGGCTTCGACGTCCTGGCGCTCCATGCAGAGGCGCAGCGCGCGGGGGTGCTCGTCAGCCCGAGCTTCCTCTGCGAGGTGGGCGGCACGGAGCGGCACGGCCTGCGCCTCTCGTTCCTCTCGGAACCGCCTGAGCGGCTGGCCGAGGGCGCGCGCCGACTGGGCCGGGCCTGGGCCGCGGTGGAGCGGCGCGCCCGGGTGCGCACGGTGCCGCAGCGGGTCGAGGTCATCTGACTCGCCTCTCTCCTTTTCGAGCTCGGCCGGCCTTTCCAAGGGCGGGGTAGAGCGATTTCCGGACCAAGATCGAGATCGCACAGTCGTCAGGAGGTCACACATGGAGAAGTCCAGCTTTGCCACCAAGGTCGGTCTCGCCGCGATGCTCCGCGGCGGGGTCATCATGGACGTCGTCGACGTGGAGCAGGCGCGCATCGCCGAGGAGGCGGGCGCCGCGGCGGTGATGGCGCTCGAGCGCGTGCCCGCCCAGATCCGGAAGGAGGGCGGCGTGGCGCGCGCCAGCGACCCAGCCATGATCCAGGCCATCCAGGCGGCCGTGAGCATCCCGGTGATGGCCAAGTGTCGCATCGGGCACTTCATGGAGGCGCGAATACTGGAAGCGCTGGCGGTGGACTTCGTCGACGAGAGTGAGGTCCTCACCCCGGCGGACGGCGAGTTTCACATCGACAAGCACGCCTTCGCCGTGCCCTTCGTGTGCGGCTGCCGCGACCTCGGCGAGGCCCTGCGGCGGGTGGGAGAGGGCGCCGCGCTCCTGCGCACGAAGGGCGAGGCCGGCACCGGTAACATCGTCGAAGGGGTTCGGCACCTGCGCGCGGTCCGCGCCGAGATCCGCCGCCTCCAGGCCTGTGACCCGGAGCAGCTCATGACCGAGGCGAAGCGCCTGGGCGCGCCCTACGACCTCGTCTGCCGAGTCGCCGAGACCGGTGCGCTCCCCGTCCCCAACTTCGCCGCCGGCGGGATCGCCACGCCTGCCGACGCTGCCCTCTGCATGGCGCTGGGCGCGGAGGCGGTGTTCGTGGGGAGCGGCATCTTCCTGTCGGCCGAGCCGTCGCGCCGCGCTCGCGCCATCGTCGATGCCACGACGTACTGGAAGGATCCCAGGAAGCTGGCCGAGGTGAGCGGCGGCCTGGGTGCCGCCATGCCCGGCCTGGAGATGGGCACGCTCGCGGAGGGCGAGCGGATGGCGGCACGAGGCTGGTGATGGCCTGCGTCGGGCTCCTCGCGCTGCAGGGTGGATTCGCGCCGCACGCGCTGGCGCTCCGCGAGATCGGCCTCCCGACCCGAGAGGTACGGGAGGCGCGAGACCTCGACGCGATCGACGGGCTGGTGCTGCCCGGCGGAGAGAGCACGGCCCAGCTGCGCCTCATCGAGCGCCACCAGATCGCCGAGGCGCTCGAGTCCTTCGTCGCCTCGGGCCGTCCGGTCCTCGCCACCTGCGCCGGCCTCGTCCTCGCCGCCCGCCAGGTGAAGCCCGTCCAGAAGAGCTTCGGCTGGCTCGACCTCGACGTGGAGCGCAACGCCTACGGGCGCCAGCTCGACAGCTTCGAGGACCTGGCCGACGGCGACGACTTACCCCTGGTCTTCATCCGCGCCCCCCGGATCTCGGCCGTGGGCAAGGGGGTCGCGGTCCTGGCCCGCTGGCGCGGCGAGCCAGTGCTGGTTCGCGCCGGCGCGGTGACCGGCGCCGCCTTCCACCCCGAGCTCACCCAGGACCGGCGCGTCCACCAGCTCGCCTTCGCGGGTTTGTGATCCCCTCCGAGAATCCTCGCGCAGCGCGCGCCTACAGCGTCACCATCCCGCGCCGCGCGGCGATGACGATGGCCTCGCTCCGGCTCTCGGCCCCGAGCTTCCCCAGGATCGACTCGACGTGGAACTTGGCCGTGCGCTCCGAGATGCCGAGGCGCTGCGCGATCACCTTGTTGGGGAGGGCCTCCGCGAGGAGCGCCAGCACCTCCACCTCGCGCGGCGTGAG
>MEMX01000004.1:5624-13199 GCA_001768075.1 Anaeromyxobacter sp. RBG_16_69_14 | reverse complement strand
CGGGTCCTCGCTCACGATCACGGCGCGCGTGGAGTCCACTCTCGCACCTTAATGTCGCGTTGGGCTCGTGTCGCCACGCCCCCTGCCGGGCCGCAGCGCTGCGCGTGCGAGTGATCCTCCCCGGGGATGCACCGTAATCGAGCATCACGCCGCGAAGGTGTTGCCGGAGCGTGCTACCTTGAGGCCGAAGGCCATGAAACGGTAGCCTACCCGAGCGTCACCTTGCGCACGCCGCGCTTCTCGAGGAGCGCCCGCACCCGCTCGCGCAGGTCGCCCTGCAGCACGAGCGCATCGCCCTCCACCGTGCCGCCGCATCCCAGGGCCTGCTTCAGCTCCCGGAGCCAGCGTGCGAGGTCCGCTGGCGCGAGGTCGAGCTTCTCCACGATGGTCGCCTCCTTGCCGCCGCGCCCCTTGCGCTCGAGCTTCACCACGGCGCGCGAGGGGCCAGCTGCGGTGGGGACGGACCTCTCGGCCGCTGGAGTGGGCTCGGGTTTCATGCCCAGGCGATCGGCGAGCCCGCGGAACGGGTTGTGGAACGCGGCCGGTTCTGGGGTAGCCTTGGGGCGCACCTTGGGACGCTTGGTCATGGGAGCGCGATCGGTCTCTCGTGGGTGACCTGCCTCGCCCAGGGGAGCGCGACTGGCCCGCGTGGTCGGCCGAACTGTCGGGCGGTCTCGCGCATGCGCGGCCCTTATAACTCTCTCCCGCCCGAGGGCGGGACTCGTCGTCCACCGAGGCAGCGGTCGATGAGCTGCTGCCCGTCGCGACCGCCTTCGAGGCGGACACAGGCCAAGGAGCACCAACGTGATCGACGTCAGCAAGGCCCTCGCACACCACGCCGCGAACTCCGCTGCCTACCTCGAGGACCTGAAATCCCTCGTCCGTATTCCCAGCGTCTCGTTCCCCGGGTTTCCGGAGGCCGAGGTGAAGCGCAGTGCCGACGCAGTGGCGGCGCTCCTCGCCCGGTGCGGCCTGGAAAAGGTCGAGGTGCTCACGGTCGACGGGGCGCACCCCTACGTCTACGGCGAGCGCATCCGCGATCCCAGGGCGCCCACGCTCCTGCTTTACGCGCACCACGACGTCCAGCCCCCTGGTGACGAGGAGCTGTGGGCCTCGCCGCCCTTCGAGCCGACGGCGCGCGGGGGGCGGCTCTACGGCCGCGGGAGCGCCGACGACAAGTCCGGCATCCTCGTCCACGCCGCCGCGGTGGACTGCTGGCTGCGCGGCGCAGGCGATCTACCCGTCAACGTGCGTGTCGTCATCGAGGGCGAGGAGGAGATCGGGTCCGAGCACCTCGGTGCCTTCCTGCGCAAGTACCGCTCGCGGCTCGACGCCGACGCGATGGTGCTCACCGACACGGGCAACATCGACACGGGCGTGCCGTCCATCACGATCGCCCTGCGCGGCCTCGTGACGGTGGACGTGGAGGTGCGGGCCCTGAAGCAGAGCGTGCACTCCGGCATGTGGGGCGGGCCGGTGCCCGACGCCGCGATGGCGCTCTCGAAGATGCTGGCCTCGCTCTCGAACGACGACGGCTCGATCGCGATCCCCGGCGTCTACGACTGCGTGCGACCGCTCTCTCCGGAAGAGCGGCGGAGCATCGAGAAGCTGCCCGTCACGCCCGGGAGCGTGCGGCAGCAGGCCGGCCTGCTCGACGGCGTGCAGCTGCTCGGCAAGCTCCATCCCTGCGAGATGAACTGGTACCAGCCCTCGCTAGCGGTGAACGCCATCCAGGCGTCGAGCCGGAGGGACGCCCGCAACATCATCGTCGACATGGCCTGGGCGCGCGTCGGCGTCAGGCTCGTCCCCGACATGGATCCGGCCGACGTGCGCGAGCGGCTCGTGATCGCCTTGAAGCGGGCCGCGCCGTGGGGCGTTCACGTGAAGATCGACGTCGGGTCAGCCGGCGCGCCGTGGAAGACGGACATCGCTCATCCCGCCTTCAAGGCCGCCTTCCGCGCGCTGGAGAAGGGCTACGGGCGAGAGGCACTCGCCATCGGCTGCGGCGGGTCGATCGGGTTCGTCGAGCCCTTCGCCAAGGAGCTCGGCGGCGTTCCGGCGCTCCTCATCGGCGTCGAGGACCCGTACACCAACGCGCACTCCGAGAACGAGAGCCTGCACCTGGGCGATCTGGAGAAGGCCACCAGGAGCGCCATCCACCTTTATGCCGAGCTGCAGGCCATGGCATAGGCAGAGTAGGATCGAGACTTTTCCCCATGCCGGGCGCGGTCCCCGGCCGCCCGGCCAGGCAGGGCGGGGGCAATCCCCGCCGCACACACGAGGACCACACATGGCTCCCCCCCGAAAGACCTCCACCGCCGAGGCGCGCGCGCTCGAGCGCGCGCGCGACCTACCCAACGCGCGCACCGCCACCGACGTCGAGTCGCTCCGGCGCTCCTTCCTCGACCACCTGCAGTTCTCGCAAGGGAAGGACGAGCACAGCGAGACTGCGCTCGATCGCTTCTTCGCCCTCTCCTACAGCGTGCGCGACCGGCTGATGAAGAAGTGGATCCAGACCCAGCAGGCGTACTACCACTCGGACGCCAAGCGCATCTACTACCTCTCGCTCGAGTTCCTGATGGGGAAGGCGCTCGAGAACAACCTCATCAACCTCGGCCTGTACGACGGGGTGAAGGAAGGGCTCCGCGCCATCGGCGTGGAGGTGGCCGACCTCTTCGGCCAGGAGCCGGACGCCGGTCTCGGCAACGGCGGCCTGGGGCGGCTGGCCGCCTGCTTCCTCGACTCGATGGCCACGCTGGCGCTGCCGGCCTACGGCTACGGCATCCGCTACGAGTTCGGGATCTTCGACCAGGACCTCCGCGACGGTTGGCAGGTGGAGCGGCCGGAGGAGTGGCTCCGCTTCGGGAACCCCTGGGAGGTGGCGCGCCCCGAGTACGAGGTTCCGGTCGCGTTCTACGGCCGCACCGAGGGGAGCCACGACGAGAGCGGCAAGTACCGGGTGCGCTGGATGGACGCGCGGCACGTGCTCGGCACGCCCTACGACACGCCCATCTCAGGATATCGCAACGGCACGGTGAACACGCTGCGGCTGTGGCGCGCCCGCGCTTCGGAGGAGTTCGACCTGGCCGACTTCAACCGGGGGGACTACCTGGCAGCGGTGGAGGAGAAGAACCTCTCCGAGAACATTTCCAAGGTGCTCTACCCCAACGACCTCACGGTGATGGGGAAGGAGCTGCGGCTCCAGCAGCAGTACTTCTTCGTCGCCTGCTCCATCCACGACATCGTGATCCGCCACCTCAAGACGCACGAGGGTTTCGACACCTTCGCGGACAAGGTGGCGATCCAGCTCAACGACACTCACCCCGCCATCGCCATCGCCGAGCTCATGCGCGTCCTGGTGGACGAGCAGGGCCTCGAGTGGGAGAGCGCCTGGGAGACGTGCCGGAGCGTCTTCGGCTACACGAACCACACGCTCCTGCCCGAGGCCCTGGAGCGCTGGCCGGCGGATCTCTTCGGGCGCGTCCTGCCGCGGCACCTCGAGATCATCCACGAGATCAACCGGCGCTTCCTCGCGGGGTTGCGCGAGTCCGAGGTCGATCAGGGCGCCGCTGCGCGCATGTCGATCGTCGAGGAGGGGCACGTGCGCATGGCGAACCTGGCGGTCGTCGGGTCGCACTCGGTGAACGGTGTGGCGGCGCTGCACACGGAGCTCCTGAAGACCGATCTCTTCAAGGACTTCCACGCGCTCTGGCCGGAGCGCTTCAACAACAAGACCAACGGCGTCACGCCTCGGCGCTGGATCGTGCAGGCGAACCCCGAGCTGGCGCACATGATCACGGAGGTGATCGGACCGGGATGGGAGCTCGACATCGACGAGCTGCACCGGCTCGAGCCTCTCGCAGACGACCAGGCCTTCCGCAGGCGCTTCCGCGAGGTGAAGCGCGGAAACAAGGAGAAGCTGGCCGAGATCATCCAGCGGCAGAACCTCATCACCGTGGACGTCAATTCCATGTTCGACGTCCAGGTGAAGCGGTTCCACGAGTACAAGCGCCAGCTGCTCAACGTGCTGCACATCGTGGCGCTCTACCTCCGGATCAAGGCCGACCCGTCGTACCAGCCCGTGCCCCGCACGTTCGTCTTCGGGGGCAAGGCGGCGCCGGGGTACGCGATGGCGAAGTGGCACATCAAG
Organism: Anaeromyxobacter sp. RBG_16_69_14; assembly: GCA_001768075.1. Lineage (GTDB taxonomy): Bacteria > Myxococcota > Myxococcia > Myxococcales > Anaeromyxobacteraceae > Anaeromyxobacter_A. Next base: position 9,049 of record MEMX01000004.1, on the reverse strand, counting down.
CTCATCAACTCGGTGGCGGAGGTGGTGAACCACGATATCGACGTGCGCGGGCGGCTCGCCGTCGTCTTCATCAAGAACTACCGTGTCTCGCTGGGCGAGCGGATCTTCCCTGCCGCCGATCTCTCCGAGCAGATCTCGACCGCCGGCAAGGAGGCGTCCGGGACCGGCAACATGAAGTTCACGATGAACGGTGCCCTCACGATCGGCACGCTCGACGGCGCCAACGTCGAGATCCGCGAGGAGGTGGGACCGGAGAACTTCTTCCTCTTCGGCCTGACGGTGGAGCAGGTGAAGGAGCTGAAGCGCCGTGGCTACGATCCGTGGGAGTACTATCGGCAGAACCGCGAGCTGAAGGCCGTCATCGACGCCATCGCCGGCGGCACCTTCTCGCCTGGCCAGCCGCGCCTGTTCCAGCCGGTGGTGGACTCGCTCCTCAACGGCGGTGACCAGTACCTCTGCCTGGCCGACTTCGCGTCCTACGTGCAGTGCCAGGAGGAGGTCTCGAAGACGTACCTCGACCCCGAGCGCTGGACCAGGCTGGCCATTCTGAACGCGGCGCGGACGGGCAAGTTCTCCTCCGACCGCACGATCCGGCAGTACGCGGACGAGATCTGGGGCGTGAGCCCGGTGAAGGTCGGCTAGGGGGGAGCGACCGCCGCTCCCCCCGGTCCCCCCACCGATAGCGCCGTGAGAAGGGCTCGGCGCGTGTGTGCTGATGTCTGGTACCGGGGCTCCTGGCTCCTCGGGTACAATGGTACCTCCACCTGGTGCGTGTCGGTCCGCGGCCGCTCTTCGGTAGGGTGGGGGCTCGTCTCCCGCCGCGCTGTCGTCGTTCGCTGGAGCAGGGCCGTCTCGGCCCGTACTCGGGTGCGCGCACACGGCAAGATGCTCCATGAGCGGAGCTGGATACGGGGGGCGAGGTCGTTCCATGAGACTGGATGAGAGCGTGGGTTTCGAGCGTCTGTTGCCAGGGCACCGGCACCCGCTCCCCGACGCGCGGCGCGCGGAGTCGGAGGAGCTGCACCGCGACATCAGCATGGTGAGCCAGAGCCCCGTCGTCACCGCGCTGCTCGACGTGGCCGATGCGATCCTTCTGGTGCTCAACGCGCAACGCCAGATCGTCGCCTTCAACAGCCGGGTCCCGTGCGTCAAGGAGCCCTCGGATGTCCTTGGCCTCCGCCAAGGGGAGGCGCTCGCGTGCGTGAACGCTCGAGGGCCGAGCGGGTGCGGCGCGGCCCCCGCCTGCGAGACTTGCGGCGCGCTCGGCGCCGTCCTCGGCTGTCAAGGGAGCGGGCGGTCCGTGGAGGGCGAGTGTCTGATGCGGAGCGAGCGCGACGGAGGCGACTCCCTGGAGCTCAACGTGCGCGCCACGCCGGTGCTCATCGAGGACCGCCGGTTCACGGTCGTCTCGCTGCGCGACATCTCCAGCGAGAAGCGCCGAGAAGCCTTGGAGCAGATCTTCTTCCACGACGTCCTCAACACGGTCACCGGGTTGCGCAGCTGGACGACGCTGCTCCAGCGTCCGGGTATCGACCATCGGCGCGCGGGCGAACGCGTGGAGCTCTTGTCGCGACAGCTCGAGCGCGAGATCCGCGATCATCGCGCGCTCGTCCTGGCGGAGAGCGGCGCGCTCGTCCCGAGCCCGGCGCGCGTGCGGGTCGCCGATTTGCTGCGCGATCTCGATGCCATCTTCACGTCGAACTTCGCGGCCCAGGGCCGCCGCCTCGAGCTGGAGCCGGTCGCCTCCGAGGTCGAACTGGAGAGCGATCCGTCGCTCTTGCTGCGCGTGCTCGTCAACATGGTCCGCAATGCCCTCGAGGCCAGCGCGCCCGGCGGCACGGTGCGGGTGTGGTGCGAGCAGCTGCTTCGCCAGGTCTCCCAGCCTCGGCTCGGCGTCGGCGTGAAAGCCCTACGGTTCAGCGTTCGAAACGACGGCGTCATCCCACCGGAGGTCCGGCCTCGGGTCTTCCAGAGATCGTTCAGCACCAAGGCGGCGCGCGGCCGGGGGCTCGGTACCTACAGCATGAAGCTACTCGCCGAGCGCTACCTGGGTGGAAAGGTGTCGTTCGTGTCGGAGCCGAGCTGCGGGACGGTGTTTCTCCTCGAGCTACCACTCGGGCGCGCGCCCGTGGTCAGCCCTTCAGGCGGCGCCGAGCAGGTGAGCCGAGAGTGAGTTCACCCCGTGTTGCGGGGCCGCCAACCGAAGTGCTCCAGGGAGACGCGCCCCTGCGCATCCACGGTGACGCCCTCGCGCTCGAGCAGGTCGCGCTGGGCCGCCGCGCCGATGGGATCGAGGATGGAGATCCCGGCCCACCTCGCCGAGCGCTTCCCGAGGACGCGCTGCCAGGGGATGCGGCGCGGAGTGCCGCGGAGCGCCGAGAGCGCGAATCCGACGTGACGTGCGGCGCGAGGCCTCCCGGCCAGGAGCGCCACCTGAGCGTAGGTCGCCACCTTGCCGCGCGGGATGCGCCGGACGACGCGGTAGTACAGATCCCATCCTGACGGGCCGGCCATGTCCGGTTTCACTTTACACTCGACGGAGCGGCGTTACCCTGATCACATGTCCACCTTCAAGAGGGTCCTGCCCGTCGCAGCCGCGATGTTCGCGCTCGCGGTGGGCGGCTGCGGCGTCCGGTCCATCCCGCAGGGCGAGAACAGCGTCTCGGCGGCCTTGGGTGAAGTCCAGAACCAGTACCAGCGCCGCGCCGACCTCGTGCCGAACCTGGTGGAGACGGTGAAGGGTTATGCCACGCACGAGCGCGAGACCCTCGAGGGCGTGATCGCGGCCCGCGCCAAGGCCACCCAGGTGCAGCTCAACGTCAACGAGCTCACGCCGGAAAATCTGAAGAAGTTCGAGGCCGCCCAGACCGGCCTGCGCAGCGCGCTCGGGCGCCTCATGGCCGTCGCGGAGAACTACCCGCAGCTCAAGGCGAACGAGAACTTCCGCGACCTCCAGGTTCAGCTCGAGGGCACCGAGAACCGCATCGCGGTCGCGCGGCGCCGCTACATCGACGCGGTGCAGGAGTTCAACAACCTCGTCACCGTCCCGCCGACGAGCTGGACGAACTCGATGCTCTACAAGAAGCAGCCCAAGGCGCAGTTCACCGCCACGACGCCCAACGCGGAGCAAGCGCCCAAGGTGAAGTTCTGACTCGCTTTGTCGCCGTTCTTGGGGGACGGAAGCCCGCCGTGAAAGGGGCGAAACCCGAGTCCAAGAGGATGGGGTCGTCAAGAACAGCTCGCTCTTCCCCGTCGAGGGAGAGGGGTGGGGTGAGGGTTCCCGCGTGCCGCAGCGCCGGCTGCGCCGCCATGGCGGCAGCGGCGCTCCTCCTCGCCGCGGCGCCTGGGCAGAGCCTGGCCCGGGACGTTCCGGCGCTCACCGGCCCGGTGGTGGACGAGGGCGGGCTCCTCGACACCCGCGACCG
>MEMX01000004.1:5230-5589 GCA_001768075.1 Anaeromyxobacter sp. RBG_16_69_14 | reverse complement strand
AGCTGCAGTACCTCCTCGTGCGCTCGCTCGACGGCGACGACGTGGAGGGCTTCGCGGTCCGCGTCTTCGAGGCGTGGAAACTCGGAGAGAAGGGCAAGGACAACGGCATCCTGGTGGTCGTCTCGCGCGAGGACCGCAAGGTCCGGATCGAGACGGGCTACGGCAACGAGGGTGCGCTCACCGACGCGCAGGCGGGCCGCATCATCCGCGGCGCCATCGCGCCCGCTTTTCGCGAGGGGCGCTACGGCGAAGGCCTCTACCAGGCGGGCGTCCAGATCCTCTCCGCGCTCGGCGCGCTGCCACAAGGGGTGAACGCGCGGCAGGCGGCACGGCCCACCGCGGGCCGCGGATTCGGCACC
>MEMX01000004.1:2975-5222 GCA_001768075.1 Anaeromyxobacter sp. RBG_16_69_14 | reverse complement strand
CGGGCTCTTCATCCGCATGCTCACCGGTTTCGGCCCGCGCCGCAGCCGCTTCCTCGGCGGGGGATGGGGCGGGCCGTTTGGCGGGGGATGGGGCGGAGGCTTTGGCGGCGGCGGGGGCGGCAGCTGGGGTGGCGGTGGCGGTCGCTCGGGCGGCGGCGGCGCCTCGGGAGGGTGGTGACCCATGCTGGAACGCTTCTTCGAAGAGGACGCTCGCGCTCGCATCGAGGCCGCCGTGCGCGAGGAGGAGGCAAGGAGTAGCGGCGAGATCGTCCCCGTGGTCGTCGAGAAGTCGGACGGCTACCCCGAGGCGCGTTACCGTGGCGCGCTCCTCGGAGCGGCACTGGCGACGGTGGTCGTGCTGGCGCTGCGCCTCCCGCTCACGCTCGCCGAGCTGCCGCTCGTCCAGCTCGCGGCGGGCGCCCTGGGGGCGCTCCTCGCGCTCTGGGACCCCATCGAGCGCGTCCTCGCCGGCCGCGCCGAGCTCGAGCTCGCCACCCGCGATCGCGCCATGCGCGCCTTCCACGAGCACGGGCTCCACCGCACCGAGCAGGGCACGGGCGTACTCGTGTTCGCCTCGCTCTTCGAGCGGCGCGCCGTCGTGCTCGGGGATCGCGGCATCAACGAGAAGATGGGCGAGGCCGAGTGGCAGCGGGCCGTCGCGGCGCTGGTCGCTGGCATGGGGCGCGGAGATCCGGCGGCCGGCTTCTGCGAAGCCATCGCGCTCTGCGGCGCGAAGCTCGCGCAGCACTTTCCGCCGACCCCGGGCGGCGGCGGCCCCGGGAACGAGCTCGGGGACGCGCTGAGGACGAGCAGGGGCTAGGCCAGTCTGACTCCGCTAGCCCCGCCCCGACCACGTCCACGACCTCGAACAACGGAGGCGTGGCCCTCGGTGACCCGCGCCCGCGTGTCTACTATGACGCGCGGGCCCTCTCGCCTCGTCCGAGGTTCAACATGCACGACAAGTGCGTCATCGTGGAAGACGTCGAGTGCGCCCTCGTCACGAGCGCTAACTTCACGCGCCGAGCGCAGGAACAGAACACCGAATGCGGCGTGCTTCTCGAAGCGCCGACGTTTGCCCAGCACCTCGCGCGGCAGTGGTTGGGGCTGATCGACGGGGGGTTGGTGATGGAGGCTAGCTGAGCTAGGCGCGAGTTTCGCCTGGATCGCTCCCGGGCCGGCGGCGATACTCGCGCCATGCCCGTCCGCTTCACGCACATCGTCTTGAAGGTAGCCGAACTGGACCGGTCCATCGCGTTCTATCGCCGCTTCTGTGGGCTGGAGGTGGTCCGCGACGGCCGCCCCGCCGGGCACACGGCGTGGCTCGCGCCCACCCGCCGCGCGCCGGGTCTCCCTGCTTTCGTGCTCGTGCTCTACCTCACCGCCATCGACTGCCGCGTGGACCACCTCGGCTTCCAGTGCGACGCTCGAGAAGAAGTGGACCGCATCGCCGCCGAGGGCGAGCGGCTCGGAATCCTGAAGGAGCCCCCCTTCGACGGCGGCGGTGACATCGGGTACTTGACGATGCTCCGGGATCCCGACGGCCACGTCGTGGAGTTCACTTTCGGTCAGCCGCTGGCCGGCCTGCCCTGACGCCCGCCCTGCGGGCCCTTCACGGCGGCGGGGACAAGCCCCCGCCCCACGGGCCCGGGGAGCCGCGCGCCGGCGCCCCCGAACGAACGCGGCTCGCTACCTCAGATCCCCCCGGCGCGTCGCATGGGGCAGCGGCGGCACTCTGGGTGCCGCTCGTAGCCGTCGACGAGCGCCCGGTATCCCACGCTCTCCCAGATCTCTCCGAGCGGGCGATCGCGCAGCGACCCGAAGTCGCCCAGCAGCCCCTCCTGGCCGGCGGGCGCGGGGCAGGGCGCGAAACGGCCCTCGACGGTCACCCATGCCTCGCGGTCGAGGAACGGGCAGGGGCCACAGGCGGGCTCTCCGAAAGCCTCCGGCCAGGCCTCGACATTCTGCAGCAGCACGGGGTCGCCCGACGGCAACCGGTGCTCCTCGACGGCGGCGCGCATGCCGCGCACGGCCTCGTTCCAGCGCGCCCGCGCGGCGGCGTCGCGGCGCAGATCCTGGTCCGCCAGCGCCTGGTGGTGGATCTGAAGTTGGTTCACCTTGATCCGCTCGACGCCCAGCTCCGCCGCCAGTCGGACGAGCGCGGGCAGCTCGGTCACGTTGGCCTCCTGCGCCGTGACCTGGAAGCTCACCCGGCACGCGCGCGCGCCAGCCGCGCGCCGGGCGTCGCGC
>MEMX01000004.1:1139-2967 GCA_001768075.1 Anaeromyxobacter sp. RBG_16_69_14 | reverse complement strand
GAAGGCGCGCGCGTCCTCCAGAGCGCGGTCGAGGCACAGCCCGCCCATGATCCTGGCCGCGGTCGCGGTGGTGGCCGCGTTCCACGAGATCTTCACGTCGCACGCGGCGGGGACGAGCAGGTCCGCCCAGGCAGCCGCACCCCGCCCCGGGAAGGTGCCGTTCGTCGTCACGTTGAGGAGGAGGCCGTGCGCCGTGCACCACTCCGCCAGGTGGTCGAGGCCCGTCCAGAGCAGCGGTTCCCCCTTGGTGGATGGGATCACCTCCTGCAGCGCCGAGCCCTCGCGCTCGCGGAGGATCTGCTCGACGGCCTCCACGGACATGTGGCGGGACACGCGCTGTGGCGCCGCCGGGGCGTGGTGCGATGCCAGCGGCGAGTGCTCGCGGCACATACGGCAGGCGAGATTGCAGTCGTCCGGGTTCGTGACGAAGGTGATGCGGCGCGGCCCGGAACGTCTGATGATGTGCGCGTCCATGTGGAGGGTGGGGAGTGTACCCCCGCGCGCCCCCGCCGGGCAGGGGACGGCGTTGACAACCCGTCCGCTATTGCGGATAACTCTAGCATGAGGAGTGCCAAGGAATCGCAGGGCGGCACGCGGGCCCGCGGGCGAGCGGAGCGGCGTCCGCCCGCTCGTGTCCCCGTCACCGAGGCGCTCCAGGGGACGCCCGAGAGCGCACCCGCGCCGACGGATCTCGCGCCCGTGGTCGGCGTCAACCTGCGACGCCTCCGGGTGAAGCGTGCCCTTTCGCTGGAGAAGCTCTCCAAGCTCTCCGGCGTGTCGCGCGCCATGCTGGGTCAGATCGAGCTCGGTCAGAGTGCGCCCACCATCAACGTCCTGTGGAAGATCTCGACCGCGCTCGGCGTGCCCTTCTCCGGGCTCATCGGCCAGCGCCAGGCAGGCGGCGTGGTGGTCCTGCGGGGCGAGAACGCGAAGACGCTCAGCAGCCACGACGGTTCCTTCAGCTCGCGCGCGCTCTTTCCCTTCGACGAGCCGCGGCGGGTAGAGTTCTACGAGCTGCGCCTCGCCGCCAAGGGAGAGGAGCTCGCTGACGCGCACGCACCAGGCACGGTGGAGAACCTCGTCATCTCGAAGGGCACCGTGGAGATCGAGGTGGAGGGCACGCGCCAGCTGCTCGGGCAGGGCGACGCCATCGTCTTCGAGGCCGACGCGCCGCACGTGTACCGGAACCCGGGCGAGGGCGAGGCGGTCATGTACCTCGTCATGACCTACGCGGACACGGTCGGATAGGTCCGCGGTTCGCGGTCGCGTTGACCGACTTCGTACCCGGACATACAGTCCCAGATATGGCAGAGCGCGCGCCCATCGGGCGACTCCTCGTGGAGCGCGGGATCGTCGGCCTCGCCGACGTCGAGGACGCAGCGCTCGCGGCGCTCTCCAGCGACAGCCGCCTCTGCTCGAAGCTGCTCGAACTCGGAGCCTGCGACGAGAGCGATCTGGCGGCGGCGCTTGCCGAGCGGCATGGCATCCCGGGCGTCGATCTCTCGCGCACCGCGATAGACCTCGCTGCGCTGGAGTACGTGCCGCAAGGGGTAGCCGAGGCGGATCTCCTCCTGCCGCTCTCGAACGAGGGCGGTCGCCTTCACGTTGCCGTGGCCTCGCCAGAGCTCGCCGAGCGCGTGGTGAGCGAGGTGCGCTTCGTCACCGGTCGCGACGTGTCGCTCTACGTCGCCGTGCTCGCGTCGCTCCGCACATCCATCGCCGCCGCATACCAAGCCAGGGGTCAAGGTGCCGCGGTCTGGCGCGGTCCGGCGGCGCCGAGCGACGCTTCTCCGGTGATCGCGGTGGCCGCGGCCCGTGGAGAGGACAT
>MEMX01000004.1:432-1113 GCA_001768075.1 Anaeromyxobacter sp. RBG_16_69_14 | reverse complement strand
ACCTCCTCGCCCTCGAGCCGGCACCCGGCGGGTCGGGCGCCGACGTCGCCGGTACCCCGGCCGTCGAGCAGGTCGTGCATGCCGTCTCGGTGCGCGCCGGACCCCGCCGCGTACTGGTGGTGGACGACGAGCCCGCCATCAGACTCCTCGTGCAGCGCTCGCTGGAACACCGCGGTTTCGCGGTGGACACCGCCGCCGACGGCCTCGAGGCGCTGGAGAAGGCGCGCGCTGGCCGGGCCGACCTGGTCCTACTCGACGCGATGCTGCCCAAGCTGCACGGCTTCGAGGTGGCGCGCCAGCTACGCGCCGATCCCACGACGCGCGCGCTTCCCATCGTCATCATGACCGCGGTCTACCGCGGCTGGCGCTTCGCTCAGGACGCGCGCGAGAGCTATGGCGCGCAGGACTACATCGAGAAGCCGTTCCGGGTGGACGATCTCCTGCGCCGCATCGAAGCCGTGCTGGAGGCCAGGGACACCCGCCCGACAGCAGCCGCGGTCGCGCTCGTCGCCAGTGGGCGCGCGGCCATGGCCGCGGGCCGTCTCGACCAGGCCGCCGAGATGTTCGACGAGGCGACGCGTGCCGATCCCTTCTCGGTCGAGGCGTTCCAGGAATCCGGCGAGGCCCTGCGCGCGAAGGGCGACGCCTTCCGGGCGATGAGCGCCTTCGAGCGCGCAGTCG
>MEMX01000004.1:127-223 GCA_001768075.1 Anaeromyxobacter sp. RBG_16_69_14 | reverse complement strand
CTCGAGATGGGGGGTGCGGGGGGAGAGTTCTCCCCTCCGCTTGAGGCGCCGCAAGGCGCCGGACATCAGCTCACAGCGGCGACGGTGACGCTGGGG
>MEMX01000004.1:0-116 GCA_001768075.1 Anaeromyxobacter sp. RBG_16_69_14 | reverse complement strand
CTGGTCGCCGCCCGTCTGATGGCGCATGCCACATGAACTGACGCTCGAGATGGGGGGTGCGGGGGGAGAGTTCTCCCCTCCGCTTGAGGCGCCGCAAGGCGCCGGACATCAGCTCA
>MEMX01000003.1:8723-10366 GCA_001768075.1 Anaeromyxobacter sp. RBG_16_69_14 | reverse complement strand
GGAGGGACACGCCAGGCTCGCGTTCAGCCGAAGCTACTGGGTGACAATCGCCGCGTTGGTCTGGGAATTCACCACGCTCCCGCCGAACGCGATGTTCGTGGCGGTGTTGTTCTGGTGGATGTCGGCGTACTTCGAGTAGTCCTCGAACTTGACCAGCGACTTGTAGTCATAGCCCGGGACCGCGTAGCTCTCGGCGCCAGCCCCGGCCACCGTGCTCAGCTCCTCGTCGCCGAGGGTAACAATGGCCTTCTCGTTCTTGCGATCCATGACTGCTCCTTTTTCGACGTTTGAGTGATTGCTGTGTGAGCGACTGCTTCGTGGAGGGCTGACTCTTCCTTGCTCGCTCAGCCCGTTCGTTGGAGAGACTGGCCAGGCGCGGAGAGCTGACATCTCCGCTTGGGGTGCCAGCGGAGGCACCGGCGGCGGCGCTCGGTCAACTCAGCAGGAGATACGCGAGCGCCGCAACGGCGCTGAGAGCGGCGATGGCCGCGAACACCACGGGGCGCGACCGCCATGCCTGACGGTCGTCGCGCTCGCCCGTCCTAGTCTTAGCTCTCGCGCCAGAACGTGCGCCGGCCCGCTGCTCGACGGTCATCGCCTGCGTCTTGTCGAGCGCCTCGTGGATCTCGAGGAGCGCGTCCAGCCAGGCGCGGCCGTCCCTGGGGCGACCTTCTGGGTTCGGCGACAGCGCGCGCTGCAGCAGCGCGACGAGCTGCGGTGGCGCTCCCGGCGCATCGAGGCGGGGGCGCGCGCCGGGCTCGAGGACGGCGCTCCGATCCTCCGTCACCCGATAGGGCAATTGACCCGTCACCACCCTGGCCAGCGTCGCCGCGGCCCCGAAGACGTCGGTGCGCGCGTCCTGCGGGCCCTGCCGCCATTGCTCGGGGGCCATGTACGCCGGGGTGCCAACGGCGTTCCTGGCGCCGACGCCGAACACGTGCGCGATGCCGAAGTCGAGCACTTTCACCTGGCCGCTCGTGCACAGGAAGACATTGGCGGGCTTGAGGTCGCGGTGGATGACGCCCGCCGCGTGCGCGTGGTCGAGCGCCCATGCCATCTCTATGGCGACCTCGAGCGCCTCCGGAAGAGGCATGCGCTCTCGACGCATCCGGGCGCGCAGGGTCTCTCCCCTGAGGAGCTCCATGATGAGATATGGGCCGCTCTCGCAGGTCCCCACGTCGTGAAGGCTCACGATGTTCGGATGGTTGAGCTGCGCCACCGCCTCGGCCTCTCTTTGCAGGAGATCCTGGCGGAACATGACCTGCGACTCCCGCCCGGACTTCACGGCCTTGAACGCCACCAGGCGCCCCAGCTGGCGGTCCTTGGCCTCGAACACGACGCCGAAGCTGCCCCGGCCGACTTCCCGGAGGAGCTCGAAACGACCTATGATAGCGCCAGGCACGAGGATGCGCCGCCATGCTTGCTCGAAGTCGTCCGTCGGAACCGCGGCGAGCTTCTTCATCATCGCCGTGATCCCGCCAGGTGCGAGCAGAGGTTCGGGCCCCGCTGGGTGCAAAGTTGCCGGGAGATCCTCCTCTTCGGGCGCCGTCGATGCCGGGGTCGGCGGCTCGAGCTCACCACCCTCCCGAGGCGGAAGAGTGAACCGCAAGCAGCCGATGGACATCTCGGAGTCCGGTTCGAGG
>MEMX01000003.1:0-8707 GCA_001768075.1 Anaeromyxobacter sp. RBG_16_69_14 | reverse complement strand
TCGACGGGCGAGCCGTTCAGCAACGTCCCGTTCGTCGAGCCGAGGTCGGTGTATCGGACCCCTTGGATGTCGAACTCGATGAGCCCATGCCAGGCTGAGATGAACCGCTGCGGAAGACACAGGTCGTTGTGCGCGCTGCGACCTATCCGTACGGGCGAGCGCGGAAACGCGTGCTCCACCGCGGTGCCACTCTCGACATCCTCGACCCGGACGGTGAGCGGCTCCAAACGGGGCTCCCTTGCGGCGTACGTGCAGTGCAATGGAGAGTACGTGCCGGTCGCGTGATCGTAGCAGTGCCACATCTTGCTCGCTATCATCCTCGTCGTGGACAAGCACATGAATGAAGGCGTGTCAGCTCAGGCCCGTGTCCAGCAGCTCATCGACGCGGGCGACGTGTCCGGGGGCGCGACCGAGGCGCTGCGCGCCCTCGGTCCGGAGATCCTTCGCTTCCTGCGCTCGGTGCTCCGCGACGAGGAGGATGCTGCGGACGCCTTCTCGCAGTTTGCGGAGAACCTCTGGAAGGGGCTCCCGAGCTTCCGGGGGCAGTCGTCGCTGCGCACCTGGGCCTTCCGCGTCGCCTGGAACTCTGCCATGAATCTCCGCAACGACGCCTGGCATCGCCACGGGCGCCGGTTCGCGACCGGTGAAGCCTCCCAGATCGCGGAGGAGATTCGAACGAAGACCGTGGTCCGGGTCGCGCGCCAGCGCGACGAGCTCGAGAAGCTGCGCGAAGCCCTCTCGGCCGAGGACCAGTCCCTGCTCGCCCTGCGGCTGGACCGGGAGTTCTCGTGGGAGGAGATCGCCGAGATCCTCTCGGCCGGCGGCGAGCCGGTCCAGGCCCTCACGCTGATGAAGCGCTTCGAACGGCTCAAGAAGCGCCTGACGGAAATGGTGAAGAAGCAGGCGAAGGACAGGTAGGCTCGGAGCACCGCCCCCTCGAGCTCCCACCCGCGTGCCACTCGGTCGCTTCGCCGGCTCGGAACCCGCGCAGAAGCACTGGGTCCGGCTCCGGTTCCACGGCACCGAGAGGGGGCGCGGGGCCTCAAGGTACCACTCACAGGGCGCGGTCTCTCTTATGAGAGGCCGCGGAGCTGCAGATCCTCCATCCATCTTCGACCCACTCGAGGCCTGAAGCAGAGGAGACCCGGACGATGCGTACTCACCCTGCCACCGTGGCCGGCAGCAGAGCAGGTAAGGCGATGACGGCCTCCCACTCAGGGGGCTGGGCGATCGCGGCCGTCCTGCTCCTCGGTGCCTGCTGGTTCCCCAAGGATCGCGGCCAAAGGTTGGAGGAACGTGTCGAGCGCGTCGAAGGCGAGAGCGCGGTGAGACGGCCGAGCGAGAATAGGGGGGCCGCCGAGGAGCAGGCCCGGCGCATCGACGCGAAGATCGACGCAAAGATGGCCGAGGTGCAGAGCAGGATCAACGAGCTCAATGCCACCGTGCAGCAAGCGGGTACCGAGCGGTCGGCGCGGAATGACAAGCTGGCCGAGGAGATGGGCCGACTGCGCGCCATGCTCGAGGGCCATGCTCATCGGCTCGACGCCATGGAGAAGTCGGTCGCTCAGCTTCATGCCAGCGCCGGTGCCCGGGTGTCGGAGCGCAAAGCCGCCGCGGTGCCCGAGCGCAAAGCTGTCGCCGCGCCCGAGCGCGAACCCGCTGCCGCGCCGGAGCGCGAGGCTGTCGCCGCGCCCGAGGTACCCAAGAAGCGCGAGGCATCCGAGGTTCCACAGGGCAAGACGAGTGTCCTCGCCTTGGCTCGCCAGCAGGAGGCGAGCGGCGAGAAGGCTGTCGCGCGGGATCTCTACCAGGAGTACGTTAGCAAGTTCCCGGCGGATCCCCGCGCCGCTCAGGCGCATTTCCGGCTGGGCGAGCTGGCGTTCGGCGACCGCCGCTACCAGGAGGCCATCGTCGAGTACGGGAGGGTCGCCAAGGATTTCCCGCGTTCCGACGAGGCTCCTGACGCGCTCCTCCGGACCGCCGAGGCGATGACGAAGCTCGATCTGAAGGACGACGCCGTCGCCGTGCTCTCCGAGATCCCGAAGCGCTACCCTGCGAGCTCGGCGGCCACCCGAGCCAAGCAGCGCCTCACCGAGCTCACGGAAGGAAAGAGGAAGCGCCGGTGAATTCCGGTCAGACCCCCCCGCCGTCATTCTCATCCGCAGCTCCACCGTGGAAGCCCCGCCCGGGGTCTCTCTGCGCCGTGTCAGTTCTTCCCGCGCACCTGGTCATACGGCCAAGAGGTCGATATGCGCGGCGTCATCACAGGCAAGGACGTACTCTGGCACTCACTCACGATCGTTCGGCACTTTGGTCCCCGGTGCTACCTGCGCTGCCTGCGCGCCGCGTTGAGCTCGACCCCGAGCACCTTCCTCGAGGTGGTGTGCGTTCAGGGTTAGCGCGAGCGGTTTCGAGCGCGACCGCGACCGAGATGGGGTCGCTCGCCCAGGCGTTGCCTCGCCCCTGCATCGGGCGGGTCCCCGATCGGAGGTCGAAACCGTTGACCGGGCTCCTGCGTATCGACTCTTCGTGAGGAGCACGGCGAGCCCGCAGCGCTTATGTAAGCCCGTCCCGATGTCGATCTGTCCGACTTGCACTGAAGAGGCGGTCCCGGGTGCGCTCTTCTGCGGATCCTGCGGCTCGCGCCTCGCCTCGCATCCCGGGAACGGGAGAGCGGTCGATCCGCTCATAGGCCAGACGCTCGGCGGGACGTACCTCATCCAGGAGAAGATCGGCAGCGGCGGGATGGGCGATGTCTACAGGGCCATCCACAAGAAGCTGGAGTCCCCGGTCGCCGTCAAGATCGTCAAGCGAGAGCTGCTCGCCCATTCGGCCATGGTCAACCGCTTCCAGCGGGAGGCGCGCGCCGCGTCAAAGCTGCATCATCCCAACGTCGTCGCGGTGACGGACTTCGGGCAGTCCGAGGACGGCACGCTCTTCATGGTCATGGAGTACGTGACCGGGAAGAGCCTGGCGCGCGTGATCGCGGACGACGCGCCGCTTCCGGAACGCCGTGTCGTCCACATCGGAGCGCAGATCCTGTCGGCGCTGGCGGTGGCGCACGCGAACGACATCCTCCATCGAGATCTGAAGCCCGAGAACGTCATGCTCGAGTCGCGGCGCGATGCGCCCGACTCGGTCAAGGTCCTCGACTTTGGCATCGTCAAGTTCCTGGCGGCCGGAGCGACCGCATCGACGCTCACGCAGGCGGGCCTCGTGTGCGGAACGCCGGGCTACATGAGCCCCGAGCAACTCCGCGGCGACGACGTGGACGCTCGAAGCGACCTGTTCTCCGTGGGAGTCGTGCTCTACGAGATGCTGACGCACAAGCTGCCCTTCGACGTGCAGACGCCGATGGAGATGCTGCACAAGCATCTGTCCGAGCCCATCGCGCCGCCGAGCAGACGCAGGGGACGGCCGGTCTCGCCGACGCTCGAGGGACTCGTCATGCAGGCGCTCTCCGCGGCGCGCGACGAGCGCCCGGCCAGCGCCGAGGCGATGCGTGAACAGATCCTCGGAGCCGTGGTCTATCCGGAAGCGGGCGGCCGCGACACGGAGCAGATTCCGACGGAGATCCTCCCCCGCAGGGACTCGCCCTTGCCGATGGGAGCGCCTCGGCGAACGACGTCGCCGCGGCCGACGCCGCGGTCCGAAGGAGCGCCTCGGCGAACGACGTCGCCCCGGCCGACGCCGCGGTCCGAAGGAGCGCCTGCCGGTGCGCCGCCAACGTCTCCCCCCGTGCTCCAGACCGAGGACGACGTGGGGCGAAAGACCCCCGGGGCCCAGCCCACCAGGTCCGGCCCCGGAGTCCGCCGCAGCACAAGCGCCATCGACGCGACCGCGACCAGGCGGGCGAGCGCCCTGGACCCTGCGTTGCTGAAGCGAATCGAGGAGCGCATCGCACGGCTCCTCGGGCCGGTCGCGCCGCACCTCGTGAGCAAGATCAGCCGGCGTACGGCGACCCTGGACGATCTCTGCCACCAGCTCGCGGCGTTCATTCCTTCGAGGGAAGACCAGAAGCGGTTTCTCGCCTGGAGCAGCGCCGAGCTGGACGTGTCTGCGACGCGCGAGAGGCCGCGCACGCCTCCGCCTACCAGGACGTCGGCGGCCAGCTGGGATCCCGCCGTGCTCGACCGCGCACGGCGCGACCTGGCGGTCTACATGGGACCGCTCGCGCGGGTCATCGTCCGGCGCACTTGCGTCCGCGCACGCGACGCGCAAGAGCTGTACGAGCTCCTGGCGCTCGAGATCCCGGCCGAGGACGCACGCGAAGCCTTCATGCGTCGGGCTCCGCGCCTGCCGGGCACGACGGACTCAGACTAGAGCCCGTCCGGACCGGGGCCGCGAGACCCTGCTGTGTTCTCCGGGGCGGTGGGTGCCTCGAAAGTCCTGTCGTCGATCTGCCTTCTCGCTGCCGATTCCAACGCTTCAAGTGCGGGTCATGTGCCCGGAACGGCATGTCAGCTCGCCGCTCCTGGTTGGTCTCTCTCATTGCCGTGGGAGAGCAGTGGGCGCTTCGCAAGAGTGGCCTCGGGCCTCGGCGTCGCAATGGCGCGCAGGAGTCGACATGAATCGCAAGAGCCTCTTGAGCATCCTGGTTCTGATGGTGTCCCTGGTTTCCTCTTCGGCCGTCGCCGAGGACGTCTACTACCCGGAGTACAAGAGGGACCCCGTCCCTCCAGTCGTCGTCATCGAGGACCTGGTGCACGACGACGATGGGGTTCAGCCAGGGTGCAACCCCGCGAACGACAGCTGCGACGACCCGGCGACCGCGACCTCTGCGGTGGCCCTGGGACTCGATCCGCGCCCGAATGGACAGAACGGCTCGCCTCAGGCCGAGGGCCTACTCGCCTCCTGGAGCGCCGAATTGCGCGAGAGTGAGCAGAAGCGCTAGCGACATATGGCGTGTGTCAGCGTAGGTGCCGCGGCGCTCATGACCTCGACTTTCGCTTCCTCACTCCTCGCTCGACTCCGATGGCGCCTCCGGCTCGCTCTCCAGCATCTTCATCGCGGCGGCGACGCTGCGGTGCATTCGGTTGAATGCATAAGCGAGTATCGAGATCTCGTCCTTGCCGCGCACCTCGAGCTCGGGGACGTCCAGCTGGCCCTTGCTGATCTCGTCAGCGCGCGCCGCGAAGAGGCTCACCGGCCGGATCACCGTCGCGTACAGCACCGCGTCCAGGACGAGCAGCGTGACGATCCCCACCAGGATGAGAGAGGCGAGGAGACGCCGGAACGCGTGGTTGGCCATCTGGACGGGGAGAGACACCGGCACGGAGACGATCTGCGCGGCGATGACGTCACCCTCCGTCCAGCCGAACCCGTTGGCGGTTCCGTAGATCTTCAACATCTCGGGAGGCGCATTGCCGGGGGTCGAGTGACACTCCAGGCAGTCCTTGGTCGCGCGCAGCGGCCGAGCGAGGAACAACGAACGTCCGAGCGGGGTATCGCGTTCGCCGTTGAATAACTTCAAGTCGGGGCGGTTCTTGAACGCCTTGATGACGTCCTCCTCCCAGTCGAGGGGGCGATTGCGCGGGTTCGTCGGGTTGGGAGCGGCTTCCTTGTAGGAGTAGTCGGGATAGTTCTTGCGCAGGTGCACGAAGAGCTCGGTCGCGGCGAAGGCCCCAACGGTCTGCGGGCGGAACACCCGCTTTCCCACCAGGCCTCGCTTGGCGCAGAGATCGCGAAAGATCTGGTCGGCCTGATCCTGGCTCTGCGCCGCGCGCTGTTGCTCCATGGTGTCCTCGAGCGCGGGCTTGACCTGGCCAAACGTGTAGCTCCGCATCGCGAGAGCGGTCTCCATCATGAGCTGCGCGTTGTAGAGCACCTGCTCTCGCGCGTTTCGCTGGAGGAGGCCGTAGAAGAGGTAGGCGGCCGCTCCGAGCCCGGCGCCGAACACCAAGACGAAGATGAGGCTGAACTTCGCGAGCAGTCGCATTCACTCTCCGGCATGGTGCTATGGCCCGCTCTCATCGTGGCGCGAGCAGCGGCACGCCGGGCCTCCACCATGTCGATCGGACTCCAGGCTTCGAACCCGACAGCGCCACCCTCCCGGGTATCGAGCGGGGATGGAGCATCCGTTCGTCATGCGCCCGACGAGGCAGGAGCCTAGGAGGTGCGTCGCGAAGCGCGGAGTCGGTTCCCGCCGAACGTCCATCGAAGCGCGCTCGGTCGAACGCGCGAGCGGGGAGGCAGTCGGATGTCCTCCATCGACGAGATCCGCTGGAAGGCGCTGAGCCCATGGCTGGACCGGGCCCTGGAGATGGCGCCCCAGGAACGGCCCGGATGGTTGTCGGAGCTGGGGAGGGACGATCCCGGTCTCGCAGGCGAGCTCGCCGCTCTGCTGGAGGAGAGCGACGCCCTGGCCAGGGAGGGCTTTCTGGAGGGGCCCTGCCCCGCTCCACCGGCCTCGCTCTCGGGCCAGATCCTGGGTGCCTGGACCCTGGAGGCGCCCATCGGCCAGGGCGGCATGGGCACCGTCTGGTCCGCTCGCCGCACCGATGGCCGCTACGAGGGCAGGGCGGCCGTCAAGCTGCTCAACATGGCGCTCCTGGGCCGGGCCGGAGAGGAGCGATTCAGGCGCGAGGGGTCCATCCTCGCCCGGCTCACCCATCCCCACATTGCCCGCCTGATCGATGCCGGCCTGTCGTTCCTTGGGCAGCCCTACCTGGTCCTGGAGTACGTGGAGGGCGAGCCCTTCGACGCCCACTGCGACGCCCGCCAGCTCGATGTGACGGCGCGGCTCGGGCTGTTCCTCGACGTGCTGGCCGCCGTGGGCAACGCTCATTCGCACCTGGTGGTGCACCGGGACCTGAAGCCGTCGAACGTGCTGGTCGACCGGACAGGCCAGGTGAAGCTGCTCGACTTCGGCATCGCCAAGCTCCTCGAGGACGAATCGCTGCCGGGAGAGGCCACCCTCACGCGCGAGGGCGGTCGCGCGCTCACGCCAGCGTTCGCCGCCCCCGAGCAGGTGCTCGGCAAGCCGATCACCACCGCCACCGACGTCTACTCCCTCGGGATCCTCCTGTACCTCCTGCTCACCGGCCTTCATCCGGCCGGCGAGGACACCCTCACGCCGACCGAGCTCCTCAAGGCCGCCGTCGACACCCGGCCGCAGCGGCCCTCGGCGGCGGTCGCCAGCGCGCGCTCTCGCGCGCCGGCGACGATGGCGGACAACGCCGTCCGGCGCTCGACAACGCCCGATCGGCTCATGCGCCTCCTGCGCGGGGACCTCGACAGCATCGTGGCCAAGGCCCTCGAGAAGGACCCGCAGGAGCGCTACTCCTCGGTCGCCACCTTCACCGACGATCTCAGGCGCTACCTCGCCCACGAACCGGTAAGCGCCCGGCCGGCCTCGTTCGCTTATCGGGCGGCGAGGTTCCTGCGCCGGAACCGGGCGGCGGTTGCGACGGCGAGCGCTGTCACCGCCGCGCTGGTCGCTACGGGCGCGTTCGCCGTATGGCAGATGATCGCCGCGAACGCGCAGCGCCGGGCCGCCGAGGACCAGGCCTCCCGGGCCGAGGCCAGTCAGGGGTTGCTGGACTTCGTGCTCACCGACCCGGGCACGAGTGGGCACCCGTTTACAACATCCGAGCTGTTGCTGCGGGCGGAGAGGTCCATCCAGGCCCAACACGGGTCGGGTGAGAGCCAGCCGGCGATAGAGCAGCTCATCCACCTGTCGATCCTCTTCGCGGACATCGGAGAGAACGAGAAGGCCCTCGAGCTCCTGGAAGAGGCGTACCAGCGCGCGTCGAAGGCCGGCTCCGGCTACCCCGACCTGCGGCGTCACGCCGCCTGCCAGCTCGGTAGGCTTCTCCACCGCGCCGGGAGGCTGGACGCCGCCGCCGCGCTGCTGGACGCCTCGACCGCCGAGCTCCAGGCGCAGGCGCCGGAATCGCCAGCGCTCGTCGATTGCCTGGTGCAGGTTGCCGATCTCGATCTGACGAAAGGCGACGTCGGCGCGGGCGTCGCCACGTCGGCCCGCGCCGTGGCGCTGGCGAGGAAGCTGTTTCCTCGATCGCCGATGCGCCAGGTCGCGCCGCGCATTCAGCTTGCCGTCGCTCACCGCCTGGCGGGAGATCTAGAGCTGGCCGACCGCACCTACGGGGAGATCGCCGACCTGTTCAGGAGCCTGGGGCGCGAGAGGACGTTCGACGCGCTGGCCGTCTACAGCGCTTGGGGGCTTCTGAGGTCCGATGCCGGGGACATCCTCGGCGCGGTGAATCTCATCCAATCCGCCCTCGACATCACTCGGGCGATGCGTCTCCACGGAGCGCCGGACGAGGTCCTGGCCGTCAACTACGGCCAGCGCCTCCTGATCGTCGACCGGCCCGACGAGGCCCAAGGTTACTTTTCCCAGGCGCGACGGACGGCGGAGGCCAAGGGTGACCCCGACATGAGGACCCGCGCCTCGTTCGGCCTCGCGGCGGTGGCGCGCCAGCGCGGCGAGTGCGCGCGAGCCGGCGACCTCCTCCGGGAGGCGACCGGATTCGTCGAGGGGCACTTCCCCGCCCAGCACCCCACGCACGCTGCCCTGCGGCTCGAGATGGGGCTGTCGCACCTGGCATGCAGGTCTTACCCGCAGGCGAAGGCCGTGCTCGAGGAGGTCGTCGCCTATCAGGCGCGCGCCAAGACTACTCCAGCGACGAGCCACGTCCTGGCGCGCGCGGCGCTGGCCCAGACCGAGCTCGGGCTGGGCAATCCGCAG
>MEMX01000002.1 GCA_001768075.1 Anaeromyxobacter sp. RBG_16_69_14 | reverse complement strand
GCAGGGTCAGGAGGTGAAGGCGTCGTTCAATCTGCAAGGCAACAAGCCGATGGCGGTCGAGATCAACGCCAGCAACCCGTCGGAGATGCAGCGGGGAACGCAGTAAGGCGCCGCTGGCCCAACACGGCGAATCGTCCCGGATGCCGATCGCGCGCGGGACGATTCGCTGGCGTGGTACACGCCCTCGATCTCCTCTACGCGGCGTCGCGTCCTGCCAGCCACAACTACACCTGCATGCAGGTCTTCGGGGGCACCGCTCACCGCCCGGCAGCGGCGAAGGAGGGTTTCACCGTCCTCCAGGCTTGCCCCTGACGTCGGGCCATGACGCCCACGCGTCCGGTGAGCAGCCCATGGTGCAATTTGCTCAAGCGCTGAGCAGCTCCCCCTCGTGTACGCGATCCTCGAGAGATCCCCCTGCGTGACGAGCACCGTCTCACGCTCCACGGCGCACGAGGGTCGCGGACCGGCTGCGCGAAAGCCGAACCGTCGCATTCGCGGGGCTCGCACGCTCTGCCGCTGCTCGAGCGATCGCGGAGGCATCATGCACCGGGCGGGTGGCGCTGCGATCTGGCACGCACCTTGATCTGTTTTCCCGGAACGCTGCCGCGACGTTCGCCGGCGCCGAGGAGCAAGGGATGCGTGACCGCAGCCACGAGGAAACAGCGCCCGCAATCGACGCAGTGTCGGAATCGCCGGCCGACGCGAAGGCGAGGCCCGGGGGCCGGCTGCCGAGGAACCGTCGGGGGTGGATCGCATCATCCTCGTTGCTGGTCACGGTGCTCGCCACCGGCGCGGGCCTCGCCGCATGGAAGGTCGCATCCATCCGGGAGGCGGACGCCGCCGCCACGAGCAAGCCGGAGCCGGCGGAGTCGGTGGCCGTCGCCGTCGCGAAGCCGCGCGATCACCGCGAGACGGTCACGTCGATCGGGACGGTCCTCGCCATGCGCTCGGTCACCTTGCGCAACGAGATCGCCGGCACCGTGAGCGAAGTCGCGCTGTCACCGGGCCAGATCGTCGAGGCTGGGACGGTGCTCGTGCGGCTCGATGTCTCGGTCGAGAAGGCCGAGCTGCAGGCGCAACAGGCGCAGGCAGCCCTGGCTCGGACGCTGCTCCGCCGCAGCCAGCAGGCACAGAAGATCCGGGCCGTGTCCGCAATGGAAGTAGATCGCGCAGGGGCCGAGCGGGACGTCGCCGTGGCTCAGATCGCGCGCACCCAGGCGGTCATCGCCCGCAAGACGATTCGCGCCCCGTTCCGAGCCCGCGTTGGCCTGGCCGACGTCCACCGCGGCCAATATCTGGAAACAGGCACCGTCCTGACGACGCTCCAGGGCATCGACGATTCTGCGCATGTCGACTTCACGGTGGCCCAGCGAGTCGCGGCCGGCCTCCGGAAGGGGGACGACGTTCGCGTGTCCGTCACCGGTGACGATACCCCGCACACGGGCACGATCATCGCGGTGGATGCGCGCGTCGATCCGGCGACACGCAACGCGTCGGTCCGCGCCCGGATCGAGGGCGGCTCTGACGGACCCGCCCCCGGCGCATCGGTGCGCGTCGAGGTCCAGGATGGCCCCTCGCGCTCGGCGGTCGTCGTTCCAGTGGGCGCGGTGCGCAAGGGACCGGCCGGCGACCACGTGTTCGTGATCGCGCGAGGCGAGGACGGGCGGACGCGCGCGCGCGTGCGTCCCGTGCAGAGCGGACCGGTGCTGGACGACGAGGTGCTGATCTTGGGCGGCCTCTCGGCCGGCGAGCGCGTGGCCGCCGCCGGGTCCTTCAAGCTGCGCGAAGCGGCGCTCGTCGCGGTCGCCGAGGAGCTCGCGGCGGCCGGGGAGGCTCGGTGATGAGCGGGACCGAACGAGACGGGAAGGACGCAGGCATGCGCTCCTGGACCGACGTCTTCATCCGGCACCCCGTGCTGGCCGTGGTGGTGAACCTCGTGATCGTCCTCGTGGGCTGGCGAGCGATCACCACCCTGCCGGTGCAGCAGTTCCCGAAGATCGAGAGCTCGTCGATCGAGATCACGACGGTCTACTACGGCGCCAGCGCGGAGACCGTCCGTGGCTTCCTCGTCACGCCCATCGAGCGCGCCGTGTCGGCGATCGGTGGCGTGGACCACGTGGAGTCGACCAGCCGCGCCGGGGTCGGCACGGTCACGGTGCACCTGAAGCTCAACCACGACAGCACCGCGGCGCTGGCGGAGGTCACCGCGCGGCTGCAGCAGGTCCGCTCCGAGCTGCCGGCGGAAGCCGAGCCGCCGGCCGTGGAGGTGCGGCGCACCGATCGGCCGTATGGGACGTTCTACCTCAGCTTCAACTCGAAGGAGCGCAGCGTCCCCGCCATCACCGACTACCTGCTGCGCAACGTGCAGCCGCAGCTCGCCACCATCGAAGGCGTCCAGCGCGTGAGCAACAACGAAGGGGGGCGGCAGCTCGCCATGCGAGTCTGGATCGATCCCGCTCGCCTGGCCGCGCTCAACCTCGCGCCGGGGGACGTCCAGGCGGCGCTGCAGCGTAACAACTACCTCGCGGCCGTCGGCCAGACGAAGGGGAGCCAGGTCCAGGTGAACCTGCTCGCGAACACCGACCTGCGTTCGGTGGACGAGTTCGCGAACCTGATCGTCGCCGACCGCGGCGGCGCGATCGTGCGCCTGCGCGACGTGGCGCGGGTCGAGCTGGGGGCGGAGGAAGCCGACCTCGTCGCCAAGTACAACGAGTCGGACGGCGTCTACCTGGGAGTGTGGCCGCTCGTGGGGGCGAACGAGATCGAGGTCGCGCAGCGGCTGCGCCAGGAGATGGACCGCATCCGGCCGACGCTCCCCAAGGACATCGAGATGCGGCTCGTGTGGGACGGGACGATGTTCATGCGAGACGCGCTCCGGGAGATCACGAAGACGCTCGTCGAGACGATGCTCATCGTCGGCCTGGCGGTCTTCCTGTTCATGGGGTCGATCCGGAGCTCGCTGGTACCGCTCGTCGCCATGCCGATCTCCCTCGTCGGCGCGGCCATCGTGATGTTCGCCTTCGGCTTCAGCCTGAACCTCCTCACCATCCTCGCCATCGTGCTGTCGGTGGGACTCGTCGTGGACGACGCCATCGTCGTCGTCGAGAACGTGGAGCGGCACGTGCGCATGGGCAAGTCGCGCAAGGAGGCGGCGCTCGTCGGCGCGCGCGAGCTCGTCGGCCCCATCATCGCGATGACCATCACGCTCGTCGCGGTGTACACGCCCATCGGCTTCCAGGGAGGCCTGACCGGCTCGCTCTTCCTGGAATTCGCGATCACGCTGGCCGCTGCGGTCGTGGTGTCGGGCATCGTCGCCGTCACGCTCTCGCCGGTCATGAGCTCGCGCTTCGTGCACGCGCACGGCGCGGAGGGGCGGCTCACCAGGCTCGTCAATCGCGGGTTCGAGGCCGTGCGCCGCGCCTACGCGCGGATGCTCGACAGGGCGCTCGCCATGCGCTGGGCCATCGTGGCGGCGTCGGGGCTGGTCATGGCCGCCGCCTGGCCGCTCTACTCCTTCTCTCGCAAGGAGCTGGCGCCCGCCGAGGACCAGAGCCACATCAGCCTGTTCTTCCAGGCCGCGCCCGACGCCTCGCTCGCCGCGGTCAACGAGGAGTCGCGCAAGGTCGTGCGCGCGATCCGATCCTTCCCCGAGACTGACTTCATGTGGTCGCTGACCTCGTCCTGGGGCGGCTTCGGGGGCCTCGTGGCGAAGAACTGGGAAGCGCGGGCGCGCTCGACGGAGGAGATGTACGGCGAGGTCTTCGGAGCGGTGTCGCAGATCCCGGGCCTGCGCGTGTTCCCGCGCCTCGACCCGCCGCTGCCGACCCCGGGCCAGTACGACGTCGAGATGGTGCTGCAGAGCGACGCGCCCCCCGAGCAGCTCATTGAAACCGTGAGCGCGGTCGTCGGCGCCGGCGAGAAGAGCGGCAAGTTCCTGTACGTCGACACAGATCTGAAAATCGATCTGCCCGAGGCGCGCGTCATGATCGACCGCGAGCAGATCGCCGACCTCGGGCTCGACCTGGCCGGCGTCGGACGGGAGCTCGGTACCCTGCTCGGCGGCGCCTACGTGAACCGGTTCAACTTCTACGACCGCAGCTACAAGGTCATCCCGCAGATCGGCGAGGAGGACCGGGCCACGATCCGCCCCCTGCTGGATCTGAAGATCAAGACGCCGGACGGGAAGCTCGTGCCGGTGTCGACCTTCACCAGCATCGAGTCGGCCACCTCGCCGCGGGTGCTCACCCGCTTCGGTCAGCGAAATTCCGTGCGCGTCTTCGGCGGCGTGCAGCCAGGTGTCACGAAGGAGGAGGGGCTGCGCGTGCTCGAGGCGGCGGCCACCACGGCCAACGGCCCCAAGGTCACCGTCGACTACGCCGGCGAGTCGCGGCAGATCCGCCGTGAGGGCTCGGCGCTCACCGTCACGCTCGGCTTCGCCGTCGTGCTCATCTATCTGGTGCTCGCGGGGCAGTTCAAGAGCTTCCGCGATCCCCTCATCGTGCTCATGGGATCGGTGCCACTGGCGATCGCGGGAGCGCTGGTGTTCACGTTCCTGGACCTCACCACCATCAACATCTACTCGCAGGTCGGGCTCGTCACGCTGGTGGGGCTCATCGCCAAGAACGGCATCCTGATCGTGCAGTTCGCGAACACCCTGCAGTCCCGCGGCCTCGAGAAGCTGGCAGCGCTGCGCGAGGCGTCGCTGACGCGGCTGCGCCCGGTGCTGATGACCTCGGCCGCCACCGTCTTCGGGCACCTGCCGCTGGTCCTCGTGTCCGGACCGGGAGCAGAAGCCCGCAACAGCATCGGCACGGTGCTGGTCACGGGCATGGCCATCGGCACGCTCTTCACCCTGTTCGTGGTCCCGGTGTTCTACTCGCTCATCGCGGCCCGCCACCAGCAGAGCCCGGTGGAGGGGCAGGCCGAGCCGGCGCTTCCGGCGACGGCCGATCGCTTCCACGGGATGCTCCCGGCACGATCATGAAAGCACTCAGCCTGCTCATCCTGTTTTCCAGTTTGGCCGCCGCCGGCTGCGCGGTCGGCCCGAACTACCAGAGGCCCCCCGTCTCCACGCCCGACCGCACGAAGGGTGCGACCGCGACTGCGGCTTCCCCTGCGGCGTCTCTCGCGGACCAGGCGTGGTGGGAGCTCATCCGGGACGATGCTCTGAAGTCCCTCATCGGGGAGGCGCTGCGGGCCGGCTACGACGTGAGACTCGCCGCCTGGCGCGTGGAGGAGGCGCGAGCGAACGCCGGCATCGCCCGCTCGGAGTTCTACCCTCAGATCCAGGCTGGCGCCGGCTGGTCGCGCAGCGAGCAGTCCGAGTTCGTCTTCCCGGGGGCCGAGGCGACCAACCTCTGGGACGCCAACGTCGCGCTCTCCTGGGAGCTCGACTTCTGGGGGCGCATCCGACGCCTCAACGAGGCGGCCCGGGCGCGGTTCTTGGCCACCGAGGAGGCCCGCCGGGGCGTCATGCTCTCCCTCGTCTCCGACGTCGCCCTTGGCTACTTCCGGCTGCGTGCCCTCGATTTCCAGCTCGAGATCGCACGGCGGACCGCCGGCGCTTTCGGGCAGACCCACGCGCTCTTCAGCGGGCGCCTGGACGCGGGCCTGGGCTCGCCGCTCGAGACCGCGAGCGCCGCGGCGTCGCTCGCGGCCACCGCCGCCACCATCCCCGACCTCGAGCGGCAGATCGCGGAGCAGGAGAACGCGCTCGCCTTCCTCGTGGGACGAACCCCCGGCGATGTCGCTCGCGGGGCGGCGCTCAACGACCAGCTCCTCCCCCCCGAGATTCCGGCGGGGCTCCCATCGGCCCTCCTCGAACGACGGCCGGATCTGCGTCAGGCCGAACAGGAGCTCGTCGCTGCGAACGCGGAGGTCGGCGTGGCGGTCGCCGACTTCTTTCCCAGGATGAACCTCACGGGCGCCTTTGGAGGCGTGGCGCCCGAGCTGTCCGATCTCTTCGGGGGCGGCAAGAAATGGTCGGCGGGCGGCGGGCTCCTCACGCCGCTCCTTCAGGGGCCGCGCCTCAGGGACCAGCACCGCGCGGCTCAGGCTCGGTGGGAGCAGGCAAAGGTGCGGTACGAGCAGAGCGTGAACAACGCCTTCACCGAGGTCTCCACCTCCCTGGTAGCGTACCAGAAGCTCGCCGCCGTCGAACGCGACCGGGCCAGGGCCGTGGACGCCTTCAGGGAAGCCGTGAACCTTGCCAACTCGCGCTACCTGTCCGGCCTGTCCGACTACCTCGAGGTCCTCCAGGCTCAGCAGCAGCTCTTCCCCGCCGAGAACTCGCTTGCGCAGACGCGGTTCGAGCGCCTGGCGACCCTCGTCCAGCTCTACAAGACCCTGGGTGGCGGCTGGCGGCTCGCCGACGCGGCATGGTCCGGCCGGGACATCGCGAGCAACAGGTAGTCAGGCTTTCGTAGGGCGGGGGCGCTTTGAGAGAAGACGTTCGGCAATCGAGCGCGGATCACGGCAGCAACCGCTCCACCACAGCGCTGTGGACCTCCATCCCGCGCGCGGTGAGCACCAGCCGATCCTCGCGGAGGACCGCGAGGCGGCCGCGCACCAGCGCATCCGCCTCGCTCCTCTTCGACGGCGGAAGCTCGGAGAGCGGAAGCCCTCCCCGCGTACGGAGCGCCAGCATGAGCCGCTCTTCCACCAGCTCTCGAGCGCCGAGGCGCTCCTCCTCGGCGGTGGGGAGCCGCCCAGCCTCCACCGTCGCGAGGTACGCGGCGGGCGCCCGGTGATTGCCCCAGCGGAGCGCCGCCTCGCGCCCCTCCTCGTACCGGCAGCCAAAGGCTCCCACGCCGAGCCCGAGGTAACTCTCGCTCGCCCAGTAGATGCGGTTGTGGACCGACTCGAAGCCGGCCCGCGCGAAGTTCGAGATCTCGTACCGCCTGATCCCCGCCCGTCGCAGCGCGGCGCGAACCGCCCGCGCCTGCGCCACCACCTCGTCGTCGGAGGGGAGGGGCAGCCGGCCCTGACGCCGGAGCCTCGCCAGCGGCACCTCCTCGGCGAGCACCTCGGGATCGAGGGTGAGCGCGTACGCCGAGACGTGCGCCACCGGTAGCCCGGCGAGCCGCTCCGCGTCCGACCGCGCCGTCGCCACGGTCGATCGACGCGCGCCGTAGATCAAATCCACGGCGACATTCGGGAGCACCGCGGCTGCTGCGCGGATGGCACGCTCGGCGGCCTCGGGTCCGTGCCTCCGGCCCAGCTTGGCGAGGACGCCAGGGTCGAACGACTGCACGCCGACGGAGAAGCGGTTCACGCCCGCTCCGCGGTAGGCGGCGAGCCGCGCCGGTTCGCACGACTCCGGGTTCGCTTCCAGCGTGACCTCGGCGTCTGCCGGTAGCCGGAAGCGAGCGCGTACCGCGGTCACCACATCGGCAACGCGCTCCGCGTCCCAGAGCGAGGGCGTGCCGCCACCGAGGTAGAGCGAGCGCGGTTCCAGGCCGGCAAAGGACGGCGCCCGCAAGGCCAGCTCCACCAGCACCGCGCGCGTGTAGCGCTCCTGCGGGATGACCCGCTCGGTCGAGACCGCGAAGTCGCAGTACGGACAGTGGACCGCGCAGTACGGAAAGTGGACGTAGACGCCGAAGGGACGTGCGGACATCTTGGGCGGACCGTAACCCGAAGTTCGTGGCCGCGCTCTAGCTAGGCCTTCTTCCCCTGGGCGAGCAGATCCTTGTTCTTCTGGTGGTAGCGCGCCACCTCGCCGTTGAGGAAGTCGTTCTCGGACCTGAGGTCCTCGAGCTCGTCGCGGGCGCGGGCGAGCGCCTCCTCGCCCGTGGCGAACTCGGCCCGCTGCGCCACGTGCTCGGCGCGCTCCTTCTCCAGCTCCGCGACGCGGCGCCGCCCCTGCCC
>MEMX01000001.1:56415-71220 GCA_001768075.1 Anaeromyxobacter sp. RBG_16_69_14 | reverse complement strand
GCAGGCCAACTCGCGTCCAGCCGCACCGAACCACGCCACCGGCCGCCGGCGAAGCTCTACCCGTTCAAGCGCGGGTCGGGTCTGGCCTCCGGGGCCTCGAAATACGTTAGCGTTACGAGGTCCCGCTCCGCGTCCGAGTCAATTCGCCACAAGGCCATGCGCACCGCTCCAGTCCGGGCGGACACCCGGCAGTTCGATGAAGACAGAGACGGCCAGAAACCTGGGGGTTCGGGCTAGCGTCGTTTGGTCGGAGTGGGCGTCATAGTTCCATTTCGAGCGCACGAACCACCGATGCCTGGGAGGCCGGTTGGTGCGGGTCGTCGGCCGTGCGCCTTGGCCTCGCCGCGTCTGGATGGAACGTCAACTACTGTTGAATTGTATACCACATCTCGCAAGTCAAATCAATCATCGACTGGGCAACACGTTGTGCCGCAGGCGAACGACAGGGGTAAAGTTCCAGCGTCAGGGGGACGCCGGCTTTCCCTGTCGCAGGTCCTCGTAGATGCGTTTCACCAGTTCCCCGAACGCCACGTTCTCGAAGTCCTGCTCGTCCAGGTATCGCGTCGCTATCTCCTGATTCTTGTCCAACCTGTCCACTATGGCGTCGCGGAGCTTGCCCTTCATCGCCAGCGAGAAACCGTCCAAGGGATTCGCTCCGGCCCACTTCTTGACCTGTTCATCGGCCTTGGCCTCCTCGACGACGGAATCGAAAAAGAGTTGGTCGGCGGAGGTGAAGTCTGTCCCGAAGCGGTCGTTCAGGATGGTGATGACCTCGGAGAGCTTCACCTCCTCGGGCTTCGCCCACTTCGTGCCGGCGGACGCGGGGCCGTACACCTCGCCGGGCTCGCCCACCGTCAGCGGGATGCTTCCCTGGCGGATGAGGTCGAGCCGGTAGTACGCGAGCGCCGTGTCGGCATCGAGCTTCAGCGGGGTCTTCTTCGGGTCCAGTGGGAGCTTCATCTCCAGGAACCGGCCGAACGTGTACAGCTTCTCCAGGTCGGAGTCGGTGAACGGGAGAATCTGGGCCAGGAACGAGTAGAGCCGCACGTAGGCCCCGAGAGCCACCCGGAACTCGTCCTGCGCCTCGGGTTCGAGGCTGGTGAAGCGGTCCACAGCCGGCGCAAGGTGGTGGTAGAACTCGGCGTGGTCCGCCGTCGTCTGGCTCTTCCTCGGCGTGAAGAAGACCTTGCAGAAGGCGTCCACCTCGGACGGCGTGTACACCTGGGCCTCGCTGAGTTGGTGCTGAAGCTCGTAGAGGCGCTGAGGGTCCGCCGTCTCCGACACCGTGGTCTGCTCGTAGTAGGGCTGAAAGGACTTCCGGACCTCCTCCTCGTCATTCACGAAGTCGAGGACGAAGGTGTCGGTCTTGCCGGGGGAGGTCCGGTTCAGCCGGGAGAGCGTCTGGACGGCCTGGACACCGGAGAGCCTCTTGTCCACGTACATCGTGTGGAGGAGCGGCTGGTCGAAGCCGGTCTGGTACTTGTTCGCGACGAGCAGGATGTGGAAGTCGTCCGACGCGAACTTGCCTGGAAGCTCCCGCTCCGAGATGCCGCCGTTCATGCTGGACTCGGTGAACTTCTGGTCAAGGATGTCCTCATCCACAACCTCGCCCGAGAACGCCACCAGCACGCGGATGTCCTTGTAGCCCTTCTCGGCCAGGTACTTGTCGAACGCGAGACGGTAGCGAACGGCGGCCAGGCGCGAGCCGGTGACGACCATCGCCTTGGCCTTGCCGCCGAGCTTGTGCTTCACCCGGGCGCGGAAGTGCTCGACCATCACCTCCGTCTTCTGCGCGATGTTGTGGGGGTGGAGCGAGACGAAGCGGGCAAGCTGCGCGGCCGTCTCGCGCTTCGGGACGTTCGGGTCATCGGCCGTCTTCTTCAGCAGCTTCCAGTAGGTCTTGTAGGTCGTGTAGTTCTTCAACACGTCCAGGATGAAGCCCTCCTCGATGGCCTGCCGCATCGAGTACAGGTGGAACGGCCTGGGCTTCCCCTCGGAGTCCTTCCGGCCGAACACCTCCAGGGTCTTCGCCTTGGGCGTGGCGGTGAAGGCGAAGAACGACATGTTCTTCTGCGGACCCCGCGACTCCATGACCTTGCGGAGAACGTCCTCGGCGTCCTCCTCCCCCTGGTCGTCCTTGGCCGCCGCCACCGCTAGGTCGCGCTCTCGGAGAATCTCCTTCATCTTCGAGGCCGACTCGCCGCCCTGCGAACTGTGGGCCTCGTCCACGATGACGGCGTAGGCCCGGTTCGGTAGCTCCCCAACCTTCGCCGCGACGAAGGGGAACTTCTGGAGGGTGGTGATGATGATAGGGGTACCGGCCGCCAGCGCCTGGGCAAGCTGGGTCGAGTTGTCGTCTATCTTCTGGACGACCCCGAGCTTGTGCTCGAACTGGTGGATGGTGTCCTGGAGTTGCTTGTCCAGGACCCGCCGGTCGGTGACCACGACGACGGAATGGAAGACGCGCTGGTCGTTCTGGTGGAGTTCGGCCAGCGGTACGCGAGCCAGGCGATGCTGTTCGACTTCCCGCTGCCGGCCGAGTGCTGGATGAGGTAGTTGCGGCCTGGACCCTCTTCCCGAGCCGCCTCCTCCAGCCGCCTCACCGAGTCGAGTTGGTGATACCGGGGGAAGATGACCGTCTCCGTGGTCACCCTCCTGCCGGCCACCTGCTTCACGTCGGTGGAGAGGTGCATAAACCTGGCGAGGATGTCGAGGAGGCTCGCGCGCTCCCAGACCTCCTCCCAAAGGTACGAGGTCCTGTAACCGCGGGCGACCTCTGGGTTGCCGGCCCCGTTCTGGTTTCCCCTGTTGAACGGCAGGAAGAAGGTGTCCTTCCCCCGGAGCCGCGTCGTCATGTAGGCGACATCCGGGTCCACCGCGAAGTGGACGAGCGCCCGCTTCTTGAACTGGAAGAGCGGGACCTTCGAGTCGCGGTCGTTCTTGTACTGCTCGATGGCGTGCTGGACGTTCTGGCCGGTGAGCGGGTTCTTCAGTTCGACCGTCGCAACGGGGAGCCCGTTCAGCGAGAGCAGCATGTCCACCGATTTTTCGCTGGCGGGGTCGAACTTCACCTGCCGCGTGACGGTGAGCCGGTTCTTGCCGGCCAGGGCGACGAGGTCGGGGTTGAGGCCGTGGGTCGGCGGGAAGTGGGCAACCCTCAAGTGCTTCCCAGGGCCCTTGAAGCCGTGCCGCAGCGTGTAGAGGGTGCCTTGGAAGTCGAGTGCCTTGGCGAGCCACTCGATGACGGTCTTCTCGACGCTGGCCCCGTGGTCCTTCACCAGCCCCGCCCATGCCTGGGGCTGGGACTCGGAGATGAACCGGATGGCCTGGGTGGAGTCGAGCGCGATGGCGCGGTCGAAGTGGTCGGGGTTGCCCTTCATCCAGCCGTGGCCGAGAAGGTGCTCTTCGATGGCGGTCTCGAACGCGCGCTCGATGTGCTGGGCGCTCACGCTGCCTCCAGGGGCTGGGCGGCGATGTCGAGCTGGCCCGTGACGGCGGCGGTGATGAGCGCCTGGCGGTACTCGCGGAGCACGGTCACCTGCTTCGACACGCTCTCGGCCGAAGAGTCAACGGCGACAAGACCGCGTTCGACTTCCCGGATGAGGCGCTGCTGCTCTGCAAGCGGCGGCAACGGGATTCTGAAAGCCTTGATGGTGGCGCAGTTGAGTGCGTCCTGCTGGCCACCCTGGCCGAGTTCTCGGAGCGGCTGATACGCATGCACCAACAGGAAGTGCAGGTACTTCGGGTCGAGTTCTGGCTCTCCGGCAGCGTGTCGTAGACCAGTTTCTCGGGGCGCGGGCGGTTCCTGTTCGAGAAGAGGTCGTAGATGGGCATGGCGGGCTCCGGGTCGTACGTCCTTAGCCGCCGGTGCCGCAGACCGCAGACCGCAGGCCGCGCGCCCGAGTCGCGCCGACGTGCTGCACCTCAGCGAGCGGGCCGGCCTCGGGCGAAACCCGCGCCAGAGTGCGGCAGGGGACACGGCACCAGAAGCTGAATAGGATGTGGCCGGCGCTTAGGGCGGGCGGGGCGCCGGGGATAGATGCCGGCTACCCCTCGGCGCTCTGCTAAAGTAGTTGGTGAGCGCAGCAGTCCCCCACCACGTCGCGAACCGGACCGATACTGCCGTAGACGAGGGCCTCTCCCTCCGGCAGAAGGCTGACTTCTTCGACCTTCTCGTTCGGGAGGCTGCTACTCGGGCGTTCGAGATGCTGGCTCCGTTGGTCCAGGGCAGTGCTGAGGCACCTGTGATGGAACGGCTGCTCGATGTCCAGGAGGCCGCTGACTTGCTCCGTATCGCTCCCGGCACCCTCCTGCACCGAGCGCAGAAGGGAGAGGTGCCTCGCGTGAAAGATGGCAGCCGGGTCCTCTTCCGGCCTGCGGACCTCCGCGCGTACGTCGAGGCTCGCCTCCAGTCGCAGAAACGAACTCGGAAGATGTCTCAATCGGTGCGCGGCATTGCCGCTCTAGTCCGTTAGAGGGGTACAGGCAGCCTATTTCCTGGTATCTTGCGAATCCAACTTGGGCTGTTAGGCCATGTTCGGCCAAGTCGAGGCGCAAGGTGCCGAGAAGGAAGAAGCGAAGCTGGGGCGGCTGCAGCATCGAGGAGCACCGAGGTCGCTTCTACGTCCGCTACCGCGAGAACGGGAAGCGGAAGTACCTCCCCGAGAGCTACACGAACAAGCTGGAGGCCGAACGGCGCGCGGACGCGCTCGCCGCCGACCTGCGCAACGCGCGCCATGAGTCTGCGCGAGATGAGCCGGTCGAGTGCGAACTGACGCTCGGCGAGCTTGGCGATGAGTGGATAAAGACCCGCAAGGACTTCGAGACGGACGCGAGTCGCTGGAACAAGCACCTCAAGCCGTACTTCGGCCATCTCAAGCCACAGGACGTTGACGAAGACCTGCTCCGCGACTTCATTCGGGAGAAGTCGGCGGCCACAGGGGAGGACGGGCTCTCTGGCCCGACGGTCGGGCGTTGCATCCACCTGCTCTCGTCGCTCTACCGCAGGCTCTTCAAGAACCGGAAGCGAACTGGGGTCACGGTGAACCCGGTGGCCCTGCTCGACAAGGAAGACCGTGACCTCTTCCGGTCGGAGCACGACCCCAAGAAGACCCCCTTCATCAAGACCTGGGCTGACGTTCGCCGCATCCTCGACTCCTTCGAGGACGGGCCGACGAAGGTGATGTTCGCGGTGGGCGTCTACACCGGGCTGCGTCCCGGCGAGCTTCGCGGCCTTCACTGGGAAAACGTCCACCTCGACCAGGACCGGCCCTTCATCTACGTCTGCCAGCAGGTCTACCGCTCAAAGCTCAAGAACGAGACCAAGGGGCGCCGCACGCGGGAGGTTCCGATACAGGCTGACCTTCGCCCCATGCTTCAGGCGTGGAGACTCCAGACGGGCGGGCAGGGGCCCGTCTTCCGGCCAGTCTCGAAAAGGGGCGGGCGACCCGGTGCGCCTCCCCAGTTCATCCAGGAGCACACGATGTGGCGCCACCTGGAGGTGGCGCTTACTGCTTGCAAGCACCCGCCCGTCACGTGGTATGAGGCCACGAAACACACGTTCGCGAGCCACTACCTGATGAACGGCGGAAGAATCGAGCGACTGGCGACCACCCTCGGGCACACCGACACCGAGGTGACGCGCCGGTACGGTCACCTCCGGGTCGACCTCTTCCCCGACGAGGAGTTCAACGCGGTCTGCATGAATCGGCCGAACACTTGGCCGAACGGTACCGCTTCTGGTACAAACGGCCGAACATTGGCCGAACATCAGTCGAATAGCAGTGCGACTAACGAGCAAAAAACTGTTGAAATACCATAACTTGCGCCCTTAGCTCAGTTGGATAGAGCGTCGGACTACGAATCCGAAGGCCAGAGGTTCAAATCCTCTAGGGCGCGCCAAAAACAGAGGCCTCACGGGGACTTGGCCGTGGGGCCCTTCTCTTGACGCACTGCGCTGCGGTGAATTTTGACGGAATCTTGCCGTAACTCCTGCCCCGTCCTGGCGAGTTCTGTGGCCGTACCGGCCTGGAGCCGTCGGATGACCGTTCGAGCGTCCTCCTCATCGACGATGTTGTAGCGATCGAACGTGCTCGAACGTGCTCCTGGTCGTGTGGCCGATCGACGCCCGCGATCGGCGCCCGCGGAACTCTCGAGCCTCCGACGCCCACAGCAGCGCGGATGCCATTCCTGCGCAGCACGCGCGTCCTCTACCCGAGCGCGAGCATCGCCTCGGCGACCTCGCCGGCCGCCGCATCGGGGAGCGCAGTGGCGGCCTCCTCGAGGACGAGCAGCCACGCCCCCGGGACCTCGCGCGCGATTGCCTCGCCGTTACCGACGGGGAAGAACGGGTCGCGGCGGCCGTGGACGACGAGCGTGGGGACCTCGATCTCGGGCAGGCGTTCGCGCCAGCGGGGTTTGCAGTTGAGCTTGGCGAAGACCATGCCGAGCTGGTTGGCCATCTGGATCGGGGGTGCGGTGCCGGGTGTGCGGTCCCAGATGCGCGCGGCGACCTGGGCGACCATCCCGCCGACGCCGATCCCCGCGAGGTGCGCGGGCCCGCCGCCGAGCGCGTCGGCGAGGGCCGCCGCGTCGGCGGCGAGGTCGCGCAGGGTGTAGGTGGGCGCCTCCGGGTGGGCTGTCGTCGACTCGCCGCTGTCGCGCAGGTCGTAGCGCACCACGCGGCGCCCGCCGGCGGCGAGGCGCTCGCAGAGCGCGTCGGGCCAGGAGAGCATCGTCGTCCCACCCGCGAGCAGGACGAGGCGTGCGTCGTCGTCACCGAAGGACTCGATGCCCAGGGCGACCTCATTGGCGTTGACGGTGGTCATCGGTCAGCTCTCCAGGACGGCGACTATCGGCGCGGTCTTCGAGTAGCCGGCGGCCTCGACGATCTTGCCGTCGACGACCCGCATGACGTTGACGCCACGTACCGAGTCGTCGGGGCCGGGGCCCCAGACGTAGCGCCAGCGGATGAGCGCCCACTCGTCGCCGGTGTGGACGTCCTCGACCTCGAAGTGGCTGGTGGTGTCGTCGATGAGCGCCTTCCACGAGCTGAACGACGCGTCATAGCCCTCGTAGCGGGTGCCGTCGGGGGCTGGCTGGACGCTCTCCATGACGCAGTCGGGGGCGATGATGTCCTCGAGGAGGGTGGCGTCCCGCTCCTGGAACGCCCGGTTAAAGCGGTCGATGACCTCGTCGGTTGTCCTCGTCATGATCGCGGTTCCTTCTTGGTTTGGGGTTGGGGTCGGACCTTGCCCGCTTCCGTGGACACGGTGTCCCCCGAAGGCGGGTCAAGGTCAGTCGTCGCTCAGTTAGACAGGACCACCGCACCGATCTCATCGGTTGTGGCCGCTGTCGCCATCTCCTGGCTTCAAGATCCGATACTCAACCGCCGAACCAGCCTGAACAGCGGACACCACCAGCCGCCCCACGTCGGTGAGCCCGTCTGTCTCCGTCACCCCGGCCTCCGACTCACAGCGGCGACCAGTTGATGTGATTCTCCAGCGTCACCGCCGCCGCTGTGAGCTGATGTCCGGCGCCTTGCGGCGCCTCAAGCGGAGGGGAGAACTCTCCCCCCGCGCCCCCCATCTCGAGCGTCAGTTCATGTGGCACGCGCTATCAGACATGCAGGGTGGGCCGGTAGATGAGCTCTTGGGTGTGGCCGTCGAGCGTCCGGCTCTCGATCAGCTCGAGGTCGAAGTCGGCCCCACCCCGGAAGATCGGGTCCAGTCCGGTCTGACCGGTGATCACGGGGAAGAGCGTCACCTGGACCCGGTCGACCAGACCGGCGGTGGCAGCTTCGGTCGCTTTCCGCGCTGGTCGCCGGAGTGGCCCGCAGCCTCGGCCTTGCTCGGATGGGCGAGCGCAATGGCTGGGAGGAGGAGCAGGGAGGCGATCGTTGCGATCGCCTTGCTCCGGAATGCGTGCATGGATGGCTCTCCTCACGCTGCGTCGATGCAGATCGTCCAAGTCGCGAGCGAGAGCTCCACGCAGCTTCGCGCGACGGTTGTGGCGCCAAGATGGGTGCGCTCGGCGCAGTGTGCCAAACCATGATGGGTCTCACAGCGGCGACCAGTTGATGTGATTCTCCAGCGTCACCGCCGCCGCTGTGAGCTGATGTCCGGCGCCTTGCGGCGCCTCAAGCGGAGGGGAGAACTCTCCCCCCGCGCCCCCCATCTCGAGCGTCAGTTCATGTGGCATGCGCTATCACACCAAATGAGGTTCGGAGCTGAGCTGTGAGCCTTTTGTGCTCTCGATGCGAGAAGAGCACATGGCGAAGGACAAGAGGTCGTGTCCCGCTTGATGTGGAAAGACGACTGGCGCGTCTTCCGGCTGCTCAATCGTTGCCTCCTATAGCACGGTCGGTGATGTTATGCTGCCCTGCGCGCGGTCGCGCTCAGCCTCGGGCGAGAGATGCGGGGAGTGCTCCGTCGAGGCGGTGGTGACCCGCGAGCCTCGGATCGGAGGCGAGGGCATCGAGGCGCAGGAGCCCTTCCGCGGGGCCGTAGACCATCGCCGTCGCGATAGCCTGGTTGAGCGCGACCATCGGGTTGTCGGACATGCGCGACAGGAGGCCGTAGAGCGCGAGGATCTGCGGCCAGTCGGTCTCCTCTGCGCTGGCGGCCTCGTCGTGCGCCGCAGCGACCGCCGCCTGCAGCTGGTACGGGCCGACCGCACCACGCGACAGAGTTGCGCTGACCAGCGCCACCCCCTCGGCGATCGCGCCCCGGTCCCAGCGGGTGCGATCCTGCCGGTCAAGCGGGATGAGCTCGCCCGCCGGCCCGGTTCGCGCGGCGCGCCTCGCGTCGGTCAGGAGCATGAGGGCGAGGAGCCCGGCGACCTCGGCCTCGTCGGGGACGAGGCGATGGAGCATCCGGCAGAGACGCAGCGTCTCCCCTGACAGATCGGTCCGCACCAGCTCCGGCCCGCCGCTGACCGCGTAACCCTCGCTGAAGACGAGGTAGAGCACGTGGTTCACCGCTCCGAGCCGCCCGGCGAGTTCGTCGGGGGAAGGCATCGCGAACGCCGCCCCGGAGGCCTTGATGCTCTCCTTCGCCCGGCTGATCCGCTGCGCCATGGTCGCCTCGGGCACGAGGAACGCGCGGGCGATCTCCGCGGTGGTGAGGCCGCCGACGGCGCGCAGGGTGAGCGCGATCGCCGACGACGGCGAGAGCGCAGGGTGACAGCAGCGAAAGAGGAGCTCGAGAGTGTCGTCCCTCTCCACCGCCGCGTCGGCGTCGTCCTGGAGGCGCGCTCATCACCTCCCGCACCTCGATGACGAGGTAGAGCGGCTTTCCACCCGGACCCGGGGCGACGGAGGCCTGCGCCGCGATCTCGTAGGCG
This sequence comes from Anaeromyxobacter sp. RBG_16_69_14, assembly GCA_001768075.1. Taxonomy (GTDB): domain Bacteria; phylum Myxococcota; class Myxococcia; order Myxococcales; family Anaeromyxobacteraceae; genus Anaeromyxobacter_A. The sequence goes on along the minus strand of MEMX01000001.1, from coordinate 61,878 downwards.
CGCTCGGGAGCGTCGACGTCGACGATCCAGTACCCGGCGAGGAACTCCTTCGCCTCCGGGAAGACGCCGTCGGTGATCGCCTTGCCGTCCTTCCCGGCGCGGACCCTTCTCGCCTGGTCCGGCCCGGCCAGGCCCTCCGCGCCCACGAGCTCACCCGACTCTCCCAGCCTCTTTGCGAACGTCTTCATGAACTCGATGTGCCGCGCGAGGTCCTGCTGCGGCCACTTCGAGACCTGGTACGGACCTCCGCCCGGCGTGTTCATCATCAGCATGTATTTCACGTGGTTCTCCTTTCACGAGGCGCCTTCACTCACTGGTCGGAACCGGGCAGCGTTTCTCGACACGATGACCCTCGACATGCCCCGACATGGGTCGCGGAGCGCATCTCGATGGGTCGATCAGAGCACGCTCCACGCCGTCGCTGCCCAGGTCCTCGGCGAGCGGGCCCTGGCGGTGACCGCGACGTCCGAGACCTACCCCGAACGCGAGCTCCGGGAGGCGAAGCAGCTCGCCGCGAGGATCGGCGGCCGCCACCAGGTCATCGTCTCCGAGGAGCTCGACATCCCGGGCTTCGCAGAGAACCCCAAGGACCGCTGCTATCACTGCAAGAATGAACTCTTCACCAAACTCCGCAAGGTGGCCGAAGCGGAGGGGCTTCCCCATGTGGCTGACGGGAGCAACGTGGATGATCGGGGCGACTATCGGCCCGGCCGACAGGCCATGAAGGAGCTCGGCGTGAGGAGCCCGCTGGAGGAGGTAGGCCTCAGCAAGGCCGAGATCCGGGAGCTATCGAAGGCGATGGATCTTCCCACCTGGAACAAGCCGGCCTTCGCGTGCCTCTCCTCCCGCTTCCCCTACGGGATCAAGATCACTCGGGAGAAGCTGGCTATCGTTGGCCGGGCCGAAGAGGCCCTGCGGGACCTGGGATTCCGGACGCTGCGGGTACGCCACCACGGAGATGTTGCGCGACTAGAGCTCGGGCCCGAGGAGTTCGGCCGGGTCGTCAATGGCCTGCGGGAAGAGGCAGTTCGAAGAGTCAAGACAGCCGGGTATACCTATGTGGCCGTGGACCTGCAGGGCTATCGGACGGGCGCCATGAACGAAGCGTTGAAGGAAGGGTAGTGACAGATAGCGACGAGTGCCTGCTCCTACGTCCTCTTCTTGCTGGGACAACGAAGACGTCCGGCTCAAGCAGGCGTCGAGACGCCCGTCACCGATGGCGCGGAGGTTGTCGTTGTCCCGGCCATCGGGAGGGTAACATCGACCATTCGTCGCTCGACCAAGAGAAGGCCGCCCCCCTCTCTCTCGGGTGCTGCGGAAGCGGCAAAGCCTCATCGGTTGGGTTCCGCTGCGGTAGCAACTCTGATCCAGCTCTCGTTACTCGCGGCCGCCTTCTCTGACGAGAGCGGCCACACCGCTCCCGCGAGGATCGCTTCGTCCGTACTCTCGTCGTCGATGCGCGCCTGGCCTGTTGCGCGCTCGAGTCCGATGCGCCTCCAGGGGGATGACACAGGATGGCTGACCAAATACCGCGCGAGCAGGGAGCGTTGCGGACCTTCCAGCCGCCCGCCGACCGCAGCCTGATGGCGCGTTTCCGTGTCGTGCGGCTCCTGCAGCGTTTCGACCAGCGGTTTGTGTGGGCCGCGTTCATGCTGGTGAACGGCTTCCTGACCATAGGCTTGCTCGCCGGGATGGCGGTGGTCTCCGGAACTCCGCTCGTCTTCCCCTCGCTCGGTGCGACTGCCTTCCTCTTCTTCTTCGACCCTATCGCTCCCAGCGCAACCCCCCGGCACGCGGTCATCGGCCACGCCATCGGGATCTGCTGCGGTTATATGGTGCTGACGCTTCTCGGGTTGCAGCATGCCGGATCAGCCATGACGGTCGGTGTAACCGTGCCGCACGCGCTGGCTGCCGCGCTCTCGCTCGGTGCGACCGGAGCTCTCATGATCCTTCTCCGTGCGGCCCATCCTCCTGGAGGCGCAACGACGCTCATTGTGTCACTGGGCGCGATGACGCACCCCACGCAGCTGGTTCTCATCGAGGTTGCGGTCGCCGTTCTTGCCTTGCAGGCGATAGCGATCAACCGGCTCGCCGGCCTCGACTACCCGCCGTGGGCCCACCGCAAGCCGCCCGGAAGTGCGCAGGTGGAGAGGACCGGATGACGCCGCGGGAATGATCTGCCGTCCAGGGGGGCGATGGCATGAAGTCGGGACAGGTCGACGTCGGAGCTCGAGACTTTTCGCTGGCGTCCGTATTGGAGCGGCGCGCTGCGCGCCACGCCATGACGGCGCGCGCCGCCGCCGCTGCGGGCACTCGTGGAGCGCATCGAGGAGCTGGCCGACGCGGAGGCGGCGCCCTAGCGGACCCGCTCCCGCCGACCGACCCGTCACGCCACCGGGTCGCGACGAGCCGTCCAGCGGGGCGGACACTCGTCCGCGCGGAGGTGCTCGAAGTACCGCGCCATCTCCGTGTCCGTGCGGGAGACGTGCTCGTTCAACCAGGCCTTGAGCCAGCGGGCGAGGTCGCGGGGGGCTACCCCGGCGCTCCGGGGCCGCTCCTGCTGGGCGGACAGCGCGAGGAGGTCGCGCAGGAAGAGGTCGTGCTGCGCCTTGTGCCGGTGATACCCTGCGTACTCGGTGCGGCGCATCGCCTCCTCCTCCTCCCCGAAGTGGGCGACCGCGTAGACGCGGAGATAGGAGAGGAGGATCCCAACGTCCTGCCGCGAGCGCCCCCCGATCGCCCGCAAGAACGCCGCCGCCCGCCGGCGGAGCTCGCGGTGCTGCTCGTCGATGCACTCGATCCCGACCTCGACGGCGCCACTCAACCGGCTCTCCATGGCGACCTCCACGTCCGAGACGTTCCAACGGTCATCCGCCCGCTACGGCGCCATTGTAGATGCTCATATCCACAATTTCCAAAGTGCAGTCGGCGAGGCCTCCTTCCTCGTGAGGGGGCTCGCCGGACTCACCCCGTCTGGGAGCGCCCAGCACGGCCCTCGCAGAGAAGGCGCGCACCGTCCGGCGCGCGACGGTTCAGGCGGAGCGCCTCATCCTCGATCCGCTGGACGTGGCCAGCCCGTCGGCTCTCGTCCGCGTGGCGTCGCAGCCGGTGGCCCCGATGACAGAGGAAGCGCTCGAGACCGTCCGCGCGATCCTCGAATCGGTAGGCCCGGAGCCGGTGTCCATAGTGCGTCGGCGGGCGCCGCGCCCCACCTGCTCACACTGGCTCGAACCGGTGCTGGCGAGAGCCGCGCGTGCTGCACAGACCTCCGTCCGTTTGGTTGCACGATGGGCCTGCGCCACGGGCAAAGGGAAGGTTCGGGCGCTGCGAGCGCTCGTTCTCAGCCGCGGCCATCGCCTCCCAGGCCCGCCTGGACGAGGGCTTGCAGCCGGGCGGCATCGAACGGCTTCTCCACCACCACTGCCTCGGGATGCTCGCTAACGAAGGAACGCGCCTTGGTGCTGAAGACGCCGCCGCTCATGAAGATGAGGCTCGCCCGACGCTCGGGGTACGATCGGCAGATCTCGGCGTGGAGGTCGATCCCGCTGACCTCGGGCATCATGAGGTCGCACAGGATGACGTCGAACGGCTCTCCTCGCGCGAGATGCTCCAGCCCCGCTCGCGCGCCGGTCGCCACGGTCACGTCGTGATCTCGGGCCAGGATGCGGCTTGCGGCCCTCGCCACCATGGCCTCGTCGTCGATGACCAGGACGTGGCCCCTCCGCGGCGCGGGCGCCGAGGCCGGTGCGGCCGGCCCGGTCCGGAGCGACGGCTCCCCCGCGGCGGTGGGGAGATGGACCCGGAACACGCTCCCCCGGCCATGGGCGTTCTCGGCGGTGATCTCGCCCCCCATGGCGTCGACGATCCGCTGGCATATGGAGAGGCCCAGGCCGGTCCCCGTGCTCGAGGGCTTGGTGGTGAAGAAGGGGGTGAAGATGTGGCGTACGACCTCGGGCGGCATGCCACACCCGGTGTCGCGGATCTCCACAAGCACCCGCTGCCGCGGATCGAGCCGTATCGCGACGCCGATCTCGTTCCGGTCGGCGGAGCCCTCGTCGATCGCTTGCGCCGCGTTCATGATGAGGTTGAGGAAGACCTGCCCCAGCCGCGACTCGTTTCCCTTGACCTTGGGTACGGACTGGTAGGCGCGCACCACGTGGGCGCGATGCCTGATCTCGCTCCACGCCATGCGCAGCATGGACTCGAGCACCGTCTCCACGTCCACCAGGCCGTTCGGCTCCTCCACGCGCGAGAAAACCCGCAAGTCGCTCACGATGGTGCGCATGCGCCTTGCCGCGCTAAGCGCGTCGCCCAGGCCCTCGCGCACATCCGGCGTAGGCTCCGTTCCAGCGGCCGCGCCGCTCGCCGGTGGGGTGCCGACTGCCGCCTCGAGCGCCGCCAGGACGGCGGAGAGCGGGTTGTTGACCTCGTGAGCCACGCCCGCGGCCAGCAGACCGATCGAGGCCATCCGGTCCGAGACCAGGAACTGCTCCTGCAGCCTGCGCTGGTCGGTGACGTCTGTGACCATGAGCAGGATTGCCTGGTCACTGCCCGGCGCCTCGCCGCCCGAGCCCATGCGGTTCATGGCCACGGAGCCCCAGAAGGCGCCCTCGCCTCGGCGCAGGAGCTGGCACGCGAACCGGTCCGCGGAGCGCTCGCCGGCGGAGGATTCGATGCGGCCCTGGAGCTCGGCCTGATGATCCGGGCTGACGAACTCCTCGGCCGGGACGCCCACGACGTTGTCAGCCGCGACGCCGAACATCTCCGACATGCGCTGGTTTATGTACGTCGAGCGGCCCCGGTCATCCAGCATCCAGATGCCCTCCTGGGCGGTCTCGACGATCCGGCGGAATCGCCGCTCCTCCTGGCGATAGCGAAGCTCGGAGAGCTGCTTCGTTTCTTCGGCGCGCTCGGTCTCCGCCCGCTCCCGGACGAGGCGCACGGCCAAATCCTGCGCGGCCGCGCGCTCCGCTTCCACTCGCTGGTGCGCCCGGCGCAGCGACCCGACCGCCAGCGCCACCACCAGGGAGACGAGCGTCAGCCCCATCAGGCGCACCGCCTGGAACTGGTCCTGCGTCACCGAGAGCAGATACCCGTAGCCCAGGACCGACACGGCCACGGCCACCAGGCCGGGCACGACTCCTCCCACGAGCGACACCGTCGCGATCCCCAAGACGGGCACGAAGAGGAAGTCGCGGGCGTGCACGCCCGCGGCGAAGAAGAGCGCGAGCAACAGCAATAGGGGTACGAGTGCCGCCGGACCGAGGGTGAAGAGCGCTCGGGAGACGTTGCACCCGGAGTGAGATGGCTCGTCCGCGGCGGGACCTCGCCACTGCGCGCTCGTCATTTTGCTAGGCTAGCCTAAGGCTAGCCCTACCCCAGCGGAAGAGGGTGAGGTTCGATCGGCGGGCAGGCTCGATCGGCGGGTGCGTTTGGCGTTGGCGCGGGAAGGCGGACGGTGAA
>MEMX01000001.1:25549-56400 GCA_001768075.1 Anaeromyxobacter sp. RBG_16_69_14 | reverse complement strand
GTGCGCCCCCGCCGGTGCGCGGCTCATACGCGACGGTACCCCCGTGCCGGTCCACGATGCGCTTCACCAAGGGGAGACCGAGCCCAACGCCGTTGTCCTTGGTGGTGGTGAGGGGCTCGAAGAGACGGTACGCCTTCGCCTTGGCCACGCCTGGACCGGTGTCCTCAACTGCGATCACCACCTCGTCCTTCACTCGGCTGCCGTGAACACGTACCTCACCAGCTGGGGACGCGGCCTGCGCCGCGTTGGTGAGCAGGTTCAGAATAGCGCGCCGTAGCTGGACTGGGTTGCCGTCCACCTCGATATCGGCCATGCCGACCGATGTGAGGATCACCGACTCCGGTCTCGAGATGGCCCCCGCCACGTCTTCGATGATCGCGTCCAGGTTCACCCGCACCTTCAAGAGCGGCTTGTTGCGAATGATGTCGAGCAGGTCGGTGATGACGTTGTTTGCCGTCTCAAGCTGCTCGTCGATTCGGTCGAGGTGCTTCATCGTGCGCGCGTCCTCGCCCACGTGCTTTCGCAGGACGAAGACCGAGGTCTGGATAACCCCAAGCGGGTTGCGCAGGTCGTGGCCGATACAGCCGACGAGCTGCCCGACGACCGCGAGCCGGTCGAGGTCTTCGCGGTAGATGCGGAGCATGATGGCGAGATTAAGATCGACGATGCGGTCCACTGCGAGCCACATTGCCATGAGGCGCGCTGGCCGGCTCGGGTAGGTCTCGGCGACCACGGAGATCAGTTCGCGGCGGGCTTCGTTCATCACGCCGAGCAGGTGATGCTGCGGCAGGCCGGTACGCACAAGCCAGCGGCCTTCCCGACAGCGCGACTGGTAGTACGCTTCGTCCCACGGCCCTCCAAGGACCTGGTCCAGCCAACGCCGCATGCTGTTCTTGAAGTCGTCAACCTGGTCCTCGCCGCCCGATAGCGCCTGCTTCGCGCCTTCGTGCGAGAGAATGGCAGCCGACACTGCTGCGGCGACGCGGCGGAGACGTGGTCTCCAGCTTCCCTGCGCTCTTGAGCTGGTATAGCCGGACCAGCGTAGGCAGCGATTCCCCGCCATCGTCTGGATTGAGCCGCTGGGCGGCGGTGACCGTGACGTCGAAAGGCGACGGTGGCGATTCTCCACCCTTGCTGAAGAGCGCGCACCCCGTCGAGACCGCGACGAGGAGGGCCCCCGCCTTCCAGCGTAGCTTTGAAGCCATGGGATCTCCTTCGCATCTCACATGTCGGTGGACCCCCCGGTCGCCTCGAGACGCCTCGAGGCGCACCCGCCCTCGCCAGCGCGCACACCCGGGCCTCCTGACGGCTGAAGCCTAGCGGAACCTCCTCGTCTTCGTCGCCCGATCGACTGATCGGGCCATGGCGTGAGCCGTGTCACGCAAAGGCGCTGGGCGGTTGCGGCGCGTGAGACTCATAGTGCCGGTATGTAGTCGGAACCGCGCGTTCGCCGCAACCAGCGCGTTTCCCGTCGAAGTGCGCAGTGAGGCCAAGGGCCCCTTCGGAGGGCTTTCATCAACCCGAGCCCTGCCTGAAGAGGTCGTGACAGACGCGTGACGCGCACGGAGGAGTCAAGGCATCGTAGGACGCCTCCAGGAACAGCCTCGGTTCACGCGCTGCATCGCGCGTTAGCCGATCGTCACGACCACGAACCGGTCGTCGAGGTGGGGCGCGATCACCGGTCGGACCTCGGACCAGGCGAGCCCGCCGGCACCGCAGCCTGGGCGCGGGAGCACGACGAGGGGCCAGCCCTCTGCCGTCGAGAGCGCGCTGAGCTCGAGCGTGGAGCGCGCGATGAGCCGGAGATCTGGCACTTGCAGGGGGTGGTGCTCCACCGGGAAACTCGCGATCCGCTGGCCAACGTGGGCGACGTGGTTACCACGCGCGCAGATCTCCGCGCCGAGCCGCGCAGCGAACCACGGGAACCGCTCTCCCGCCTGCCGCGCACAGCCACGACCGAGGCGCGCGAGCCCGTCGCGGCCGACGAGGCCGCTCGTCGTGACCGCCACGGCGGCGCCGCCGGTGTGGAGCTCCCATAGATCGGCGACGGTTTCGAGCATCAGGGGCATTCTACCTGGGGACCGAGACTCCCACCCTCATCAACCAACGCATCAGCACGCTGGCGCGGCCCTTGCTCAACCCTGCGCCCGTGCGCCTCCTCTTCGACCGCGGGACCATCCTGCTCCGGGACGCCCCCGAGGGCGCCGATCTCACTGACCTGCCGGTAGTTCTATGGGATCCTCGGGTGCGTCTCGGCGACGAAGAGCGCGTAGTCAGTCCAGGACGAGGTGCGTCCACCGCAACCCTGCGCCCTCGAACCTGCCAAAGTCACCGTCGCGCGACACCAGCGTGCAGCCGTTCTCGATGGCGACCGCAGCATGCTGAGCATCGGCCACCAGCTTGCCCGTGGCGTCCGCCTCGCGACACAGGCCAGCGAAGTGCGCCCAGTGATCCGGACCCGGCCCCACCAGCCGGCAGTACGGGCGCGCGACCAGCGCATCCACGACTCCGAGTGCGATGGGTAGAGGGGTGAAGTCGGCGTAAATGCGTCGATTCGTCACGATGCGCACGAACGCGGCTGCTACCAGGACGGACAGCGCGAAAGGCGACTGCGCGGAGACCAATGCTTCCAGCCAGGCACGGTACTGCTCGTGGCGCGCCTCGTCTGTGCGATGCGCGTACACCAGGATGTTGACGTCCGGTAAGAGCACCGTCAGCGGCTCCGCAGGGACGCGGCATCCTCTTCCAGCAGGGTCTCCGCGAAATCCCGCGGCTCATGCCCAAGACCGGCACCCGGCCTTCCATAGGTCGGCATGTGGAAGGGACCGGGAGCGCTCCGGGGCTCACGGAGCGCGTCCCGCAAAGCGCGCTCCACGAGGGCACCGAGGCTGAGGCCCATCCGGGCCGCACGCTGCTTCGCCTGTCGCAGCAACGCGTCGTCGATGATCAGCGTGGTGCGCACGAGCCGATCATATGTGTGCGCATATAGATGTCAAGGCGGCCGCGCCGCGTGCCCGCGCCGGCCAGCCGCGCTATCAGGGAGGCGTGCCCGCGAGCTTCATGCGCAGACGCGACCTCTTCCTCGACGCCGGTTTCAACGACCCGGACGGCGCGCTGGCGGCGCTCGCGCAGGAGGTGGCGGCGCTCGCTCTACCCGCCGAGTGGGGGGCCCAGACGCCCGAAGGAGGAGTGGCGGCGCTCGCGGCCGCGCTCGCGCCGCGCGTGTCCCGCGTTCCAGTCGACCAGCGGCGGCTGGCGCGCCTCGTCCCGGAGTGGCTGGGGGAGCGAGCCGGCGACCTCGCCACCGCGCTCTGGCTCGCCCGCGCCGAGCACGGCGACGCCCTGGACCTCCCCGGTTACCTGCTCGCCATCCTCGACGCACTCGCCTCCTCTCGCGAGGAGGACGCCCTCGCCTACGCGCGGTTCATGCTCGACCTGCGCTTCGACTGGGCGCGCGTGTGGCGCGACCCTTCCATCGCGTGGGAGTTCCTGAAGGAGCGCGACCCGAACCCGCTCGTATGGCGCCTCCTCGAGGAGCTCGCGGCGCGTGGCGAGCGGGTGCGCGTGCTCGAACTCGGCTGTGGCGTCGGCAACGATGCGTTCGGCTTCCTCCGCGCCGGGCTCGTCGACGGGTACGTGGGCGTGGACCTCTCGGCGGAGGCGCTCGCGGCGTTCCGACGTCGCGTCGAGCGGGAGCGTCCGCGCGTCGAGCCGACGCTCGTCCAAGGCGATTTCCTCGACGTCCTCGGGAGGTCGGATGGACCCGCCGCAGGCTCCACGCTCGTCTACTCCTACTCGAGCCTGCACTACTTCTCGTCGGCCGAGCTGGCGCGCATCTACGCCCTCGTGCGCAGCCTCCTGACGGCGGCAGCGCCGGGAGGCGCCTTCTTTGCCTTCGGCATCAAGGGGAAAGGATCGGTCTGGGACGGTCAGGGCCTGCCCGTCTACCGCCCTGACGTCTGGGTGAACTGGGACGGACAGTCACGTTGGTTTCCGTCGCCCGAGGCGCTCGTCCGCCAGCTCGATCGCGCCGGCTTCGAGGTCCGCTTTCACGAGCTGCACGAGCACTGGGGCTACTCCGAGCTCGGAAGGAAGGACGTGTTTCACTACGTTCTGCTGTCGCCGAGAAAAGGCTGAGCTGAGTGGAAAGGCTGAGCCCAGGCGAGCGGCGATCGCCCGCGTTGACAGGCCCGACGGGCCTCTCTAAGTATGCGATGGGTGTGGCGAGCTGTTCGCCGCAGGCGCCGGGGCAGTCGGGCCGCTGCTCCACGAAATGTACGGGGCCGCCGCTGCGACTCGTCGATCCCGGCCACCCCGAGCTGTTGGACCAGGCCAAGGTGGGCATTCTGGCGGGTTCGCTCTCGGCGGGGATCGCAGGTACAGTGCTCCTGCGGCTCACGCCCGTCACGGACGCGACGGGCGCACAGACACAGCGGGGGAGCGAGCCAATGAAGGTCGGCACGACCATGGTGTGACCCGCCGGCCGTGCCTGCGTCCTTGCGGTCTCGCCGCTTCGGTCCGAACTTAAAACTCTCCCTTCACCGGAAGGGCCCGGAGCAGGTATGAGCTTCCACCAGAGCAGCAGCCCGCCGGAAGACCGCGCCTCCCGCAGGACGCGCACGCGCCGCGCTGCGACGCTGGCTGCCGGCTGGACGCTCCTCGTGGTGGGTGGCGCACTCCTGGTTCTCCCCGGACCCGGGATTCCACTCGTGCTTGGTGGACTGGCCTTGCTCGGAAAAGAGGTGGCCTGGGCCGGGCGCGCTCGTCAATACGTCGAGTCCAAGGTGTTCCGGAATAGATCTGCGAGGACAGCCGTCCTGAGGGAAGGAAACGAGAGGGACTAAACGCTCCGCACCAGTTGGAGGATCTCCGCGCCGTGCTTCTCGGCGAGCTTCGGACCCGACCCCTTGATCTCGAGGAGCGCCGAGAGGCTCGCCGGCTTCAAGCACGCGATGGCCCGGAGGACCTTGTCGGTCAAGACGACGAAGGCCGGTACCCCTCGCGCCTTGGCGACCTTCTGCCGCCATTGCCGTAGCCGCCGCTCGAGGGCGGGATTGGAGGGCGACGAAAGGGTCGAGTCCTGCTTCTTCGCCTCGGTCAACTTCCGCTTTCGCTTCTTCGCCGAAGGGCTTCCGACTCTGGAGGAACCCTCGTCGTCGAAGAGCAGAAGGTCGCCACGCAGCGCTCCCCGTCCGTTCGACCCGAGGTCCGCGCGCCGGAAGCGGATCGTCTTTCCGTCCTTCTCGAATTCGTCCTCCCTCAGCGACAGTGCTCCGGCGCGGGCGAGAGCGTCGAGCGTCCGCTCGAAGTCGCGCCGCTCGATCCCACCCGAGGGGAAGAGGTTGCGCATCAACGTCCCGGTGGAGAGCCCGTCCTTGCGCTCGAGCTCCTCCAGAATGTGCTTCGCCAGGGAGAGCTGTGCCTTGCTCGCCTCGCGGAAGCGCCGGCCCACGCAACCGTGCGGCAGGCAGGCGTCGCACGATCCGCAGGACTCCTCGTCGCGGGTCTCCCCGAAGTGGCGCACGAGCCGCACCATGCGGCAGTCCCCGGACTGCGCGAATTGCAGCACCTCGTCGAGCTGCGCGCGGCGATACGCCCTGATGGCCTCGTAGCGAGGCTGCCAGCCTCTCTTGCCACGCCTCACGACGTCGCTCGAGTCCACGGTCACGCCACCGTGGATCCACAGCTTTCCCAGAGCCGGCTCCGCGATCTCCATGTCGAGGCCACAGGTGGACAGGAGCGCCGACCGCTCGACCCCGTGCTCGGGGACCTTCTCGAGCAGCGCCTCGAGGATCGACGTCTCCGCGTAGTCGCGCTCGAGAAAGCTCTCGTGCATCTTGCGATCCGCCCAGGAGTAGCAGAGCAGCGCCCGCGCAGGGAGCCCGTCGCGACCGGCGCGCCCGATCTCCTGGTAGTAGCCCTCGACCGTCCCCGGCAGCGCGAGGTGAATCACCGTTCGGATGTCGGCCTTGTCGATACCCATGCCGAACGCGATGGTCGCCACCACCACCTCGACCTCGCCGCGCTGGAATGCCTCCTGCGTCCGGCTGCGGGTCTGGGCGTCGAGCCCCGCGTGGTAAGGCGCCGCTCGGAAGCGCGCGGCGACGAGCGCTTCGGCGACCTCCTCGGCCATCTTGCGGCTCGGGACGTAGACCAGCGCCGGCCGCCGTTCCGCGGGCCCAAGCGTCGCGAGCGCCAGGTCCACGCGCTCGCCGCGCGGGCGCTCGACCGCCTCGATCGCGAGGTTCTCGCGGCGGAACCCACGGATGAATCGCCGGGCCTTCCCGATCCCGAGCTGCGTGAGGATGTCGTCCTGGACCCGCACGGTCGCCGTCGCCGTGACCGCCAGGACCGGCGACGGCCGGAGGAGGGGCAGACGTCCACCGAGCAGGCGGTAATCGGGCCTGAAGTCATGGCCCCAGTGCGAGATGCAGTGCGCCTCGTCCACGGCGACCAGCACAGGCCTTCGGCGGGCTAGCATCTCGGGGAACCCAGGGACCGAGAGCCGCTCGGGGGCGATCGTCAGGAAGTCGAGCGCTCCGTCGAGGTAAGCGCGGCACACGGCGCGTGACTGCTCGCGAGTGCGTCCGGAGTGGATCTGCTCGGCGCGGAAGCCCTTCCCGCGCAGCTTGGCGGTCTGGTCCTCCATGAGCGCGATGAGCGGACTGATGACCAGCGTCGTCCCGCCGCGTGCGATGCCGGGCAGCTGGTAGCAGAGCGACTTCCCGCTGCCGGTCGGCATCACGAGCAGCGCGTCGTCGCCGGCAGTCACGGCCTTGCACACCTCTTCCTGGTTTGCACGGAAGGCCCGGTGGCCGAAGCGCTCGCTCAGGATCGCGGTCAGCTCGCCGGCGTGCCTCGGCCGGTGCTCGGTGGCAATGGAGCCCCGTTCGAGCGGCACACCATTCTGGACGAGGGAGAGGGAATCTCCGTTTCTCATTTCCGTCATGACGTCTTGCGCCGCAGGCACATGCACATGGGATGTCTCCCCCGGGCGCCGGGCGAGGGATACAAAGCCATCGCCCCTGCCCTCGGCGCCGCGCAGGTTTCCGATGACCTCGACGACGAATCGCTCGATGCCCGCCATTAGCTCGGGGAGCGATCCCTGCCCGCGCTCGAGCTTCTTGAGGGCGAGCTCCCATTCGCCAGTGAGCTGTGGGCTCTTCACCGATTCGTGGACGACGTCGATGAGCGCGATGCCCTTCGCGGTCGCGTGCAGTGACTTGCCCTGGCGCTCGATATAGGAACGCGCGAGGAGCGTCTCCAAGATCGCAGCGCGGGTGGCAGGGGTTCCCAGGCCCCGCTCGCGCATCGCCTCTTCGAGCTCGCGGCTGTCGAGCGCGCGACCGGCGGACTCCATCGCAGTGAGGAGGGTCGCGTCCGTGAAGCGCCTGGGAGGCGACGTCTGCTTGTGCTGGACCTCGATCGCGGTGACCGGGCGAACCTGACCGGCCGCGAGCCCCTCGGGCAGGTGGCGCTCGGGCTCCTCACTGGTCCCCTTCTTCTTGGACTTGCGGGGCTCGATGTCGAGGGCCTTCCAGCCGGTCTGGGTGACGACCGTCCCGCTCGAGCGGAAGAGATCCACGGACGAGCCCGGAGCGGCGTCGCCAGGGACACATGTCACGACCTTTGTGACGCGCGTCCTGTGATCGGCGTGCCAGGCCATGAGGAGGCGTCGGCAGACGAGGTCGTAGAGCCGCTCCTCGTCCTGGCCAAGCTCCCCGCCCTCACGCGGCGCGCCGGTGGGGATGATCGCGTGGTGGTCGGTGACCTTGGAGTCGTCGACGAAGCGCCTGGAGAGCGGGGTTGTGCCAGTCCCGGAGGCAACGGCATCGCCGTAGGGAGGCGCGATGCCGGCAACGACAGGTCCGAGCGAAGCGGCGACCGATGCGCTCACGTGCCGGCTGTCGGTGCGCGGGTAGCTCAGGAGCTTGTGCTGTTCATAGAGGGCCTGGGCGGCGTTCAAGGTCGCCTGGGCAGTCATCCCGTAGAGCCGGTTCGCGTGGCGCTGGAGCTCCGTCAGGTCATAGAGGAGCGGGGGCGGGAAGCTCTTGTCGGTGCCGGTGCTGTCGACGACCCTGGCGGACTTGCCGTCGCAACGGGAGCGTATGGTCTCGGCGAGCACGCCATCGGCGGGCAGGCGTTGCCCGACGTCTTCGCCCTCGGACCTGCTCTTCGCGGGATCGAACCAGACCCCGGAGTAGGCGTCGCGGTCCAGGCCGAAGGTGGCCTCGACCTCGCAATACTCCACGGGGACGAAGTCGCGGATCGCCTTCTCACGCTCCACGATCATCGCCAGCGTCGGAGTCTGGACGCGGCCGACAGAGAGCAGCTCGGGGCCATGGCGCAGCGTGTAGGCGCGGGTGAAGTTCATTCCCACCAGCCAGTCCGCGCGCGAGCGGGCCTCGGCGGCGGCTGCCAGGTTGTCGAAGTCCTCGCCCGGGCGCAGGCCCTTGAACCCGGCCTGGATGGCGTCGGGGGTGAGCGAGGAGATCCAGAGTCGCTGCACCGGCTTTCGGCAGCCCGCCTTCCTCAGAATGTATCGGAAGATGAGCTCGCCCTCTCGGCCCGCGTCCGTGGCGCAGACGACGCGCTCGATCTCCGACGAGTTGAGGAGCGCCTCGACGATGGCAAAGTGATCCTTGGTCTGCGCGAGTACCCTGAGACTCCACTCCCTGGGCAGCATCGGCAGTCTTTCGTAGCGCCAGGGCTTCCAGCCAGGGTCCATCTCGCCTGGCTCGGCGAGCCCCACGAGGTGACCGATCGCCCAGGTGACGACGTAGCCGTTGCCGCGGCACAGGCCCGGTTCCCTGCGCTTCGCCCCCAGCACCTCCGCGATGCTACGGGCCACGGACGGCTTCTCGGCGATCACGGCGAGAGTCACTGCAACCTGCCTCGTGAAGTGTCATCCCCGGGGCGGGGATGGCGGCGGTACCCCGGGCTCACCGAGCCATGCCGATGTGCCCTGCAGCCCCTGTTCGAGGGAGTGTACCGCTGCAGGACGACATCGCCGGGGACGCCGCACTCTCTACTTCACGATACGTTCACTGGCTGCAGGGCAGGATACGCAGGATCTTGAGCTTGGTCGCGCTGCTGCCAGGCGCCGGATAGGCCACGCTTCCGTCCGGGAACGCCCGGAACTCCTGATACCGGTTGCCCGCTACACCCGAGACCTGGAACGGAGCGCCGTCGGCGGAACCGGTCGCGGCATCGAGCGTCTGCACGTACAGCTTGCGATTCCTGTCGTTCGCCGCGAGGTCGCCCGTCGCCGTCGAGGTTTCCCAGGCAGCCAGCAGCCTATCCGCGCCGTACGCCGCCAGGTGCGGCGCCCGGTCGTTCAGGCCCGCGTCGCTCGCCAGCACGACGTCCCTGTCCGCGGTCCCGCTCGAGAAGTGCAGGAGGTGCACGTCGGCGAGGCCGTTCGAGCTGGCTGCCTGCCCAGAACGGATGTTGCTCGTCGTGAGCCAGTACCCTCCCCCCTTGGCCATCGCCACGTCGCCCAGGTTCGAGTACCAGAGGTCGACGGGATAGATCGTCGTGATGTTCGGGGCGAAGGCGATGCGGTTATTGTTGTCGGTCTTGCAGACGGTCACGAACTTCCTGGCCGTCGGGTCCCACAGGATGCGCTCGTAGCCGCTGTGGCTGCAGCCCCAGTCGAACCCTCCTGACTGAAGCGCGCCGCTCGGTCCCACGATCTTCATTCGATCGCCCTGGTGGATGTTGATGCAGCCGCTCTGCGAGACGCTGATGGCGGCGCCGAAGTACCCCGCGTAGTTCGTCCCGTCGAAGGCGATCCGCCCGTGGTGCGCGTACCACCAGATCATGAACACCTCGGGGCCGGTAGGGCCAGTGGAGTACGGCGGGAGCGCCTCGCTCGAGCTCGTCAGCTTGGTGGCCCACGTCTCGGCGGTGCCGTCGAACCGCACCATGTACATGTCGTAGCAAGGGACGGCGGGGCTGGGGGGAGTGCCGCAGAGGTTGGTGGGCGCGCCGCAGTTGAGCGTCCCCCCTCCCTGGGCGTCGCGGGTGAGCAAGAGGACGCCACCCTTGTCGTCGGCGTGCAGGTCGGAGAAGTCGTTGGCTGCCAGGGCGATGGACGCTCCCGCCACCTGGTCGTTCGCGTCGAGTTGCGTGACGTGGACCTTCCCGTCACTGCCCATGAAGGCGAGGCGCGAACCGCCCGACGGGATGGGAGAGAGAGCCAGCGGCTTGAGAGCGACCTCGTCCTCGTTGGCGACGACGTTCACGCCGACGTCCACCTCGGTGACCCTGATCCGGCTCGAGCTCACGGCACAAGATCCGCCAACGCTCGAGAAGCTGGCGGTGAGCGTCTTGTCTCCGTCCATGGTGATGGTGACGGGGTTCGTCGTGCCGGTCGCGGCCCCGCTCCACCCGGTGAACGTGGAGCCGCTCGCCGGGGTGGCCGTGACCGCGACCGACGTGCCCGAGGCGTGGCTGTACGTCCCCGCCGCTGGGCTCGTCGTCCCGCTACCGCTTCCGGTGGTCGCGACGGTGAGCGTGTAGCTCGCGGCAGCAGCCTCGAAGTTCGCCGTGAGCGTCTTGTCCCCGTCCATCGTGATCGTCACGGGATTGGTCGTGCCCGTCGCGGCCCCGCTCCAGCCCGTGAACGTGGCGCCGCTCGCCGGCGTCGCCGTCACCGTGACCGACGTTCCCGAGGCGTAGGTGTGCGTACCCGCCGCGGGGTTCGTCGTGCCGCTTCCGCTGGTCGCGACAGTGAGCGTGTGATTCGTGACCTCGCTACCGGCCGCGCTGAGCCTGAACTGCTGGTTCGTCCCCCCGTTGGCCCGCCACTGGACGATCTTCGTCCCGTTGGCGGTCCGGGCGCCGTAGGCGTCGAGCACCATCCCGCTCGCGCGGGACACGATGCGGACGACGTCGTTTCCGAGATCGGTCGTGGACCATTGCTGGTTGGTGCCGCTGTGGCAGGTGTACTGGACGATGCTGGCGCCGGCCGAGGTGGACGCCCCCGCGACGTCGAGGCACTTGTCGCTGCCGACGGCGCGGATGGTGTAATACCCGCTGCCCGCCGGGTCGAAGCGGAACTGCTGGTTCGCGCCGCCGCTGCAGTCCCAGAGCTGCACCGCAGCACGATCGGCGGTGGAGCTGCCGGCGATGTTCATGCAGCGCCCGCTCTGCACGCCCACCAACGTATAGACGGTGCCGGCCGTCAGCTCCTGCGCTTCGCTGCCCTCGGAGACATCGGAACTCCGAGAGCCACAGCCGGCGGTCGCCATGAGGACCAGCGCCACCGTGAAACGCACCCGACCACGATTCCTCATGAAGGCTCCTTATCAGGCGAACGAGAACGGTAGGCAATCCTGGACCAGATGCGCCGCCAGCGCAGATCGGGTCAACAGTGAAGTGATAGCGCATGCCACATGAACTGACGCTCGAGATGGGGGGCGCGGGGGGAGAGTTCTCCCCTCCGCTTGAGGCGCCGCAAGGCGCCGGACATCAGCTCACAGCGGCGGCGGTGACGCTGGAGAATCACATCAACTGGTCGCCGCTGTGAGAATCTGCGGCGACGCCGTTGTTGTTGTTGTTGTTGTTGTCGGAATGTGAAGAGCCGGCATCGACCCGCGGCAGGCCGACGCGACGCGCGCGTCGTGCGCTGGCACCACCCGTATCCACGGAACCGCGTGTGCGCACAGCTCAGGTGAAGCAGGACCGGAGCTCGGCGAAGAAGGCCTTCAGGTCGCGCGCCTCGGGTTTTCACCCAGGGGCATGGCCGGCGCGCAGTCCGACACCTCGGCCGAGAAAGGACTCGCGGCCAGGCGGTCACCGACTTGGGCGTGGAGGGGGGCGCCGGCGCTCCCCCGCCTTGAGGACCGTCGCAAGAGCGGCGGTCCGGACATCTTCAACCCAAGCCTCCGTCCTACGACTCGGGGCGGCCTTCGCCAGCAGCGATCTCCTGCCCGGGAGCTGCGGAGGCGCTCGGAGCACCGGTCGCCGCTCGCTCGCCGAGCAGCCCCACGCACCCCGGGCAGGTCACGCCGCGGGCGTGCTTCGTCGAGCGGTTCTCGAAACCATGCAATCCGCAGAGGATCTGGTGCAGTCGCGTATCGAAAAAGTGGATGAGGCGAACGGGCGTTTGCGCTTCCATCGGTGTCTCCCTCGAGACCGGGCCGTGTGAGGGAGCGCCGTGCTCCGAAACGAGGCTGCGGTCTTCGGTGTTTAATCAGCGCGCCGGGAAGGCGCATGAGCCGACGATCGCCTGCCTGCCCGGCGACCTTTGCGGCGCGCCGCTGCGGTGCGGAGCGAGGGGACGGCAGGCGCATACCGCACGCCGACCCTCCAACCGGCCTCCCCGGTTCCGCCCGCGCAACCCGCGCGGGCGCTCGCCCCTGGAATGCGGTAGACTGTCCATCCTTGGCCGCGTCCCGGAGCACTCTCGCCTCCAGCCACCTGGCCTCGCGGGAGGTGCTGCATGGAGTGCTACCAACTCGGCTGCGGTGAGCGGCCCGTCTGGCAGGTCACCTTGACCTATCGTTCAGTCGAACCGGGCGCGACGCCTGTCGTGCTCAGCGAGGAGACGGGCGCGTGCTGGAAACACCGCGCCCAGCTGCTCAGACTGTACGGCGGCGCGCGCGGCGCGGCGAGGATCCAGACCGCGCTCCGGAACCGAGGCGTCGATCCCGGCATGGCCGACCTGACCAAGGCCTTGTTGACGCCGATCTTCGGCTGACAGCGAAGCGCAGCCGGGCCGCGCGGATTCGCGCAACGGCTGTTCCACATCATCGCGCTGGCTACCCCGAGCCCAGGCAAGGAACGCCGATCGCCGGTCGGACGGCTCGCTATGGCGTGAAGCCGAGTTCCGCGAGGCGCGACGCGACGGCCGGATCCTTCAGGAGACCGAGGAAGCGCTGCACTGCGGCGCGGCCGAGCCGGTTCCTGGGGACGACGAAGTCGTAGTGCTCCGGCTGGAGGGGGAGGAACCCGAGCCCGTACTGCCGAGCCACCGTCGCGATCGCCACGCCCCAGTCCGCGCGGCTCTGCGCGACCGCGACCGCAACCGCATTGTGGCTCTTCGCCTGATTGGCGTATCCGGCAGGGCGGGCGCCCTCGAGGAGGCGGTCGATCAAGATCCGCGTGCCGCTCCCGGCGTTACGGCCGATCATGAGGCACCCATCGTCTGCGAGGGCCGCCGCCACGCCCTCCTTGGCCGCGCGTCCCTCGAACCGCTCATCGCCCGGGCGGAACACGATCCCCTGCAAGCGACCGTAACCCGGCACCAGCTCGAGCGCCTCGGTCAGGAAGGGCCGGTTGTACTCGCCCGTCACGGGATCCATGAGGTGGACCCCGGCGATGTCGCACTCGCCACGCTTCGCCGCCGACAGGCCCCCCGTGCTCCCGACGAAGATCGCCTTGACCGAAAGGCCTTCGCGGACGAGCCGCCCGATCAGCATGTCGAGGCCGACGCAGTGGCTACCTATCACCACGAGGTCGGCGGGAGCGTGGCGAGCGCCGATGAGCGTCACGTCGACGGCGGTGCCCGCCGGGAGCATCTCCGTGCCTGACCCGATCGCGAAGAAGCCGTCCGCCTGGCCGAAGGCCGTCACCGCACCGGAGCCCTTTCCCGTGGGATAGGCGGCGAGGCGCCCTCCTTCACCACGCACGAGCGAGGTCATGACGTACTCGGTCCTGCCGGGCTCGGACGAGACGCGCATCGGCAACGTCGCGGGCACCGTCTCGCGCCGCTCGGGCGGCTGTCCGGCGAAGGCGCGGATCACGGGCGCGACGAACTCGTGAAACGTGAAGACGGCCGAGGTCGGAAAGCCGGGCAATATGGCGACCGGCTTGCCGTCCGTCACGGCGAGGCAGACGGGTTTTCCGGGCTTGAGCGCCACTCCGTGCACCACGATGCCGGGATTCGTCAGGCGACTCACGACCTGGTACGCCAGGTCGCCCGCACCCTTGGACGTGCCGCCGGACAGGAGCACCATGTCGCAGCCGAGCGCCTGCTCGAGCAGCGCCGCCAGCGCGGCTGCGTCATCGCGAGCGATCCCGAAGGGGACGGCGAGGCCACCCAGTTCCTCGACGGCGGCGGCCAGGATGGGGCCGTTCGAGTCGAAGACGCCTCCCGGGCGCATCGCCCCTCCGGGAGCGACGAGCTCGTCGCCCGTGGAGAAGACCGCGATCCGCGGCTTCCGCCACACCGACACCGAGGCGGCACCGATCGCGGCGAGCGCGCCGATCTGGCGCGAGGACACGACCTGGCCCGCGCGCAGCACGGTCTCGCCGCGCCCGATGTCTCCGCCCGCTGCGGCGACGTGCTCCCCGGCGGCGACGGGGCGGTGCACCTCGACGAGCGCCTGGCCAGCCTCCTGGCGCGTCTCCGTCTGCTCGACCATGACCACCGCGTCGGCCCCCCGGGGCACCATCCCGCCGGTCGCGATGAGCGTCGCGGTGCCCTCGACGACCGCGACTCGAGGCTCCACGCCGGGTGTCAGGATCTCGGAGTTGAGCCGCAACACCCGCGGCCTGTCGAGGGCGGCGCCGACCGTGTCGGTCGCGCGCACGGCGAAACCGTCCATCCCGGACCGGTCGAAACCGGGGACGTCGACGCTCGCGACGACGTCGCTCGCCAGGACGCGCCCCAGCGCCTGCGCCAGAGGGACGGACTCCTCTCCCAGTGGAGCGAGCGAGAGGTGCTTGCGGAACCGCGCCTGGGCCTCGTCGCGGTCGACGACCTCCAAGAACTGGCGCTGCCGCGCCGCGTCGAGCAGCGCCGCCTTGGGATCCTTCGGTGCCATGGATGAGCTCTCCCCGACTGATGTTCAGAGGACCATAGCCGATTCGTAGAGGTGCACGACGACGCGCGTGCCTGGCGCATACCCCTCGAGGGCGGCCGGCACCAACACAAAACCATCGGACCGGATGGCGGACGCCAGGCCACCGCCCTCGGCCCGACCGACCGGCTCGACCCTGCCGTCGACCAGCCGTACCTCGCACATCTCTGCGAACCCTATCCCGGATACGATCTTGCGTCCCACCTCGGCCTCCCGTACCCGGTGAGGCAGCTCCGGATCGCGGCCGCCGAGGCGCCGGAGCAACCGCCCGGCGAGGAGCTCGTAGGCACACAGACAGGCGAGCGGATCACCCGGCAGCAGCAGCACGGAGACCGTCGCCACGGCGCCGAGCCCGGCCGAAGCCCCCGGCCGAAGCGCGATGCCGTGGATCGCCAGCTCGCCCACGTCGGCGATGGCGAGCGGCGCTTCGTCGTCGGGGCCAGTCCCGGTCCGCCCGGTGACGAGGACCACGTCCGCGCCTGGCGCCGCGACCGCGCGCCGGGTCGAGGCACGCTCCGAGGCGAGGACGATGCTCTCGACCAGCCCTCCGTCCCGGGCGATCAGGGGCAGCAGCATCGGACGATGGGCGTCGCCTTGAAAGGCGGTCCCGGCAGGCCCCTTTGGCCCGGCCAGGACGAGCCGGACCCTGGGACGTCGGACGACCTGGATGCTGCCCACGCCGAGCGTGGCGAGGAGGGCCGCATCCTGCGGGCGGAGCGCGCGCCCTGCTCCGAAGAGTGCCGTCCCGGCGCGGAGCTGCTGGCCATGGCGCTCGACCCCCATCCCCTCCGCGACCGCGCCAACGACCTCCACGGTCCTGGCGTCCAGGTGCGCCATGCCGAACGGGAGGACGGCGTCGGCACCGCACGGCAGCGGAGTCCCGGCCGCGACGGGCGTCGCCGCACCCGCGCGCAGCGGCGAACCTGCCGGCTGCAGCTCGAGGAGGATGGGGCTGTACGAGCCCGCGCCGATCGTCTCGGCCGAGCGCAGCGCGAAGCCATCCTCACCCGCTCTGTCGAGAGGCGGGAGGTCCGTCGCTGCGTCGATGGGCGTAGCGAGGACGCGGCCAGCGGCGTCCTCGCTGCGGATCGCCTCCGGGGGAAGCACGGCTGCGCGAGCGTCTAGCCAGCCGACTGCCTTCTCGAGGGAAGCTCGATCGGAAAACCCCGTCCGACGAACGTCGGCCCCTGAAGCCCCCACTGAGACCCGGTGACCAGGTTCTTGCCCGACCATAGGAGGCGAATCCTACTCCTGTCTCGGCGCGAGAGCGTGCCCTGAGGTATCCCCTCATTCTCCGCTATCGTGCCCGGCCTCTACACCGCAAATCGGATGTTGAGGATGTCACCGTCCTTCACCACGTACTCCTTGCCCTCCAGGCGCAGCTTCCCCTCGTGCCGCGCCTTGCTCTCGCTGCCGAGCGCGATGAAGTCGTCGTAGTGCACGACCTCCGCGCGGATGAAGCCTCGCTCGAGGTCCGAGTGGATGCGCCCGGCGGCGCGCGGCGCGCGGTCACCGCGGCGGGTGGGCCAGGCGCGCACCTCGTCCTCGCCCACCGTGAAGAACGAGATCAGGTCGAGCAGCCGGTACGCGGCGCGGAGGAAGCGGGCCCGCGCGGGCTCCGAGAGGCCGAGCGACTGGAGGAACTCGGGCTGCTCCGCCGGATTCAGCTCGGCGATATCCGCCTCCACCGCGGCGCAGAGCGAGAGCACCTCGGCACCCCGATCGCGCGCGGCGACCTCGACCTCGGGCGGTGGGGGCGCGGCTGCGGCCTCCTCCGGGACGTTGACGACCACCAGGAGCGGCTGGCGCGAGAGGAAGCCGAAGTGGGCCAGCTCCTTTCCCTCGGCCTCGCTCCAGCTCATCGCGCGCAGGGGCCGGCCCTGATCGATCTGCGCGTGGACGCGCTCCAGCTCGTGGTACTCGCCGGTCCCCTTGTGCTGCTCCTTGCGCAGCCGGTCGAGCCGCTTCTCGACGATCGCGAGGTCGTGCAGCACCAGCTCCGCGTCGAAATCGTAGAGCTCGCGCGCTGGCTCGGCCGGCGTGCCGTCGGCTGCGGCGAAGCCGCGCACCACCAGACAGAAAGCGTCCACCTCGGCGAGCGCGCGCAGGGCCTCGGCGTCGAGGCCCGACCCCTTGCCTGCGGGGCCGGGCACGTCGACGAACCGCATCTCGGCCAGGGTGGTCTTCTTCGGCTTGAAGATCGCCGCCAGCGCCTCGACGCGCTTGTCGGGCACCTTGATGGCGCCGAGGTTCACCTGCCCGCGCGCGACCGGGCCGCCCTTGCGCAACCCCGTGAGAGCGTTGAAGAGCGTGGTCTTGCCCGACTGCGCGTAGCCGACGAGGCCTGCCTTCATGGCCGCACCTCCGGTGCTCTAGGACGGAACGGCCTTGAGATATTCGCCGGCCCTGGCGCGGCGCTCGCGCTCGACCTCCTTCGGATCCACCTCCGCGAATTTCTCGACGAGATCCATGAGGACGTTCTCGAGGTATTCGCTGGTCCTGGCGTGGCGCTCGCGGGTCACCTCCTTCGGATCGACGGCGACGAACTTCTCGTCGGGCGCGATCTTGAAGAGGGGCTGCCCCTTCTGGACGATCACGCCATCGGCCCCGGAGATGACGACCTTGTCGATCGTCCCGGAGAAGGGGGCGCGAACGGTGTTGAACATCTTCATGACCTCGATGATGTAGAGCGGCTGCCCCTTCTCGAAGTGCATCCCCTCCGAGACGAAGCGCGGCCTCCCCGGCGCCTCCTGCCCGTAGTACATGCCGCCGCACATGGCCACGATCTCGTCGGCCTTGGTCGCCGGAGGGGGCGCCAGCACCTTCTTCATGCGAGCTTGCAGATCCGGGTCGTTCAGGTACTCGGGGATGGTGACCTCGAGGTTCTCCTCGACGCGGAAGTCAAAGAACCTGACCCGCTCGGCGATCATGAAGAGCAGCCCGAGCAGCTCGTTCCCCGCCTCGAAGCCGAGGTGCGCGGCACGGATCTTCGCCCAGGTCTCCGCGTCGTACCCGCCCTGAGGGACCTCGCTCCTGAGGATGTCGTCGAGCTTGTAGTACTCCTCCTTGCGGAGGCTGAAGGTCTTGCGGAGCTCGACGTAGAAGCGGATCGACTTCTGGAGCAGCTCGTGATCGTGCTCCCAGATCACCTGCGACGCCGGCGCCTTGGGATCGTAGGCCATGTTGAGATACTGGTAGGTGTCCCTGAGCACGCCGAGCGGATTGCGGATCCAAACCAACTTCGCGTTGGCGATCTTGTAGTTGCTGCGATTGAGGGAGAGCCACCCCGCGAGCAGGTGCGGGTCTTCCAGCAAGAGGTCGATCGGCCGGGTGAGCAGCGTCCCCTTGCGATCGAGCACCCCCGACATGGCCTTGACCGCGGACGGGTCGTCGGGGCAGAGGGCGGCCATCTGCTTCCCGTAGTGCTTCTTCATCTCGAGGAAGGCGTGGACGGTGTCGAGCTTGGTCGCCTCCTCCTTGAGCCGCCCGACCAGGGTCAGGTAGGGGACGACGAACCGGGTGGTCGGTTTGGCCATGACGTCCTGACCGATGAACCAGTTGACCAGGCCGTAGTGGAACTCGAGGTTCGTGGCCACGTTGACACCGCGCAGGCTCGTCCTGCCCAGCACGTTCGAGAGGCGCTGGTATGCGTCGAGGCGACCATCACCTTTGGTCAACAACAGGGCGATGTTGGAGTCGTACGCGCCGGCGACGCGGTAGGGGACGAACAGGCCGGTGTCGGGATTGACCCGGCTGATCCCTTGGTCGTCGCGGATCTCGCCCTCGATCGGCCTCGACCAGTAGCGGATGAAACCGCCGGCGTGCGGCGAGAGGGAAGCGTCGGTGGCGTTGAGGCGCGCCTCCACGCCGGCGACGAACCGCGGGATCCGCTCTGGCTTCGGCAAGCGCTTCTTGTGGCGGGCGAGGAGGGCCATCGCCTCGACCAGGGACTCGACGACGAAGGAGTCGTGCGGGTTCTCCGGGTTCGTGAACTTGAGGCCGTAGCAGAGCTCCGTCACGCGGTGCTCGACCTGGATACGGGTGTTGACCTCCATGAAGAAATAGCGATCCCGGTCGACGATGCATTCGAAGGTCGACGCCGAGTCAAGCCCGACCGCCTCCCCGAACCGGGCGGCGTCCTCCTCCATGCGCCTCAACGTCTCGAGGTCGGTGGCGAGGGCCTTGGCCTCCTCCTTCCTGCCCGCCCGCTCGGCCTGCGCCAGGGCGACGGCCAGCCCCTCCTGGGTCACCGAGACCTCGAGGAGCTTCTGCTCGTGCATCTGCAGCGAGCAGTCGCGGCCGCCGAGGGAGACGCACCACTTGCCGTTCCCCAGGAGCTGGATCTCGTTGTGGCGGGTCTGCTCGATGTTGAGCTCTATGAGGACGTTCTTGTTGTCACCGACGCTGGTCGCCTTGGCCTCGTTCAGCACCTCGCGCAGCAGGGCAGGCGCCTCGGCGGCGGCCTCCTCGATCATCCTGTCGTCCGGGTCCCTGACGGTGAGCAGGCTCCCGCCCAGGATACGCTGGCCCTTGCCGCCGCCTCCGCCGATGGCCTTCAGGCGAACGCGGCTGGCGGGGTACTTCCTGAACATCTCGGCGACCTCGACCTGCACCTGCGCGCCGAGCTCGTCGATGGTGAAGAGGTCCATCCCTTTCGCGTAGGACGCCATCAGGATGTGGTCGGCCAGGTCCTCGAGCGGGATGCTCTCGTCCTCGAGGATCTTCTTGTCGATCTGGAGCTCCCTCGCCTCGTCCACCAGGAGCAGCTTCTTTCGAGTGTCGAACCTCCTGAGGAGCGTGCGGGCCGTGACATCGTTGATGCCGGGGGTGACGCTGACGTTCACCTGAAGGGCGGTGCGCTTCGCCTCGTCCTTCTTGCCGGCCCGTGCCTGGGTGACCGAGTTCGGCCCGATGAACGTGAGGCCCGCCCTCTCGAGGGTGGCCACGAACTCCTCGTCCTCGGCCATGAAGCCGTAGCCGGCGAAGACCGAGTCGTAGCCGTTGTCCTTCGCGATCTGCACGATCTGGTTCATCCGCTCCACGCGCTCCTCTTTGCTTGCGCCGGAGTAGTCGGGGACGCGGTGGACGCGGCTGGTGTCGGTCAGCTGGCGGAGCTCCGGCGCGAGAGCGTTCGGGTAGACGATGGAGTCCTTCTCGGAGAGGAGGATGCCGTAGTGGGCGATCCCCATCTCCTCGAAGACGTCCATCGCCTCCTTGCGAATCGGCCCACGACAGACCACGAGCGGCTTCAGGTCCCCGCAAGCGAAGGAGCGCACCCACGCCGAGGAGGAGTTGCCAAGCCTCCGGTCGCGGTGAATGAGCTCGTTGTTCTTGTAGTAGTCGGCGTCGTGGTCAGCGGTCGGAGCCATGGGTCTGTATCTCCAATCTCGAGGATTCCAGGTCTCGTTGTCCCGCCGTTCAGTGGAACTCGCGCTGTGGACCGCCCATCGGCGACGGCTTGTAGTGCCGGAGCAGGAGATTCAAGTTCTCGCCGAGGACCTTGCGCAGGTCGGTCGGCATGACGAGCGACGAGATGGAACCGAGGGCCAGACCCTCCTTCGGGTTCATCAGCTCGGTCTCGTAGCGACGGTTGAGCGCGGCCTCCTGCGTCTTGACCCACTCGCCCGCCTCCTTCTCCGCGTCTCTCTTGGCCTCCCTGCCGTCCATCCCGGCGGCGGTCCGCTGCTGGATGCCCTTCTTGACCATCTCGGCCGCCGCGCCGCGGGCCTTGCGCAGCTCGTCCTTGTAGACAAACTCCTTGCCGGCCGGCCCCATGACCGCGAGGCGGGTGGTCGGCAGGGCCAGGACCAGGTCCGCGCCGGTCGGGTAGTTGTTGAAGGAGGCGTAGGCGCCGCCGAAGGCGTTGCGCAGGATGAGCAGGATGCGCGGGGTACGCACGTCGACGATCGCGTCGAGCATGGAGCGGCCCGCCTGCACGATGCCGCGCGCCTCCTGCTCGCGCCCGGGGAGGAAGCCGGTCGTGTCCTCCATGAAGATGATCGGGATGTTGTAGATGTTGCAGAAGCGGACGAAGCGCGCGATCTTGACCGCGGAGTCGCAGTCGATCTGACCGGAGGCGACGGCGCTGTTGTTGGCGACGAAGCCGACGACGTTCCCGCCGAGGCGACCGAACGCGGTCACGACCTCCCTGGCGCGCTCGGCCTGCAGCTCGAAGTAGTCACCGTGATCGCACACCTGCTGGACGATGATCGAGACGTCGAACGGCGTGTTGAAGCCGGTCGGCGAGTTGAAGGCCTTCTTGAGCAGGGTGTTGATCTCCCAGGTCTTGCGGTCGAGCGGATCGCTCGTCTCCTGGTAGGGCGCCATGCTGAAGTTGTTGTCGGGGACGTAGGAGAGCAGGCGCACCGCCTGGCGCAAGGCCGCCAGCTCGTCCCACACGGTCACGTCGACGACGCCCGAACCCCCGTGGACCTTGGGGCCGCCGAGCTCCTCGGGGGTGATGTCCTCGCCGAGGACCGACTTGACCACACCGGGGCCGGTGAGACCGAAGAAGGTGTCGTCCGGCTGGACCAGGAAGCTCCCCTGGCGCGGCAAGTACGAGCCACCGCCGGCGTTGAAGCCGAACATGCACATGATCGAAGGGACGACGCCGCTGATCTTGCGCAGCGCGGTGAAGGCCTCCGCATAGCCGTCGAGACCCCCGACCCCGGCCGGGACGAAGGCGCCGGCGCTGTCGTTCATGCCAATGAGGGGCATCCCCTTTTCACCGGCCATCCGGAAGAGACGGGCCAGCTTGTTGCCGTTGGTGGCGTCGATGGAACCGGCGCGCACGGTGAAATCGTGGCCGTAGCACGCAACGTCGCGCCCGTGGATCTCGAGGACGGCGGTGACGAGCGAAGCGCCGTCGAGGTTCTTTCCCCAGTTCTGGTAGAGGACGTTGGGCTCCTTGTCGGTGAGGACCCTGATCCGCTCCCAGACGGTCATCCGCTTCTTGAAGTGCTGCTTCTCGATCTGGTCGATGCTGACCGATCGCATCGGGCGCTGGATGAGATCGTAGCCCTCCTTCATCGCCTCTTCGTATGCACCGGTGGCGCGGGAGATCTCGCCAGGGATGTTGAATTCGACCTTCTCGGGCGGATCGAGCGGGTTTGCCAGGATCGGTTTGATCGCTTTCGTGGACATGGGCTCGTTCCTGTCTAGGAAATTGCTGCGTCCAAATGCAAAGCGTGCTGGCCGACCCGGCCAGCCTTTCGGCGAGCTGGCCGCTCGAGGCGCGCGGAACTGCCGGCTTGGAGAAAGAGTGTCAGATTGTGACAAGGCCAGCGCCGCGGGGCAAGAGCCTCCGGATGACGCGGCGTGACGTGCTTCACGACGTGCTTCAAAGGATTGCCGCCACCGCCCGGCAAGCGAGCGAACGGCTCGACCGCGCTTCGCCGAGAAGGCGAACCGCGGGTTCGAGCGCAGCTCCGAAATCTTCAGTAGCTGTCGGCGAGGCCGCGGAACTTCGCGCCTGTCACCATGAGCTGCATCACCTTGACGACGTGCTTCTTCTCTACCGCGATGAGCGCGTCGAGGATGTCGTCGTGCCCGGTGATCTCGCGCACCGCTTGATAGTAGCTCAAGGTCGCCTTCTCGAGGCCCAGCGCCCGCTCGAGCGCATCTTCACGGGTCTTGATGCCTTCCACGTCCTTCGCGAGCCCTTTGCCTGCAGAGAAGATGTCGGACATCGACATGGCACGGACGTAGTTCTGTTGTTCCGGGGAAATCTCATGCTCGCGGAACCGCGGAAGAGCTTGTTCGTAGAGCATTCGGAATTGCTCCCCGTGCTTCTCCTCGTCGCGACCCAGTCCCTCGAAGAGCTCAGTGAGGTCGCGATCGGAGGAGAACTTCCCGGCGAGGCGCCGGTAGAGCTCTGCGCCGATCTCTTCGGTCTCAACGGCAAATTCCAGGCACTTGGCCACGGTGACGTCTTCGAGCATGGGATCCTCCATGGCCGGGCACGGAGCGAAACTGTCGGCCTCTTGACAGAGTCTCCCTTTCGGTAGCGCGGCAGGCAAGAGGGGAAACGGGTCACGGGTGGGCCAGGCTTTCACCTTCGCGAGCGCCACCCTCGACCGGGTATGCGCGAGGCGAGGCGTGGTCTGCCGCAGCGCCGTCAGTCCTTGACGAAGATCAAACGAAGAGGCTCGAGAGCGAGTCCGCGCTATGGATCCGCTTCACCGCCTCCGCGAAGAGCCTGGCCGTAGAGAGCTGCTTGATCTTGGCGCAGGCCTGAGCCTCGGCAGTGAGCGGGATGGGATCCGTGACCACCAGTTCCTTGATCGGGCTGCTCTGTATGCGTTCCACGGCCGGGCCGGAGAGCACGGCGTGGGTGGCGTAGGCGTAGACGCACGAGGCGCCGTTGTCCACGAGCGCGTTCGCCGCCTGCGTGAGCGTGCCGGCGGTGTCAATCATGTCGTCGAGGATGATGGCCACCTTGCCCGAGACGTCTCCTATCACGTTCAGCACCTCGGCCACGTTCGGCTTGATGCGCCGCTTGTCCACGATGCCGAGGCCGGCGCCGAGCCGCTTCGAGTAGGCGCGGGCGCGCTCCACGCCGCCGGCGTCGGGCGACACGACCACCAGCTCGTCCGACTGGCCCTCGAACCTGCGCTTCATGTGATCGAGCAGCACCGGCCTCGCGTACAGGTGGTCGAAGGGGATGTTGAAGAAGCCCTGGATCTGACCGGCGTGCATGTCCATCGACACGACGCGAGTCGCTCCAGCCGCCTCGATGAGGTCCGCGACGAGCTTGGCGGTAATGGGCGTGCGCGGCGCCACCTTCCGGTCCTGGCGCGCGTAGCCGTAGTAGGGGATCACGGCCACGATGGAGCCGGCCGACGCGCGCTTCAGTGCGTCGATCATGATGAGCAGCTCCATCAGGTTCTGGTTGGCGTCGCGGCAGGTGGACTGGATGACGAAGGTGTCCGCGCCGCGGACGTTCTCGCCGATCTCGATCTGGATCTCGCCGTCGGAAAAGCGGCTCACCGTAGCCTTGGAGAGGGGTCGCTCGAGCTGAGCACACACCGCCTGGGCGAAGGGGACGTTCGAGCTGCCGGAGAAGATCTTGTAGCCGTTTCCGTTGCCAGACATGGCGAAGACCCCGTGGTGGCGAGGTCTTCACGGCCTCGCTGCGTGCTTGTTCGGTGGCGGTGCGCCTCTTGGCGACCTTGAAAGCCTTATACAGAACGGCTCTCACCTAGTCGACCCATGCGCGGCAGGGACGGCCGCGGGCCACGCCCAGTTGTTGCACGCTCGATCGCGACAGCCCGGACCAACCGGGCCCCGCTGCCAAGCGCCACACTCCGGCGCGCCAGGACTAACAGTGAATCACCCATGCGCTCCTCCACGTCGCGATCGCGGATCGCGAATCGCGCGAAGCGAGCTCGCTCGCTCCGGTGAAGCCTCGCCGGAGCCCTTCTTCGGACGAGGCCCGAACAGGATGTGCGCGTTTCGGCGCAGGGTCCATGCGCACGGTCAATAACGGCGCTTAATGAGCAGGATAAGGCTCACTGTCCCTTTACTTATCTCTCGCAACGCGCATAGCATGAGAGCTTCCCCGTTGGTCCGAAGGCTGAGGCGCCGCAGAGTGTCAGGCACCGGCGGGAATCGTCCTTTTTCCCTTTTCTCCCCTATGGAGAAGCCCTTGTCTCCCACATCTCCCTCGGACGGCGCACCGGCGCCCGGTGTGCTCTTGTGTCTGGCGGGGGCCGAAGGCAGCGGCGGCGCAGGTCGCGGGCAGCTCTCGCAAGCCGAACGCGCGACGCGGGCGCTCTCCGATGGCCGCCTTCCGCTGGAACCCCTGGAGATCCGTCTCCTGGCAGCGACGCTCGACTACCCTGCGACCCTCCGGGCGGTCGCGGCTGCCTTCGTGCCGCGCTTTGCGGACTGGGGATTCATCTACCTCGTCGACAAGACGGGCATCCCACGCCGGGAAGAGATCGCGTACGCCGACCCCAGCAAGGCCCAGCTGGCCGCCCGCTTCCGATCGCATGCTCCGGGGCCCGCATGGGCCACTCTCACCGGGCGGTGTATCCAGGACGGAACGCCGCGTCTGGTGCAGAGGGTCACCGAGGACGTGCTGCGCTGGGCGGCGCACGACGAGGAACACCTCGCTGCGTTGCAGGCGCTCGCGCCGAGCTCGATGCTGATCCTGCCGTTGCTGGCGCGCGACCGCGTCATCGGCGGTATCACGCTCATGCGAGCCGCGCACATCCCCCCCTTCGGTGAGCGTGATCTGCTGGCCGCCCAAGGGCTGATCGCCCCCGCGGCGCTCGCGCTCGACAACGCGCAGGTCGCCACGGCGGAGCGCTCCGCAAGGGACAGCGCCGCCGAGACGGCCGAGGTCGAGCGGGACGCCCGCATCCACGCGGAGCGGGGAGCGCTGCGCCTGCAACGTCTCCAGTCCGTGGCGCGCTCGCTCGCGTCCGCGCTCGCGCCGGAGGCCGTTGGGCATGTCGTCTTCGAGAGCGGGCTCTCGCTCATGGGGGCGAAGACCGGCACGCTCGCCCTCGCCAGGGGCGAGACGGACCTCGAGATCGTTCACTCCTTCGGCTGGCCACACGCTGTCCTGGAGCAGTGGCGCACCTTCCGCACCGACGCGCCCTCGCTCCTGGCGGAGGCGTTCCGAACGCGAACGCCGATCTGGATCAATTCCTTCGAAGCCCTCTCCCAGGTCTACCCAAGCGCGGTGGCGCTACCCAAGGCGCGCGCCGAGGAGGCGTGGGCGGCGCTCCCGCTCGTGGCCGATGGCCGCGCGCTGGGTGCGCTCGGCCTCGGCTTCGCCGGCCGGCGCCACCTCGACGACGCCGAGCGCGAGTTCGTGGTCGCGTTGGCTGCGCTGGCGGCCCAGGCCATCGTGCGGGCGCACCATCGCCGGGAGCGCTAGCGAGCGACAACGCTGCTGTCCCGAAATCGGCCCGGCGGATGCAACCCTGCGCTCGACGCCTGGTCATAGGCGCACAGGAGACGTCCGCCATGCCTCGGCCGAAGGAAGTAGACGCCGCCATCACCGCGCACATGGTGTGGAAGACCAAGCTCTACTCCGCCATCACGACAGGCCAGACGACGCTCCAGGTCGATAGTGTCCGCAAGGACAATGCGTGCCAGCTCGGCCAGTGGCTCTTCGGGACTCCCTCCGTCAGGAGCTCGCCTCACTTCGGCAAGATCCAGAATCTCCACTGGAAGTTTCATCAGGAGGCAGCCTCCGTCCTGGAGCTCGCCACGTCAGGCCGGAGGGACGAGGCGCGCACCGCAATGGGCGACGCAGGTTCGTTCCAGGCCATCTCGAGGGCGCTCATCAATGCCCTCACGGCGTGGGAGAGCGACCCCTAGCGGCGCTCCAGCGCGCGGGTCGTGGCGGGGTGTCCGCCGCGACCCAGGGTTCCTCGGGCACCCGCAGGCACCTGACAGCGAATCCCGGTGAGCTCCGCTGCGACAGCCGTGCCCGGCGCATGGGGGACATCGCCGGGGAGGTCTGCTAGGATGCCTGCCTTCACACAGCCCCAGGAGGGGTTAGCCCCATGTGCCCTGTGCGCCTCGAAGACATGGCCGGGGCGGTGCGCGACGCCGAGTACGCGGTGCGTGGCCCCATCGTGGCCCGCGCCCAGGAACTGGAGCGCCAGGGCCGCCGGATCGTCTACTGCAACATCGGCAATCCCCAGGCCCTGAAGCAGCGCCCGCTCACCCGCGTCCGGCAGGTGCTGGCCCTGGCGGAGTACCCGGAGCTCCTCGCCCGGGTCCCCGAGGGAACGTTCCCGAAGGACGTGGAGGAGGTGGCGCGCCTCGTGCTGCGGGAGTCGGAGCACGGGCTCGGCGCCTACACGGACAGCAGAGGAATGCGCTTCGTGCGCGAGGCGGTGGCCGACTTCATCCGCCTGCGCGACGGGGGCTCCGCCGATCCCGAGGCCATCTACCTGACCGACGGCGCGAGCAAGGGCGTCCAGGCAGTCCTGCGGATCCTCATCGCGGACGCGCGCGACGGCATCCTCATCCCGGTCCCGCAGTATCCCCTCTATTCCGCCTCGGTCACGCTCCTGGGCGGTGCGCAGCTGGGCTATCGACTCGACGAGGCCTCGGGATGGAAGCTCTCCCTGGGCGCGCTCGAGCGCGCCCGCGAGCAGGCGCGCGCGGACGGCGTGAGGATGCGCGCCATCGTCGTGATCAACCCGGGCAACCCCACCGGCGCCGTGCTCGACGAGGAGAACATCGAGATGGTGCTCGGCTTCGCGCGCGAGCACCGCCTGTCCGTGCTCGCGGACGAGGTGTACCAGGAGGATCTCTACCTCCCGGGCGACCGCTTCGTGTCCTTTGCCAGCGTGCTGGAGAAGCGCGGGATCCGCGACGTGTCGCTGTTCAGCTTCCACTCCACCTCCAAGGGGATCCTGGGCGAATGCGGTCACCGCGGCGGCTACTTCGAGTGCCGCAACGTGCCGGAGGACGTGCTCGCCGAGATCACCAAGCTCCAGTCCATCACCTTGTGCGCCAACTCCGTCGGGCAGGTCGTCACGTATCTCATGGTGCGGCCGCCCCTGCCGGGCGACGCGTCGTTCGCGCTCTACGAAGAGGAGCGACGCGGCATCCTGGACGCGCTGCGCCGCAAGGCCGAGATCGTCGTGCGCGGTCTGAATGCGATCGAGGGAATCGCCTGCACCCAGGTGGCCGGCGCCATGTACGCCTTCCCCAGGATTACCCTGCCGGAGGGGGCGACCGACTCCGAGTACTGCCTCGCGCTGCTCGAGGAGACCGGCATCTGCGTGGTGCCTGGGTCGGGCTTCGGGCAGGTGCCAGGCACCTGGCACTTCCGCACGACGATCCTCCCGCCCGTCGACGAGATCGAGGATGTCGTGAAGAAGCTCGCCACGTTCCACGTGAGCTTCTGCCGCCGCCGCAGCGACGTGCAGCAGGCATCCTAGCTCGCCGCCGCCACGCCCGTTCCACGAACCGTGTAGTAGATGGCCTCCGTATGGTGCAGCACGATGGCCGAGGTGGACTGCTCCGGCACCATCTGATCGGCGCTGGTGAGCGACACGCCGATGGTGCGCTCAGGGTCGAGCAGCTTCCAGATCTGCCGCTGATCGACGAGCTCGGGCCAGGACGGGTAGCCCGGCGAGTAGCGCTTCCCCTGCTCTGCGGGGATCCCGAGCTCGCGGCGCACCACCCGGTGCCAGTGTTCGGCGAGCGCCTCGGCCGTCTCGACCGCGAGGCCATGGAGGTAGAGGGCTCGGCTGTAGTCGCCCTTCTCCTGCCAGGCGTCCGCGATCCGGGTCGCCTCCGGGCCCACCGTCACCGCCTGGAACGCGACCACGTCCGAACCAGGTTCCTCCCGGAAGTAGTCGGCGAGGCAGAGGAACCGCTCGTCGGGCTGGCGCGGGAAGGAGATCCGCGCGAGCGGCTCCTTCCTGTGCACCGGATCGAGCACCACCAGATCCTGCCCCTCCGCATGGCAGGCGAAGTAGCCGTAGACGACCTTGGGCGTGAGCCATCCGTGCGTGAGGATCTCGCCCTTGAGCGCCTCGAGCTTGGGCCCGAACTCCTCCCGCACCAGGCGCTCGTACTCCGCCTTGTCCTTGGACCGGACGCCCCACTGCAGCTTGAAGAGCTCGACGAGGTCGAGGTGTGGCCAGATCTCCTGCAGCTTCACCTCGCCGGCCGGGACCACGCGCGTGCCCCAGAACGGCGGCGCCGGAGGGCGCTCCACCGGCTTCACCTTGCTGCGCGCGCCCGGCGGGGCCACCGGCTCGGGCCGATCGGGCGCGTCGCGCTGCGCCAGCGCCTTCGCCAGCACCGTGCTCCGCAGCTGCTCGTGCTTCTCGGGGCTCATGAGCTGCTCCACGATGTCGAGCCCCTCGAACGCGTCGCGCGCGTAGAACACGCCACCGGGGTAAGGCGTGCGGTCCTCGAGGAAGAGGGTGCGGTACCCGTACTTCCGGTTGATGGCGGCGCCGCCGATGACCACCGGGAAGGAGAGCGCGCGGCGCGCCAGCTCCTGCACGCAGTAGGGCATCTGCTTCGAGGTGGAGACGAGGAGCGCGGAGAGGCCAATAGCGTCCGCGTTCACCTCGATCGCCTTCTCCAGAATGGTCGCCACCGGCACCTGCTTCCCGAGGTCGTACACCTGGTAGCCGTTGTTCGAGAGGATCGTCTTGACCAGGTTCTTCCCGATGTCGTGCACGTCGCCGTACACGGTGGCGAGGACGATCTTGCCCTTCGAGGTCCCCTCCACGCGGTCGAGGAACTTCTCCAGATAGGAGACCGCCTTCTTCATCACCTCGGCCGACTGGAGCACGAACGGCAGGATGAGCTCGCCCGCGCCGAAGCGATCGCCCACATCCTTCATGGCTGGCAGGAGCACCGTGTTCAGGACGTCGACCGGCGAATGGCGGGTGAGCGCCTCGTCGATGAGCGCCTCGATCCCCTCCGGACGCCGGTGCAGGACCTGGAGGTGGATGCGCTCCTCGGCGCCCTTGCCCGCGAAGAGGGCCTCCACCGGCTGCGCGGCGGTGGTGGTCTTGCCGGCGAAGTGTTCGATGAGGCGCGCCAGCGCGTCCGCGCGCCGATCGAGGACGAGGTCCTCCGCCAGCGCCCGCTCCTCCGGCGTGATCTCCTGGTAGCCGCGGATATCCTTGGGGTTCACGATGGCGAGGTCGAGCCCCGCCTGCACGGCGTGGTAGAGGAAGACCGAGTTCACCACCTCGCGCGCGGGCTTCCCGAGGCCGAAGCTGACGTTGGAGACGCCGAGGCAGGTGAAGACCCCGGGGTTCTCCGCCTTGATGCGGCGGATGCCTTCCAGGGTCTCCAGGGCGCTCCGGCGGTACTCTTCACCGCCCGTGGCGAGCGTGAAGGTGAGCGCGTCGAAGACGAGGCTGTCGGGCGGGACGCCGTACTCCTTCGCCACCGCCACCGTGCGCCGCGCGATCTCCGCCTTGCGCTCGGCGGTCTGCGCCATCCCCTTCTCGTCGATGGTCATGGCAACCACCGCCGCGCCGTAGCGCTTCACCAGCGGCAGCACCTTCTTCACGCGCTCGCCCGATTTCTCGAGGTTCACAGAGTTCACGATGCAGCGCCCGGGGTGGACCTTGAGCGCGGCCTCGACCACGTCGGCCTCGGTGGAGTCGATCATGAGCGGCGCGTCAACGCTCTGGACGAGGAGCTTGACCAGCGTGCGCATCTGCGCCGCCTCGTCGTCACGCTCGTTCATGGCCACGCACACGTCGAGCACGTGCGCGCCACCCTCCACCTGATCGCGGGCTATGCGGAGGACGCCGGCGTAGTCGTCGGCGAGGAGCAGCTCCTTCACCTTTTTGGAACCCTGGGAGTTGACGCGTTCGCCGACGACGAGCGGGCGAGGCTGGAGATCGAGCGGCACCGCCTTCATGGCGGAGGCGAGCTCGGGCGCGGGGCGAGGCCGCGGCCGGCGCGGCGCATCCAGGGCGCGCACCTTCTCCACCACGGCCTTCATGTGTTCCGGGGTCGTCCCGCAGCAGCCACCCACGATGGCGACACCGAAGTCGCGCACGAACTCGGCCAACGCCTCGGCAAGGGCATCGGGCGAGAGCTTGTAGACGGCCTGCCCGTTCACGTTCTCGGGCATGCCGGCGTTGGGCAGGCAGGACACGTGACGGCTGCACCGCTCCCCCAGGTACCGCACGCTCTCGCGCATCTCGGCGGGTCCGGTGGAGCAGTTGAGGCCGACGGCGTCCACCGGCAAGCGCTCCAGCGCCGCCAGCGCGGCACCGATCTCCGTGCCCAGGAGCATGCGGCCGTTCGCGTCGATGAGCGTCGGCTGCGCGATGATGAAGACGTCCTTGAGCGACTCGCGCCGGTAGGCGTCGGCCGCCAGCACGGCCGCGCGCAGCTCGAGCAGATCCTGCTGCGTCTCGATGATGATCGCGTCCACCCCGCCGTCCACGAGCCCGCGCGCCTGCTCGAAGAAGATGCGCTCCAGCGCGTCGGCGGTCACGTTGGAGAGCACCGGATCGGACGCGGAGGGAAGCATACCGGTCGGTCCCATGGACCCCGCCACGAAGCGCATCTTCTTCG
>MEMX01000001.1:16692-25540 GCA_001768075.1 Anaeromyxobacter sp. RBG_16_69_14 | reverse complement strand
GCGCCTGGATGGCGGCCCGGAAGTTCACCTCGTAGGTACGGTGTCCGAGACCATACTCGTCGAGCTTGAGGCGCGAGGAGCCGAACGTGTTCGTCTCCACCACGTCGCAGCCGACCGCGTAGTAGCGCCCGTGGATGGCCTCGATGAGGTCGGGGCGGGTGAGCGTGAGGAGGTCGTTCGCACCCTCCTTGCCGCCGAACTCGGCCGCCTTCAGCTGATGGCCCTGAATCTGGGTGCCCATGGCGCCGTCGAAGACGAGGACGCGGCGCTCGAGCGCTTCTCGGAAGGTCACTGGGGCTCTCTCGTGGATCCACCGGATGCAGTCGGGAATGAAGGCGGAATGTAGGCGGAACGGAGGGCGGGGGCAAGGCTGCGGCCCCTTGGGCGGAGCGGGGCTCAGCCCCCTGATGTACCATGCGCGCGTGCCGCGCCCCCCCGATCAACCCTGGCCCATCGTGGTGGCGATCGCGCTCGCCGCCATGGCGCTGCGCGCGCTCGCGTTCTCCGGGACGGAGCTCTACAGCGACGAGGCGTACTACTGGCTCTGGTCCTTGCGTCCCGCCACAGGCTACTTCGACCACCCGCCGCTGGTGGCCTGGCTGGTGGCGGCGGGCGCGCCGCTCGCGCGGGGCGAGCTGGGCGTGCGGCTCTTCTTCCTCCTCTCCGGCGGGCTCACCGTGATCTTCGCCGCGCTCCTCGCGCGGGAGCTGGTGGAGTCGGAGGACGCGCCCGCTCTGCACCCCGAGCGAAACCCGGTAGGGGTCCCCCGGGAAGCCAGCCGCACCGTCGTCCACGCCGCGCTGCTCGCCGCGGCGGCCCCGCTCATGAACATCGTGGGCGGGATGGCCCTCCCGGACGCGCCGCTGGCCGCGGCCTACACCGCCGGGCTGTGGCTGCTCGCACGCGCCCGCGGGAGGCGCTGGGTGTGGGCCGGCCTCGCGGTGGGGCTCGCTCTCCTCGCAAAGTACACTGCCGCGCTGCTCGCGCCGGCGCTCATCCTCGTCCTCTTCTGGGATGGCGGACTGCGGCGCGAGCTGCGTACCCCATGGCCGTGGCTCGGGGCGCTGGTGGCGGTGGCGCTGTTCGCGCCGTGCCTCCTCTGGAACGCGCGGCACGACTGGGTCTCCATCCGCTTCCAGCTCGGGCACGGCTTCGCCCGCAACGCCACGCTTCGGTCCGTCCTCGAGTACGTGGCCGGCCAGATCGCGGGCCTCGGCCCGGTGCCGCTCCTGCTCGGCATACCCTTCCTCGCCCGCGCCCGCACCTCCGCCGAGAAGCGCGTCGCGGCCGGAGCGCTCCTGCCCCTCGCGGTCACCACCTGGTCGGCGATGCGTGGCAAGGTGGAGGCGAACTGGCCCTCCATGGCGTATCCGGCCCTCTGCGCGGCCGCGGCGGTCTGGCTGGCGCAGGCGCGACCGGCCATGGCCCGCGCGCTGGTGGGAACATCCGCCGCGCTCGCGGTGGGATGCCTCGCGGTCTTCGGCGTCGAGCAGCGCCACCCCCGCCTCCTCGCCGGCACCGAGGCGATCGCGCGCTTTCACGGCTGGCGCGCGATGGCCGCCGAGGCGCGCACCATCGCACGGAGCGCCTGCGCCCGCGCCGGTTGCAATCTGGAACAGCCCTTCCTCGTGTGCGCGAACTACCAGTACGCAGCGGAGCTGGCCTACTACGGCGGCTTTCGGCGCCTGGGGCCGACGGTCGAGCGCGCCTCGCAGTTCGATCTCTGGGACGAGCGGCCAGCTCCGGACGAGCCGCTCCTGTTCGTCGGCTTCAGGCGGCCTCGTGACGGCGATCTTCGCCTGCTGCGGGCAGAGGGCGAACAGGCCACCGAGCGCCTGTCGATCGCGCACCAGGGAGTGCGCCTGCGGGACCTTTCGGTTACCCCGTTTGGCCGCTACGCTGGGTCGCCCCAGGCGGCTAGATCCGATCCGTGAACCTGGCCAGGTACTGGAACGCCGAGGCGGATGGGCGAATCCGCTGCACGCTCTGTCCGCGCGATTGCCGCCTCCGCGAGGGGCAGGCTGGGTTCTGCTTCGTCCGACAGAACGTCGGCGGGCGAATGGTCTCGCTCGCCTACGGCCGCTCGACCGGCTTCGCCTGTGACCCCATCGAGAAGAAGCCGCTCAGCCATTTCTACCCCGGCACGCAGGTGCTCTCCTTCGGCACCGCCGGGTGCAACCTCGGCTGCCGCTTCTGCCAGAACTGGGACATCTCCAAGGCGCGCCTCGCCGAACGCCGCTCGCAGGAGTACGTGCCACGCGACGTGGTGGACCTCGCCATCGAGGCCGGGTGCCCCTCCGTCGCCTTCACCTACAACGATCCGGTGATCTGGGCCGAGTACGCCATCGACGTGGCCAAGGAGGCACACGCGCGGGGCCTGAAGACGGTCTTCGTCACCGCCGGCTACGTGTCCGAGAGGGCGCGCGAGGACATCTTCGCGCACATGGATGCCACGAACGTAGATCTCAAGTCGTTCACCGAGGGTTTCTACCAGCGCGTGACGCTGTCGCAGCTCGCGCCGGTGCTGGAGACGCTCTCCTGGCTGGCGAAGACGGACGTCTGGACGGAGGTCACGAACCTCGTCATCCCCGGGCTGAACGACGATCCGGGGGAGACGCGCGCGCTCACGGAGTGGATGCTCGAGCACATGGGGCCCGACGTCCCACTCCACTTCACGGCCTTTCACCCCGATTTCAAGATGCTGGACCGGCCGCCCACGCCGCCGGCGACCCTCTCGCGCGCCCGCGACATCGCGCGCGAGGTGGGGTTGCACCACGTGTACACGGGAAACGTGCACGATCCCGCAGGTCAGACCACCTCGTGCCCGAGCTGCGGCACACCGCTCATCGAGCGCGACTGGCACGCCATCCGGAGCTGCCGCCTCGACGGCGACCGCTGCGGGCAGTGCGGCACCCGCCTCGCCGGGCGCTTCGGGCCGCACGTCGTTCCGACGGGCGGGCGACGCACGTACCTGGGCCTCGTCTAGGAAGAAACTCGGCTACGGGCCGCGGGCTACGGCTCGTCGGCACCCGGCTTTCCTCGTCTCGTGCGAAGGGGTCGGCGAACCGGTGCGCAACTGACTCGCGGTTCGCCCTCCTCACAGGGGGAAGGCGAGCCCGCAGGCTTCCTTGCCGGCTTGCGTCTCCAGCACCTGGCACTGGGAGGGTGTGGACTCGGGATCGGGACAGGTCTTGAGTTTGTCCGAGCAGTAGCTCTGGTCGCCGCTGCTCGGTTTGGCGGAGTCGATCTGGTTCTTCACCGACGACTTGCAGTTGTCGCGCAGCGTCCCCGCTGGCTGGCAGTTGCAGATGCGATCGGCGAGGTCCTGGCACGGTGACCCGCAGCCGACCGCGCAGAGGAGGCCGAGCGCGAGGGGCGCGAGTCTGGCGAGGAGCCTTGCCATCGAGGCGGCGGAGGATCGCTCAGAGCCCCCGCGAGATCAAGCTCGGCGCGGGACCACGCCGGACTGAAGCGCCTCTCTCCTTGAATGGACGGGCACCTCCACCCGTCGGCTCAGCTATAAGACACGGCCATGGCCTCCGCCCTCCTCCTCCTCGTACTCCTCTCCTCAGCGACCACGCCCGACGCGTCCGCGCTCGGACAGAGGGTCCAGGGCTACTACGAGAAGACGAAGGATCTCGAGGCGGGCTTCGTCCAGACCTACACTTACTCCGCGGCAGGTCGCAGCCAGACCTCGCGCGGGACGCTGCGCGTGAAGAAGCCGGGCAAGCTTCGCTGGGACTACGTCGATCCTGCGAAGAAGACCATCGTCGTGAATGGGTCGCGGCTCGTGCAGTACGAGCCCGAGGAGAACCAAGCCTACGTCGACGAGCACTTCGACGCGAGCGCGATGAGCGCGGCGGTGACGTTCCTCCTCGGGAAGGGAAAACTGGAGAGGGAGTTCGGCCTCTCCGCGGAGGCAGGGGGCCGGCTCGTCCTCACGCCCAGGAAGGCGGACGCGCGGGTGGAACGGGTCGTGCTCACGGTAAGTGAGTCCGGGGAGGTCACCGCCACGCGCGTCGTGGATGGAAGCGGCAACGTGAACGAGATCGCGTTCCAGAACCTCCGACGCAACGTCGGGTTGAAGGACGACCTCTTCGTGGTCGACCTGCCGAAGGACGTGCACCGGGTCAAGGCGCCGGGGCAGTAGCCCGTGAAGACGAGCGCCTACCCGATCACCCTGAGCCCGCTCTTCTTCGCGGGCGCCTTGCGCGCCGCGATCGGTCCACGCGGGCGCGCGTCGCGCGCCACCACGCGGCCGACGAGGTCGTAGTCCCCCGCGTCCGTCACCTCGACGAGGGCGATCTCGCCCGGGTAGACGGCCGCGTTCTCCTCGCCGTCGATGGCGACCTCGTTGATGTAAGTGACGCCGTCGATCTCGGGCGCCTGCTGGGCGTTTCGGCCCGCCAGGAGGTGCTCCGACTCCTCGCTCGCGCCCTCCACCAGGACCTCTATACGGCGCCCCACGAAGCGCTGCTGGTGGGCGGCCGCGATCTCGCGCTGCGCCGCCATCACCGCCTCGAAGCGCTCGCGCTTCACCGCCTCCGGGACCTGACCTTCCATCTCGGCGGCAGGGGTACCCTCCTCCCGCGAGTACTCGAACACGCCGAGCCGCTCGAACCGCTGCTCCTGCACGAAGTCGAGGAGGCCCCTGAAGTCGTCCTCCGTCTCGCCCGGCAGGCCCACGATGAGCGAGGTGCGGAGCGCGAGGTCGGGGACGCGCGCCCGCAGCTTTCCCAGGAGCTGCCGGAGGAACCGCGAGTCGCGGCCTCGTTTCATCGCGCGGAGCAGCCGGTCCGAGCTGTGCTGGAGCGGCATGTCGAGGTACTTCACGATCTTCTCCTCGCGCTCCATCACCTCGATGAGCGCGTCGGGGAAGTCGCGGGGATACGCGTAGTGGAGCCGGATCCAGCGGATCCCGTCCACCCTGGCCAGCTCGGGCAGGAGCTGGTGCAAGCGCTGCTTGCCCGGGAGGTCGTAGCCCCACGCGGTGAGGTCCTGGGCCACGAGGGACAGCTCCACCGCGCCGTTCGCGGCGAGCGCCTCCGCTTCGGCGACGAGGTCCTCCACCCCGCGCGAACGCTGCGGGCCGCGCAGCTTCGGGATGATGCAGAACGCGCAGGCGTTGTCGCAGCCCTCGGCGATCTTGAGGTAGGCGGTGTGCGACGGGAGCGAGTTCACCCGCGGCGTCGTGGCCGCGTGGACGAAGTCCGGGTCGGGGGCGATGACGCGGGAGGCCTGCGCGTCGGCTAGGATGCGCGCGATGTCCTGGTAGGCGCCGGTACCCACGAAATGGTCAACCTCGGGCAGCTCCCTCTCGAGGTCGGCGTGGTAGCGCTGCGTGAGGCAGCCCGCCACCACCAGCTTCCTGCAGCGCCCTGCCGCCTTCAGCTCGGCGAGCTCGAGGATGGCGGAGATCGACTCCTCCTTCGCACTCTCGATGAAGCCGCAGGTGTTCACGACGATGACATCGGCGTGCCCGGGCTCCTGAACGAGCCGGTAGCCCGCCTCCGCGAGCGTACCCAGCATCACCTCGCTGTCCACCCGGTTCTTCGGGCAACCGAGCGTGCGCATGTAGACGTTGGTCGGCAAGAGGTGCCCCCATCTAACCGAGATGGGGGACCGGGACAAGCCTCACCCCGTCGGGGCTTCAGGGTACGCCAGGCATCTGGCGCTGTGACGGAAGCTCCGGGTCGACGATCTCGAACCCCCCGCTCAAAGGAACGCGGACATGGCAGATCATGAGGAGCCCGACGACGAACTTCGTCAGCATGAGCCCGGCGGTGCGAAGCGAGACCGGCACTTCCTGCGTCCTGGTGGGCGTGCGAAGCGGTCCTGTCTGAAGCCGCTGCAGGCACCTCAGTTCGGCGCTCGCCTTCTGGAAGTTATCGATCGCGAGCCGGATCGCATCACCATCCGCGGCTCGATCGAGGGAGGCGAGCAGCGTCCTCCTGTATTGAATGCGCCCTTCTTCGTACTGGGCCATCGCTCGCTGCAGTTCCGTTGTCATGGTGGAGTCGCCCGTTGTGAATCCAGCGTCGAGGGTGCTCCCGTAGGCCATGTCCGTCCAGTCCCGCACATGTGGGAAACATGCCTCCCGTGCGTCGCCCCCCGGTGCATCTCGCACCCGGGTCGCTCGAACCCATTCCCTACAGAGGGGTTCCGGTAGGCGAGGGGGGGGCGGGACGACCGTTATCAGACGCGATCCGCAGCTTGGACTTCCTCTGGAGGAGCTCAAACGCCGCGCCCGCCGCGTGGTCCGGCTCGCCCCGGGGAGAGCTGGGCGTGGGGCCAGAGCGACCCGTTCAATCCCTGAAGTTCTGGAACAGGATCGGGATACCCAGCCCGGCCCCGCGCACCTCCTGCATGATCACCTGCAGGTCGTCCCTCTTCTTCGCGGTGACGCGCACCGCGTCTCCCTGGATGGACGCCTGGACCTTGAGGCCCGAGTCCTTCACCAGCGCGACGATCTTCTTCGCGTCCTCCTGCTTGATGCCCTTCTTGAGCTTCACCAGCTGGCGAACGTGGCCGCCTGCCGCTGGCTGAACCGGTTGCGGATCGAGGCCCTCGAGCGGGACGGTGCGCTTGGCGAGCTTCTCGAGGAGCACGCCATAGGCCGCCTCGGCCCGGCCCTCGCTGTTGGCCTTGAGCACGACGTTTCCGTCCTTGTCGCGCTCGAGATCGGTGGACGTGCCCTTGAAATCGAACCGCTGGGCGAGCTCCTTGCGCGCCTGGTTGAAGGCGTTCTCCACCTCCATCATGTTCAGCTCGGAGACGATGTCGAAGCTGGGCATCTCATCCTCCCTGATGCGCTGCGGCCGAGGACGAGCCCCGCCCCGCGTACCGGAACCTGTCTTGCCATCGGCGGGCGACGGGCCCGCGTCGCCGGGCGACGAGGTCCCGCCCCGCGTACGTCGCGCTCCCCTATAGCTCCAGCACCACCGGCAGGACCGACGGCTTGCGCCCTCCCACCCGCCGGAACCAGCGCCGGACGGCGAGCCTTAGCGCCTCCTGCACCTCCCCCTGGTTCTCGCGCGCCGGTCCCGACAGCTCGTCGAGCGCGCGCAGCGCCTCGCCGCGCAGCGCGTCCTCGCAGCCCTCGAAGCCGGCCACGCCGCGGGCGAAGATCTCGGGGCCGCGTACCACGGCACCGCTGGCCCTGTCCACGGCCACCACCACGATACAGAGGCCGGACTCGGCGAGGAGCCGGCGGTCCTTCACCACCAGTTCGCCGATCTCGGCCCCGCTCGCGTCGCGCTCGGCGTAGACGCGGCCGACCGGGAGCCGCTCCTCGAGGACGCGCGCGCCCGCGTCGGACAGCTCGAGCACCTCGCCGTCCACGATGAGGTGGCGATGCGCCACCCCCTCCTTGGCCGCATGGGCCGCGTGGCGGGCGAGCTGCCGGAACTCTCCATGAACAGGCACGAAGTGTTCCGGCCGCGCCAGCGCGATGAGCCGCCGCTGCTCTGCCTCGTGCGCGTGCCCCGAGACGTGCAGCGGCCGGAGGTCCTCGTAGGCCACCTCCGCCCCCAGGCGCGTGAGCTCATTCACCACTTGTCCGATGGCCACCTCGTTGCCCGGGATGAAGCGCGACGAGAGCACCACCAGGTCGCCGGGCGAGAGGCTCAGCTCCGGGTGCTCGCCCCGGGCGAGCCGGGCCAGCGCGCTGCGCGGCTCGCCCTGGGTGCCCGTGGTGAGCACGCAGAGCTCGCGCGGCGGGAGACGCCTCGCCTCCTCCAGCGAGCAGAGCTGCCAGCCGGCCAGCTTGAGGTAGCCCAGCTCCATGGCGAGCCGGACGTTCGACTCCATGGAGCGGCCCAGGAGCGCCAGCCGCCTGCCGAGCCCACGGGCCGCGTCCGCCACCTGCTGGATGCGATGCACGTTGGAGGCGAAGCAGGCCGCGAAGATGCGACCCTGCGCGTTCTCGAACGCCTGGTCGAGCGCGACGCCCACCGCCGACTCCGAGAGCGACGTCCCGGGTCGCTCGGAGTTGGTGGAGTCGGAGAGGAGGAGGCGCACGCCGGCGCGGCCCAGCGCCCCGATGCGCGCGAGGTCCATCTTCCAGCCGCCCACCGGCGCTTCGTCGATCTTGAAGTCGCCCGAGTGCAGGAGGACGCCCTGTGGGGTGCTGATGGCGAGCGCGCAGGCGTCGGGGATGGAGTGGGTCACGGCGATGAACTCGGCCGAGATGGGGGAGTCGGCGCCGGCGCCGCGGACCTCGCCCGGCCTGACCGTGCGCAGGTCGGCCGCGATGCCCGCCTCGCGCAACCGCGCCTCGAGGAGCGCTCGCGCGAAGGGCGCCACGTATACGGGCGCCTTCACCCGACGCAGGAGCTGCGGCAGCGCGCCGATGTGGTCCTCGTGGCCGTGGGTCACGTAGATGGCGCCTACCTGCTCCTTGCGCTCGACGAGCCAGGTGAGG
The DNA here is from genome assembly GCA_001768075.1 of Anaeromyxobacter sp. RBG_16_69_14. Taxonomy (GTDB): domain Bacteria; phylum Myxococcota; class Myxococcia; order Myxococcales; family Anaeromyxobacteraceae; genus Anaeromyxobacter_A. The sequence goes on along the minus strand of MEMX01000001.1, from coordinate 17,118 downwards.
TCCGGCACGATCACGTCCACGCCGATCGACTCGTTCGGGAACATGACCCCGCAGTCGACGACCGCGATGCGGCCCTCGGCCTCGACGGCCATGCAGTTCATCCCGATCTCCCCGAGCCCTCCGAGGGCGACGATGCGGACAGGCGGCGGCACGGCACCATGAAGTATCACCCGCGCGGCGATTTCGCACCCCGTTATGGTAATCACCCGACCTTGGCCGACCCCATTCTCGACAGCTTGAACGACGCCCAGCGACAGGCGGTCCTGCACGGGGACGGGCCGTTGCTCGTCCTCGCCGGGGCCGGCTCCGGGAAGACGCGCGTCATCGTCCACCGCGTCGCGCACCTCGTCCGCCACCAGGGCGTCATGCCCTGGCACGTCCTCTGCGTCACCTTCACCAACAAGGCCGCCGCGGAGATGCGCGAGC
>MEMX01000001.1:16227-16617 GCA_001768075.1 Anaeromyxobacter sp. RBG_16_69_14 | reverse complement strand
TCAGGCGCGAGGCGGCCGCGGCGGGGCTGCCGGCCTCCTTCCCCATCTACGATGCCGACGATCAGCTCCGGCTGGCGAAGGCGACCATGTCCGAGATGGGGCTCGACGCCGGGGAACCCCTCACCGCGCGCGAGGCGCTCACCCGCATCGACCGGTGGAAGAACGACGCGCTCGACCCCGGCGAGGTCAAACTCGGCGACCTCGAGGACGAAGGGGAGGTGGCGCTGGCGGTCTACAAGCGGTACCAGGCGGCGCTGGCGCGGGCGGGCGCCACCGACTTCGGCGACCTCATCGCGCGGCCCCTGCGCCTCCTCGAGGACGACGAGCAGCTGCGCGCGCGCTGGGCGGCGCGCTTCCGCCACGTCCTCGTCGACGAGTTCCAGGACACGA
>MEMX01000001.1:1405-16201 GCA_001768075.1 Anaeromyxobacter sp. RBG_16_69_14 | reverse complement strand
CTCCTCTGCGGGCCGAGCCGGAACGTGTGCGTGGTCGGCGACGACGACCAGGCCATCTACCGCTGGCGCGGCGCCGACGTGAAGAACATCCTCGACTTCGACCGCGACTACCAAGGTGCGCGGGTGGTGAAGCTCGAGCAGAACTACCGCTCCACGCGACCCATCCTCGCGGCCGCGCACGCGATCATCTCCCGCGCGCACCGCCGGCGTGGGAAGGAGCTCTGGACGGAGCAGGAGGGCGGCGCGCCGCTCTCGCTCCTCGTCGCGCGGGACGAGCACGAGGAGGGCGAGCTCATCGCGAGGGCGGCGGAGACCGCCCATGCGTCGGGGGCGCGCTGGGAGCAGATAGCCGTCCTCTACCGCACGAACGCCCAGTCACGGCCGGTGGAGTCGGCGCTGATCGGACGGCGCATCCCGTACGTCATCGTGCGGGGCACGAGCTTCTACGAGCGCGCCGAGGTGAAGGACGCGGCGGCCTACCTGCGCCTCGCGCTCACGCCGCGCTCCGACCTCGACCTCCTGCGCGTCGTGAACCGGCCGGCGCGCGGCATCGGCGAGAAGTCGATGGACCGGCTCCAGGCCTTCGCGCGGGACCGCGGCCTGGCTCTTTTCGACGCGCTGCGCGAGGTGGACCTCGTCCCGGAGCTCACGCCCAGGGCGATGAAGGCGCTCGGCGCGTTCCGCGAGCTCATCGCCGATCTGCACGGGCGCGTGTCCGACCTCGACGCCGGCATCGCGGTACAGGAGGTGCTCGAGAAGAGCGCCATGATCGAGCGCCTCAAGACCGAGGGGACGGACGAGTCCGTCGAGCGCGCCGAGAACCTGATGGAGCTCCTCGCCGCCGCGCGCGAGTTCGACGACGCGCGGGCGGGAGCGCCGCCGCCGCGCGATCCCGAAGAGCCGGTGACACCCCCGCTGGCGCGCTTCCTGGAAGGCATCGCGCTCCTCGGCGACGCCGACGCTCCCACGCCGGAGGGGCGCGTCGCGATGATGACGCTCCACGCGGCAAAGGGGCTCGAGTTCGACGCCGTCGTCCTGGCGGGCATGGAGGAGGGCGTCCTGCCGTACACGAGGCCCTGGCGCAGACCCGAGTCGGAGGAGCTACGGCAGGCCGAGCTCGACGAGGAGCGGCGCCTCTGCTACGTCGGGATGACGCGCGCGAGGCGGCTCCTCACGCTCTCCCTGGCGCGCCGCCGCATGACTTATGGCGAGTCCGGCCCGACCTTCCGCCAGCAGCAGCCCTCCCGCTTCCTCGGAGACCTCCCGCCCGCACTGTTCGGATTGGGCTCGCGCCAGGCCAAGCCGGGGTTGGGTCCCCGCCAGGGGGAACCGCCGCGCGCCGCGCCACCGCGCATCCGCCGCCACCCGGGCGCGCTCCCCGGGGAGCCCGTCATCGAGCTCGATCACGACGATGGCTGGCGCGACTCCACGGTCCGTGTGGCTCCGGCGAGGCACGGGCCTCCGCCCTACCACGGGGGCGCGGAGTCCGCGGACGCCACCGGACGCGGCGAACCGACGATCGACTACGACCTCGATCAGCGATCGCTCACGGACGAGGACCTCGCTCCGGGTACCCGCGTGTTGCACGCCACGCTCGGCGAAGGGGTGATCCGCTCCAGGGAGGGACGGGGCCCCCAGGCGAAGGTGACGGTGGCCTTCTACGAGCGCGGCGAGAAGCGCGTCATCGCGAAGTTCCTGCGCCGCGGGTGAGCGCCGTTCCCTTGCGTGAACGCCCCTACCCGGTCGAGTCAGGCTTGGGAACTCTCGATGGTGAGGTAGGCCATGGTCTGGTTCAGCAGCTGGTAGGCGATCTCACCAAACGTGATAGGCCCCACGATCCCGCCGGTCTTCCTGCCCTCCAGTCCCGAGTGGAGGTAGTTCAGGATGCAGTTGCAGGAGAACGCGATCTGATCGATCCGCTTCGGGAGGTTCGAGTCGAACTCGGTGACGTAGTCGGCGACCGGCTTGGCATGGTGGTAGGGGACCCCCGCGAACACCGGAGCGTAGAACTGGACCTCCCCCTTGGCCTGATCCACGGCCTGGAAGCTCACGTTGATCTTGGCGCCGCAGTAGTCGGCGACGAGAGGGAGCCGCAGGTCGAGACTGGTCTCCTGGATGAACTGGGCGAGATTGCGCTTGCGCCCGCCGATCTCGACGTCCGTGGCGGAGAAGCCATTCGCGGGGAACGTGAAGGCGGGGCCCTCCCCTTCCTCGAAGATATTCAGGATGCCCAGCTCCGCCACCTTCCCGGCCGGCACGGAGATGTGCATCACCACGGCCTGCTGGTCCAGCGCTTCGCCCGAGGTGCCATCGAAGACCCTGGGCGTGGCCTTCCCGAGCTCGGAGAGGTGCACCCCGGAGATCCAGCCGATGAGCGGGCGAATCGCAAACTTCTCGTAGCTGGGCGCGTTCAAGGCGAACGAGAGGTGCACCTTGCTCGTCGCCGGCGCGATCATGATGCCGAGCCCTCTCGCGGGGAGGTCCGAGTAGACCCTCGCGATGTCCTCCTCGCCGTAGCGGCGGATGCCCACGCACGCAAGGCCCTCCGGAAGCTCGTTCACGAAGATGTGCTTACGGTTCACGAGGCCGCCGGCCTCGGTCATGAAGTAAGGGATGGTGCCGGCAATCCACTTGCCGCGGGGAAGCCGCCGCAAGAGGCTCTCGTCGCCGGCGAGCAGCAGGCCGTCCCCGCGACGGATCAACGCCTCCACATCCTTGACCTCGTACAGTTGCTGGCTCACGCGTGCCTCCCTTACTTGAAGATCTTGGCAATGTCCTGCTGCACACTGGCGCAGTCCGCGTTCTGCGCCAACAAGTCGCGCAGCCCCGTCGCGTGCTTCCGGATCAATTCGGGTTTGGCTCCGGCCTTCCCGACCTCCATGCGGACGCGCACGATGAACATGCGCGCCGCCAGGAACGAGGGCTCGAACTTCACCTTCCCGGTCACCAGATCGGCCCAGGTTGGGTGAGCTGCAGGGGGGATTTGCATGACGCCCTCGTCGCACTCGGCGGTTTCACGGGCCAAGGTTCCTGCTGTCCCGAGTATCCTGTCTTGCTTCACGTCAAGAACGCAAGTCAGGGGTCGGACCGCCGCTCTCGCCGGGTGGAGATCGGCCGGCGTGGAGGGCGGACGCCCGGGTGCTGGCTACCCGGGTGCTCGAGACCCCACGCGCTGTCGGAGACCGCAACCCGATCATTCGAAGGAAAGGACTCGCGGCGCGCTCTAGCACACGAATCCGGTACACGGCACGAATCTTCCATCGACCACCGTGTCATGATACGCGCGCTCCGAAACCTGAGCATCGGTCGCCGCTTGTGGCTCGCAGGTGGGTTCATCGTCACCTGCCTGGCGGGTCAGCTGGCGCTATCCCTGACGGCGCTCGACGCGCGCGCCGGTCGCACCATGCAGGAGCGCCGGGCCAAGATCCGGGCAGCCGTCGAGACGGTCCATGGCGAGATGGCGCGCTACGGTGCGATGGCCCAAGCGGGCAAGATGTCGCGCGAGGAGGCACAGGGCGCTGTCGTGGACATGATCCGCGCGGTTCGCTACGAGGGACAGGAGTACTTCTGGATCAACGACTCCCAGCGGATGGTCGTCCAGCCCGTGAAGCCCGACCTGGACGGCAAGGACATCGCCGCCATCCGCGACGGGAACGGCGAGCAGTTCCTCGCGCACGCCACGCAGAGGGTGCGGTCGGATCCCCGCGGCGAGGGGTTCGTCGAGTACCGGTGGACGAAGGTCGGCCGGACCGAGCTGGTGCGGAAGCTCTCCTTCATGAAGCTCTACGAGCCCTGGGGCTGGCTCGTCGCCACGGGTCTCTACCTCGACGACGTGGACGACGCCGCCGCGGTCGAGGTGAGGCGCACCATCGCCTTGACCGCAATCATGGGCCTGCTCGTGAGCGCCGCGGGCATCCTCGTGATGCTGAGCCTGAAGGGAGCCATGGCGCGCCTCGGTGGGGAGTCGAAGCGGCTCGAGACGGCCGTTCGCGAGGGAAGGCTCTCCGAACGCGCCGATCCGGACTCCGTCGGGCGCGAGTTCCGCGGCGTCCTGCTCGGCATGAACGAGGTGATGGACGCCTTCGTCCGGCCCATGGCGCTGACCGCCGAGCACGTCGGCCGGATCGCCAGGGGTGACATCCCGCCCAAGATCTCGGACGAGTGCCGGGGCGACTTCAACGCGATCAAGGACAACCTCAACCGCTGCATCGACGCGGTGAACTCGGTCGTCGCCGACACCGGCCAGCTCGCGAAGGCGACCATCGCGGGCGAGCTCTCCACGCGCGCCGACGCGTCCAGGCACCAGGGCGACTTCGGCAAGATCGTGAGGGGCTTCAATGCCACGCTCGACGCGGCACTCGGGCCCGTCAACGACGCGACAGAGGTGCTGGAGGCGCTCGCACAGCGCGACCTGCGCACCCGCGTGACCGGCGCGTACCGGGGTGACCACGCCAAGATCACGGCGGCGGTGAACGCGACCGCCGAGGCGCTGCACCAGTCCATGACGCAGGTAGCAGGGGCGGTGAAGCAGGTCTCCTCGGCGGCGGGCGAAATAGCGTCGTCGAGCCAGGTGGTTGCGGACGGCGCCTCGCAGCAGGCGAGCTTGCTCCAGGACACGAACGCATGTCTCGAAGCGATCGCGTCGATGGTCAAGCAGTCGGCCGGCGACGCCCAGCAGGCGAAGGAGGTCGCCGAACAGACGAAGGGCGCGGCCAGCGAGGGCGGCGCGGCCATGCAGCAGATGATCGGGGCCATGGAGAGGATCCGCGCCTCCGCGGAGGGCACCTCGCAAATCATCAAGGACATCAACGAGATCACCTTCCAGACGAACCTGCTCGCCCTCAACGCCGCCGTCGAGGCGGCCCGCGCCGGCGAAGCGGGCCGCGGCTTTGCCGTGGTCGCGGAGGAGGTCCGCTCGCTCGCGCTCCGCTCCAAGGTGGCCGCGAGCAAGACGGAGGAGCTCATCCGGAAGTCGGTGGCGGAGGCGGGAGCGGGCGAGGCGACCTCGAAGCGCGCGAACGAGCAACTGGGCGCGATCGCCGACTCGGTCGCGAGAGTGAGCGACATCGTGGCCGGAATCGCGTCGGCCGCGAAGGAGCAGGCGGCTGGCATCGACCAGATCACGAAGACCGTGGTCGAGGTGGAACAGGTCACCCAGCACAACGCCGCCAGCTCCAAGCAGTCCTCCTCGGCTGCGGCGGAGCTATCGGGGCAATCAGAGGAGCTCGCCTCCATGCTCGCCACATTCCAGCTCCAGTCCTCGGCGACCGGGACGGGCGGGCTTGGGACGGCCACCGCCATCGACCAGGCGCGGGCGACGGACGTTCACCGTGGCCACGGCGAGCATGAGCACAGGGGCACCACCGGCCACCGCGCGGAACTCCGGAGTGCGCCGGGCTGAGAACCCATCCGGACGGCTCGTTCGGAACGCCAGGGGCGCAGGAGCGCCTCCCAGTCCGGCGAACTTGGGGCGGCGGTCCCGATCGGGTATGTATTCGCTTTCTACAAGCTCTCGCCTTGCAGGTGGCGGACCGCGTCACGAGGAGCGTACAATTCGTAATATGTCCGTCGACGGGCGGGTGGCCGACCTCATCGCGCAGGGGCTGTGCGACGAGGCAGCGACTGCCGTGATCGAATCGCTGGGGCCGGAGATCCTCGGCTACCTGCGCGCCGTCTTGCGCGACGAGGACGAAGCGAGCGACGCCTTTTCGCAGTTCGCCGAGAGCGTGTGGAGGGGCCTCCACGGCTTCCGGGGCGAGGCGTCCCTGCGCGTGTGGTGCTACCGGATCGCCTGGCGCGCCGTCCTGTCGCAGAAGCGCGATCCCTACCGCCGGCGCCGCGACCGGCTCGATTCCAGCATGGCAAGCCGGGTGGCCGGGCGCATCTACGCGACCACCGCCCTCGAGCTGGAGCGGCAGAGCTCCGCCCTCGATCGGCTCAAGGCGCAGCTCCATCCCGACGAGCAGACGCTCCTCACGCTACGCGTCGATCGCCAGCTCAGCTGGGGCGAGGTGGCCCTCGTGCTCGCGGAGGACGGCGAGCGCCTCGACGAGTCCACCCTGCGCAAGCGATTCGAGCGGCTCAAGGACAAGCTCACGCGCGCGGCGCGCGGCGAGGGGCTCGTCGAGTGATCGCCGGCGTCTAGAAACCTCGCAACCCGAACACCAGCGAGATGAGGAGCGACAGGATCGTGAGCGCGATCGCCAGGAGGAGTGCCGAGAAAAACCCGATGCCGTAGGCACCCATGATGGTCGCGAGCCAGATGAACGCGTACAGGAGCCACGGCAGGAGCAGGAACCAGAGGAAGCGCGCCAGCGTGAGGTACGACGCGATCGCGAGGAGGATCGACACCAGCGCGGCGCGGCCGACCGTGTTGTACCTGTTCCCGGGGCTCACCCATCCCACCGACAGCATGAGAACCACCGCCGAGACCGCCAGTCGGACCACGAAGGCGCCGAGGTGCCTGAGCATGCTCCCCTCCAGAGATTCCCAGGATACCCGGGCCGGACGGTCCCGCCGGCTTATGATCGTGCAGTGCCGCAGATCCTCCCGTCCGGCCCCATCCCGGTGGGCCAGCTTCCCCTGGTCACCGAGGAGCTGCTCCGCGCCCTCCCCAAGACCGACCTTCACTGCCATCTCGATGGTTCGCTGCGCGTCGGGACCATCCTCGAGCTGGCCGAGCGGCAGGAGGTGAAGCTTCCCGAAGAGACGCCGGACGGCCTCGCGCGCGCCCTGCACCAGGGGCAGATCTGCAGGAACCTCGAGGATTATCTCACCGCCTTCGATATCACGCTCTCGGTTCTGCAGACGGAGGAGGCGCTCTACCGTTGCGCCTACGAGCTGGCGCTCGATGCGGCGCGAGAGAACGTGCGCTACCTGGAGGTGCGCTACGCGCCGGTCCTCCACACCCGGCTCGGCCTCAAGCCCACCACCATCGTCGATGCCGTGCTGGAGGGCCTGCGCGTCGCGAAGCGCGAGACCGGCATCAAGTCGAACGTGATCATCTGCGGCATCCGCCACATCGATCCGGTCACCTCGCTGCGCCTGGCCGAGCTCGCCGTCGCCTACAAGAACAAGGGCGTGGTGGGCTATGATCTCGCCGGCGCCGAGGAGGGCCACCCGTCGAAGGACCACCAGGCGGCGTTCCAGCTCATCCTCGACAACAACGTGAACGTCACCATCCACGCCGGCGAGGCGTACGGCCCGGAGTCCATCGCGCAGGCGGTGCACTACTGCGGCGCGCACCGCATCGGCCATGGAGTACGGCTGCGCGAGAACGGCGATCTGCTCAACTACGTGAACGACCACCGCATCCCGCTCGAGATGTGTCCGTCCTCGAATGTCCAGACGCGCTCGGTGGCAGACGTGAAAAGCCATCCACTCAAGTTCTACTTCGACTTCGGGCTGAGAGTGACGGTGAACACCGACAACCGGCTCATCACCGACACCACCTGCACGAAGGAACTCTGGATCGCCCACCGCGAGATGGGGTTCACCCTGGAAGACCTCGTGACCGTGATCGTGCAGGGCTTCAAGAGCGGCTTCCTGCCCTTCCGCGAGAAGTCCGATCTCCTGAAACAGGTGAACCGCGAGATCGCGGAGACGCTGACGCACTTCGCGGCGCGGTCGCGCGCGCAGGAGCAGAGCGCCGCACAGGAAGCCGCCCAGGCGTGAGCTAGATCCGCTCTGCCGACACAACCATGTTGTCCCCCAGGTTCACCGGGACCGGCAACCGCGCGGGCACGACGCGCCGGAGCGCTCCGAGGAGCGACGAGAGGGGCGGAAAGCTCGCCGCCAGCTTGGACGTCAAGTATTCGGCCGAGACGGTGTGCGTGTAGGTCCGGCGGGAGAGGACGCGAAAGCCCGTCTGCGCGAGGAGCACTGGCAGGGTAGCGCGGTCGAAGTACACGAGGTGCATGTCCATCAGCCACGGCCAGCGCTTGCCGAGGAACCGTGCCACCAGGCTGCCGGCGTCGACGGTGGAGACGTGGAGGCGACCGCCTGGGCGCAGGAGCCTCGAGCATGCCTCGAGCTCGCGCCGCGGATCGCGCAGGTGTTCGATGACATCCCACATCGTGATCACGTCGTAACGGACCCCCGTGCGCGCCCGCTCCTCGATGGACTCGTTGCGCACGGAGAGTCCGAGCTGGCGCGCCTGCCCCACCGCCCATCGCGAGAGCTCGATCCCCTCGGCGTCGAAGCCTGCCTCGCGCGCGACGTCCACGAAGTAGCCACAGTACGCCCCCACGTCGAGGAGCCGCCGCCCTGCGGCCGGCCCGAGCAGCCCCAGCGCCTTGCGGAAGGTCAGGTAGCGGTTTTCCTTCTCGGCCAGGTAGAGCGGATCCTCGACAGCCCCGTACGCGGCGAGCAGCGCAGTAGTCTCCGGCAGTGGCCACTGGAAGAGGAGTCCGCAAGACCCGCAACCCCAGATGGGGCCGTGGGCGCGGTGGCCGAAGCTGGTGCAGCAGAACATGCGATCAGGCGTGGGCCCGGCGCGCGCTGCGAAGCGAAGCGCCATCTTCTCGCTGCCGCACAGGTAGCAGTTCGGCGGCCGCGGATAGGCGGGGGGAGACGAGCCCGCGAGGGCGCGAGCGACAGTTGCGGTGTCCACGGCCGCGGACCTTATATCCCTCGCAGGGGACAGTGAGAAGGAACATGGTAAGGGCGCCATTGGAAGGGGCCATCGAAGGGGACCATGCCACGGGGCCAAGGAAACCGCGGACCACGGCCCATCGCTGTTGCTTGCCGGTCTACACCGAACCTCTTAGCATCGACCACGTGACGCAGGACAAGGAGCGGGACGCGAAGCAGCTGGTCTCTTCCGTCGCCAGAGGAGCCCTCGCCGATGGCGAAATGCCTGGCCATGATCCTCGCCGGCGGTGAAGGCCGCCGGCTCGACCCGCTCACCCGCGAACGTGCCAAGCCCGCCGTGCCTTTCGGCGGCCGGTATCGCATCGTCGACTTCGTCCTCTCCAACTTCGCCAACTCCGGCTTCCTCAGGATGAAGGTCCTGGTCCAGTACAAGTCGGAGTCGCTCAACACGCACGTGCAGCGCGGCTGGCGGCTGGCCGCGCTCCTCAACCAGTACGTGGAGATCGTACCCGCGCAGATGCGCGTGGGCCCGAAGTGGTTCGAGGGGTCCGCCGACGCCATCTACCAGAACCTCAACATCATCACCGACGAGGAGCCCGACTACACCTACGTGTTCGGCGCCGACCACGTCTACCGCATGGACGTGCGGCAAATGCTCGACTACCACCTCGACTGCAAGGCCGACGCGACGGTGGCAGCCATCCCCATCCCGATCCACGAGGCGCACGACTTCGGCATCATCGAGGTGGACGACGCCGGGAGGATGGTGGGCTTCGTGGAGAAGCCCAGGAGCGGCGCCAAGACCATGCCGGGCGATCCGACCCGCTGTCTCGCGTCGATGGGCAACTACCTCTTCGCCACCGACGTGCTCGTGCAGGAGATCGTGCGCGACGCCGGCGACCCCAACAGCGCGCACGACTTCGGCAAGTCGATCATCGCGAGCATCTACGAGCGCAAGCGCGTGTACGTGTACGACTTCGCGCAGAACCGGGTGCCCGGCCAGTCGGAGCGCGAGCGCGGCTACTGGCGCGACGTGGGGAGCCTCGAGGCCTACTACCAGTCAAACATGGACCTGGTGGCCGTCGACCCCATCTTCTCGCTCTACAACGAGAGCTGGCCCATCTTCACGGTCCAGTACAACTACCCGCCGGTCAAGTTCGTCTTCGCCAACGAGAGGGAGGGGCGCCTCGGCCACGCCACCGACTCGCTCGTGTCCGAGGGCTGCATCATCTCCGGCGGGCGCGTCAACCGCTCCATCCTGTCTCCCAAGGTGCGGGTGAACAGCTACTCGAGCGTGGAGGAGTCGATCCTCTTCGAGAACGTGAACATCGGGAGGCACTGCCGGATCAAGAAAGCGATCGTCGACAAGCACGTCGATATCCCGGCGGGTACCTCCATCGGCTATGACCTCGACGAGGACCGCAAGCGCTTCCACGTCACGGAGAGCGGGATCGTCGTCATCCCCAAGGGCATGCGGCTCGAGCCGACGTGATAGCGCTGCTCAGTTGAAGTGACGCTTGGGATGGGGGGCGCGGGGGGGAGAGGTTCTCCCCCCGCTCGAGGCGCCGCAAGGCGCCGGACATCAGCTCACAGCGGCAGCGGTGACGCTGGGGGCTCACATCAACTGGGCGCCGCTGTGAGGCCCCTCGAACGCATCGACGCGGGCCCGTCCTTTGTCTATAAGCGCCGGCATGACGAGCCTCGTCCTCGCCCTCGCCAGTGCGTTCTCCCTCGCCAACCACGCCCAGCCCGAGAAGATCCCCTCCATCCCGTTCGAGAGCTTCAAGCTGGCGAACGGCCTCAACGTCATCTTGTCCGAGGACCACACCGCGCCCATCGTCGGCGTCGACGTGCACTACAACGTCGGCTCGAAGGACGAGAAGCCCGGCCGCACGGGGTTCGCGCACCTCTTCGAGCACCTCATGTTCCAGGGCTCGGCCCACCTGCCCAAGGGCGAGGCCGATCGCCTCATCGAGAACGTGGGCGGCAGCGCCAACGGATCGACGAGCCAGGACCAGACCGTCTACTGGGAGCAGGTGCCGTCGAACGCCCTCGAGCAGGCGCTCTTCATCGAGTCCGATCGCATGGGGTGGCTGCTCCCGACCCTCGACCAGGCGAAGCTCGACAACCAGCGCGAGGTGGTGAAGAACGAGCGCCGCCAGTCGTTCGAGATGCAGCCTTACGGCACGGCCTTCATCACGCTGGCCGCGAACCTGTGGGACCCCGACTTCCCGTATCACTGGCTGCCCATCGGATCGCACGAGGATCTCTCGGCGGCCACCCTCGCCGACGTCCGAGAGTTCTTCAGGCAATGGTACGGGCCGAACGACGCGTCGCTCGCCATCGCCGGCGACTTCGATCCCGGGGAGGCGCGTCGCCTGGTGGAGAAGTGGTTCGGCGCCATCCCCCCCTCTCCGCCGCCGGAGCACCGCCGGCCGACGCCCAGACCGCTCACGCAGGAGAAGCGCGTCACGATCGAGGACAACGTCGAGCTGCCGCGCCTGTACGTCGCGTGGCAGACGCCGAAGCTCTTCGCGGAGGGCGACGCGCAGCTCGACATGCTCGGCGCGATCCTCAGCGAGGGGAAGAGCGCCCGACTGGTGAAACGGCTGGTGATGGACGAGCGCATCGCCCAGCAGATCTCGGCGGGCCAGTCGTCCCAGGAGCTCGCCAGCACGTTCCTGGTGGTGGCGACGCCCAAGCCGGGCCAGACAGTGGATCGGCTCCTCGCCGAGATCGACGAGGAGATCGAGAAGCTCAAGAAGGAGCCGCCCGCCGAAGGCGAGCTCCAGCGGGCCGTCAACAAGACGGAGTCGAGGGCGATCTTCGGTCTGGAACCGGTGGGCGGCTTCGGCGGCCGCGCCGCCTCGCTCAACCGCTACTACTTCGAGACCGGCGACCCGGGGTACTTTCCGCAGGACATCGGTCGTTATCGAAAGGTGAAGCCGGAGGAGGTGCGCGACGTGGCAACGAGATGGCTGAAGAAGGACGCCCGCGTCATCCTGACTGTGATGCCGAGGAAGGTCGCCCTCGCTCCGCGAACGCCGCGACCGCCCGGCTCGCCCGCCACCCGGCCCGCTCGGCCGGCGAACGAGGGGAGCAAGTGATGCGCCGCGCGACCCCCTTCCTCGCCGCCGCGCTCCTCGCCTGCGCTCCCAAGCACCTGCCACCATCGGGGCCAAAGCCCGCCTTGGAAGCCGCCGCGGTCCAGCCCGGCGACCGCTCTCGCGTACCCGAGCCCGGCCCGGCCCCCGCTCTCAAGGTGCCGCCCCAGCGCCACTTCCAGCTCACGAACGGCCTCAAGGTGCGCCTGGTGGAGGTTCACAAGCTCCCCGTCGTCGCCCTCCACCTGGTGGTCGACGCCGGCGCCAGCTACGACCCTGCGGACGAACCCGGCCTGGCGAGCTTCACCGCCGCCATGTTGACCGAGGGCACGAAGAAGCGCAGCGCGACCCGGATCTCGGACGACCTCGGTTTCATCGGGGCGAGCCTCTCGGCAGGCGCCGGCTTCGACTCCGCGTCGCTCTCGGGCTCGGTGCTCAGCGGGCACCTCGAGGAGTTGCTCGAGATCTTCGCCGATGTCCTCATGAGCCCGGTCTTCCCGCAGGGCGACTTCGCGCGCGTACAGGACCAACGGCTCGTCTCGCTCATCCAGCAGCGCGACCAGCCCGGTGCAACGGCGGCGAAGACCTTCCAGAAACTCTACTGGGGTGATCACCCGTACGGCCACTGGCCCATGGGCACCGAGCGGTCCGTGAAGGCGACCCGCCGTGGCGACCTGGTCCGGTATCACGCTGCGCGCTGGAAGCCACGGTCCAGCGAGCTGGTGGTGGTGGGTGACGTCGCCGAGCAGGGGCTCCGGAACGCGCTGGAGAAGGCGCTCGGTGCCTGGAAGGGCGGGTCGACACCGACGAGCAAGGCAGCGGTGGCAAAGCCACCCAGGCTACAGACGGTGCTCGTCGAGAAGCGGGGCCCGGCGCCGCAGGCCTACGTGATGATGGGGATGCCCGGCTTCCAGCGCTCCTCGCCCGACTACGTCGCCTCGGAGGTGGCCTTTCAGGTCCTCGGCGGCGGCACCGCCTCGCGCCTCTTCCGCAAGCTGCGCGAGAAGGAGGGGTACACCTATGGCATCTACGCGCGGAGCGAGGCGCGCAAGCTCGGCGGGACGAGCTTCATCGTCGGGAGCGTCAAGGCAGACGTGACCGGAGCCGCCACCGAGGCGGTGCTCCGGGAGGTGGCGGGCCTGCGCGAGAGACCGGTGCCGCCCGAGGAGCTGGCGGTGGCGCGCAACGCGCTCCTCCTGTCCCTGCCCGCCGACTTCGCGGTGACAGCCGGCATCGCCGGCAAGCTGGCCGAGGAGGTCGTCTACGGTCTCCCCGACGACTACTGGGACCAGTTCGCGGTGCAGGTCGCCAGCGTCTCCCCGGTGGACGTGCAGCGGGTCTCGCAGAAGTACCTCGACACTGCCAAGCTCACCACCGTCATGGTCTGCGACCCGGCGGCCGTCAAACCTCAGCTCGAGGGGGTCCCGCTGGGCCCGATCCAGGTGCGGCCCGCCGCACCCGCCGGGGCACCGTCGAAGACGTCGGCCAAGGTCCGCGCCAGGTGACGAAAGGGCGTCCAGCGAGTGCAGGGGCAGCCGGATGAGGCTGCCCCGGAGCGAGCAGGGAGCGTGAGGGGGCCGGCGGTTTGAAGGCGGCCCCCCGCCTGACGACGCGCGACCCGGGGTCCGGTGGACCCGGTGAGTCACCGGAATCGTCGTCTGGCACCCGACGCTCGTCCTGGCGCCGGGTGGGGTGAGCAGGCGATCCCGTTCGCGCGCGAGGGGGAGGCGACCTCTCTCCCGGATCGACTCGAGAACTGGCAATTCATCGACGGGTCCCTGGCAATCCTGTCGCGGGATGGCGGCGATTCTCCGCGTCCCCACGGCCGGGCGACGACACGGCGACGGGTGGGGAGCGGCTGACCCACGCGCGAAGCGCGCCGGAGGCCGACGCCGCATGCTTGCGGCGGGTCGATCCACCCGAAGAGCGGGGCCGCGCGCTGCTCGGAGCGGCGGAATCGGCAAAGCGCCGCTGGGGAATGGCACGCCTCAAGCAGAGCCCCGCCGCGACGGATGCCGCCCCGTGCCGAGGACTTCGGTCCTGTCAAAGGGTGGCGTTCTGGAAAGGACGCCCGGCCGGAACGCCGGCGACGTCCCGGAGGTCGTACATGGACACCCTCTCCGAGAGCATGAGCCCGGCCGCCAGGCCCGGCGCGTCCCGTGCCTGCGGCCAGCTCGGCGGGAAGTACATGACCTTCAAGCTGGCCCGGGAGGAGTACGGCCTCGAGATCCTCAAGGTGCTGGAGATCATCCGCCTCATGGAGATCACGCCCGCACCGCAGATGCGCGAGTACTTCCGGGGCATCATCAACCTGCGCGGCAAGGTGATCCCGGTCATCGACCTGCGGCTCAAGCTCGGGATGGACCGCGCCGACGCCACCGACCAGTCCGTCATCATCGTCGTGCAGTGCGCGGCCGGCCGGCGCACGCTGACGATGGGAGTCCTGGTGGACCAGGTGCTCGAGGTGCTCTCGATCGACGCCGCCCAGATCGAGCCCCCGCCCTCCTTCGGGCAGAGCGCGGACGACATCGACTTCGTCCTCGGCATCGGCAAGGCCGACGATCGGGTGATTTTCCTGATCGACATCGGCCGCCTCCTGTCGCCCGACGAGGCCGACGACGTCGTGCAGTCCTCAACCTCCTCGCTGTGATAGCGCATGCCACATGAACTGACGCTCGAGATGGGGGGCGCGGGGGGAGAGTTCTCCCCTCCGCTTGAGGCGCCGCAAGGCGCCGGACATCAGCTCACAGCGGCGGCGGTGCCGCTGGAGAATCACATCAACTGGTCGCCGCTGTGAGTCCCCACGCCCAACCCGTCGTCGAAACACTCCACCAGATCCCGACGCGAAGACCCCTATGCAAGATTCCATGAAGCTTCGAACCAAGATTCACCTGGCCATTGCGCTCGTCGCGCTCGGTGCCGTCGCCCTGGGGGTCATCGGCCTCTGGTCGATCGGCAAGCCCTCTACCACCGACGCGCGGTGGCTGCTCTGGATCGTCATGGGGCTCACGCTCCTCGCCGCGTACGGCGCTGCCACCCAGCTGGTCGGTGCCGTCGCGCACCCCCTCGAGATCCTGGCGCACGAGACTGACCTCCTGCG
>MEMX01000001.1:0-1397 GCA_001768075.1 Anaeromyxobacter sp. RBG_16_69_14 | reverse complement strand
CCGCCCGCGGGGACCTCGACGCCCGGGCCGACGCCTCGAAGCACCAGGGGGAATTCAGGGAGATCGCGGACGCGATGAACGCCGCGCTCGACGCGGCGGCGGACAAGGCAGCGTGGCACGTGGCGATCATCGACGCCGTGCCGTTCCCCATCCACGTCACCGACGCGAACATGAAGTGGACCTTCATGAACAAGCCCTTCGAGGCGCTCATGGTGAGGGAGGGGCGCGTCAAGGATCGGAAGCAGGCCGTCGGCATGGCCTGCAGCAACGCCACGGCCAACATCTGCAACACCGAGGGCTGCGGCATCCGGCAGTTCGACAGAGGTGTGAAGGAGAGCTTCTTCGACTGGTGCGGGATGGGATGCAAGCAGGACACGAACGCCGTCCTCAACAAGAAGGGGGAGAAGATCGGCTACGTGGAAATCGTCTCGGACCTCACTCCCTTGATCAGGGTCAAGGACTACACCAAGGTCGAGGTCGAGCGGCTGTCGTCCAACCTGGCGCTCCTGGCGGCGGGCGACATGGACCTCGACCTCCAGGTGGCGGCAGGCGACCAGCACACCACCGAGGCGCGCGCCAACTTCACCAAGCTGAAGGATCAGCTCGACAGCACGGCCCGGGCGCTGAACGACCTCCTCGCGAAGGTCGCAGACGCGGCCGAGCAGGTCTCGTCCGCTTCCGGCCAGATCGCGTCGTCGAGCCAGGCGGTGGCGAGCGGTGCCTCCGAGCAGGCCCGATCGCTGGAGGACACCACCTCCCGGCTGGAGTCGATGGCCACCATGACCAAGCTGTCGACGGACAACGCGCAGCAGGCGGACGCGCTGGCCCAGACGGCCAAGGACGCCACGGCAGCGGGCACGGCAGCCGTGGAGCAGATGATGGGCGCCATGGGCAGGATCCGCACCTCTGCCGAGAGCACCTCCCAGATCATCAAGGACATCAACGAAATCACGTTCCAGACCAACCTCTTGGCCCTGAACGCGGCGGTGGAGGCGGCACGGGCGGGCGAGGCGGGGCGAGGCTTCGCGGTCGTCGCGGAGGAGGTGCGCTCGCTGGCGCTGCGGTCGAAGGAGGCCGCGCAGAAGACCGAGGAGCTGATCCGTCAATCCGTGAAGGAGACGGAGGCTGGCGCCGCGACGTCGAAGCAGGTCAACGACAGGCTGGCCGAGATCGCCAAGGGGATCGGCAAGGTCACCGAGATCGTGGCCGAGATCGCGTCCACGGCCAGGGAGCAGGCCTCGGGGATCGAGCACGTCAACACCGCCATGACGGAGATGAACAAGGTCACGCAACAGAACGCCGCCAACTCGGAGGAGTCGTCTTCGGCGGCGGAGGAGCTCTCCGGCCAGGCGCAGGAGCTGGCGGCCATGGTGGGCACGTTCAAGATCAAGCGGGAG